>NZ_MSJP01000001.1 GCF_014596525.1 Streptomyces sp. CBMA291
GGGGGGGGGGGGGGGCGGGGGGGGGGGGCGGGGGGGGGCGGCGGGGGGGGGGGGGGGGGGGGGGGGGGGGGGGGGGGGGGGGGGGGGGGGGGGGGGGGGTGGCGGGGGGGGGGGGGGGGGGGGGGGGGGGGGGGGGGGGGGGGGGGGGGGGGGGGGGGGGGGGGGGGGGGGGGGGGGTGGGGCGAGGGTCGGAGGGGCTGGGCGAGGGGTCGGCGCGCGGGCGCGGGGTGTGGCCGCCCGGCGCGGGCTCGGGCCCGGGGGCCGTCAGGCCGCCGCGGCGAGCCCGGGAGCCATCTGTCCCGCGGTGATCGCGTTGTGGCTGCGGCCCTCGCCGAGGTCGTCGAGGACCGGGCGCAGGTCGGCCAGGGCGAAGGAGCGGCGCAGCCAGCGGTCCGCGCCGTCGTAGCGCGGGTTGAATCCCGTACGGCCGTGCACCGTACGCCGGTTGTCGAGGATGATCAGCTCGCCGGGTTCGAGGACGATCCCGCGCAGGGAGCCGAGGACGGCGTCCTCAAGGGCAGCGAGGGCCGCCCGCGCGGCGGGGGTGGTGCCGACCGTGCCGTGGAAGTCCACCCGCAGGTCCGGGTTGGTCTCCGTGCCGGAGAGCACCGGGGCGGCCGGGGCGAGGACCTCCTCGTCGGTGTCGTGGACGAAGGACGTGCTGAACTTCGTCCGGAACTCCGGTCGGCGCAGGGTGGCGACGGTCCTCGCGTCGAGTTCCGGCAGGACGTCGCCGATGCCGCCGGTCACGGTGGCGGCGATCCCGTCGCGGTCGCCGCGCAGGCAGATCAGGCTCAGGAAGTGCGGGGCGGCGGGATGGAAACCGTCCTCGGTGTGCAGTTCGAGGAGGATGGAGCCGCTGTTCTCCTGGCGCTGCTCGGCGCCGCGCTTGGGGCTGACGTCCTGGACGAGGTTGCCGTTCTTCTCGTCGCTGTACGAGATGGCGCGGCCCAGGACGGACATCACCATCAGCTGGGCGAGGGTCGCCACGGAGACCGAGGTCCACTCCGGTTCGTCCTCGGGCCGGTCCGGGGTGGCCGGCAGGCTGCCCAGCGGAAGCCCGCGCAGCAGGAGGGTGCCGCTGGTGTTGCCCTCGTCCCGGAAGGAGATGAGCGCGCGCCGGACCTCGCTCGGCAGTGCGGCGGCCGCGAGTTCCACGGCGTGCAGGAGGTCGGTGTTGTGCAGGGAGCTGTCCGTGTACTGGGCGGCCAGCCGCAGCGCGGCGGCCTCCAGGATGCCGGACTCGGTCTCGCTCAGCACGATTCCGGTCGTACGCGCGTCGACGTACGCGAATTCTTTTCTCATGTGGTGCTTTCCTTTCTGCGGGTCGTGCCGCGTGCTGGGGAGCTGCCGTCGACGGGCGATCGGCGGGCCGGGCGGTCGTCGCCTGGGCGGGGCACGGCGGTGTGGTCGTCGCCTGGGCGGGGCACGATTACGCGGCCGGCGCGGGACGGCGGCTGAGCCGGTAGACGGCGGCGGGGCTGAATCCGCGCCAGGCCTGCTCGCGCGGCAGGTTGTTGAGGAAGCGGGCCTTCTCCCAGTGGCGGGTGACCCGGTCCATGACCCGGCGTCCGGGGGTCAGGGCGATGTGGTGGACGTCGACGGCGACCGTGCGCGGTACGTCCTCGCCCGCCACCAGCTGGTTGACCATGTGGACGGCGAGCGAGCCGAACTGGGTCGCCGCCTCGGTGAGCTGCGGCACGCTGTAGTCGGGGCGGCCGAGGCCCTGGCGGAGTTCGCGGTACATCTCGCCCGGGATGTGCGACCGGGGGGCGATGCGGAAGATCACTTCCCAGGTGCTCAGCACGTCGGCGTCCTCGGCCAGCAGCTGCCCGTCGAAGATCCGCCGGACCAGCCGGTAGTCGAAGCACTGGGCCGCGAGCATGCCCGCCATGTCCCAGCCGGTGACCAGCGGCTTGCGCTGGCGGCAGGCCTCCTGGTGCAGGGCGATCTTGGCCCGCAGCCCGGACGGGGTGGTCACGTCGACTCCGTCGACGATGATCTCGGCCCGCCGGACGAGTTCCCGGACGTTCTCCCGGGTGATGCCCACGGGCACCACCTCGGCCTTGACGTGCGGGTTGATGGCGCGCAGGGCGTCGGCGCCCACCTCGGCCTTGTTGCGGCCCAGGTCGTCGACGGTGGCGTGCTGCCGGTTGAGGTTGTTCAGTTCGTAGGTGCCGACGTCCGCGAGGACGAAGTCCCGGTATCCCATGCGGCCGAGCGGCTGGACGGTGGCCCCGCCGATGGAGCCGCAGCCCGCGATGAGCAGGGGGGTGTGCCGGATCTGCTCCTGGAGCGCGGCGGGGATGAGGCCCCGGTTGCGCTGGGTGAGGGAGGCGTAATAGGTCTCCTCCGCGAGTTCGCGGGCCTCCTCGGGGGTGCCCACGTCGGGCGGGCTGCCCTGGTCCGTGTGCCGGCTCATGCCCTGGCCTCCCGGAAGGCGGTCAGCCGGGCCGCGACCGACCCGGGCGTCCCGGACGCGAGGACCGCGTCGAGGTGGTCCAGGGTGGGCCGGAGCGCGTCCGAGCCGGTGAGGACGAAGGGGTACGAGCGCTGCTGCTGGTCCCACATCGGTGCGAAGAGGTCGCCGGGGTCGACGGCGAGGGCCGGTACGTCGAGGGTCCGGGCGTGGAAGCCGAGCAGGGACAGCTGGAGGATGGCTCCGTTCGGCTTTCCGTCGCCGACGATCGCCGCGCCCTCCTCCGCCAGGGCCTTCAGACAGCCCTCGGCCCAGCCCCGGTAGACCCACCAGGGAACGGACACGGCGGCCTGCGAGCGTTCCATGGCGTAGTCGCGCATGAGCCGCTTGCCCTCCCACACCCGGTTCGAGGGGGTGGTGGCGCCGAGTTCGTCGGCGAGCCGCAGTCCGTAGTCGCGTTCGACGACGAACGGCAGGTGGGTGTCGTCCCCGAGGAGCGTGTGCTCGGGGCTGCGGGTGCGGGCCAGGGTGCCGTAGCCCCGCAGGATCCCGGTCTCCGTCTCCACGACCAGGGTGTGCTGGTCCTCCAGGGCGTGGGTGTCGTACGGCTCGACGGCGAGGCCGGCGGCGGCGGCGAGGTCCTCGTCGATCCAGCCGCGCTTGAGGTACTGGGCGAGGCGGAAGCGGTAGACGTCGTCGAGGTAGGCGGCGGGCAGTTGCGCGCCCCGCACGGTGAGGGTCAGCAGTCCCTCGGGGCTGGTGGAGCGGAACAGCGGCTCGCCGTCGACCAGGGCGTCGAGGTCGGGCAGCCGGGTGTCGGCGGCGGCCCGCAGCACCCGCTCGCGGTAGGAGTCGGGTGTGGTGGGGCGCAGGGGGGCGGCGGTGGTCACCGGACCTCCGGGACACCGAACAGCTCGCCGGTGATGACGAGGGCGAGCGCCTCGGGGCTGCCCTCGTAGATGCGGGGGCCGTAGGCGTCGCGCAGGATCCGGTCCATGCCGTCCTCGCGCTGGAAGGCGGCGGCGCCGATGAGGCTCATGGCGGCGTCGGCGTTGTCGATGGCGGCGCGGTCGGCGACCAGCTTGGCGACGGCGGGCTCGTAGGCCGGGGTGGGGATGACGGTGTCGGCCTTCAGGACGGCGTCCAGGTAGAGGGCGCGCGCGGCGGAGACCCGGGCGGACATGTCGGCGAGCTTGCGGGCGGACATCTGGTGCTCGAAGAGCAGCCGGCCGCCCTGTCGGCGGGTACCGGCCCACTCGACGGCGCGGTCGAGGGCGTGGCGGGCGATGCCGGTGGCGACGGCCGCGCAGGTGACGCGGGTGATGTTGCCGATGGCGACGTTGAGGTCCCAGCCGCCGCGCTCGTCGCCGATGACGTTCTCCTCGGGCACCCGGGCGTTGTCGAGGATCAGTTCGCCGGCGGGGGCGGTGCGGTAGCCGACCTTGTCGTGGATCTCGCCTCGGGTGACGCCGTCCTGCTCCAGTTCGGTGACGAAGCAGGTCAGGCCGGTGGAGCCGGGCCCCTCGTCGAGGTTGGCCATGACCGTGGCGTAGGTGGCGACCGGGGCGTTGGTGATGTAGCGCTTGGTGCCGGTGAGCAGGTACTCGCTGCCGGAACGGCGGGCGATCGTCATGTCCTGGGCGTGCGGCACCTGCTGGGGAAGGACGAGGTCGGTGCCGTTCTTCTCCTCGGCGACCGCGTTGCAGGCGAGGACCGGCTCCGGGCCGAGGAAGGCGGGCAGGTACTTGCCCTGGAGTTCGGGGTTGCCGCAGATCAGAAGCGGGGTCTGGAAGAGGCCGGTGGCGCCGAAGACGAGCGCCATGCCGGGGTCGGCGGCGGCCAGTTCCTCCAGGGTCAGGGCGAGGGCGAGCTGGCTCAGGCCGAGGCCGCCGAAGTCGCGCGGGATGGCCATGCGCAGCAGGCCGAGGGCGTGGCCCTTGCGGACGGTGTCCCAGTCGATCTGGCCCTTCTCGATGCGGTCGCGCTCGGCGGCGCCGGGGGCGACCTCGTCACGGGCGAAGGCGACGACCTGGTCGAGGACGCCGGACTCGTAGGAGTCGAGCAGCGGGTGGGCGGCCGGGTTGTGGGTGTACGTCATGGGGATTCCTTGTCTGGGGCGTTCAGCGCGGAAGGGCGAAGGTCGTCAGGGCCTGCCCGACGGCGAACGTCTGCATGACCGGTCCGTGCGAGGAGACGCGGCGGCTGGTGACGGTCCGCAGGAAGGTGCGGCGGCCGGCGGCGAGGTCGTCGAGGTCCGGGTAGCTGATGCGCAGGACGTGCGTCGGCTCCGCGTCGGTCAGCTCTCCCGCGGGGTCGAGGGTGAGGTCGGCGGCGGGCTCGGAGAGCACGAAGCGGACGGTGGCGCCCGCGGCCTGCCAGGCGGGGGCGGCCTTCGCGGCCGCGGACAGCGTGTTCGGAAGCTCTTCGGGCGAGATGGCCATGCGAATTCCTTCGCGCTTGAGGGCGGAATCACGGATGAATACCGGCTGCCGTGCAGGTGTTGAATTTCTCGCGAACCCGACGGAAATGAATGACGGGAACGATTCCGTACGAAATGCGGGTCGATTCGAATTCGACCCGGACGCATCCCGTCGGGCTTCTTCTTTCGCCGCACCGGACAAGCAGTTGATTGTTAACCTACAGACCGCCCGGCGACCCTGTCCATGAATTCAATTCCCCTTCCACGGGAGTGGAACGCGCAATCCAGCGAGCGGTAATCAGCCGTCCATTGGTGGCCGGAAGGGGGGCGGGAGGTGTGGCCGGAGGGGGCACGCGCGTACGGCTCCGGGGCGGCGGGCGTACGGCTCCGGGGCGGCACGCACAGCCTCCGGGGGCCGCGCCCGTACGCCTCCGGAGGCCGTGTCCGTACCCACCCAGGGGCCGTGTCCGTACTCCCCCGGCGGTCGCGCTCGGAACATCCCCCGGGTGGCGCGTTCGCCCCGGGAAACGCGAAGTGGGCTTGCGGCCGGAGCGGCTGCAAGCCCACGTTCGGGAGGGGGAGTCGTGTGGTGGTCCCGACCGGCGGCCGGGTCGTGCCGGCCGGTCGCCGGTGGAGCGTCGCCGGGCGGGTCGGCCCGGCGGCGTTCCGGGGAGGTCGGTCAGGCGTCGGCGCCCTGGGGGGTGCGGGTCAGCGAGCGCAGGACGAAGGCGATCACGATGGCGATGGCGGAGCAGATGGCCAGGGCCAGGAAGCCGTCGCCGACACCCGCGGTGGTCGCGGTCCCGACCGAGTCGCCCTTTTCGAGGCTCCCGTCGACCGAGGTCGCGAGGATGGTGCCGATGACGGCGATGCCGAGGGCGGCGCCGGTCTCGTTGAAGGTGTTCAGGAGGCCGGAGCCCACCCCGGACTCCTCCAGCTTGACGTGGGAGGTGCCGATGCCGAAGAGCGGGACGAAGCAGGCGGGCAGACCGGCGCCGATGACGGCCAGGGCGACGATGGTCAGCGGGACGCTGCCGGTGCCGGTCGCCAGGATGCCGGTGCCGATCAGCTGGAGCACGGCTCCGGTGACGTACATGCCGCCGAGTCCGAGGGCGTTCGCGAGGGACGGTGCGACCAGGGCGACGACGAGGGCGGCGAGGCCCATGGGGAGCAGCGAGAGTCCGGTGACGAAGGCGCTCATGCCGTGGGCCTGCTGGAAGTACATGCTGGCCAGGTAGGAGCTGCTGATCATCACACTGGCCACCAGGAGGAGGCCGACGCTGGACAGCCAGTAGGTGGGCTTGCGGAGCAGGTGGAGCGGGAGCAGCGGGTCGGCCTGGCCGACCTCCATGAAGGTCACGGCGGCGAGGAGGAGGACGGCGGCGCCGATGCTGATCCAGGCGTTCCGGTCGCCGAAGCCCTCGTGCAGACGGATGAGGCCGAAGGACAGGGCGGCGAGTCCGGCGGTGGAGACGAGGGCCGAGGGCAGGCGGAGCTTGCGGCCGCTGCTCGCGCGGAGGGCGGGCATACTGCGCAGGGCGCCGATCAGGGCGGCGATGCAGATGGGGATGTTGATCAGGAAGGCCCAGCGCCAGCTGATGGCCGTGACGATCAGACCGCCGAGCACGACACCGATGGTGGCGCCGATGACGCCGAGACCGCTCCAGGCGGTGAGCGCGATCTTGCGCTGCCCTTCGTCCTGGTAGACCGCCAGGATGATGGAGAGGGCCGCCGCGGAGAGCAGGGCCGCTCCCGCGCCCTGGATGGCCCGGCCGGCCACGAGCAGTTCCTGGTTGCCCGCGATGCCGCAGAGCACGGAGGCGAGGGCGAAGCCGGAGAGACCGGTGACGAAGGTGCGCCGGCGGCCGAAGACGTCCGAGACCCGGCCGCCGAAGAGCAGCAGGCTGCCGAGCATCAGGACGTACGCGCTGATGGTCCACTGCATGGCCGTCTGGTCGGCGGGCAGCTGGGCTCCGATGGAGGGGAGCGCCACGTTCACGACCGTCGAGTCCAGCATGACCATCAGCTGGGCGACGCCGACCACCACGAGGGCGGTCCAGGGGGCCTTGGCGGGGGCCTGCGCGGGCGACTGCTCTACGCCCTGATCGGCCGGGTGGGGCGCTAACGCCTGCTCGGTCACCGTGTCTCCTTCGGGGTACATGAAGATTTATTCGAATGCATCGACCTGCCGCTGACAGTACATGCATACGCATGCATAGACAAGGGGCTGATGCCGAACCTACGATGAGGAGCGTGACGACAACAGCTCTGACCGAACGTTGGGTGGCCGTGACCCGCGCCTGCGCGGAGATCAACAACGCGGCCGAGCGCGCACTGTCCGAGAACCACGGCCTGTGCGCCAGCGCCTTCGAGATCATGGACGTAATGGCGCATGAGGAAGGCGAGGATGGCTGGATCCGGGCGGGCGAACTGAGTTCGCGCGCGTCCCGCAGCCAGCCTCAGGTCTCCCGCCTTCTGGCCCAGATGGTCGGCGGCGGCTACGCCGAACGCAAGCCCTGCCCCACCGACAAGAGAGGATTCCACGTCAGGCTCACACAGTCCGGCCGCGAGCTTTTCTCGCAGTCCGCGACCACCATGGACGCGGTACTGCGCGAAGTGGCCGAAAACAGCACCGAGGTACGGGACGTCATGGGACTGACGACCACACCTCGGTAATCAAACGGCGACGCCATCGGGCTTGCTGATAGCGTCGACGAAATTCCTTTCATCGCCCTTAGTCTCGTGCCGAGGACGAATAGAGGTGGCTGACCGGGGGGCGGCCACGTCGCACCCGTATGGGTCCGCGTGCCGGAACCCCGGGTCGGTTCACCAATACCCCCAGGAAGAGCGAAGGCACGCGACCGAGCCGCGCCACGGCCGGCCGTGCCTTCGCCCGGCAGCAGTGGGATACGGGGGTCATCATGCTCAACCAGACGATGCCGCGCACGACCGCCCGAGGCCCGGCGGCGGCCCGCAGGCCGCGCACGGCGGCCCAGCCCGGCTCGCAGAGCCCGGGACTCATACGGGCCGGCGCGTCGGGAAAGTCCCGGCCCGGACCCCCCGAAGGGCCGGAAGTCTCCTTCCGGATTCTCGGGCCGCTGGAGATCGTCACCTCCACCGGCCCCCTGCCGCTGCGCGGCATGAACCAGCGCGCCGTCCTCGCCTTCCTGCTCCTCCACGCCAACCAGGTGGTCGCCACCAGCGACCTCATGCAGGCCCTGTGGCCCGCCGGGGACGCCCCGGCGACGGCGCGCAAGGTGCTACAGAACACGATCTCGGCGCTGCGCGGGGTGCTGGCCCGCGGCGGCGTGCCCGCCCAGGTCGCGTCCCTGGTCAACAAGGCCCCCGGCTACATGCTGCGACTGGCCCCGGAAGCCCTGGACCTGGCCCGGTTCCGGGTCCTCGCCGCCCAGGGCCACGACGCGCTGGCCGCCGGACAGCCCGAGAGCGCCGCCCGCACCCTGCGCGCCGCGCTCCGGCTCTGGCGTGGCCGCGCCGGACAGGAACTCGCCGCGTCCGGCATCGACTGGCCCCAGTTGGCGGCGGCGGACAGCGCGAGGACCGCCGCCCTCGAAGACTTCTGGGACGCCCAGCTCCGCAACGGACAGCACTTCAAGGTGATCAACTGCCTGGAGGCCGCGACCGCCGCCGAACCCGCCCGGGAACGCTCCTGCCAGCTCCTCATGCTCGCCCTCTACCGGGCGGGCCACCAGGCCGAGGCACTGCGCGCCTACGAGCGGCTCCAGCAGCAGCTGACCAGGGACTTCGGCGTCCAGCCCAGCCGTGAGGTACGGGAGTTGCACCAGGCGATCATCCAGCAGGACCCCGCCCTGCTCCCTTCGGAGGGCAACGCCGCCCGCGAACTCGGCTTCAACGCCCCCTCCGACCCCGAACTCGATCTCCTGTTCGCCCTGTTGGCCCTGGTGCAGCGCCAGCAGCGCCCGCACGTCGTCACGCTCGCCGGGAACACCGGCGAGGGACAGGGCTGGCTCCTCTCCGAACTCACGGACAGGCTCCGCCGGGACGGCCAGGCCACCGTGTGGAACGTCCGCACCGGCCCGGACGGGGCCGCCCTCGCCGACGACCTGCGCGCCGCCCTGCGCCGTTCGACCCCGCACAGCCCCCTGGTGGTGGTCGCCGAGAACCTGCACCGCTTCGGCGACGCCGTCCCCGCCTGCATAGCCGAGACGATCCAGCTGGCGGGCCGGACACCCCTGTTGGTCGTCCTGACCGCCCGCGCCGAACCGGAGAGCCTCTGGCCCGGCTGGAACGCGGCGGTGCCCTGGTCGACGACCATCCTGGTCTGATCGCCCGGCCCTCGGAACACGGGGGCGGCGGCCGGTGAGAGGCAACGGGGCCTCCGGGGGACCGGCCGTACAGGGCGCCCTCCCCCACCCCTTCCCGGCTCGGGTTCGCCGATGACCCCGCGCGGCCCGCCGATCGACGGGGAACCGGCTGAAAGACTGCGGCCGTGATCAACGAGACGCCCCCGGATCCTCCGCAGGCCTCCACCGACTCCGGCACGGGCTCCGCGTACAGACCGGACACACCGGACATCATCGCGGGTGTGCTGGCAGCGGCCCCCTCCCGTCGGGTACGGGCGGTGGGCGACCTGTACCGACTGCTCCTCGACGAACGACGGACGTCCCCGGCGACCACATCGGCGGCCCTGGCGGTGGCCCGGCTGCTCGAAGACCCCCGCACCCTCGCCGAGGACCGCTGGCGACGCGGCTCGGGCCGACGATCACTCCGCGCCGAACTGCTCGACTGGCTGGCGTCGTTCGCCGACATCGCCCGCCTGGAAGCCGATGCGGGGGCCGGCGCCGGGACCGGCGCGGAGGCGGCGCGAGATCCGCTCACCGCGGCCCACACGGCGCGACGCGTGCTCCACGACCGGGTCGCGGCCTTCTGCGAGGACCCGGATCCGCAGGTGAGGGAGGCCGCGCTCGCGACGGTCGCGCTCCTCCTCGCGGACCCCGCCCTCGCCTCGTACGCCCCCCGGTACGCGCCCGCCGTCCGCACGGTCCTGGCCGTGAGCGCGGACTCGTACTACCGATGGATCGCCCGGGAGCGGCTGACGGCCTGGGGCGAGGACGACGGCGCCCCCGGCGGGGAGGACCGAAAGCAGCCGACCGGCCACCCGGGAGGCACCGCGGCACCGGAGCACCGGGCCCGCCCGGCACCCGCCCGCCCGGCACCGGGCGCCCCGGTGCCGGAGCCGCCGGTGGCCGCGCCGGGAAGCGAACCGGGGTACCGGGGCCCCTGGCGGATCGCCCGGGAGGAGGAACGGGCCGAGTGGACGTTCACCCCGTACGGAGGAGTCGGCCCGCTGCACTTCGGCATGACCCTGACGGAGGTCGCGGGCGCCCTCGGCGAACGGCCGGCAGGCTCGCTGGCCGCCCACCACGGCGAAGTCCGACGCCTCGACCACGCGGACTTCCCCGGCCACGGCATCAGGGCCCTCTTCCGGAACGACCGCCTGGGCTGCGTGGCCGTGGACGCCCTCACGGGCCCCCAGGTGAGGCTGTACGCGGCCCCGCTGACCGGCTGCACGCCCTCCCACGTGGAGAACTGGCTCGTCCACCGCACGACACCACGCCCCGGCAGCCTGATGCGCACCCCCACCGCCGACCCGGTCTTCGCCGAACTGGGCCTCGCCCTCCGCCCCCAACGAGCCGGCGACCTCGTCCTGACCCGCCCCCTCTTCCTCCTCCCCGACTGGCTGGACCTGTGGCACAGACTGCCGGGGGCGGAGAGGAGCCTTTTCTAGGACCCCAGGGGCTGCGCTGCCCATGAAGGGATGGGGCTGCCGGACACGTCCGCCGAAGCACTGACCGCACCCGGCGCAGAAAGAGGCAACAGGCAACGACGCCGAACCACGGTTGTCCACGCACCCGTCGTGCCAGACTCCCTCTCGGATGCGAAGCGAAGCGACGCCGTCACAGCGGGTGTTCACCGTCGGGTTTCGTATCGCTCGATGGTCGTCGGATGACGGCTCTCCATGAAGACGGACGATCCTCGTAGACCCTGTTCAAGGGGAGGTTGATGATGAGCACGACTTTACGTTTCGGCCCCGAACTTCGCCGCCTACGAGTGGAAGCGGGGCTGACTCTGACCGAGTTCTCCGTGGCGCTCAATTACGACAAGGGACACCTCAGCAAGGTCGAACGTGGGCAGCGTGCCGCATCACCCGAGCTGGCCCGGCGGTGCGACGCCTTCCTCGGCGCAGACGGCGAGCTGCAGCACCTCGTCACCCCTCCCGAGACGGACTCGGAACCGGAATCGGGCGCCTCCGAACCTCCTGCCCGTCCGAGCCGCCCGCTCGTCGGGCGCCGGGCGGTCCTCTCGGCGAGTACGGGAGTACTGATCGACCTCGGGCTGAAGCTCGGCAGCCAGGCGGTCTCCCCCGCCACTGATCCCCTCCTGTCCTCCTTCCGCACGCAGTTCGACCAGCTACGAAAGCTCGGCCAGTCCACCGCGCCCGGGGTCCTGCTGCCCCTGCTGGAGACGCAGACCCACGTGGTCGCCGGGCTGGCCTCAGACGCCCGGTCCGCTTCCCGGGCTCCCGCACTCCTGCTCGCCTCACGGTTCGCGGAGTTCACCGGCTGGATGGCCCAAGAGGCCGGGAACAATGACGCGGCACTCGGCTGGACGGGCGAGGCCGCCGAACTGGCACGCGCCGGGGGTGATCCGTACCTCGGTTCCTACGCACTGGTACGACGCGCCCTGGTCACTATGTACGGCGGGGACGCCGCCGGCACCGTCACTCTGGCCCGCCGCGCCCAGAGCAGCGAACTTCCGCCGCGCATCCGGGGACTCGCAGCCCAACGGGAGGCCCAAGGGCACGCGCTCGACGGCAACGAAATCGACTGCCTGCGCAGCCTCGAAAGGGCGCGGGAACTCCTCGCGAGCGACGACGCCCGCAGCGGCGGCGAGCCCGTGATCGGTACCTCCCATGTGAGCGATCCGGCGGCGATGTCGACCGGCTGGTGCCTGCACGACCTCGGTCGCCCCAAGGCCGCCGCGGAGCTACTCGACCGGGAGTGCCTCCGCCTGCCACCACACGCGCTGCGCACCCGCACCAGGTATGGCTTCCGCAGGTCCCTGGCCCACGCCGCTTCCGGAGAGGTCGAGCAAGCATGCACGATCGCCTCTGAGCTGCTCGGCGTGATGCCTGCTGTTCCGTCGGCGACGGTGAACAGCGATGTCCGGCGTCTCGCACGGGAACTCTCCCGCTTCCGAAGCAGCCGCGCCGTACGTGATCTACAGCCCGCGTTGGCACGCGTACTCGCCCCCGCGCACGACTGAAAGCCCTACGGACCCGGCGCTCACTCCTCCACCGAGCCAACCTCAAGCCGCCCAGCTCACCGGTTTCCCCGGTTCTCCGGCAGGACCCTCTGGATAGCCACTCGGCGCGCCGCATCACACCCGGCTCCTTCGAGCTGACCGCGACCGGTGACGCACTAGGCAGTGAGCCCTCCCTCGCACGCCCTCCCGTGGATGCACCATGCCGTCGCACGGCTGGGACCTCATGGCCCGAGCGGACCGAACCCCTCAGTCCACAGCGCCGCGCTCGTTCACCCGTCTACCTCTCACGAAGGGAACCTTCATGCCCCACGTCTTCGTCAACTACCGCACAGGCGACGAGGAGTCCACGGCGACCATGGTCGCTCGGGAACTCTCCCGCCGATTCGGCGACGAGCGGATTTTCTTCGCCAGCAACTCGATCGAGCCCGGCCACCGCTTCCCGGGCGAATTGGTCAAAGCAGTAGAGGAGTGCCAGGCTCTTCTCGCGGTGATCGGCCCACGTTGGGCCGAGGTACGGGGGGCCGACGGGCGCCCCGCCATCGAAGCCGAGCAGGACTGGACCCGTCGCGAGATCCAGACCGCGCTCGACCGCGGGGTCCTGGTGATCCCCGTGCTCGTCGGAAAGACCACGTGGATCGACCGCGCCGCCCTCCCGGACGATCTGCTGGAGCTGGCGGACTGCCAGTACCGGCGGTTCGACCACCGCAACGCCGGATCGGACCTGAGGACACTCGGCGACGCCCTGGCCCGGCTCCTTCCCGAACTCGGTACGGCGGACAAGGACGCCCGTGCGGCGCGGGAGCGGACAGAGGCGGCGGCCCCCACGTCGGCCAGGAGCACCGAGCGCAACAGGATGCGGACACGCGATGTCGAGCAGCGCGTGCGCGGCGGCATCGGAAACCTGAACGGAGACCTTTCCGGCACCTTCGTCAACGAGCCGCAGGGGCCCGTGAACACCGGTCCGGGCCATCAGTACAACGCGCCTCACTTCGAGGGCGACAACACCGGGGTCCAGTTCACGGCGGGCGACAACAGCGGTACGGTCCACCAGCGCTTCGAGCACGAGCGTCGGCGCTCGGACGAAGGGCGATGACTGAGCAGGACCGCGTCACCGTCAACGATCCGCGTGGCCCGGTGAACAACGGCGCAGGGCACCAGTACGTCTTCTACGGAATCAGCGCGGACTGGATGATTCGTAAAGGGGTCGAGTCTCTCCGGATCACCCGTGAGGACCGGGTGCGCCTGGCCGACCGATTCGTTCCGCCGGTGGGCTACCGCATCGCCGCCCGCCGTCTGGAGAAGCCCGGATCGATGGTGCTGCTGGAGGCGCAGCCCGGCAGTGGCCGCCGTGCCGCGGCGATCATGTTGCTGCATGGGTTCAGTGAGGAAGGAGGTACCGGCGAGGAGAGTATCCGGTTCGAGGAGCTTCCCATCACGAGTGAGGACGAGAACCGTCTCGCTCCCGGCAGAGGGGACCGTTTCCTCCTCGACCTCTCCGGAATCGCCGACGAGGAGGCGTATCGCAAGGCCCAGCGCCGCCTGGCCGTCCACCGGTCACAGGTCCAGGAGAAGGGGGCCCACATGGTCGTCGTCCTGCCGTGGGGCATGGAGCACGCCCACCCGGCGGACCTCGTACCGCACACGGTGAGACTGCGACGGCCGAGGGGCATCGCCGTCGTCACCCGGCACCTCCGCATGGACCTGATGCCCTTTCGCACCACGGATCTGGGGAACGCCGCCCTCCGGCAGTTATGCGATCGCTCCCCCATGCGGGAACTGGCGCGACTCGCGGGACTGGTGAGAGCCGCCCGCGACAGCGGGCGGTTCGGCGCCGACTTCGGGAGCTGGCTCGACCAGGCAATGCACGCGGTGACCGACCGTGCCGGCGAGGTCGGCCGACAGATGACCGCGGTCCACACCACACCTGACCGAGCCCTGCTGCTCGCGACGGCCATGTTCGAGGAGGTCCGCGCCGACATCGTCTACGAGGCATGGCACGGTCTGCTGAAGACGGTGGGGCACCAGGAGGAGGCGACGACCGAGCTTGGGCGGATGGACTTCGGAAAGCGTTTGGAGCGGCTCGGGATCGAGCGAGATCCGGATGCGCGGCTTCGCTTCGAACGGCTCGCCTACGCCGACGCCGTGCGGACGTACTTCTGGGCGAACTTCCCCGGAGTACGCGACGACCTCAGAGACTGGATCGACCGCGCCGCCGGGCTGCACGGCCTGACCACAGACGATCGGGTGAACCTGGTCGTCCGCTTCGGCGAGCGAGCCCTCGCCGCCGAACGGCCCGACCACCTTTTCGCCCTCGCGACGCGCTGGGCGGACCGCGCGACCGGAACGCCCTCGAATCCGCTGGCCGTAGCGGCCCTCGAATTCGGGCTCGGTCACGAGAGGTTCGGGGGATGGTTTCGCAAGCGGATACGCGAGTGCGTCGCGAGATCGGGCCCCTTGTCGGACAGCCTCGCACGTGTCCTGACGACAGTCTGCGTCCAGAACCTCAGTGCGACGCACCCGGATCAGGCGGTCGTACGGCTGCACTATCTCGCCGCACGGCATGGGGAGGCGGCGCGCGAGGCCCGTGAGGCGCTTCTCCATCTCGTCGGCCATGACGGTCGGCTCTACCGACTGCTGATCGACCGCCTGCGGGACAGGGTGCGTCGGGAGCCGCACAAGGCAGAGCCGCATCTCCAACTGCTCACCGAGCTATTGATGCGCGAGCGGGCGCCTGACCCGCCCCCGTGGCCGGACCTCTCCGCCGGTTGGGAAGCGGTGTTCTCCGAGCCGCCGACGGAGCTGTGGAACCCGCTGGTGAGCGGCTGGCTGAACGCGGTGGCGGGCGACAGCACACAGATGACGGCGCTGGACGTGATGGTCGGGGCGACACGCAGCCGCACGGCCGCACTTCATCGCCTCTACACCATCGCATGCGGCTGGGCCAGGTCCGCGCGCCACCCGTCCCGGGCATCGGTCGCCGCCCGCTTCTGGCAGCGCATCGACCACGTGCAGTACGGCCGCACGGAGCGTGCGGACGCCGGACCACGAGCCGCGGAAGAGGCACGATGAGACGCCGTTTTTCCAGCATGTTGTTCGTTGCTCTCTGCGGCCTCGCACCGGCTGTGCTCGGAAACCTCCAGCACTGGTCGGCGTGGTTGTGGGGCTTCCTGTCCATGGTCACGACCTCGGGCTCCCTGCTGCTCGTGATGACGGTCCTCAGCAGTGGCCACACGTCGGACGGCCCGTACGAGCCCGAGGAGCCCGAGGAGCCCGCGCCGCCGCTGGAAGAGCCGTACCAGGAGACACGGGTGATCGAAGCGGCGCTGCCGAGCGCGACCGACGGCTACGACTTCCTCTTCTCTGCCACCGTATGGTGGAAGCCTGTCCCCAACCACACCGGCCGCTCCGACGGCGCCTCCCCCGCCCTGGCCGTCGCCTCGGTCGTGAGCCGGGCCCAAGAGGTCGTCCGCCACGAGGAACCCGCGCGGGCGAGCTTCGCGCAGTACCTCTTGGACGGGGAGTTGAGCGTCCCGCTCCCGGACCGGGATGAACGCGTGGAGGCTCTGGCGGCCGATGTGACGTTGGCTCTCGCCCCCGCCGACCGCGAGCGCCTGAGGAAGCTGAACGATCTCCGCAAGGACGAGGAGATCTGGGAGTACGAGCGCCAGCACGAGCGCAACAAGCGGCGCTACCTCGGCGACGACGTACTCAAGAGCACGGGCAGCGCGGTGGTGTGGTGGCTGGCCCGCCATGAGAACGAGATCGAGAAGGCCGTCCAGATGATCGGCCCGCTGGCACAGATCGCGGCGGCGGCCAATGACGAGGAGGTGTCCGAGCTCTTCCGCCACCTGCTCGTCCCTCCGGTGGACGCGAGGACCGGGGACACTACCGGGAGAACGCTGTGGGACGAGGGTGGCCCTGGAGGGGAGATGTTCGACCGCGAGGAGGAGGTGGGGGTCGCTGATCGGCTGCGTCTGTTGCTGACGGCTGTGGGCCTCAAACCGGATATGGACGGGTATGTGGTGCTCGCACACCGTGTGATGCGGTTCATGGAAGCGGAAGGGCTGCACGAGGCCGCCGCGGAGATCAGGCAGGCCTTTGGGCTGGCTCCCGACGAGGAGCCAGAGGGCGACTCCCCGGGCCAGGCAGACCCCGCAGGGCCATGGCCGCCCCACTCCTCAGCCCCCGAAGGTCCGCCGTTCAGCGACGTATTCACACCTTGGGCGGCCGAGAGCAGCGTGAACAAAAGCAACAGAGAGCAGTGGGAGACGAATGAGGACGACATGGCGTCTCCACACCTCTGGGATCCCTCGCACAGCCCGCACCGGCCCGCCGAACCCCCCACCGGAGACGAGGACGGAAGCTGATCCGGTAGGCGTCGGCTCTTCGAGGTTCCTTCCCCTCGGCTACGGAGAGAACGCTTGCGGTCGACGGCGCCTCGCTGGTGGCGGCGCGGGCCTGGGCGAGGTGGAGGAGGGGCTCGGTCTGGCCTTCAGCGGGGGCCGCTCCGCAGACGCATCGGCTACGCCGTCGGCCTGCCACGAGCGAACTCGGCGAGCCGTCGACACATGACCTGCGCCCGACCGCGCCACTCAGTAGTGATACCGGGCAACGAGGATGACGATCTCCTTGTCCGTCACCAGATAGACAAGGCGATGCTCGTCATCGATCCGTCGCGACCAGGCTCCAGGCAGGTGATACTTCAGCGGCTCCGGCTTGCCGAGGCCCGTGAAGGGGTCACGCCTGACCTCTTCGATGAGCTTGTTGATCCGGGCCAGCATCTTGCGGTCGTTCTTGAGCCAGGATGTGTAGTCCTCCCAGCCCTGATCCTCGAAGACCAGCCTCACCCGGCACCCACACCTGCGTCCGGCGACTTGGGATCGATCAGCTCACGCTCGGACACATTGATGTGCGACAGGGCGTTCTCATACGCCTTGAGCAGACGCCGGGCGTTCGCCGGCGAGCGCAGGAGGTAGGAGCCTTCGCGCAGCGCCGCATAGTCCTCGGCCGAGACAAGCACAGCATTGCCGTGCTTGGAGACGATCTCGATGGCCTCATGGTTTTCGTTGACCTTCTTGATCAACGGAAACAGTTCCTTGCGGGCTTCACTCGCAGTGATGGACACGACCCGACCCTCCCAACAAGTGGTACTTAATAACGTACCACTCGTGGTGTCACCCGAGAGGGGAAACGACTGATGCCCGATCGGCCAACCCAGCACCCACCCAGCACGGGAAAAGCCCAGGGGCCCGCCTCCGGAGAGATGGACCCCTTCTGACCTGCATATTTACCGCGTCAGCGACGTCGTGTCATTTCATCCGCTCACACGTCGAACCGGAACTCCACCACGCCCACTCCGGCCCGCGCTCATCCGGGAGCATCCCGGCACCGTCCCGGCGCGGAGGTCGGTACGCCCCCCTGACGCTTGTCACGGCAGGGGGTGAGGACGGTGGGGAGAGCCTTCCGGGTACATCGCCTCGCATCCTGTGCGAGCCTCCGCCGTCGCCAGCCTGAAGGCATTCCGGCTCCACTGGTGCCTCTCGTCCATCCGCAGGTGCTGATAACCCGCCGGCACCACCTTCACCGCTTGCCACCCCATGGCGCGCAGTGGTTCCGGCAACCGCGCGGTGAGGTCCACGGCCACCGGGTCGGCCCCGTCCGCGAGCACCGCCGCCAGCACGGTCTCGTCCGGGACCCGGACGGGATCGGGCTGCGGCCCCGCCGGTACGAAAGCGGCCACCCACTCGCGGAGCGAGGACACTCCGGCCGGG
Organism: Streptomyces sp. CBMA291; assembly: GCF_014596525.1. Taxonomy (GTDB): domain Bacteria; phylum Actinomycetota; class Actinomycetes; order Streptomycetales; family Streptomycetaceae; genus Streptomyces. The sequence continues at coordinate 17,918 of NZ_MSJP01000001.1, forward strand.
GAAACCATGTACCGGATCCGATCCGGCTCGGATGCGATCCCGTGCGGTGCGGGCGGAGCGTCTCCGGACGATCGCTCCTGCTCGGCCTTCAAGCAGGCCCGCACCTGCCACGCCTCCTGGAAGGCGCCGAGCAGCGCGGCCCACGGCCGGTCGGACACCTTCAGACCGACCGAGGCGAGCGCCCCGGGCCGTTCCGCCGGATCGATCAGCGAGCCCACCACACACCACAGGCCGGGTACCGCGGTGGGAATCCTGGCCAGACAAGGCTCGATTCCTTCGTCCCGTGCCTTGCCCCACAGGGCGGACAGCGCCTTCTTCGCCATCCGCTCGGCCGCTTCGCAGGGCGGGAGCGTGGCAGCCGAGAGGTCGGTCCAGGAAGGCAGTCGCAGACCGCACTCCCAGGCGACCAGCATCGCGTCCCGTTCCACCATCTCCAGCAGCGCCGAGCGCAACGCCATCGACGGCGAACTACCGGAGGCGGCGCAGGACGGACCGGCGTCGAACCAGGCGGCCGTGTCCGTGTCCGTGTACGGGAAGTCGATCAGTCCCGTGGGTACCAGAACCGGGCTGTCATCGCTCAGCCGTCGCGCCGGCAGCCAGTCGAGTACGGCCTCCGCCGCCTGCGGAGCGGCCAGTGCCATCTCCGGTCCGTGCCAGGGAAGGGTGGGGGCCGACAGTTCGGCGGCTCGTCCGCGGACGGCGGGAAGGGCGTTCGAGGGGTGCAGGGCCGCTCGTTCCACCGCCTCGCCGGCACCGCGCAGCAGGGCGTCGGCACGCGCGTGCCCCGCCGCCCCCACCACCCGCGCCGACATCGGAACGTCCTCGTCGTCCAGACCGACCACGGGCCGAAGGACGACGATCGTGTTCCACAACGGGCTTTCGGCCCCCTGGGGTGGAGCCAGGTGGTATCCGCGCGTCAGCCCCGACGAGGGCTCAAGGGTCCTCATGACGTCGATCATGTGGCGACCGCCCTCCAAGTGCTGATCTTCGGCGTCGGGGTTCCTGCGGGGGGACCCTGCGGGGCTCCCCCGAAGGTCAGCATCGGCCCTCGGCGATACGGGTGACCAGACCGAGCTGTTCCCGCTGGACCTCCGCCACCAGTTCCGTGATCCGTGCGGCGTGCTCGGGGGTGGAACACCACTGCATCTGGGCCACCGCGAAGCGGCGCCCCTCCGGCACGACGACCAGGTCAGGCCAGAGGACCAGGTCCGGGGCGGCGGCCAGCCGCTCAAGCTCCGGCCTCACATCGCCCGCCCACCCTTGGGGGGTGACGAACTCCGGTGTCAGGGACATCTGCTGGTACCAGGCGATGTTGTCCCGCAGGTACGCCTCGCGGGAAGCGGCCTCGTACCGCTCGGACCGCACCTCCTCCAGCACCCGACGGGCCTCGCGGGCATCGTCGAACACGGCGAGCGTCAGACGGTGCCGCCGGGCCGTGCGATGGCGGCGTGTTCCGCTGTCGTCGAGGAGTACCGCGGTGTGCTCGTCGAGAGTGGTGAAACGCAGACCCGTGTCGGCCATGCGCAGCCACAGGTCCCAGTCCTCCAGGCCGATGCCCGTGCGCCAGCCACCCGCCGCCGCGGCGAGCGGCAGGCGGTGGGCCACGCGTGAGGGTTCGAAAACCGGTCCCAGCAACTGGATCTGCGGATGCCAGCAGAGTTCGAGGATGCCGGAGCGGGAGACCAGCCGCCCCGCGGAGTCCCGGCGCTCGCATGCGGTGGCCACCACATCGGCGCCCTTGTCGAAGGCGTCGAGCACCACGGCCAGATGATCCGGGCGCCAGCGGTCGTCATGGTCGAGGTAGGCGGCGATCTCTCCCCGGGCCTCGGCCAGTCCGATCGTCCGGGGGCCACTGGGATGGCCGTGTCGCCCGGCACGGACGAGCCGGATGCGCGGGTCCTCGTCGGCCGCCTCGCGGACCCACTCGTCCGTGTCGTCCGTGCTGCCGTCCGAGACGACCAGCATCTCCCAGTCGGAGAACGACTGGGCGCGGACCGAATCCAGTGTGCGGACGATGGCCTCGGAGCGATTGTAGGTCGGGCAGATCACCGTGACGCGGGGAGCACGGGAGGACGCCGTCATGCCCTGGTACCGGCCTTGGCGAGGAAGGGAAGGCCCGGCTCCCCGTCCCCCAGCACGGACTGGACCGCCAGGAGGATTCCCGCGGATCCGGTGGCGAGGTCCATGGACAGCCGCATGCACTGGTCACCGAGGAAGGCGGGAGCCTCGTCATGGGAAACCGCGTGCCAGCCCAGAGCGGCCAGATGACTGCGGACGACCTCGTCCCGGTCTTCGGCCCCCCTCATCCGGTCCACCGCGAGCAGGGCGCCGGCCCGACCGGTGAAGAGACCGGCGTGGGCGAAGAAGGGAGTGGCGAGACGCTCGCCGAACTCGCTTCTCGCACGCGTGAGTTCAGGGTCCTGGACATGGGCCGTGACGGAATCGAGCACCAGGGCGATCCCCGCCCCTGCCGCCAGCACCGGCGTGCGCCACGCCTCCTCCCGCACGGACTCCTCGGCGGAGGACCAACCGCTGTCGGCCAGATCGGTGCGGAGCGCGTGCACCGCCTGGTCCAGGTACTTCGCCTCCCCCGTACGCTCGTGGAGACGCAGCAGGAACAGCGCGCTCCCCGAGGCACCGTGCAACAGGCCGGGACGCCTCCTCGGTCCGACCTGACGTACCGCTCTGCCGGATATCCGCTCGGCGAGCTTCTCCGCGCGTTCGAGAGGGCCGGACTCGCCCCACCGGTCGGCGAGGTGAAGCAGGGTGAGTCCCAGGCCGGACAGCCCGGAGAAGAGGGTGTCGTCCGTGTCCTCCGTGACCAGCGACTCGGCCCGGTCCAGAAGACCTCCCGCCAGATCACGGCGACCGAGGTCGTCCAGGACGTAGGCGATGCCGGCGAGGCCGTCGTAGAAGCCGGGCGACGGGGCCTTCATCCGGTCCACGGCGGAGGAGAGCCAGTCGAGGTGCCCGCCGGGGACATCCGTTCCGGTCCGGGCGAGGGCCCAGATGACACCGGCGGCCCCGAAGGCGAGGTTCGCGCCGCCCGCCTCCCCGTGGAACTGCTCGATGTCCCCGGGGTAGAGCCGGTCGGTACGGCCGGGCGTGGCCGTCGCGAGAATGCCGTCGGCCAGCCGTCCGCGCAGCTCCGGCCAGCCCTCGGTGCCGAAGCCGTCCGTCGGCCAGAGCTTCCGCGGCACGACCGGGGACTCGGCGACGGCGGCAGGACCGAGGTCCCGCCGGACCTCGTCCCCGAAGTCGTCCGGCAGCGGAAAGAGGCGGGTGACGAGGTCGATGAACTGGCCGGTCTTGGCCGGGTCCCAGGGCAGTGCCTGGGTAAGGGGGAGAAAGACACTCAGCCGCAGGCAGCCGAGGGCATAGCGGTCGACGTCCCGACCCCCGTAGCCGGACGGCGCCTGGAATCCGGGCGCGGCCATGGCCTGGTGCGCTCCCGCCTCGACCTCGCTGCTCGCCTCCAGATCGATCAGGGCGATCCGGCCGTCGGGGCGCACGAGGACGTTGTTCGGGTGCAGGTCGCCGAAGACCACTCCCCGTTCGTGCATCGCGTCCACCGCGCGTTCCACCCTGCCCAGCACGTCCAGGGCCCATCGGGCGTACTCGCCCAGGCGTTCGTCGTCGCAGGGCTCGTGCGACAGGAGGGGGTTGCGCTTGTACACCTCCCCCAGGAGCGACTTGCCGTCGACGTACTCGCGCACCAGGAACCAGTGTTCACGTCCCTTGCGGTAGTCCAGCAGGGTCGGCGAGAAGTCCAGCCCCGCCAGGTGTTCCAGGGCCCAGTGCTCCTTCCGCAGCCGCTCGACCGCGTCGGCGCCTGAGGCGTCCAGACCCGCGAGGGGGCGGGCCTCCTTGAGGAGCACGGTGTCGCCCGACCGGGTGTCGGTGGCCTGGTACACGCCACCGCCGTTGGAGAAGTGCATGGCCTTCGTCGGCCGGAAGGGGAAGTCGCCCAGGGTGCCCGCGTTCCGTGCCGCGACTGCCTCCTGGAGGCACTCGGGCAGCTCCACCCAGGCAGGCGGTCTGAAGCCGGGGCCGCGCACGTCCGGGACCCAGTTTCCGTCCGCGTCCTTGATGCAGTGGACCATCTCACCCGACGGGGACCGTACGAGATGGGCGACGAATCCGCCGTAGCGCACGTACAGCGGACCGGAGCGCCACCTCAGGTCGCTGAGGATGTACGGTCCCTGCTCTCCTTCGAGCAGCGCGCCGAGTTCGTCCAGGATCTCGGCCAGGTGCTGCTCGTCACGTGGGTAGACGGTGACGAACTTGCCGCTGCTCCCCCGGTCGCCGTACTTGCTGTTGCGCCGGATCAGCACCGACTCGGACCGGATGAACTTGAAGGACACCTCGCGAGGCAGGCAGTAGCCCCGGACGACCTCGATGATCCGTTCGGCGTTCTCGGGCGTCGCCGAGACGTGGATCTTCCAGCCCTGCTCGGGAAGCCGCAGCACGGGCGGGTGGAAGACCACCCATTCGCTGTCGGCGTGCCGGGTCCATCCGGACGGCAGTTCGGCCTTGGTGCCGGCGTAGTCGAGGTTCCCGGAGTCGGGATCCGGCACGTCGTAGAAGGCACCGGGCTGGCAGAAGGCGAAGTATCGGAAGTCCATCGGTCTCCTAGCCGAATGGCCGTGTCTGGCACCAGTCGGCCGCTTGCGTCGATCCTTGAGGGGGGCAGGTAGGGGCGGGACCGCGGTCTGGCCGTACGGTCCGGGCTACCAGCGCAGGGCTGGAGCCACGTAGTGCGCGTAGAGCCACGCGCCCAGGGGGCGGTCTCCGGAGGCCACTTCGGCCACGCCCACCTCGTCCTCCGGGACCACGGCGGTGGTCAGCCGGTATCCCTGGGCCGGCAGGGGAAGTCCGTCGGTCCGAACCGGCAGGAAGGCGGAGAGCGGCGCGGTCGTCTCGGTGCCCCGGGCATCGGCGACGACGGCCTGTCCGATCTCGGTCCGCACGGCGGCTCCCGCCCGGATCAGGCGCACCGCGGTGTTCTCACGGATCACCGAGAGGTCCGCGGACAGCGGCAGGAGCAGTTCGACCTGTCCCCCGGCGCGCACGGCGTACCCGCCGGTGACGGTGTAGGGGACCTTGACGAGGCCGAGGACCGCGGTGGCCGCCGCCGCCAGGAACAGCGTCACGACGCCGATGCGAAGGGGACGCGCGCCACCGGCTCGGGCGTCGCGCACCAGCCGGCCGGCTCCACGCCCCAGGTGGTACAGGAGGTATCCGAGACCGCCCAGCAGGAGCCAGGAGCCGAAGAAGCCCATCCGCTGCAACGAGTCTCCCCACATCCGCACGCCGGTGGCGATCAGGTACATCGGGAAGACCATGCAGGCGAGGCCGAAGGGGACCGCCCAGCGAAGCTCGGGCAGGCGGCGCTCGTAGCTCCCGCCGAACAGGACCCGGGCGATCCAGCGCCTCGCGTCCGTCAGCGTGTGGTCCCGAAGGTGAGGGATGTCGAGGTGGCTCATCAGGGCGATGTAGCCGTCGAGCTTCACGAACGGGGCCAGGTTGAGGAGGCCCGAGGTGTAGGCGGCGATCGCGAAGACGATCAGTCCGTCGCGCGCCATCCCGTGGAAGAAGGGGGAGGCGGTGGCCGTGGCACCCGCGATGACCACCTGGGTGGCGATTCCGGCGAGGGCCACGGCGACGCGCTGCTCCTTGCGGGGCAGTCGCCATCCGTCGGAGACGTCGCAGAAGAAGGCGGGCGAGAGGTAGAACAGCATCACGCCCATCCGGGCCGGCCGTCCGCCGTAGTGGCTGAGCACGGCGCCGTGGCCGAACTCGTGGATCGCGGTGGTGGCGAGGATTCCCGCGACCACGACCAGGTAGGTGGACAGCGGCAGCGGACGGCCGAGTACGGCGCCGACTTCCCGCGACTGGGCGGCGAGCGCCAGCAGTCCGCCCAGGGCGACGACCAGGGCCGTCACGCGTCCCGCCCTGCCGCTCAGCAGCCGTACCAGGGGGGAGGCCAACTTCAGCAGACCGTCCGGTCGCAGGAGGGTGAACTGCACGGTGAGCGGGGGAACGAACTTGACCCACCGGTTGCTCGTCCGGACAGGCTCCCCGTTGTCGAGCAGGTGTCCCTTCGCGAGCGTGTCGACCGCCGTACCGACTGCCTCCACGGTCCAGGGTGTTCCGAGGATGTCCGCGAGCAGCGCGTGGTCACGGGTGCCGTTCAGGGCGAGGACCAGCCTGGCGAGATCGGCCTCGACGCGGAAGTACTTGCGCTGGCCCTGTTGGATGAGCCAGGGACCGCCTTCCTCGGCGGGCTCGTGGACCGACACGTCGGCGGCGAGTTTCGGCCGGTCCAGGAACTCGGGATCGATGTCGGCCGAAGCGGTCTTGGAGGGCATGGGTACGCCTTACGTGATGTCTCGGGTGCGCAGCAGCCGGTACCCGGCGAATCCGGCCGCGGCGAGCCACCCGGCTATGACCAGGAGAGCGGCCTGCGGGGAGAGCAGGTCGTGGTTCACATCCCTGTACACCGCGCTCATGGCGATGGTGAGCAGGTACTTCGACAGGCCCGGCACCAGGCGCTGGAGGCCGGGATCGACGAGGAGGGTCATCGCCATCACGGCGATGACCGAGCCGATCTGGTGGCGGATGATCCAGCCGAGGAAGGCACCCCAGGGTGCGGCCAGCACGTTGCAGACGAAGACGCCCAGGGCGATCAGGGTGGTTTCCGTGGTCCACTCGGGCCGCAACCCGTACATGCCGAGCAGTCCCCAGGCGGATGCCACCGCGAGGGCGATCGCGACAAGGCCGAACAGGGCTCCCACGGCTGCGGAGACCGTGGCCTTGGCCACGAACAGGCGTCGTCTCCCGGTGAGCAGCACGGAGCGGCTGATCGAACCGGATGTGTACTCCCGGCTGACGGCGATCGCGCCGAACAGGGAGGAGAGGAGGAACGTCATCATCCAGGCGCGGACCACGTCGTCGGTGACGGCGGAGATGTCCGTCGTGCCCGCTGTGATGCCGTCGCGTCCTTCGGAGGCGTAACCGAAGCTGGTGAGCAGCGACATGTAGACGGCGAAGCTGAGCAGCATGATCCAGGCTCGGCCGCTCCATGCCTTGGCCCATTCGCCTCGCAGCGCGTCGCTCATTCGGTGGCCCTCCCACTCCTTGTGCCGGCCAGTTCGAAGAAGCGGTCCTCCAGTCGGTCGGCACCGCCCGTGGTCAGGTCTTCGAGCGCACCCGCGTAGCGCAGGGTCCGCTGGAGGATCACCACGTCGTCCACCGTCTGTTCGACCTCGGCGAGCAGGTGGCTGGAGAGCAGCACGGTGCGTCCTTCGGCCGCAAGGGACCGCAGCAGCTCGCGCAGCCATCTGATGCCGTCCGGGTCCAGTCCGTTGACCGGTTCGTCGAGCACCAGCAGTTCCGGATCCGCCAGCAGGGCCGTGGCCAGCGCGAGCCTCTGCTTCATGCCGGTGGAGTAGCCCTTGACCTTGCGGTCGGCCCCTTCGGTCAGATCGACGAGGTCGATCACCTCGTCGACGCGGGCCGGGGGCAGCCCCAGGGTCCTGGCCCAGACGGACAGGTCGCGTCGGCCTGTGGTGCCCGGGGTCGGACCGATGCTGTCCATGCTCACCCCGATCCTCCGCGCGGCGTGCGGCAGATCCTGATACGCCTGGCCGAAGACGGTCGCGCTTCCCTCCGTGGGGCGTGCGAGTCCGAGGAGAACCCTCAGCGAGGTGCTCTTGCCGGCACCGTTGCGGCCGAGGATGCCGACGATTCGGCCTGGGCGGACCGTGAAGGACAGGTCCTCGACAGCGGAGACTCCGCCAAACCGCTTGGTGACCGAGTGGAACTCGACGACGGCCTGCTTACCCACGCGTGTCCCGTGCCTTCGCCGCGCCGAGGAGCGCCATGGCCCCCGCCAGGGCGACCACCAGGACGGCGACCGCACTGATCCGCGCCGCTCCCGACAGGGTCAGGGCAGCCGCCACGGCTCCCAGCGCGATCAGCACGCACAGGACGGTGACGGGGAGGGCGACGCCTGTCTGGTTTGAGCTCTTCATCCCTGCTCATCTCCACTTCGTGGTGTTATCTTGACTTTCTGCGGGACCCGGACGCCGTGGTGGCGGATAGGAGCTGCCACCACGGCATCCGGATCTCAGCCTGCGGTCATCAGGTGACGGCGATGCTGACAGCGGCGCTCGCGGTGGCGACGCTGACGATGCCGACGCCGATCGAGAAACCGGTCCAGAAGCCGGGGGCCTCCATGGCCTCCAGTTCCTGCATGCCCAGTTCGAGCATCGAGCCGAACTCGTTCTTCTCCTGTGTCTCCTGCATTTCTTACACCTCCTCTCCTCGTTGTCGGCCGAGCCTCACTCCTGTGCGGCTCGACGGGTGGGCGCGCTCACCGGCCTATCGGCAGGTGAGATCAGGTGACGGCGATGCTGACGGCGGCGCTGCCGTACGCGGCAGAGGCGCTGACGATCACACCGGCGCTGATGCCGACGACAGTCCACCAGCCCGGCGCGTCCATGGCCTCAAGCTCCTGCATACCCAGCTCAAGGACCGGCTGAGCCTTCTCGAAGTCCTGCATTTCCCCTCCTTCTGATATATCGGATTTTTTTCTTACATTCCCCGGTCCTGTCCGCGCCAGCGGACCGGACCGGAAGTCTCAAGGGGTCCGCACGAGGGGACCCGCGGCCGCGAGGCGGTCCGCCCGGACGCCGTACGACCGAGGTGGCAGACCTGCTTCCCGCAGCAGGCCCAGGACGTCGTCGTGGCCAAGCGCGCCGAGCATGGGGAGCCCCGCTCCCCAGGCCCGGGTGGTCCGGGACGCGACGGTCTCCTCCTGGCCGGGGAGTGCGGCGACGTGTCGTCCGATCCGCCACGCGTCGATGAGGGCGGCGATTCCGGCAGCCGGATCCGCGGGAAGCGGCTCGGGGCTCGCCGACCTGACGGACGACCAGATCCGCCTCAGCCGGCTTGCGGAGCCCAGCCGTTCATCGCCGCCGTCGATCACCCGCCACAGCGGCGGGAGCAGCGCCGCCACCGCGGTCATCTTCCGCAGGCCCAGCTCCGTGGACAGCTCGTTCGCGATGCTCCAGCCCTTGACCGAGTAGGGGTCGCGGCCCGCCTGGAACGCCGCTCCGTGGCTGCTGCCGCTGAGGTCGGCGATTTCCGCACGCAGCCGGTCCGACGTCCTGTTCCCGGCCTGCCCTGCCGCCGCGACCTCGTATCCGAGCCGTGCCAGCCGAACGGCGGTCCTCTCGGCCAAGGCGTCCTGCTGCGGCAGTTCGCCGTGGTCACCGATGTAAGGGCTCACCACTCGATGGAGTGCTTCCAGCACGCCTTCGGCCACCAGGTGGTGCGGCAGCGTCGAGGTGGCCACCGGATCGATCACCGCCAGCTCGGGCAGAAGCCCGCTCCCCATGACCAGGCGCTTGCCCTCTGGACAGCTCAGACACGCGACGGTGCTCGACTCCGCACCGGTGCCCAGGGTGGTGGGCACCGCGACCAGCGGCATCGGACGGGGCGGCGCGGGGCTGAGCAGCACCATTCCCGAGCGCTGAGGCACCGTCAGACGCCTGCCCGTCCCCGGGTCGGCCGAGATCAGGGTGGCGATCTTGGCCTGGTCCAGGAGCGAACCGCCGCCCACGGCGACCACCAGATCCGCCGTGGTCACACGGGTGGCGAGATCGATCACGCTGTCGCGGTCCCCGGCCCCCTCCAGCACCGAGGTCTCCCGGGACCCCGGGCCAAGGGCCTGTGTCACCCGGCGGTGGATCTCGGTGTCGTGGACACCGGAGTCCACCAGGAGCAGGACGTGACGGTTCTGCACGTCGAACTCGTCGTGCAGCCGTCGCGCGAGGTCCTGGCTGCCGCTCATCACTCGGGCGTTCCCGCTACCGGCCGGCCTCGTCATCGCGACTCCTCCAACGCGGAGTGCCGGCCGATGTAGAGGTCGAGTCCCTCGCGTACGCAGGAGAACAGCTCGTCGAGATCGGAATCGGTGTAGGTGAGGGCGGGGATGAGCTGTATGCCGTTCACCCCCGGGTGGACGATGGCGCCCGCTTCCCGGATCGCGGCCACGAGTGCCGGGACCTCGCTCTGCGGCAGGGGCTGCCCACTGCCGTCCCTCGAAGCGACGCGCAGGGACCGGAAGCAGCCGACGCCCGTCGTGTCCGTCACGTAGGGGTGCTCGGCGACGAGGGCCGCCAGACCCTCCGCCATCCGGGAGCCGAGACGCCGCGCCTGGGCCACGGCGTCGAGCCTGCGCATCTCGGAGATGGTGGCCAGGATGGACGCACAGGTGACGGGGGTTCCCGCCTGCGTCTCGCCGTGGACGAGGACGCTCCCTGTCTCGTCGAACGCATCGGACACGTGTCGTGCGGCCAGCACCGCGGCGGCGGCGCTCGTGCCGTTGGTCAGCCCCTTGGAGACGATCAGGAGGTCGGGAGGCGAAGGCCATGCCTGGGAGGCGAAGAAGGTTCCGGTCCGGCCGAACCCCGTCGCCACCTCGTCGGCCACGAGCAGGAAGCCGTGCTCGTCCCGGAGCTTCAGCAGGGTCGTGAGGTACTCGTCGGTGAGCGGTACCGCACCCGAGCCGAGGACCGGTTCGACCACGACCGCCGCGATCTGCCCGCCCTGGCGTTCCATCAGCGCGGTGAGTTCCGCAGGCTCGTTCGGTGTGACATGCCGTACGAAGCGCTGGTCCACGCCGTACATCTGCTGTCCGAGGTCTTCACCGGTCAGCGCGAACCCGCCGAAGGTCAGTCCGTGGTAGCTGCCTCGCAGTCCCACCACGAGCTTCCGTGCGGCGCTGTTCCTGAGTGCCTGGTAGTGCCGCGCCACCTTCATGGCGAGGTCGTTGGCCGCACCGCCCGAGGTGGAGAACAGCACCCGCCCGTAGTGGTCGGGTCCTGCCACCTCCACCAGGGCTTCGGCGGCCTGCCGCGCATACACGTTCTCGTAGCGGAAGACGCTCAGGTACGACGCGGTGCGCAGCGCTTCGGCTGCCGCATCGGCGACGGCGCGGTTGCCGAATCCGAGGTTGGCGTTCCACAGGCCGCTTGAGCCGCACAGGAGTTCACGCCCGTCGGCGAACCGGATCCGCACACCGTCTGCCGAGACGGCGCACAGGTCGTCCCTGCCGTGCAGGTCGGTGGGCTGCAACGACGGCCACAGAGCGTTCGAGGAGTAACTCACGCGGCGGACTCCACTTCGAGAAGCACGCTGACGTGACGCGGGTCGGCACTGGGCAGGGTGTGGCGGGCGCGCACGGCCAGACCGGCCTCGCCCATCTCCTCTTCCAGCTGGTCGGCGACCAGTACGCGGCTGGTCGAGGTGCAGACCGTCGTCAGGCCCGCTTCCGCCCCGGCCGTCTCGTCGGGCGTCGAGCCCGCGAGGGGGAAGACCGTGACCGTGCGGGTCTCGGCACCGGGCACCCAGTGTTCGAAGAGCCGGTAGCCGGCGTTCGCGGTACGGATCTCCATCACCCTCTCCTCGGGTCCGGTCTCGCCCGGGTCGATCTCCAGGGTGGACATGAGGAACCGGCCTCCTGGCGCGAGATGGGAGCGCACCGACGCGTAGAGCCCCTTCCGGCCTGCCGAGTCGAGCAGCGACACGGAGGTCGTGCCGAGCACGATCGTCTGGAAGAGCCGGCCGAGCGAGAACTCGCTCATGTCGGCCCGCACCAGGGTGCATCGGTCCCTCAGCGCCGCGGGCGCTTCGTCCAGCCGTGCGGCCAGGAGTTCCAGCATGCTTCCGGAGAGTTCCAGCGCCGTGACCTGTCGGCCGAGCGCCAGGAGGGGCATGGTCAACCGCCCGGAGCCGGCGGCCAGGTCCAGTACCGGTCCTGGCGCGGTTCTCACGAGAGAGACGAGTTCACGTACCTCGTGCCCGTCCTGAGCCGCCAAATCGTGGTACACGGCGGCTCCTTTCGCGTCGTAGAGGTCACAGAGCACCGCCCGGTCACCCATTTCGGCCAGAAGCACGCCGGCCTGGCCGGGAACCGTCCTCGAATCCGTCTCCGGAAGCGTCATTTGAGGCATCTCACTTCCCCTCCACGACAAGGGAATTGACGAGGAGCGGGACACCGGCCTGCTCGAACTGCCCGAGAACCGTGGCGACATCCGCCGCACCGGCATACTCGGATGCCCGCTCGGGAGAACCGCACACCAACAGCGCCTCGACCGTTTCGGCCGTATCACGGTTCAGCCGGAAGCTCCGTGCCCGCAGGGGGCTGTGCGCGTACACCTCGTCACCCGCCCACAACAGCAGCGGGAGCCCCGGGTCGACGGCGTCGGCGGGGTCGGGCACCTCGCCGAGCGCGTTCACCAGGCGGCTGCCGAAGCCGGAGACACCGGTGACGTTCAGGCCACGGGCCCGGAGGTCACGGATGCCGTGCAGGACGGCGAGGTAGCGTCCGAGCCACGGTCGCTCGGCCAGCTCCCGCACCCGGTACTCCTCCGGCACGGTGGCGCCCAGACAGACCGCGCAGGGAGAAGCGGAGGCGTCGTTGACCCTTGACCATTCGGCGACGATCCGGTCGAAGCCGTCGCCCACCTTGCCGAGCGGTGCGCCCCCGGGCGACGTCGACATCCGTCCCGACTCGTCCACGTACAGGCGCAGCCAGGGGCCGTCCGGTCCGGGGAGGGCTCCCAGACCGGGCAGATCCGCCAGCTGGACGACCGGTGCGGTGAGGAACTCGGGGAAGACGCCCTCGTTCCGCGCCCGGTCGGCGTCCCGCAGGTAGAGCTCGAAGTCCGTGGCATCCGCCACCCGGATCGCGGTGGCCCCGACGACGGACATGTACTCGCTGACCCCGTAGGCCTGGATCTGCAAGTAGAAGCCGGGGTCGTGCGAGAACTCCATGCCGGGTTCGGCGAGCGATCCCTCGTACGCCACCACCGTGGGGCCGGTGAGGCCCTCCGGTCGACCAGGCGCGAAGACCAGGGTCTCCGCGTCGACCACATCGGATTCCAGGAGGGACTTCAGATGCCCGGCGTCCTCCAGCACGACCGTCCGGGCAGCGGATCGGCCGACCGGACGGTCCGCCGCGTGACCGGTCACCCAACTCATGAGGCGTTCTTTCAACGCGGACATCAAGCCCCCCCTTGTCCCGAATCGTCAGTGCCTAGGAAATGGCAGCGCACATCAAAGCAGCGGCATAATCGCCGTTGAATAGGCAGCCCACAGCAAGCACATAAAGCGAATTAAATTCCAAGCGACGTCGATAAAGCGCGCAGAAAACACGTCCGACTCGTCACTTCGAGGAAGACAGCGCCCCGGAAAGAATCGTCTTCAAATCGGCCGTCGCCGCCTGAGCGCCGACCAAATGGTGAACGCCTGTGACGTTCAGGACGATCTCGTCGACGCCCGCTTCCTCGTATTGCCTGAGTTTCGCCAGGACGCTTTGCACATCGCCGGAGAGAAAGGCTCCACCGTCCACCAGCGCCTGCGCGTCGACGGTCGGGTCCTCCCCTCCGACACCGACATCGGCACGCCTCAGCATGTCGATGTAGTGCGGCCCCTTCAGATGGGCCGAGTTGCTCGCCAGCGCGATCCTGGCAGGCTCGTGCCCTTCGTGTTCCAGTGCGACAGGCACGATGGCGGTCAAGCGCGGCACGGCACGGCCGGCCGCCGCCGCCCCTTCGCTCATGGCGGGCCGCACGACGTCCCGAAGGTAGGAAGCCGGTGTCAGCCATGTGATGGCCACGTCGGCGACCTCCCCGGCAAGGCGCGCCATGCCTGGTCGGAGCACACCGAGGCCGAGTTCGACCGGAGGCGCGGGGAACGGGGAGAGCGCACCGTGGCAGGTGACGTACTCGCCCTTGACGTCGACGATCTCGTTGGCCAGCAGCCCCCGTACCGCCGTCAGGTACTCACGGGCGGCGGTCAGCGGGCTTGCGTAGGGCCTGCCGAGCAGGCTCCGCTGCATGGACTTGCTTCCCGGCCCGAACCCCGCGATCACGGGGTGCCCGGTGGCCATGGCCAGGGACCGTGCCTGCATGGCAGCCTCGAAGGGATGCCGCAGCGGCATGAGGGTCACGCCCAGTCCGACCGGGACCCGGAATCCGGCTCCGGCGGCGTGCGCGAACGCCTGGTGGGTCTCAAGGAGCATCCCCTGCCCCTGCCAGAGCCGTTCAGCCTGCGTCCAGTGCACGAGGCCGGCGTAGGGCAGAACCTGCTCCGGCCTTCTGGGAAGAAACGGCACCAGTACCGAGTAGGAGGTCATGACTCGCCTCCCGCGCACCCACCTGCCGCAAAAACTATTACTCCAGGAAGTGGATCACCTGATTCCGCATTCCTGAGAGTCCGGACCGCTCTCACGGCACCCATATCTCACTCCCCCGATGAACACCCATACAGATCGCCGCGCTTCCTGATCTTGCGGCGCCGTGTTGATCATGCGCCATCTCGTGGCGCTTGTAAAGAAGTTCTTATTCCCGAAAATCGCGCCGTCGCCCGACCGATCCGAGGGAAGCCCTATCCCTCCATTCGGCGGCGAGACCCGGCCCCCTCCCACCCCTCGGCTCCGGACTTCGCCGAGGTGGGGCCTGTCGCCAGGGGCCGGCCGGGGGGCCGGAGGCCCGCCGCCGGGCGGTGGTGAACACACGGCCCGGGGCAGGCGGCGGAGTCCGGATCGGGCCGACGTGACGGAGTGCGGCCCCTGCCTCCCCCGGCGATTCCGAGCCACCGACGCCCCCAAGAAGGCCGGGGCGCACCTTGCCATGCCCGCCCTCCGCCCTGCGAACTTCCAAGATCATTTCCCGGACAGCCCTGGCCTCGGCAAGTAGAGTCGCGGCAGACTCACAGGACGGGAGGTGGACCCCATGCCGATCGACGATCTCCCCGGGAGAGCCGTCTCCAGCCCCGGCGTCCTCCGTTCACAGGCGGCGGCCGAGGCCGATCGCTCCCGGGGAACGCGCGGTCCGAGCCACCGCGAGCGTCATCGAACGGGCCGACGGGTCAACCCGGTTCACCGTCGCGTGCCCACGCGACGCACCGCCCGGCAGCGGGCCGCCTCCGCACTCGTCGAGAGGGGCCTCCCGCCCATGGACAGCGGTGCCGTCCAGTCATCCGCACCGGCCGTGTGCGACGCCGTCCGCGAAGGGACCTCATGAAGGCGCTGGTCTTGGCAGGCGGGACTGGTACCCGTCTACGACCCATCACCCACACCTCGGCCAAGCAACTGGTCCCGGTGGCCAACAAACCCGTCCTCTTCTACGGCCTTGAGGCGATAGCGGAGGCCGGCATCACCGAGGTCGGGGTCGTCGTCGGGGACACCGCGGACGAGATCCGCGGCGCCGTGGGGGACGGCTCCCGGTTCGGCATCAACGTGACGTACATACCCCAGACCGCCCCGCTCGGACTCGCCCACGCCGTGCTCGTCGCCCGGGAGTTCCTCGGTGACGACGACTTCGTGATGTACCTCGGTGACAACTTCATCGTCGGCGGCATCACCGGCCTCGTGGCCGACTTCCAGGCCGACCGCCCCGACGCGAGCATCCTGCTGACGCGGGTGCCCGACCCGCGATCGTTCGGGGTGGCGGAGCTCGACTCCGACGGCCGGGTCGTCTCGTTGGTGGAGAAGCCGGAGTTCCCCAAGAGCGACCTCGCCCTGGTGGGCGTCTATCTGTTCACCCCGGCCATCCACGACGCCGCACGGGCCATCACGCCGTCGCAGCGTGGCGAGCTGGAGATCACGCATGCCCTCCAGTGGCTGATCGACCAGCGGCGGGACGTCCGGTCGACCACCATCTCGGGCTACTGGAAGGACACGGGCAACGTCACCGACATGCTGGAGGTCAACCGTTCGGTGCTGGAAGGCATCGAGCCCAGCGTGGAGGGAACGGTCGACGACAGCACCGAGATCATCGGCCGGGTCCGGATCGAGAAGGGAGCCCGGATCAGGGCCAGCCGCATCGTCGGTCCCGTGATCATCGGAGCCTCCACCGTGGTCCACGACTCCTACATCGGCCCTTTCACCTCCATTTCGGAAGACTGCCGCATCGAGGACAGCGAGATCGAGTACTCCATCGTGCTCCGTCACTCCTCCCTCGTGGGCGTCCGCCGCGTCGAGGCCTCACTCATCGGTCGGGGCGTGCGCGTCCTGCCCGCACCACGCAACTCCTCCGCCCACCGACTGGTCCTCGGCGATCACAGCGAGGTGCAGGTCCCCTCATGACCACCCGCATCCTGGTGACCGGCGGGGCCGGTTTCATCGGTTCCCACTACGTCCGTACCCTGCTGGGCACCGAAGGCCCCCGGGACGTTTCGGTGACGGTGCTGGACAAGCTCACCTACGCCGGGAACACCGCGAATCTGGACACGGTGCGCGGGCACGAGGCGTTCGCCTTCGTGCGGGGCGACGTCTGCGACGCCGAACTCGTCTCGCGGCTGATGGACGAACACGACCAGGTGGTGCATTTCGCGGCCGAGTCCCATGTGGACCGCTCCATCGACGGCGGCGCGGAGTTCGTCCGCACCAACGTGCTGGGCACCCACACGCTGGTCGATGCCGCCCATCGGGCCGGCATCGAGACCTTTGTGCACATCTCGACGGACGAGGTGTACGGATCCACGGACGAGGGCTCGTGGACGGAGGACGAACCGCTGCGGCCCAACTCCCCGTACTCCTCCTCGAAGGCGTCCAGCGACCTGATAGCACTGTCCTACCACCGGACGCACGGCCTGGACGTACGCGTGACCCGCTGCTCCAACAACTACGGTCCCCATCACTTCCCCGAGAAGCTGATCCCGCTCTTCATCACCAACCTGCTGGACGGCAGGAAGGTGCCCTTGTACGGGGACGGCGGCAACGTCCGGGACTGGCTCCACGTGGACGACCACGTCAGGGCCATCGAACTGGTACGCACCCGCGGTGACGCGGGAGAGGTCTACAACATCGGCGGCGGAACCGAACTCGCCAACAAGGAACTCACCGCCCTGCTCCTCGACGCGTGCGGCGCTCGGTGGGACACCAGCGTGATGTACGTGGAGGACCGCAAGGGCCACGACCGACGGTACTCCGTCGACTGGACCAAGATCCGCGAAGAACTCGGTTACCGACCGCGGGTGACGTTCGAGCAGGGCCTGCGCGAGACGGTGCGGTGGTACCGCGACCAGCGTGCGTGGTGGGAGCCGTTGCGGGAACGGGCAGCGCTGTGACGGCCCCCGAGGAGCCGGTCTGGCTCGTGACCGGGGCCGAAGGAATGCTGGCCCGCGACCTCCTGGCCCAGCTGGAGCGAGCCGGCATCCCCGCGGTGGGGATCGGCCGCTCCGGCCTCGACGTCACCGACCCCGACGCCGTGCGGAGAGTCCTGCGGGCCCACCGTCCGGCTCTGGTCGTCAACTGCGCCGCGTGGACCGCGGTGGACGAGGCGGAGGAGCGGGAGACCGAGGCCCACGCCGTCAACGGGACAGGCCCCCGCCTCCTCGCCGAGGAATGCGACGCCGTACGCGCCGTACTGCTACAGGTCTCGACGGACTACGTCTTCGACGGCGACGCCGCACGGCCGTATTCCGAAGACGCGCCGACCGCCCCGCGGTCCGCCTACGGCCGGGGCAAGCTGGCGGGAGAACGGGCCGTTCTGGAGACGCTGCCCCACTCCGGTTACGTGATCCGCACCGCGTGGCTGTTCGGGGAGCACGGACGGAGTTTCGTGCGGACGATGATCAGACTGGCGGGTGGCACCGGCCCCGTCGACGTCGTCACCGATCAGCGGGGCCAGCCCACCTGGACGGGAGATCTCGCCGATCGCCTGGTCCGACTGGGGCAGGCAGCGCTCGCGGGGACCGCCCCGCCCGGGATCTATCACGGCACGAGCAGTGGAGACGCCACGTGGTTCGACCTCGCCAAGGAGGTCTTCACCCTGCTTGGTGCGGATGCCTCGCGGGTGCGCCCCGTCTCCGGTGAAACGTTCGTGCGGCCCGCGGCCCGGCCCGCGTACAGCGTGCTGGGGCACGACCGCTGGCGAGAGGCCGGGATCGAGCCGATAGGACACTGGCGCGAGGCGGTGGCCGGGGCGTGGCCGGGCATGTGCCGCACCGCAGCGTCCTCGGATCCCCTCTGACCAGGGCACATCGCACCCCTCGTCACCCTCACCACCACTCTCCTACCGAGGTGTCAGTGCCTTTGCGCCCCCTGTCCATCGAGGGTTCGTGGATTCACGAGCCGACCGTCTTCCCCGACGAGCGGGGAAGCTTCCACGAGCTGCTCCAGGGGCGCGCACTGCGCGAAGCCCTGGGGCACGACCTCAAGCTCGCCCAGGCCAACTGTTCCGTCTCCCGGGCCGGCACCCTGCGCGGCATCCACTTCGCGGACGTACCGCCGGGCCAGGCCAAGTACGTGGCGTGCGTCCGGGGAGCGGTGCTGGACGTCATCGTCGACATCCGCGTCGGCTCACCGACCTTCGGCCGGTGGGAAGGCGTACGCCTTGACGATCAGGCGCACCACGCCGTCTATCTGTCCGAGGGTCTCGGGCACGCCTTCCTCGCCCTGACCGACGACGCCACCGTCGTCTACCTGTGCTCGGAGGGCTACGACCCCGACCGCGAACACGGAATCCACCCTCTCGATCCGGACCTCGCCATCGCGTGGCCCGACGACATCCCCTTCCTGATGTCGCGGAAGGACCAGGAGGCTCCGAGTCTCGCGTCCGCCGGACGCAGTGGTCTGCTCCCCGTGTACGAGCGCTGCGCGGCCTTCCGCCGGGGGCTGCGCGACGGCTGACCACGCTCGGGCCTCCGTCCCGGCACGGGATCACCCCGCCGAGGCATCCCCCGCACGGCATCCAGCACCACATGACCGGCCTCATTCCGGCAGTGGTGTACACATGGCACACTCGGTACGCTTGAGCGCATGACGCAGTCACTGCCCATAGCGTCCATCCGCGACGTGCGCGCCCACCTGGCGGAAGTGGTGGAGCGCGCGGACCGCGACGACGTACCCACAGTCATCACGCGCCGGGGCAAGGAAGTCGCCGCCGTCGTCTCCATCGAGGTTCTGCGCAAGTACCAGGAGTGGGAAGAGCGCGAGATCAACCGGATCATCGACGAGCGCATGGCCAACCCCGCACCCGGCATCCCGATCGAGGACGTCATGAGGGAGACGCTGGCGCGCGGTGAATGAGTACCGCACCGCCTTCCGGCCCGAGGCGCAGGCCGAGCTTCGGAAGATCCCTCGCGACATGGCACTGCGCATCCTGGCCAAGCTGACGGAGCTGGAGAGCGACCCGCTCGGGTTCAACACCACCGCGCTCGCGTCCCAGCCGGAGCGATGCCGTCTGCGGGTCGGTGACTTTCGCGTCGTCTACACGATCGACGACGGAGAGCTGGTGGTCTGGGTCGTTCACGTGGGACACCGGTCCACCGTCTACGAGACGTAATTGCCGCTGACCCCGCGTCAGAAGATCCAGCACCCATCCAGCACGGTGACGACGAAGGGGTTGGACTCGATCGAGTCCAACCCCTTCTGACCTGCATCTTTGCCACGTCAGCGACGTGGTGTTATTTCATCCGCTCACACGTTGAAGCGGAACTCCACCACGTCCCCGTCCTGCATGACGTACTCCTTGCCCTCCATGCGGGCCTTGCCGGCCGCGCGGGCTTCGGCTACCGAGCCGGTTTCCACGAGGTCGGCGAAGGAGATGACCTCGGCCTTGATGAAGCCCTTCTGGAAGTCGGTGTGGATCACACCGGCCGCCTCGGGGGCCGTCGCGCCCTGCTTGATCGTCCAGGCGCGGGACTCCTTGGGGCCTGCCGTCAGGTAGGTCTGGAGGCCCAGGGTGGCGAAGCCGACGCGGGCGAGGGTGGCCAGGCCCGGCTCCTCGGCGCCGACCGACTGGAGGAGCTCCATGGCGTCCTCCTCGTCCAGCTCGGCGAGGTCCTGCTCCAGCTTCGCGTTGAGGAAGATCGCCTCCGCCGGGGCGACCAGGGCGCTCTGCTCGGCCTTGAACGCCTCGTCCGTCAGCTCGTCCTCGTCCACGTTGAAGACGTACAGGAACGGCTTGGTGGTCAGCAGGTGCAGGTCGTGGAGAAGCTCCGCCTTCTCCGTGCCCTGCAAGACGCCCTGCGAGAACAGCGTGTCGCCCTTCTCCAGGATCGCCTGGGCCGCCTCGACCGCCGCGACCTTGGGCGCCACGTCCTTCTTGATCCGCGACTCCTTCTGGAGGCGCGGCAGGACCTTCTCGATCGTCTGGAGGTCCGCGAGGATCAGCTCCGTGTTGATCGTCTCGATGTCGTCCTTCGGCGAGACCTTGCCGTCGACGTGCACGACGTTCTCGTCCTTGAAGGCACGGATGACCTGGCAGATCGCGTCCGACTCGCGGATGTTCGCGAGGAACTTGTTGCCCAGGCCCTCGCCCTCGCTCGCGCCTCGCACGATGCCCGCGATGTCGACGAAGTCGACCGTCGCCGGGAGGATGCGCTGCGAGCCGAAGATCTCCGCGAGCTTCGTCAGACGCGCGTCGGGGACGCCGACGACGCCGACGTTGGGCTCGATGGTGGCGAACGGGTAGTTGGCCGCCAGCACGTCGTTCTTGGTCAGGGCGTTGAACAGGGTCGACTTGCCGACATTCGGCAGACCGACGATTCCGATCGTGAGCGACACGGTGGCGACTTCCTGAAGGTGTGGACGGGGGGCCGATCCCCCAGTTTACGGGCGGGCCGAACAAGCCAGTGACGCCGACCTTCGGTCGTTCTCGGGGGCAAGGTCACCCAAAGGGCGTGTCCCGGACCCGGTTCCCGCCCCCACCCGACCTACGTTGGTGGAGTGGAGCAGCACAGGACTAGTCAGCCGCGAGGTCGTCGACGGCCGCAGAACCCCGTCACGCCGCCGGGCGCGCTCGTGGAGGGCGCCTCGGTGTACCGGGTGACCGGCAGGACCCGGCGGAGCCCCGGCGACGCGCGCGTCGAACGCGCCTCCGCCCCGGGAGCCGCCGGAAAGCCTGGTACGGGCGGGAAGCCAGGGGCCGGTGCGGGGAAGCCAGGGGCCACCTCGGGGAAGCCCGGGGCGGCCGGTGCGAAGCCCGGGGCCGGAGCCAAGCCCGGTGGCGGCGCCAAGCCCCCGACCGGCGGTACGCCCGGTCCCGGCGGCAAGCCCCGCCCCCGGCCCTCCGGTGCCCGGCCCGTGCCGCCCGTCGTGCTGGCCCTCCGGCGGCTTCCCTCGCCCCGGCTCACCGGGCTCGGCGCCGGGCTCTTCGCCTCCGCCGTGATGCTGGTCCTCGGCCTCCTCGACCTGCTGCTCTTCGACTCCTCCCCGGTCTTCTACGGGCTGCTCTTCCTGCCGGTCAGCGCCCTCACCGCGCTCTGGGTCCGGCCCTCCGACCTCGTCACCGCCCCCATCAGCGTCCCCATCGCCTTCGCCGTCGGCATCGTCCCCGTCTCCGGCGGCACCGGCGGCATCGGAGGGCAGGCCATGGCCGTCGTGACCGCCCTCGCCGTGCACGCCGGATGGCTGTACGGCGGCACGCTCGTCGCCGGGCTCATCGCGAGCGTCCGGAAGGTGCGGGAGATGGGCCGCCGTCCGCGCCTCGCCCGGATCTCCCCCGCCCCCGGCGGCGGGAAGGGGGGCGGGAGCGGCCCCGGCGCCAAGCCCGGCAGCGGTGCCGACGAGCCCGGTCGCGGCACTCCCCCACGCCGCCGCCCGTCCCCGTACACGTAGCCCCGCATACGCAGACCCGCATACGGGGGACCCGTACACGCAGGCCCGTACGCATGGACCCGTACACGTGGACCCATGCGCATGAACCCGTACACGTAGCCCCGTACACGTAGCCCGCATACGTGAATCCGGATCCGCAGACCCCGTACCGCCTCGCCTCGCCCCGTACCGT
Source organism: Streptomyces sp. CBMA291 (assembly GCF_014596525.1). GTDB lineage: Bacteria > Actinomycetota > Actinomycetes > Streptomycetales > Streptomycetaceae > Streptomyces. The sequence goes on from NZ_MSJP01000001.1 coordinate 39,730, forward strand.
CCCGTGCCGCCTCGCCCCGCTACCCGGCCGCCCGGCCGGTCGCCGCCATTCCCGCTCCCACGATTCCCGCGTTGTTGCGGAGTTCCGCCGGGACGATCTCCGCCCTGATGCCTTCCAGGAGCGGCAGGAACCTGTCGGCCTTGCGGCTCACCCCGCCGCCGATGATGAACAGCTCCGGCGAGAACAGCATCTCCACGTGCGCGAGGTACTTGCGCAGCCGCCGTGTCGCCCAGTGTTCCCAGGTGAGGTCCTCGTCCTCCTTGGCCTTCGTCGAGGCCCTGGTCTCGGCGTCGTGGCCCTTCAGCTCCAGATGGCCGAGTTCCGTGTTCGGGACGAGCCGGCCGTCGACGAAGAGCGCCGAGCCGATGCCGGTGCCGAGGGTCAGCAGGATCACGGTGCCCTTGCGGCCCCGGCCCGCGCCGTAGGTCATCTCGGCGATCCCGGCCGCGTCGGCGTCGTTGAGGATCGTGACGGGCAGTCCGCCGAGGCGTTCGCTCAGCAGGGTGCCCGCGTCGACCCCGATCCAGGACTTGTCGACGTTCGCGGCCGTACGGACCGTGGAGCCGGTGACCACCCCGGGGAAGGTCACCCCCACCGGTCCGGTCCAGCCGAAGTGCTCCACGACCTCGACGACGCGGCCCGCCACACCGTCGGGTGTGGCGGGCTGCGGGGTCAGGACCTTGTGGCGCTCCTCGGCGAGCGCGCCGCGCTCCAGATCCACGGGCGCGCCCTTGATGCCCGAGCCGCCGATGTCCACTCCGAAGACGTTCATGGACCCACGGTAAGGGCTGGCAGGCGCCTGGTTCCTGCTTGACGGCTCCGGTCGGTTCCCGACCGGTCCGGTTACTTCTTGACGGGTCCGGTCACTTCGTGACCGGTCCGGCGGATTCGGGGCGCGCGGCGGGGCCCTCGGCGAGGAGTCGCTCCGCCTGGGCGCGCAGGTCCTTGTCGCGGAGTTCCTTGGGCAGCGAGAACGTGAGCGACTCGTCGGCCGTCTTGACGATCTCCACATCGGCGTAACCGCGCTCGGAGAGCCACTCCAGGACCTCCTGCACCAGGACGTCCGGGACGGAGGCGCCGGAGGAGAGGCCGACGCTGCTCACGCCTTCGAGCCAGGCTTCGTCGATCTCGCTCGCGAAGTCGACCAGGTACGCGGCGGGGACGCCCGCCTGCTTGGCGACCTCGACCATGCGGATCGAGTTCGAGGAGTTCTTCGAGCCGACGACGATCACCAGCTCGGCCTGGCCCGCCAGCTCCTTGATCGCGGTCTGGCGGTTCTGCGTGGCGTAGCAGATGTCGTCGGACGGCGGGGAGATCAGCTGCGGGAACTTCTCCTTCAGCGCGTCGACCGTCTCCATCGTCTCGTCGACGGACAGGGTGGTCTGGGAGAGCCAGACGACCCGGGAGGGATCGCGGACCTCGATGTTCGCCACGTCCTCGGGGCCGTCGACCAGCTGGATGTGGTCGGGTGCCTCGCCGGAGGTGCCGACGACCTCCTCGTGGCCCTCGTGGCCGATGAGGAGGATGTCGAAGTCCTCCTTGGCGAAGCGGACGGCTTCCTTGTGGACCTTGGTGACCAGCGGGCAGGTGGCGTCGATGGTGGCGAGCCGGCCCTGCCGGGCCTCCTCGTGGACGGCGGGGGCGACGCCGTGCGCGGAGAACATCACGATGTTGCCCGGCGGCACCTCGGTCGCCTGGTCGACGAAGATCGCGCCCTTCCGTTCGAGCGTCTGGACCACGTACTTGTTGTGGACGATCTCGTGGCGGACGTAGATCGGCGCGCCGTACTGCTCCAGGGCCTTCTCCACGGCGATCACGGCACGGTCCACACCCGCGCAGTAGCCACGGGGAGCGGCGAGCAGGACACGCTTCGGGCGGCTCGGCGCGGAGGCGGCTTCGGGCGTCGGCGCGGGCGTTGCAGTCATGCGTCCCATCGTAAGGCCGCGTCGGTGAGCGGTTTGATCGGCACGGTGGCTGAAACTGTGCCCATGGCCGAGGAATCGCAGAGAGTGGCGCCCGGTGACGGTGCCCCGCATTCGGGACTTCGACGGAACCTCGGGTTCCGCGATCTGGTCGTCTACGGGCTGCTGTTCATCGCCCCGATGGCCCCCGTCGGCGTCTACGGCACGCTGGACGCCAGATCAGGCGGCGCCGTCGCACTGGTGTACGTCGTGGCCACCATCGCCATGGCCTTCACCGCGTTCAGCTACGCGCAGATGGTGCGGGTCGCCCCGCAGGCCGGCTCCGTCTTCACGTACGCGCGCAAGGGGCTCGGGGAAGGGCCGGGATTCATCGCCGGGTGGATGGCGATGCTCGACTATCTGCTGATCCCGGCGGTCGCCTATCTCTTCGCGGGCATCGCCATGGAGGCGCTGGTCCCGGAGGTCGACCGGTGGATCTGGACCGGTATCGCCGTCGTCGTCACGACCCTGCTCAACCTGTGGGGCGTACGGGCCGCCGCCCGCGTCGGCTTCGCGGTCCTCCTGATGGAGGTCGTGGTCCTGCTGGTCTTCGTCGTCTCCGCCGTGGTGGTGCTCGTCCGGGACGGGACCCTGCGCGACTGGTGGACGCCGTTCACCGGGGACGCCTCCTTCTCGCTCACGGCGGTGCTCGGGGCGGTGTCGGTGGCCGTCCTGTCGTATCTCGGCTTCGACGCCATCGCCTCCTTCGCCGAGGAGGTCACCGGCGGTTCGGCGAAGGTGGCGCGGGCGGTGCTGTTCTGTCTGGCCCTCGCCGGTCTGCTGTTCGTGGCGCAGTCCTGGCTGGTCGCGCTGCTCGAACCGGTCTCGTCGGCGCAGCTTGCCGCCGACCCGGAGAAGCAGGGCTCGGCCTTCTACGACGCCGTGGACGCCTCGGTGGGCGGCTGGCTGCACGATCTGGTGGCCGTCTCGAAGGCGATCGGCGCCGCCTTCGCCGCGCTCGCCGGGCAGGCGGCCGGCGGGCGGCTGCTCTTCGCGATGGGCCGCGACCGGCGGCTGCCGCATGTGCTCGCCCGGACGGACGGGGGCGTGCCCAGGGTCGCGCTGCTCGTGTCGGCGGTGGTGACGATGACGGCGGCGGTGTGGGCGGCCAGGCGGTCCGACGGCCTCGACCATCTGGTGTCGGTGGTCGACGTCGGCGCCCTGACCGCCTTCGTCCTGCTGCACGCGAGCGTGGTCGGCTGGTTCGCGGTGCGGCGCGAGGAGGGCCCGCCGAACGTCCTGAAGCACGTCGTCATGCCGGTGGCAGGCGCGGCGATCCTGATCGCGGTGATCGTGGAGGCCTCGGCGGCGGCCCAGGTCGTGGGCGTGATCTGGCTGGGCGTGGGACTGGTGGTCCTGGCGGTGCAGGGGGTGACTAGGGGACCGGGAGCGCGGTGAGCCTCCGCCGGGGTGGATTCCAGACGGGGGCGGATTCCGGGCAGGGGCGGATTCCGGGCAGGGGCGGATTCCGGGTAGGGGTGATTCCGGGTAGGGGTGATTCCGGGTAGGGGCGGATTCCAGACAGGGGTACGGCTCCGAGGGGTGTCCGGCGAGGGGACGGCGCCGTGCACCGGGTGCGGGCCCGGGGGCCCCGAGCGGGGGGCGACGTGACCGGAGTACGGCCCTGAGGCGCGCCGGGCGGGACCGACGCTGAACCCGGACGCAGGGGAGGCCGTCGTGCTCCTGCGGCGCTCCGGGCGGGGGCCCCGCGCCACGGTCGGCCGGGCAGGCGGGGCGCCCGGCGCGGGCACGCGCTCCTGACGTTGTCGTACCGCGCCGTTACGCTCGGTCCATGGCTCTGACTACGTCCGCCGAAGCGCCGCTTCCCGTCGGCGAGGTCTCCCGGCTCATCGGGGGATGGATCGACCGGCTCGGGGCGATCTGGGTCGAGGGGCAGATCACGCAGCTCTCGCGGCGCCCCGGCGCCGGGGTCGTCTTCCTGACCCTGCGCGACCCCTCGCACGACATCTCCATCGGCGTCACCTGCTACCGCCAGGTCTTCGACTCGGTCGCGGACGTGGTGTCGGAGGGCGCGCGGGTCGTGGTGCGCGCCAAGCCCGAGTGGTACGCGCCGCGCGGGCAGCTGTCGCTGCGGGCGGCGGAGATCAAGCCGGTCGGGATCGGCGAGCTGCTCGCCCGGCTCGAACAGCTGAAGCGGAGCCTGGCAGGCGAGGGGCTCTTCGCCCTCGACCGGAAGAAGCCGCTGCCGTTCCTGCCGCACCGGATCGGGCTCGTCTGCGGCCGGGCGTCGGCGGCGGAGCGGGACGTCCTGGAGAACGCGCGGCGGCGCTGGCCCGCCGTCGCCTTCGAGGTGCGGAACGTGGCGGTGCAGGGCGTGAAGGCCGTCCCGCAGGTCGTCGAGGCGGTCCGGGAGCTGGACGCGCACCCGGAGGTGGACGTGATCGTCGTCGCCCGGGGCGGCGGCAGCGTGGAGGACCTGCTGCCGTTCTCGGACGAGGCGCTGATCCGCGCCGTCGCCCACTGCCGTACGCCCGTGGTCTCGGCCATCGGGCACGAGCCGGACTCGCCGCTGCTCGACCTGGTGGCCGATCTGCGCGCCTCGACGCCGACGGACGCGGCCAAGAAGGTCGTCCCGGACGTCGGCGAGGAGCTGGACCGGGTGCGGGGGCTGCGGGACCGGGCGCTGCGGACGGTGCGGGGGCTCCTCGACCGGGAGGAGCGCGGTCTCGCGCAGGCGCTCGCGCGGCCGGTCATGGAGCGCCCCCGGCGGATGGTGGAGGTCCGCGAGGACGAGGTGGCCGCGCTGCTCGCCCGGAGCAGACGGGTCCTGGGGCATCTGCTCGACCGGGCGGACTCCGAGCTGTCGCACACCCGGGCCCGGGTCCGGGCGCTTTCGCCCGCCGCGACGATGGAGCGGGGGTACGCGGTGCTCCAGCGGGCGGACGGGTCGGTGGTCCGCGCGCCGGAGGAGGTCGCGCGGGGCGAGGAGCTGCGGGCCAGGGTCGCGGAGGGCGAGTTCGCGGTCCGCCGCGTGCCCGAGACCGGGGAGTCCCCGGAGGCCGCCGGGCCCGGGGATCCGGCCTGAGCGGTGGAGCGGTACGCACGTGAGAGAACCGGAAAAGAGAGCAGGGAGCCACGGATGACGACGGGTACGGACGAGACGGCGCTGGGGTACGAGCAGGCGCGGGACGAGCTGATCGAGGTCGTCCGGCGGCTTGAGACGGGCGGGACCTCGCTTGAGGAGTCGCTGGCGCTCTGGGAGCGCGGCGAGGAGCTGGCGAAGGTGTGCCGTCGCCGTCTCGAAGGGGCGCGGGCCCGGCTCGACGCCTCACTCGCGGCGGAGCGCGCGGAGCCGGAGGGACCGGGGGGCGGCGGGGACGGGGAGGAGTAGGCCCGGGGCGGGCGCGGGGTCCGGACGGGGCCAGGGGGCCGGACGGAGCCAGGGGGCCGGACGGAGCCAGCGGGCCGGACAGGGCCAGGGGGTCCCGTAGACTTCACTTCACGGTGAAACGGATCACTATCCGAATAGGTTAGTTGAATTTTCACCAATCAAGGGCGTACTGTCGAGGCATCGCTTGAAACCCCGCAAGCGAGCCCTCTTTTTGCAGTTTGGAAGGTACGCCGCATGTCTCTCGTCCTCGACGCCGCCGCCCAGGACCTCCTCTTCCGCGAGGCCCGCACCGCCAACACGTTCACCGACGAGCCGGTGACCGACGAGCAGATCCAGGCCATCTACGAGCTGGTGAAGTTCGGCCCCACCGCCTTCAACCAGAGCCCGCTGCGCGTCACCCTGGTCCGCTCCCCCGAGGCCCGCGAGCGCCTGGTGAAGCACATGGCCGAGGGCAACCAGGCCAAGACCTCCACCGCCCCGCTGGTCGCGATCCTCTCCGCCGACAACGAGTTCCACGAGGAGCTCCCGGCCCTGCTCCCGCACTTCCCGCAGGCCAAGGACCTCTTCTTCGGCGAGCGCCCGGTCCGCGAGCAGGCCGCCGGTCTGAACGCCGCCCTCCAGGCCGCGTACTTCATCGTCGGCATCCGCGCCGCCGGTCTGGCCGCGGGCCCGATGACCGGTCTCGACTTCGCCGGCGTCCAGAAGGAGTTCCTGGACGACGACCACACCCCGCTGATGGTCGTCAACATCGGCAAGCCGGGCGAGGACGCCTGGTTCCCGCGCTCCCCGCGCCTCTCCTACGACGAGGTCATCACCACCGTCTGATCCTTCCGACGGCATGACGAAGGCCCCGCACTCCTGCGAGTGCGGGGCCTTTCGCGTACGGCCACGCCATACGGCGTGCGGCAGACGCCCTGTGCCACACGCCGTGCGGCGGGCGTCCGGCGCCGGGGGTTCAGGCCTTCCGGGACTGGAGCCTGCCCGCCATCTCGGCGAGCTGCTCGAAGGAGGCGGTGCCGGTGACCACCGTCGTCGCGCCGCCCTCCGTCCGGACGAGCGCGTCGTACTTGGGGCCCTCCCAGCGCTGCCAGACCTGGCCGGAGACCGTCTCGGTCTTCCCGGTGTCCTTCGCCTTCTGGGTGACCTGGGGCACGAACTTCCCGGGCTCCGTCGTGGACTGGTGGATCGCCACGTACTGGGTGTCCGGGGAGAGGAAGCCGAGCTGCCAGGCGTTCCCGTTCTCGCGCTTGTACGAGACGACCGTCGCCTTCCAGCCCTCGCCGAGGCCCTCGGGGGCGAGCACCGGATACGGCGCCGCCCGCTGAGCCGTCAGCAGTTCGACCCGGTAGTCCTTCGCCTTGACCGGATCGGCGTTCTCGTCGTGCGGAATGAAGAGATACATCACACCCGCGGCGACCATGATCACCCCGAGGGACTGGACCATCCCGCGTACCGTCTGCCTGCCTCGCTTGCCTGCCACGCCCCCATGGTGGCACGAGGCCTCCGGCGGCCGACACGAGGGCTGGCCGCACCCCGCGCGCTCATCCGTGGGCCCCACTGCTCATTTTATCGACCTACCGATAGAGTCAGATCACCCTCTTTTTTCCGGCCGTCGCCGTACAGAAAGGTGCGTTCCGATGACCGAGCAGCATCATCTGCCGCCCGAACTCGTCGTCTCCCCCGAGGCACCCGACCGCAATCTCGCCCTCGAACTGGTCCGCGTCACCGAGGCGGCGGCCATGGCCGCGGGCCGCTGGGTCGGTCGCGGCGACAAGATCGGCGCGGACGGCGCGGCGGTCAACGCCATGCGGACCCTGATCTCCACCGTCTCGATGAACGGCGTCGTCGTCATCGGCGAGGGGGAGAAGGACGAAGCCCCCATGCTCTTCAACGGCGAGCGGGTCGGCGACGGCACCGGCGCCGAGGTCGACATCGCCGTCGACCCGATCGACGGCACCACGCTCAACGCCAAGGGCATGCCGAACGCGATCGCCGTCCTGGCCGCCGCCGACCGCGGCGCCATGTTCGACCCGTCCGCCGTCTTCTACATGGACAAGCTGGTCACGGGTCCCGAAGCCGCCGACTTCGTCGACATCAACGCCCCGGTCTCGGTCAACATCCGACGGGTCGCCAAGGCGAAGAACTCCGCGCCCGAGGACATCACCGTCGTCATCCTGGACCGCCCCCGCCACGAGGGCATCGTCAAGGAGATCCGCGAGACGGGCGCCCGCATCAAGTTCATCTCGGACGGCGACGTCGCCGGTTCGATCATGGCCGTCCGCGAGGGCACCGGCGTCGACATGCTCATGGGCGTCGGCGGCACCCCCGAGGGCATCATCTCCGCCTGCGCCATCAAGTGCCTCGGCGGTGTGATCCAGGGCAAGCTCTGGCCCAAGGACGACGCCGAGCGGCAGAAGGCCCTCGACGCCGGTCACGACCTGGACCGGGTGCTCTCCACGAACGACCTGGTCAGCGGCGACAACGTGTTCTTCGTCGCGACCGGCATCACCGACGGCGAGCTGCTGCGCGGGGTGCGCTACCGCGCAGAGACGGCGACCACGCAGTCCCTCGTCATGCGCTCGAAGTCCGGCACGATCCGCCAGATCGACTCCACGCACCGGCTCTCGAAGCTGCGCGCGTACAGCAAGATCGACTTCGATCGGGCCAACTGACCCCGGACGGCGATGACCGCCGGTACGAAGAGGGGCGCCCCCCTGTGCGGTGGGGGCGCCCCTCTTCGTACGGGTCCGCTCGGACGCCCGGTCCGCGACGCGGGCCCGTCGTCAACCCGCCTTCGCGACGCGCTCGCCCGCCGCGGTCTTCCTCAGCTCGACCTCCCGGCGCCTGCGGCGGGCCAGCGCGACCCGGCGCTCGGCCGCCGTGAGCCCGCCCCACACCCCGTACGGCTCGGGCTGGAGCAGTGCGTGCTCGCGGCACTCGACCATCACGGGGCAGCGCCCGCAGACCCGCTTGGCCGCCGCCTCCCGCGCGAGGCGCGCGGCGGTCGGCTCCTTGGAGGGGGCGAAGAAGAGACCCGCCTCGTCCCGGCGGCACACCGCCTCCGCGTGCCAGGGCCCGCCCTCGTCCACCCGGGCGGGGGCACGCGAAGAGGGGGTGGCGGCGACCCGGAGGGGCTGAGGCGGCAATTCCAGCACGGTCTACTCCTGACGACGGCTTCACGAGCGAGCGGCGATGCCCCAGCCCTACCCGCTGTGCGCACGCCTATGCACTGCGTGCGCTCCCGTTCCGCTCTGCGGATATCAGAAGACGAATTCCGGTCACCTCAGGGGTGGTTCCCCGGCCGCACACCCGCCGCCGGCCTTCCGCGAACCCCGCCATCGCCCCTCCGCGACCCCCGTCGCCGCCTCTCCCCGGCCCCTCCGTAAGGCCGCCGTCGACCCGTCGCCGAACCCAGCGCCGAACCCGGCGTCAAGCCAGTCGCCGAACCGGCGTCAGTCGCCGATCCGCTTGCGCAGCCGGTCCTGGAGGTCGGTGATCCACTTGCCGCGCTTCGGTCTGGCCTCGACGTTTCCGAAGACCGAGTAGCCGTTGATGACGACGAGCGGAGCCTGCGGGTCGACGCCCTCCAGGGTCACGACCTCGAAGTTGCCGAAGATGCCGCTGCCGCTGCCGCGCAGGCTGATGTTCTCCGGGACCCGGACCTCGACATTGCCGAAGATCGAGGTCGCGTTGATCGTGGTCAGCCGCTGGGCGAAGATCGCCTCGGTCAGGTCGATCTCGATGTTCCCGAAGAGCGCGAACGCGTTCGTCTTGCGGCCCACCCGCCAGCGGCCCTTGCGGGTGGTGCTGGAGAAGACCGCGACGAGGCTGTCGGCGGGACCGTCGGGCTCCTCGGGACCGTACGCGTAGGCCGAGTCGGGCTGCGGACGGGCGGTGCGCGCCCCGGGCAGATCGCGGACGATCGGCTCCAGCTCCCCGACGGTCTTGGCCCGGTAGACCGCGTCGATCCGGTCCGCGTGCTCCTCGGCGTCGAGCCGGCCCTCCGCCAGGGCGTCCCTGAGGATGTCCGCGATCCGGTCCCGGTCCGCGTCCGAGGCCCGCAGCCCGCCCGGCGGATCGGCGAAGACGGGCTCGGCCCGACCGGTCTCGGCGGGAGCGGCCTGCCGCTGCGGCTGGGGCTGCATGTCGGGTTCGGGCTTCTTTTCGAGGTCCACGGCCCCAGCCTAGCGAAACGCGATAGATCGCGACCAGAGGGCGGGGCCGCCGCCTGTGGAAAACTCCGCGCGCCCCACAGGAAACCCGTGCGTATCCCCGAAAGCCCCGCAATCGACGTACAAGCCCTCGAACCGCCCCGCGCCGGATCGCCTCAAGGGGCGTTCAAGTGAGCCTTACCTCACAGGACCGCACCCGGAGCGGCGCTCTACGCTGGAGGGCGCACTGCCAGCGGAGGCCGTGCGCCGTCTTTGCCGAGTGAGGAATGGCCCCCATGCCAGAGTTTGCGTACTCCGATCTGCTCCCCCTGGGAGAGGACACCACGCCCTACCGCCTGGTGACCTCCGAAGGCGTCTCCACCTTCGAGGCCGACGGCCGTACGTTCCTCAAGGTCGAGCCGGAGGCGCTGCGCACGCTCGCCGCCGAGGCGATCCACGACATCCAGCACTTCCTGCGCCCGGCGCACCTCGCGCAGCTGCGCCGGATCATCGACGACCCCGAGGCGTCCTCGAACGACAAGTTCGTCGCCCTCGACCTCCTCAAGAACGCGAACATCGCCGCCGCCGGCGTCCTGCCCATGTGCCAGGACACGGGCACCGCGATCGTCATGGGCAAGCGCGGCCAGAACGTGCTGACCCGGGGGCAGGACGAGGAGGCCCTGTCGAAGGGCGTCTTCGACGCGTACACCAAGCTGAACCTGCGGTACTCGCAGATGGCCCCGGTGACCATGTGGGAGGAGAAGAACACCGGCTCGAACCTGCCCGCGCAGATCGAGCTGTACGCGACCGACGGCGGCGCGTACAAGTTCCTCTTCATGGCCAAGGGCGGCGGCTCCGCCAACAAGTCCTTCCTCTACCAGGAGACGAAGGCCGTCCTCAACGAGGCGAGCATGATGAAGTTCCTGGAGGAGAAGATCCGCTCGCTCGGCACGGCCGCCTGCCCGCCGTACCACCTGGCGATCGTCGTCGGCGGCACCAGCGCCGAGTTCGCGCTCAAGACGGCCAAGTACGCCTCCGCGCACTACCTGGACGAGCTGCCCACCGAGGGCTCGGCCGAGACCGGTCACGGCTTCCGCGACAAGGAGCTGGAGGAGAAGGTCTTCGAGCTGACGCAGAAGATCGGCATCGGCGCGCAGTTCGGCGGCAAGTACTTCTGCCACGACGTGCGGGTCGTGCGCCTGCCCCGGCACGGCGCCTCGCTGCCGGTCGCGATCGCCGTCTCCTGCTCGGCGGACCGTCAGGCCGTCGCGAAGATCACCGCCGAGGGCGTCTTCCTGGAGCAGCTGGAGACCGACCCGGCGCGCTTCCTCCCGGAGACCACGGAGGAGCACCTCGACGAGTCCTCCGACGTGGTGACGATCGATCTGAACCAGCCGATGGACGCCATCCTGGCCGAGCTGAGCAAGTACCCGGTCAAGACCCGCCTCTCGCTCAACGGGCCGCTGGTCGTGGCGCGTGACATCGCGCACGCCAAGATCAAGGAGCGGCTCGACGCGGGCGAGGAGATGCCGCAGTACCTGAAGGACCACCCGGTGTACTACGCGGGCCCGGCGAAGACCCCCGAGGGGTACGCCTCCGGCTCCTTCGGCCCGACGACGGCCGGCCGGATGGACAGCTACGTGGAGCAGTTCCAGGCGGCGGGCGGCTCGAAGGTCATGCTGGCCAAGGGCAACCGCTCGAAGCAGGTCACGGACGCGTGCGGCACGCACGGCGGCTTCTACCTGGGCTCCATCGGCGGCCCCGCGGCCCGGCTCGCCCAGGACTGCATCAAGAAGGTCGAGGTCGTCGAGTACGAGGAACTCGGCATGGAGGCGGTCTGGAAGATCGAGGTCGAGGACTTCCCGGCGTTCATCGTGGTGGACGACAAGGGCAACGACTTCTTCCAGAACCCGGCGCCGGAGCCGACGTTCACCCACATCCCGGTGCGCGGCCCCGGTCTCGCCTGACCCGGCCCCCGCACCGCTCGCGGGAGGCAGGACGCCCCCCGGTCCCTGGGACCGGGGGGCGTCCGTCGTACGGCAGGCCGTGCGGAGGGCGGCTACGCGAACTTCTGGCTCGCGGAGCCGTCGCAGTTCTGGAGCCGGACCGGCTGCCTGGCCGCGCTCTGGGCGAGGCAGAGTCCGGTCGCGGCGGCGGGGCGGATCGTGGCTCCGTCGCGGACGAACTTCTGGTTGGCGGCGCCGGAGCAGTTCCAGACGATGAGGGCCTTGCCCGCCGTGTAGGCGGCGCCGGGCACGTCGAGGCAGCGGTCCTGGGTCAGCTCGGTGTGCAGGCTGCGGCGGGTGGAGTCGTACCACCAGCCCTGGTTGCGACCGCCGTGGCAGTCCCAGCCGAGGACGGCGGTGTCGTTCGCCGAGGAGGAGGCGTCGACGTCCACGCAGTTGCCGGTGGCCTGGTTCCGCAGCGGCCGGTAGACGTCGTCCCAGGCGACCGGGAAGAGGGTCGGCGTGCCGGAGGAGTCGACGTCGGCGCAGGCGGCCTCACGGAGCCCCGAGCCGTAGATCTGGGTGAGGCAGGACGCGAAGGCGGCGTGGCCGCTCTTGTTGGGGTGGAAGGACTGGCGGACGGAGTTCTCGTCCGGGGTGCCGGGCTTGGTCAGGTCGATGTAGAGGCCCCGGGCCCAGGTGTCCTCCATGCAGACCTCGTGGCCGTGGAAGAGCCGCGAGTTGTCGAGGTAGACGGCGCCGGTGGCGGCGGCGGCCGCGCGCATGCCCCGTTCGAAGGCGGGCACTGCGGTGTTGCGGCCCCAGGCGGTGTCGGAGTCGTAGCCCATGCCGCCGCAGATCAGCTTGCCGGGGAAGCTCGGGTTGTCCTTGAAGTCGGGGCCGATGGGGCTGGGGTAGCCCATGACGACGAGCTTGTAGTCGCCGTCGGCGTAACCGGCGTCGGTCATGACGGTCCTGAGGTCCCGGATGGTCTGCTCGACCTTGGGGACGAGTCCGTCGACGCGCGTCTGCCAGCCGGGGGCGTACTTGGGCTCGCAGGTGCCCTGGCTGAGCAGGTAGCGCTGGACGCAGTCGGTCATGACGGGGCCGAACTGGAGGTCGTCGTTGGCTCCGGCGACGAGCAGGACCATCTTGATCCGGGTGTTGCGCGCCTTGATGGCGAGGTTGTCGCTCTGGACCAGCTCGTCGGCGTACTGCTTGCTGCCGCCGACGCGGATGTTGCCGGTGTACGCGCCGGAGCAGGCCACGTTGAACGTGAGGTCGGCGGGGATTCCGGTGCGGTGGATGGCGGCGTCGGGAGAGCGGTGACACCAGTTGGAGGGGCCGTTGGTGGGCGACTCGTAGGTGCCCACGCCCTCGCCGGAGATCTCGCTGTCGCCGAGGGAGATCAGTCCGGTCTTGCGCTGGGCGAGCGGGCGCTCGGCCGGGTCGCCGTAGATCTTCGTGGCCTCGGCGGCGCGGACCGCCTCCAGCTGGGGCGGGAGCGGTACGGCGGTGAGTGCGGCGGGTCCTGCGGGGGCCGCGCCCGCAGGGGCCGCGGCGGTCATCGTGCCGAGGGCCGCGGCGGCTGCGGCGACGACGACGATGGGCCAGCGGAGTCTGTACCTGGTGCGCCTCATTGCGCCTCCTGGAAGTGGGGTTACCCACGGTTTTTACTGTCCGGTACGCCCGATGGGAATACATCGAACAAGACAAGTGCTCAGCTTTTCTGGGAGGTTCGAAGGACATGAACGAGACAGACCGGGCCGAGAGCTATCGGATCGAGCACGACTCCATGGGCGAGGTGCGGGTCCCCGCGCACGCCAAGTGGCGGGCCCAGACCCAGCGGGCGGTGGAGAACTTCCCCGTCTCCGGGCAGCGCCTCGAACGCGCCCACATCGAGGCCCTGGCCCGGATCAAGGCGGCCGCCGCCCGGGTCAACGCCGAACTCGGGGTGCTGGACGGGGACCGCGCCGAGGCCATCGCGTCGGCCGCGGCCGAGGTCGCCGAGGGGCGCTGGGACGAGCACTTCCCCGTCGACGTCTTCCAGACCGGCTCGGGCACCTCGTCCAACATGAACGCCAACGAGGTGATCGCGACCCTGGCCACCGAGCGGCTGCCGGAGGGGCGCGAGGTGCACCCCAACGACCATGTGAACGCCTCGCAGTCGTCCAACGACGTCTTCCCCTCCTCCATCCACATCGCTGCCACCGCCGCCGTCACCGACGACCTCCTCCCGGCCCTCACGCATCTGGCCACCGCGCTTGAGCGAAAATCAGCCGAATTCTCGACGGTCGTGAAGTCGGGCCGCACCCATCTCATGGACGCCACCCCGGTCACCCTCGGCCAGGAGTTCGGCGGCTACGCGGCCCAGATCCGGTACGGCGCCGACCGGTTGCGCTCGGCGCTCCCCCGGCTCGCCGAGCTACCCCTGGGCGGCACGGCGGTGGGCACCGGCATCAACACCCCGCCCGGCTTCTCCGCCGCCGTCATCGCGGAGGTCGCCCGCGCGACCGGGCTGCCGCTGACCGAGGCGCGCGACCACTTCGAGGCCCAGGGCGCCAGGGACGCCCTCGTGGAGACGTCCGGGCAGCTCCGTACGGTCGCGGTCTCCCTCACGAAGATCTCCAACGATCTGCGCTGGATGGCCAGCGGCCCCCGCACCGGGCTCGCCGAGATCAACCTCCCCGACCTCCAGCCGGGCTCCTCGATCATGCCGGGCAAGGTGAACCCGGTCATCCCCGAGGCGGTCCTCATGGTCGCCGCGCAGGTGACAGGAAACGACACCACGGTGGCGGTGGCGGGCGCGGCGGGGAACTTCGAGCTCAACGTCATGCTGCCGGTGATGGCGAAGAACCTCCTGGAGTCCGTGCGGCTGCTCGCCCGCGCCTCCCGGCTGCTCGCCGACCGCACGGTGGACGGGATCACGGCCAACGCCGAACGGGCCAGGGAGTACGCCGAGTCCTCGCCGTCCGTGGTCACGCCGCTGAACAAGTACATCGGCTACGAGGAGGCTGCCAAGGTCGCCAAGAAGTCCCTCGCCGAGCGGAGGACGATCCGTGAAGTGGTCCTGGAATCCGGCTACGTGGAGCGCGGCGACCTCACCGTCGAGCAGCTGGACGAGGCCCTGGACGTACTGCGCATGACGCGTCCTTGAGACGCGGGTGTGGACGCGGGACGCAGAAGGCGTCCACCGGCGGCCGTAGGCGGGTGCGGACGGGTGCGGAGCCCGCACACAGGAGCGCGTGCGGGGGTCGTGGGCGGGGGCGTGGGCGCCCGCGTACGTCGGGTACGGCCCCGCGCCTCCCCGGGGGGCGGCAAGGGGGCGTACGCCGGAGTGAAGTGCCCTCGGGACAGGGGGCGTACGCCGGGGCGCTCGGATCGTTCCACGACAGGCGTACGCCGGTGTGAACAGCGCCTTCGTCAGCGCGCCCCCGGCCGGGGGCGCCGGGTCGCACGCCGGGTGCCCGCCCGGCGCACCCAAGTGACCCACCGGTAGCAACCGGCCGGTAGCCGCCCTTTCGTGATCTGTACCGCAGCGGCCGGGAGAGCGCGCCCCTAGGATCTGCGCATGACAGGATCGGACGGCTCCCAGCACTGGGCGCCGGGGGATCACATCCTCTGGCGCTACCGCGGCAACGGCACCGGAGCGGTGCACATCTGCCGACCGGTGACGGTCGTGCGCGACACGCCCGAGCTGCTCGCGGTCTGGATGGCACCCGGCACCGAATGCGTCCGGCCGGTGCTCGCCGACGGCACCTCCGTCCACGACGAGCCGCTCGCCACCCGCTACACCGCCGCGCGCACCACGGAACACGCGCACTGGTCGGGCAGCGGAGTCCTGAAACTGGCCCGCCCCGACGAGCCCTGGTCCGTCTGGCTCTTCTGGGACCGGGACTGGCGGTTCCGCAGCTGGTACGTGAACCTGGAGGAGCCGCGCGCCCGCTGGTCCGGCGGCGTCGACTCCGAGGACCACTTCCTCGACATCTCCGTCTTCCCCGACCGCAGCTGGCTCTGGCGCGACGAGGACGAGTTCGCGCAGGCCCAGCGGTCCGGTCTGATGGGAGCCCGGCAGGCCGAGCGGGTGCGGACGGCCGGGCGGCTCGCGGTGGACCGGATCGCTTCCTGGGGGGCGCCGTTCGCGGACGGCTGGGAGGACTGGCGCCCCGATCCGGAGTGGCGGATTCCGGAGTTGCCGTCCGACTGGGACCGCACTCCGGCGCACACGGCCCCGTGAGACCCTTGCTGCGCCCCCGGGGTTCAAACGTAGGATCGTCCTCCGCACGGCGGAGGCGGATCCGACGGCACCACGGACCGGCTCGACGGCACGTCGTACCGAACCGACTGCTCGTCAAGGACCGACCACAGCGCAGGACCTGATCAGAAGTCACCCACGAGGGGGAGAACAGTGCCGGACGTCTGCCCGGGTGTTCCGACCCCTGCCGTTGCCGCCGCTCGCGGAGCCTCCACATCCGCCGCCCAGCAGGGGTTTAGCCCCGCCGAAGGCGCGGCATCGGCGAGAAGAGCGAGTGCATCGCACCACCGGCCCGGATGGACGGAACCCCACGCGTGACGGAGCATCCCACCTCCCACGAAGGCCGGCAGCCCCTGGCTGCCCGGTCGCAGGAACACGCGCGCCCCCGCCAGGAGGCGCCGGTCGGCCTGCCCTCCGACGCGCCCGCCCCGCCGGGCGGGGCGGCGGTCCCGGCGGCCGTCCCGGCTCCCGTC
>NZ_MSJP01000010.1 GCF_014596525.1 Streptomyces sp. CBMA291
CGCGGCGGCGCGGGCGGCGGCCGCGCCCGTGCTCAAGGCGCTCGGGCAGGACGGCGCGAAGGTCGCCACGAGCCGGGCGGTGGACGGTTCGGCGCGGCTGGTGAACGCCGATCCGGTGGTGGGCGGGCTGCCCACGCACGGCTGGGCGACGGAGCTGCGGATCGCGCGGGACGGGCGCCCGGTCGCGGGGAACGGCATGCTGAAGCCGCTGGCGAAGGGGGCCGTGTACCCGGTGATGGGCGCGGCGGAGGCGCTGGCGGCCCTGAACGAGGACGCGAGGACCACGGGCCCTGCGGGGGTCGGCCGCTGCCCCGAGGGCGGGTCGGGGGTTCCTGACGGGGCGGGCGGTGCCGGAGGGCCCGGCGGGTCCGGTCCGGTGGACGGTGCCGGTCGGGTGGACGGGTCCGGGAAGTCCGGAAGTGGCGGTACGGATGGCGGGATCGCGCCGGATTCTCCCTGCCGGAAGGTGGCGGGGACGGCTCCGCCGGAGCAGGTTCCGGTGACGGGCGCGGTCTTCGGTCTCGCCGCCCGGGAGGTGGCCGGTGAACGGCTGCTCGTACCGTCGTGGCTGTTCACGGCGGACCCGGTGGACGGCCCGCCGTACACGGTGGCGGGCACGGCGGTGACCCCCGAGCGGCTGGCGCGGTCGGCTGAGCCCGGGGACGGCACGGCACCGGCCCGGCGGATCCAGTCGTACCGCGTGGAGGAGGGTGGCCGGAAGCTCTCGGTCTCCTTCTCGGGCGGGGTGTGCACCGCGTACACGGTCACGGCCGAGGAGAGCGCGGAGCGGGTGTCGGTGCGGATCGGCGAGGAACCGGCCGCTCCGGACCGGGTGTGCGTGATGGTCGCGCGGGAGTTCACGCGGACGGTGACGCTGGCCGCCCCGCTGGGCTCCCGGCCGGTGGTGGACGCGGCGAGCGGCGAGGCGGTGCCGGGGCGCTGAGCCCGGCGGGTACGCGCGGCCCACGGGCGCGTGCGTCCCGCGGGTACACGCCTCCTGCGGGTACGCGCGAGGGCGGCGGCCCGGGAGCATTCCCGGACCGCCGCCCTCGTGTGCGTTACCGCTTGCCTCGTGGTCCTACGGCCCGGCCGAACCGTGCGAAAGGAACGGCCGAACCGCGTGCGTGGGGCTTAGCTGAACGAGTCGCCGCAGGCGCAGGAGCCCGTGGCGTTCGGGTTGTCGATGGTGAAACCCTGCTTCTCGATGGTGTCGACGAAGTCGATCGAGGCGCCGCCCAGGTACGGGGCGCTCATGCGGTCGGTGACGACCTTGACGCCGCCGAAGTCCTTCACGACGTCGCCGTCGAGCGAACGCTCGTCGAAGAAGAGCTGGTAACGCAGGCCGGAGCAGCCGCCGGGCTGAACGGCGACGCGCAGGGCCAGGTCCTCGCGGCCTTCCTGGTCGAGGAGGGCCTTGACCTTGGCCGCGGCGGCGTCGGACAGGAGGATGCCGTCGCTGACAGTGGTCTTCTCGTCCGATACGGACATCTGCTTCTCTCCCGGTGGTGTACGGAGACTGCTTGCCGACGGTGGTAACCGACGGTGCCCCGGATTCATTCCGGGCCGAGTGGGTCTTTCTTCTTTCATGCTCGCACACCCTGTCCAGAGGCGGAGCCGGTGAACTCCGGCGGACTCCGATGGACTCCGAGAAGGGCCGACGGCGAATTCGTCACATCGACACTATGGCCATCGTCAACGTGACGTGAAGAGGTTATGATAGATAGCGTCATTTAGACGAAAAGGTTCCCCGAAGAAAGGGTGCGTGACGTGACCACGGCCCAGACCCATACCGAGCTCGACGTGCAGCCGACGCCGCTCGCCCTGCTCCTGCTCGGCCGCGAGGCCGACCCCAAGAGCGAGCGTGGCGTGGAGTGTCCCGGCGATCTGCCGTCTCCCTCCGACCCGGACCTGGTGGAGCGCGCCCGCGCGGCCAAGGAGAAGCTCGGGGACAAGGTCTTCGTGCTCGGCCACCACTACCAGCGCGACGAGGTCATCCAGTTCGCCGATGTCACCGGCGACTCCTTCAAGCTCGCCCGCGACGCGGCGGCCAGGCCCTCGGCCGAGTACATCGTCTTCTGCGGTGTGCACTTCATGGCCGAGTCCGCCGACATCCTCACCGGCGACGACCAGAAGGTCGTCCTGCCCGACCTCGCGGCCGGCTGTTCGATGGCCGACATGGCCACCGCCGAGCAGGTCGCCGAGTGCTGGGACGTGCTGACCGAGGCCGGCATAGCCGAGCAGGTCGTGCCCGTCTCGTACATGAACTCCTCGGCCGACATCAAGGCCTTCACCGGTCGGCACGGCGGCACGATCTGCACCTCCTCCAATGCCGAGCGGGCCTTGAACTGGGCCTTCGAGCAGGGCGAGAAGGTGCTGTTCCTGCCGGACCAGCACCTCGGCCGCAACACGGCCGTCCGCGACATGGGCATGTCCCTGGACGACTGCGTGCTCTACAACCCGCACAAGCCGAACGGCGGACTGACCGTCGAGGAGCTGCGGGCCGCCAAGATGATCCTCTGGCGGGGGCACTGCTCGGTGCACGGCCGCTTCTCGCTGGACTCGGTGAACGACGTCCGGGAGCGCATCCCGGGGGTGAACGTGCTCGTGCATCCCGAGTGCCGGCACGAGGTCGTCGCCGCCGCGGACTACGTCGGCTCGACCGAGTACATCATCAACGCCCTGGAGGCGGCCCCGGCCGGTTCCAAGTGGGCCATCGGCACCGAGCTGAACCTGGTCCGCAGGCTGGCGAACCGTTACGCCGCCCAGGACAAGGAGATCGTCTTCCTCGACAAGACGGTCTGCTTCTGCTCGACGATGAACCGCATCGACCTGCCGCACCTGGTGTGGACCCTGGAGTCGCTGGCCGAGGGCAACCTGGTCAACCGGATCCAGGTCGACCGGGAAACCGAGAAGTACGCGAAGCTCGCCCTGGAGCGGATGCTCGCGCTGCCGTAACGGTTCTCCGGTACGGCCGGGCCGGTTCTCCGGTACGGCACGGCCGACCGCGCCGACGCCGAAGGGGCGCCCCGCCTGATGTGCGGGGCGCCCCTTCGTCATGGGGTGCGTGGGCCCCTCATGGGGTGTGCGGGGCCGGTCCGGGTCAGACCGCGGCCGGCTCCTTCGGCTGCGGCGGGACGGGGGTGCCGCCCTCGGGGCCCTCCGCCTTGGCCGCCTTCCGCCGTGCGCGGCGCTCCTTGCGCAGCTCGACCATCGCGTAGAGCGTCGGCACGAGCAGCAGGGTCAGCAGCGTCGAGGTGATCAGACCGCCGATCACCACCACGGCCAGCGGCTGGGCGATGAAGCCGCCCTCGCCGGTGATGCCGAGCGCCATCGGAAGCAGCGCGAAGATCGTCGCGAGCGCGGTCATCAGGATCGGGCGCAGACGGTGCCGCCCGCCCTCGATCACCGCTTCGACGACGCCGAGGCCCTGGGCCCGGTACTGGTTGATCAGGTCGATCAGGACGATGGCGTTGGTGACGACGATGCCGATGAGCATCAGCATGCCGATCATCGCCGGGACGCCCATCGCGGTGTCGGTGACCACCAGGAGGCCGATGGCTCCGGTCGCCGCGAAGGGGACCGAGACCAGCAGGATCAGCGGCTGGATCAGCGACCGGAAGGTGGCCACGAGCAGCATGAAGACGATCGCGATGGCCGCGAGCATCGCCAGGAACAGGTTGAGGAAGGCCTCGGACTGGTCCTCGGAGACGCCGCCGATGGTGGCGGTGGCGCCCTCGGGCAGGTCCAGGGAGTCGATCTTCGTCTGGAGTACGGCGCTGACCGCGCCGGTGTTGTCGCCGACCGGCTTGGCCGTGATGGTCGCGGCGCGGGCGCCGTCGATCCGGGTCATGGAGACCGGGCCGGGGACCAGCTCGACGGTGGCGATGTCGCCCAGCTTCACCGGGCCGAGCGGCAGGGCCTTGAGCCCGGCGAGGGTGGAGACCGGGTGCGCCGAGGTGATGAGGACGTCCCGCTCGCTGTCGTCGAGGATCGCCTTGGCGGCCGGGGTGCCCCGGACGGCCTGGGTGACGATCATGCCGAGCGAGGCGGAGTCGAAGCCCGCGTCGGCCGCCTTCGCGGTCGGCTTGACGGAGATCCGGGGCACCGACTGCGCGAGGTCGCTCTGCACGTCGGTGACGTCCTTGAGCCCGGCGACCGCCGTTCGGACCTGCTCGGAGGCCTTCCTGAGGACCTCCGCGTCGGAGGCCTTGACGACCACGCTGAGGCCCTGGCCGCCGAAGCCGTCACCGGCCGATATCCGGGTGTCGCCGATGCCGTCGAGGGCGGCGAGGCCCGTCTCCAGGGCCTTCTTCGTCTTCTCGTACGAGGCGGAGTCCGCCAGGCTGACCTTGTAGGAGGCCTGGTTGGTGCCGGTGCCGCCGCCGAAGGCCGCCATGAAGCCGGAGGAGCCCACGTTGACCTGGTAGTCCGCGACGCCCTCGGTGTCGGCGAGCAGTCGCTCGACCTTCTTCGCGGCGGCGTCGGAGGCGTCGAGACCGGTGCCCGGCGCCAGCTCCTGCTGGATGCTCAGGACCTCCTGGTCGCCCTGGTCGAAGAAGTTGGTCTTCAGGAGCGGGGTCATGCCGAAGGTGACGATCAGGACGACGAGCGCGATGCCCAGGCTCATGATCCGGCGCCGGGTCGCGAACCGCAGGACCGGCACGTAGAGGCGCTGGAGACGGCTCTTCTCCTCCTTCTCCTCGGCGATCCTGCGGGCCTCGGCCAGGTCGTCCGGGGTGCCCTTGGGGGCGCGCAGGAACCAGTACGAGAGGACCGGGACCACGGTCAGGGAGACGAGCAGCGAGGCCAGCAGGGCGGCCGTGACCGTCAGCGAGAACGAGCCGAACAGCTCGCCGATCATGCCGCCGGTCAGACCGATCGGCAGGAAGACGGCGACGGTGGTGAGGGTCGAGGACGTGACGGCGCCCGCCACCTCGCGGACCGCCGTGAGGATCGCCGCCTCGCGCTCCTCGCCGTAGCCCAGGTGCCGCTTGATGTTCTCCAGGACCACGATCGAGTCGTCCACGACCCGGCCGATGGCGATGGTGAGCGCGCCGAGGGTGAGCATGTTGAGCGAGAGGTCACGGGTCCACAGCACGATGAGGGCGAGGACGACCGAGAGCGGGATGGAGACGGCGGTCACCAGGGTCGAGCGGATCGACGCCAGGAAGACCAGGATCACCAGGACGGCCATGACGAGGCCGAGGGCGCCCTCGGTGGTGAGTCCCGCGACCGCCTTGGCGACGGCCGGGCCCTGGTCGGACACGACGGTCAGCTCGGCGCCCGCGCCGAGGTCGCGGCGCAGCTCGGGCAGCGCCTTCTCGACGGCGTCGGAGATCGCGACGGCGCTGCCGTCCTTGTCCATGGTGGCCATGACGGCGAGGCTGGGCTTGCCGTTGGTCCGGGTGAGGGAGACGCGCGGGGACTCCTCCTGGCGGACGGTGGCCACGTCGCCGAGGCGGACGGCCTTGCCCTGGCCGGGGACGGCCGCGGGGATGCGCAGCTCCTCGATCTGGCGCAGCGAGGTGTAGCCGCCGCCGACCTGGATCGTGCGGTTCCTGCCCGCCTCGGAGAACGCGCCGGCCGGGAGGGTGGCGCCGCCGGAGCGGAGGGTCTCGGCGAGCTTCATGCTGGTGAGCCCCGCCTGGGCGAGCTTCCGCTCGTCGGGGGTGACGGAGACCTGGAGGTCCTGGACGCCGCTGACGGCGACCTGGGCGACGCCGTCGATGTCCTGGAGGGCGGGCACGACGGTCCGGTCCAGGAGGTCGGCGAGGGCCTGCGGGTCCTTGTCGGATGAGGCGGCGAGGACGACGGTCGGGATGTCGTCGGTGGAACCGGCCACGACCTGCGGGTCGACCGAGTCGGGCAGCTGGGCGCGGGCCCGGTTCACGGCCTGCTGGACGTCCGCGACGAGCTGCTTGGTGGACTCGTCGCCGTAGTCGAAGGAGGCCATGACGACGGCCATGCCCTCGGAGGCGGTGGAGGTGACCGACTTCAGGCCGTCGACGGCCTTCAGGTTGCTCTCCAGGGGCTCCACGACCTGCTTCTCGACCACATCGGGAGAGGCGCCCTGGTAGGGAGCGAGGACCGAGACCATCGGCAGCTCGATCGAGGGGAACAACTGCTGCTTCAGCTGCGGTATCGCGATCGCCCCGAACACGATCGCGACGATGGAGATCAGCCCGATCAGGGCCCTTTGCGCGAGGCTGAATCTGGACAGCCAGGACATGGGGTCTCTCTTCTGTGGCGTACTCGTGGGCAGACGGGAGCAGCCGGTGTCCCGGTCTCGGCCCACTGGATCGGCCGTGTGCCCCCCGCCTATACGATCCGCCATCGGGCGCCGGAAGTCCTCGGCCCCCGGGTCCAGATCCTCTGCGGATGCGTACCGCGTATGGAGTACGCCGTCACTCCACCCTCGGGCGTACCAGTCCCGACTCGTAGGCAGTGACCACCAGCTGGGCCCGGTCGCGGGCGCCGAGCTTGGCCATGGTCCGGTTCACATGGGTCTTCACGGTGAGCGGGCTGACGTCGAGCCGGTCGGCGATCTCGTCGTTGGAGAGTCCTCCGGCGACCAGGATGAGGACCTCGCGTTCCCGGGCGGTGAGCGCGGCGAGCCGTTCGGCGCGGGCGGCTCCCGCGCCGGTGTCGTCCACGCCTCCGCCCTGGGCGAGGAAGGAGGCGATGAGGCCCTTGGTCGCGGTCGGCGAGAGGAGCGCCTCGCCCGCGTGCGCGATCCGGATGGCGCCGAGGAGTTCCTCCGGTTCGGCGCCCTTTCCGAGGAAGCCGGAGGCCCCGGCGCGCAGCGACTGGACCACGTACTCGTCGACCTCGAAGGTGGTCAGCATGACGATCCGTACGCCGGAGAGCCCCGGTTCCGCGGTGATCGCCCGGGTGGCGGCGAGGCCGTCGGTGCCGGGCATCCGGATGTCCATCAGGACGACGTCGGGGAGGACCGAGCGGGCCAGGTCGAGGGCCTGGGCGCCGTCGGCCGCCTCGCCGACGACCTCCATGTCCGGCTCGGAGTTCACCAGGACCTTGAAGGCGCTGCGCAGCAGGGCCTGGTCGTCGGCGAGCAGTACCCGGATCGTCATGTGTCCTCCCCCGTGCGGCACGTCACCGGCAGTATCGCCTGTACGCGGAAGCCGCCGCCGTAGCGGGGGGCGGCGGTCAGGGTGCCGCCGAGCGCGCCGACCCGCTCGCGCATGCCGAGCAGTCCGTGGCCGCCGCCGGGTGCGGGCTCCCCGGTGGTCTGGGGCGCGCCGTCGTCGAGGACGGTGATCTCCACCGTACGGCCCACCCGGACGACGCTGACCTCGGCCTTGGCGTCCGGTCCCGCGTGCTTGCGGACGTTGGTCAGGGCTTCCTGCACGATCCGGTACGCGGCCAGGTCGACGGTGGCGGGCAGGGCGGCGTCCCCGTCGGCGCGGGCGAGGGCGACGGGGAGGCCGGCCTTGCGGAAGCTGTCGAGCAGCCCGTCGAGGACGGCGAGGCCGGGGGCCGGTTCGGTGGGGGCCTCCGGGTCGCCTGACTGGCGCAGCAGACCGACGGTCGCGCGCAGTTCGTCGAGGGCGGAGCGGCTGGCCTCCCGGACGTGGGACAGGGCCTCCTTCGCCTGGTCGGGGCGCCGGTCCATGACGTGCGCGGCGACGCCCGCCTGCACGTTCACCAGGGCGATGTGGTGGGCGACGACGTCGTGGAGGTCGCGGGCGATCCGCAGGCGTTCCTCGGCGACCCGGCGGCGGGCCTCCTCCTCGCGGGTCCGTTCGGCCCGCTCGGCGCGCTCCCTGATGGCGTCGACGAAGGCGCGGCGGCTGCGGACGGCGTCGCCCGCGGCGGCGGCCATCCCGGTCCAGGCGAAGACGCCGAGGTTCTCCTGGGCGTACCAGGAGGTGGGGCCGAAGACCATGGCGGCGCCTGTGAGCAGCGCCATGGTGACGAGGCCGACCCGCCAGGTGGTGGGCCGGTCGGTACGGGAGGCCACCGTGTAGAGGGCGATGGCGGTGCTCATGGCGGTGGGCGCGGGCCTGGCCTCGCCTATCAGTTCGACGAGGGTGACGGCGACGGTGAGGGCGAGCACGCGCAGGGGGTGGCGGCGGCGCGCCACAAGCGCGAGGGCGCCGACGCCCATGAGGAGGACGCTGCCGACGGTGGGCACGCGGTCGCCGAAGGTGGGGCCGCTGGGGCTGCCGTGCGGGTCGGTGAAGGACCCGGCGACCATGCTGACGAGCGCGCCGGCCGCGACCACCGCGTCGAAGGCGAGCGGATGCCCGCGGAACCAGTCGCGGAGGCGGGCGAGGGCGGCGCCGGTGGGGGTCACGGGGGACAACGGTACGGGGTGCGGGCGGGCGGGTGCGGTGGTACGGGACGGGGCGCGGGGGCACGGGCCGCGCGCCTGGGCCCTGCGCTTACGGCCGGAACCGCGCGGGCTCGCGCACGTACGGGCACCGGGACGACCGGCCCTCTATGACCTTTCGCACATACGACCGGGCCGGCCCGAGGTGCCGTGTGCCGGGACCGTCATGGATATGGCTGGGCCCGCCCGAGCCGCTGTACGCCGGGCCCCTCGTACATGCGGCTGGCCCCGCCCGAGGCGCCGTACACCGGGACCTCGTACAAACGCCGCCCGAGATCTCGCACCCCGGGGTCCTCGTGCATACGGCCGGACCCACCCGAGACCTCGTACGCCGGGACCTCGTACTTACGACCGGCCCCGCCCGAGACCCCGCCCCCGGGACCCTCGCGCATACGGCCGGACCCGCCGGGCTCGTAGGCCCGGCGGGTCCGGTGGGGCGTCCGTCGGTCCGGGGCTCCGGCGGTTCTCCGGCCCCGGGGTCCCGGGACCGGGCCGTCAGCCCGGGATCAGACCGTCGTCGGAGAGCATCTCCCTGACCTCGGCCAGGCTCGCGTCCGGGGCGGGGAGGATCAGCTCGGAGGGTGCGAGCGCGTCGTCCGGCAGGGGCTCGCCGAGCCGTCGGACCGCGTCGAGAAGGCCGCCCAGCGTGCGCCGGAACCCGGCCTCGTCCCCCGACTCCATCTCGTCCAGCAGCTCGTCGTCGAGCCTGTTCAGCTCGGCGAAGTGGCTGTCGGCCAGTTCCCACTGGCCCTCCCCCATGATCCGTACGATCATGACGCGTCCTGTTCTTCCGGTCCTGTCCGGTGCTCCGGGTCCCGGAGCGGGCTACTTCTCGAAGCGCGGGTGGGACTGCTGCGAGCGGTCCTGCGGGGCCGCCGCGCCACCGCCCTCGATCGCCTGCTGCTGCGCCGACGGGCCGCCTGCCAGCTCCGCCTTCATGCGCTGGAGCTCCAGCTCGACGTCCGTACCGCCGGAGAGCCGGTCAAGCTCCGCCTGGAGGTCGTCCTTGCCGAGCCCGGACTGGTCGTCCAGGGCGCCGGAGGCGAGCAGCTCGTCGATCGCGCCCGCGCGCGCCTGGAGCTGGGCGGTCTTGTCCTCGGCCCGCTGGATCGCGAGACCGACGTCGCTCATCTCCTCCGAGATGCCGGAGAAGGACTCGGCGATCCGGGTCTGTGCCTGGGCCGCCGTGTAGGTCGCCTTGATGGTCTCCTTCTTGGTGCGGAAGGCGTCCACCTTGGCCTGGAGACGCTGGGCGGCGAGGGTGAGCTTCTCCTCCTCGCCCTGGAGCGTCTGGTGCTGCACTTCCAGGTCGCTGACCTGCTGCTGGAGCGCGGCGCGACGGGAGAGCGCCTCGCGCGCCAGGTCCTCGCGGCCGAGGGCGAGCGCCTTGCGGCCCTGGTCCTCCAGCTTGGAGGACTGGCCCTGCAACTGGTTCAGCTGGAGTTCCAGGCGCTTGCGGGAGGTGGCGACGTCGGCGACCCCGCGACGCACCTTCTGCAACAGCTCCAGCTGCTTCTGGTAGGAGTAATCGAGCGTCTCGCGCGGATCCTCGGCCCGGTCAAGGGCCTTGTTCGCCTTCGCGCGGAAGATCATCCCCATACGCTTCATGACACCGCTCATGGGCTTCGCGCGCCCCCTTCTGACGGACTTCGGGTCCAGCTCTTCGACAGGATCCACAGTACGGGCCCTGCATCCATTACCGCACTGTTCGGAGCACGATGCGCTCCTCCCCAAGGACGACTGTGTCCCCTGATCCCTCCCGCGCAGGGAGTAGACGGACCCAGGGGATGGCGCGGGCCGGTCCCGTATGCGTACCACCGAAGACGCACTCCGTTAGCGGATCGTTCCCGCCCGGCATGGGGTTCATGCCCACCACCCCGTACCCTTGGGTTTTGTGTTCCGTAGCCGTTCGAAGGAAGAGAAGGCCCCCACCGAGAAGGTGACGGCGGACCTCTCCAAGCAGCCCCGCGACCCCGAGGCCCCCAAGGGCCGCCCGACACCGAAGCGGAGTGAAGCGCAGACCCAGCGTCGGCGCGCCGCGACGGTGCCGACCGACCGCAAGGAGGCCGCCAAGCGCCAGCGCGAGGCCCGCCGCTCGGACCTGGCCCGTCAGCGCGACGCGCTGGCCAACGGTGACGAGCGTTATCTGCCCGTCCGCGACAAGGGTCCGGTCCGCCGCTTCGTGCGCGACTACGTCGACTCCCGCTTCGCGATCGCCGAGTACTTCCTGCCGATGGCCGTGGTGATCCTCGTGCTGTCGCTGTTCGGCAACGCCAACCGGGGCCTCCAGAACATCTCGCTGCTGCTGTGGCTCGGTGTGATCGTCCTGATCGTCATCGACTCGATCGGCATCTGGATCCGGCTGCGGAAGCAGCTGAACGAGCGCTTCCCGAACGAGCCGAAGCGCGGCGCGGTGGCCTACGGCCTGATGCGCACGCTCCAGATGCGCCGCCTGCGACTGCCGAAGCCGCAGGTCAAGCGCGGAGAGCGGCCCTGAGCGCCGACAGCTCGGAGCCTGTCGAGCCCGCCGTCGGCCCCCTGAGGCCCGAGCCCGTCGAACCTCCCTTCGGCGCGGCGACCTCGGGGACCGGCGGCGCGGCGCTGCCCGTCGTCAGCCACTGGCCCGTCGGGGCCGGGGGGCTGCGGGACACCATCCGGCAGGAGATCGTCGCCCGTCAGCTGGACGAGCAGATATCCGCCCGCTACCCGGTGGGCCAGCGACTGCGGGTCCTGGACGCGGGAATGGGCCAGGGCACGCAGGCGCTGCGACTGGCCCGCGCGGGCCACACGGTCACCGGTCTGGAGGCCGACCCCGGGCTGCTGAAGGCGGCCCGCGATTCGCTGGCGACCGAGCCCGCCGGAATCCGTGAGCGGGTCCGGCTCATCGAGGGCGACGGACGCGAGACCGGGGTGCACTTCCTCCCCGGCAGCTTCGACGTGGTCCTCTGCCACGGGGTGCTCATGTACGCGGACGAGCCCGACGCGCTGCTCGCCGGACTGGCCCGGATGCTGGCCCCCGGCGGCCTCTTCTCCCTGGTCGTACGGAACGCGGAGGCCCTCGCCATGCGTCCGGGACTCGCCGGGGACTGGTCGGGGGCGCTCGCGGGCTTCGAATCGGACGTCTACACCGACGACCACGGCACGAAGGTGCGGGCCGACCGGCTCGACGCCCTGACGTCGACTCTCGCGGGGATCGCCGCGCCGCTGCACGCCTGGTACGGGGTGCGGGTCTTCACCGACGGCGTACCGGCCGAGGCGGGACTGCCCGCCGCCGACGAGCTGGACCGCCTGCTCTCCGCCGAGGAACGGGCCGGACGCACCGACCCGTACCGCCGGCTCGCGGCGATGCTGCACCTGTGCGGGGTACGGGGCTGAAGCGGGGGCCTCGGGGCTGATCCCGGGGCCGCCGGGCCGACCTGGGGGCTTCTTCTCCGGGACCGGCTCCCCGCCCGTATCCGTACCGGCTCCACGATCGGCTCCTCGGCCGCCTCAGTACCGGCTCCGCGATCTCGGCTCCGCGCCCGTCCCCGGACCGGCTCCACGATCGACTCGGCCGTCCCCGGCCCGGCTCCACGATCGCCCCTGGCCCGGCTCCACGATCCACTCCGGACCGGCCCCGCGACCGGCTCCGGCCCCCCCTGTTCGGGTGCGCTCGCCGGGCCTCGCGGCGGGGCGGAACGGATACTCCGGACATGGACGTATCCCGTGCCCACGCCCGTATCCCCCGCTTCCTCCCCC
Source organism: Streptomyces sp. CBMA291 (assembly GCF_014596525.1). Lineage (GTDB taxonomy): Bacteria > Actinomycetota > Actinomycetes > Streptomycetales > Streptomycetaceae > Streptomyces. The sequence goes on from NZ_MSJP01000010.1 coordinate 12,092, forward strand.
TCGTCGCGGTGGTCTGCGCCGCCGCCCTGGCCTGCGGTTGTTCCGCTGGCGGGCGGACGAGCGCGCCCGAGCGCGCCACGCAGGCGGCGGCGCCGCTGGCCGTCAACGAGCTTCAGAGCGACTACCAGGCCGTGATCAAGAACGTCCTGCCGTCCGTGGTGCAGATCGAAGCCGGGGACAGCCTCGGCTCCGGGGTCGTCTACGACGGCAAGGGGCACATCGTCACCAACGCGCACGTGGTCGGTCAGGAGACCAGCTTCAAGGTCACCTCGGCCACCGGCGGGCAGACGGTCACCGCCCGTCTCGTCTCCTCCTACCCGGAGCAGGACCTCGCGGTCCTCCGCCTGGAGAACCCGCCCCAGGGACTGAAGGCGGCGAAGCTCGGCGACTCGTCCCGCGTCGACATGGGACAGATCGTCCTCGCGATGGGCTCCCCGCTCGGTCTGTCCGGCAGCGTGACGCAGGGCATCGTCTCGGCGACCGGCCGCACGGTCAGCGAGGGAAGGGCCGGCGGCGGCACCGGCGCGACCATCGGGAACATGGTCCAGACATCGGCGGCGATCAACCCCGGCAACAGCGGGGGCGCCCTGGTGAACCTGGACAGCGAGGTCATCGGCATCCCGACGCTCGCGGCCACCGATCCCGAGCTGGGCGGCGGCTCGGCGCCCGGCATCGGCTTCGCGATCCCGGCATCGATGGTGCGGACGGTCGCGGACCAGATCATCCAGCACGGCAAAGTGACGGACTCCGGCCGGGCGGCCTTGAACATCACCGGCCGCACGGTGGTGAACGACAACTACGAACCGGCGGGCGTGGCGGTGGTCGAGGCCCCCGCCGACGGCGCGGCGGGCAAGGCGGGCCTGAAGCCGGGCGATGTGATCACCCGGCTCGGCGACACCGACATCACCACCATCACCTCCCTCTCCGAGGCCCTGGCTGCGATGAAGCCGGGCGAGAAGGTGACGACGACGTACGTCCGGGGCACGGAGTCCCGGAAGACCGAGGTGACGCTGGGCGAGATGTAGGGCCCCGGCGGGCGGCAGCGGGGCGCGGCGGAGGCTCCAAACGGGGGCGGCGAAGGGGCCCGGCGAGGGCTCCGGGCCCGGTGGGAGGACCTCCGAGGGCTCCGGACCCGGCGCCCTCGCGTGCGGGCCTGGCAGGAACTCCCGACGTACGGGCCGACGGCCGACAGGCGCTGCCCGGCGTGCGGGCCCGGCAGGAACTCCCGGCATGCGGCTCGGCAGACACTCCCGGCATGCGGGCCGTCAGGCGCTCCCGACGTACAGGCCTGGCAGACGCTCCCGACGTACAGGCCCGGCAGGGCCCTCCGGGCCGCGCGGGCCGGAGGGCCCTGCCGGGCCCCCAGGTCCTCCCCCGGGTGCTCCCCGGTCCTCCCGGTCCTCCCCTACGCCTCCGCGTTCAACGGCATCGGTCCGTAGATCTCCGTGCCGTCCTCCGACAGGGTCACCTGGTCCGCGCCGCCGCCCAGGAGGTCGCGCCAGTGTTCGCCGATCCAGCTCTCCGCGTCGCCCTGGGTGGGGAACTCCTCGGGGGTCACCGACGGCTCCACCTCGGTGCCGTCGGACTTCTCGAACCGCCACGTCCACGCCATGTGCGCCTCCTGGTGCTCACCGGATGCTCGGTTTCCTGCCCGCAGCGTAGCCGGGCGCGCACCGTTCGCGGCGGCGCGGGAGGATCTGAGGGTGGAACTGACTCTGCTCGGCACCGGCGCTCCGCTCGGTCTGCCCCGTCCCGACTGCCCGTGCGCCGTGTGCGCGCTCTCCCGGGGACCCCGGGTCCGTGCCGCGACGGCGCTGCTCGTGGACGGGGCCCTGCTGCTCGACCTGACGCCGGGGGCCGCGCTCGCGGCGGCCCGGTCGGGTCACTCGCTCGTGGGGGTGCGGCAGGTGCTGCTCACCCACCCGCAGGCCGGGCCGCCGGTGGAGGTGCCCGCCGGGCTGCCCGCCGCCGGGCGGGTGCCGGACGGGCGGGAGCTGACGCTGATCTCCGGGCACCGGGTGCGGGCCGTGCCGATGGACGCCCCCGGCACCGGGTACGAGGTGGTGTCGGCGGACGGCGAGCGGCTGCTCTACCTGCCGCCCGGCGGGGCCCCGGCCGGGCTCCCGGACGGGCACCGGGTCCCGTACGACCTGGTGGTGGCCGATGTGACGGGCCGGCCGGACGCGCTGGCCCGGCTGCGGGCGACCGGGGCGGTGGGCCGGGCCACCGAGGTGATCGCGGTGCATCTGGACCACGACGTGCCCACCGGTCCCGAGCTGGACCGGCGGCTCGCGGCGGCGGGGGCGCGGGCGGTGCCGGACGGGACGACGCTGTACGTGGGCGATTACCACGAGGTGCCGGAGGTGCCGCGCCGGACCCTGGTGACGGGCGGGGCCAGATCGGGCAAGTCCGTGGAGGCCGAGCGGCGGCTCGAAACCTTCCCCGAGGTGCTGTACGTGGCGACGGGCGGCGGCCGGGAGGGCGACCCGGAGTGGGCGGAGCGGGTGGGCCTGCACCGGGAGCGGCGGCCCTCGTCCTGGCGTACCGCCGAGACCTGTGACCTCGTACCCCTGCTCGACGGGGAGGGTCCCGCGCTGCTCGTGGACTGTCTGTCGCTGTGGCTGACGGACGCCATGGACCGGGTGGGCGCCTGGGACGACGGGACCTGGGAGGCGGGTGGCCGGGAGGCGCTGCGGGAGCGGACGGCGGAGCTGGTGGCGGCGGTGCGGGCGACGGCGCGGACGGTGGTGGCGGTGACGAACGAGACCGGCTCGGGGGTGGTCCCCGCGACGGCCGCCGGGCGCCGCTTCCGGGACGAGCTGGGACGCCTGAACGCGGCCTTCGCCGACGAGTGCGAGCAGGTCCTCCTCGTGGTCGCAGGACAGGCGCTCGTCCTGCGCGGGTAGGGTGCCGATCACCGATGGCCCTCGCTGATCTGTCACAAGGCGGAACCCGTGAATCTGGACGACTTCTCCGATCTGATCGAGCGCTCCGACGGCGGTGTCCGGCGGGACGCCGAGGAGCGCCGTGAGCGGCTGACCGTGCCGCCGGGGGCGCTCGGTCGGCTCGACGAACTCGGGGAGTGGCTGTCGGCCGCCCAGTCGGCGGTCAAGGTCCGGGCGATCGAGCAGCCGAAGGTGGTGCTCTTCGCGGGCGATCACGGCATCGCCTCGCTCGACGTGTCGGGCCGGGCGGCCGGTACCGCCCACGAGCTGGTGCGCGCGGTCCTCGAAGGGGAGAGCCCGGTCGCGGTGCTCGCCCGTGCCTTGGCCGTGCCGGTGCGGGTGGTGGACGCCGGTCTGGACTGCGACCCGGCGCTGCTGCCCGCCGAGGTGGTACGCCACCGAGTGCGGCGCGGCAGCGGCCGGATCGACGTCGAGGACGCGCTGACGGCCGAGGAGACCGAGGCGGCCGTCCGGCTCGGCATCGCGATCGCCGACGAGGAGGCGGACTCGGGCACCGATCTGGTGGTGCTCGGGGATCTGAGCGTCGGCGGGACGACCCCGGCGGCCACCCTGATCGCGGCGCTCTGCGGCACGGACGCGTCCGTGGTGACGGGCCGGGGCGGTGCGGGGATCGACGATCTGGCGTGGATGCGCAAGTGCGCGGCGATCCGGGACTCGCTGCGGCGGGCCCGGCCGGTCCTGGGCGATCAGCTGGAGCTGCTCGGGGCGGTCGGCGGGGCGGATCTGGCGGCGATGACCGGTTTCCTGCTCCAGGCCTCGGTGCGGCGGATGCCGGTGATCCTGGACGGTGTGGTGGGTGCGGCCTGTGCGCTGGTGGCGCAGCGGGCGGCGTTCCGGGCGCCGGACTGGTGGCTGGCGGGCCAGGTGAGCGGGGAGCCCGCGCAGATGAAGGCGCTGGACCGGATGGCGCTCAACCCGCTGCTCGACCACGGCGTCCATGTGGGCGAGGGAACCGGGGCGCTGCTGGCGCTGCCCCTCGTCAGGGCCGCCGCGGCGCTCGCCGCGGAGCTGCCCGAGCGTCCGGACCCGGCCGCGTCCGATGCCGTGTCCGACGCCGTATCCGATGCGGCGTCGGATGCCGTGGACGGGGTCGGAGCCGGGGCGGGCGACTGACGGAGAGGGCGGGTCCGGCGGCTCCGGGGACGGGTGCGTGCGACGCGCGCGCGGGCGTCTCCTGAGCCGCTACACGATCAGCGGTGCCCCATATGATCGCTTTTCATGGGAGAGGTCCGCTTGTCCGCCGAAGGAGCGCCCCGGAGCACCACCCGCACGCGGCGCGGTGCCGCGTTCGCCGTCTGGTATCTGCGTGTCGTCACATTCCTCAATTTCCTGAGCGCCGTCTGGGTCTCATTCGGCCAGGACCTGCGCCGGCACAACCAGGACGACTTCTACACCCCGTACATGCTCACGGCCGGTTTCGCCTCGGGGGTGTTCACCCTCTTCCTGGCGATCACCATGCGCCGCCGCAAACGGGCCGCGTGGATCCTCAATCTGGTCCTGAGCGGCCTGTTCCTGCTGCTGTTCGTGGTGGTGATGTTCTTCCCCGAGACCAGGGCGCACCTCCAGAACTGGATCTCGCTCGTCCTCACCGGCGCCTTCGTGCTCGCGCTGCTGGTCGGCCGCAGGGAGTTCTACGCGAAGGGCGACCGCTCCAACCCGATCCTGGCGGCGGTCGTCGCGGTCGGCGGGCTGCTCGCCACCTCGCTGCTCGCGGCCGTCCTGGTCACCGTCACCAACACCTCCACCGCCCCCTCGACCTTCCTCGAACGCTGGCGGTACGGGGTGATGCGGCTGGTCACGCTGGCCTCCGACGACGCCAGGTTCCCCGGGATCAGCCCGCCGGGCTGGGTCGACGTCACCATCAACGTGCTGTCCACGCTGCTGCTCTTCGCGGTCCTCTTCGCCGCCTTCCGCTCCCGGCGGGCCGTCGACCCGCTGACCGAGGAGGACGAGGAGCGGCTGCGGGCCCTGCTCGACAAGCACGGGGACCGGGACTCGCTCGGCTACTTCGCGCTGCGCCGTGAGAAGAGCGTGGTGTGGTCGCCGAGCGAGAAGGCGGCCATCGCCTACCGGGTGGTCGGCGGGGTGTCGCTGGCCTCGGGCGATCCGATCGGCGACCCGGAGGCCTGGCCCGGTGCCATCGAGCCCTGGCTGGCCGAGGCGCGCGAGCACGGCTGGATCCCGGCGGTGATGGGGGCGAGCGAGGAGGCCGGGACGATCTACGCCCGGCATGGCATGGACGCCCTGGAGCTGGGTGACGAGGCGATCGTGGAGACCGCCGAGTTCACCCTGGAGGGCCGGGCCATGCGGACGGTGCGGCAGGCGTACAACCGGGTGAAGCGGGCCGGGTACGAGGTCCGGGTCCGGCGGCACGAGGACATTCCGGCCGAGGAGATGGCCGCGTTGCTGCGCAAGGCGGACGACTGGCGGGACGGCGCCACCGAGCGGGGCTTCTCGATGGCTCTCGGTCGGCTCGGCGACCCCCGCGACGGGCGCTGCGTGATGCTGGAGTGCTCCGACGAGACGGGTGAGCTGCGGGCGCTGCTCTCCTTCGTGCCGTGGGGTCCGCGGGGGCTCTCGCTCGACCTGATGCGCCGCGACCGGGAGTCGGAGAACGGTCTGATGGAGTTCATGGTGATCGAACTCCTCCGGCGGGCCGGGGAGATCGGAATCACTCAGGTCTCACTGAACTTCGCGATGTTCCGTTCCGTCTTCGAACGTGGCTCGAAGCTCGGGGCGGGACCGGTACTGCGCATGTGGCGTTCCCTGCTCGGTTTCTTCTCCCGTTGGTGGCAGATCGAGTCGCTGTACCGCGCCAACGCCAAGTACCGACCGATCTGGGAGCCCCGATTCATGCTCTTCGAGAAGAGTGCGGACCTGCTGCGCATCGGCCTCGCCGCCGGGCGGGCGGAAGGATTCCTGGAAGCCCCGGGGCTTCCGAAGTGGCTGCACCGCAGACATCTGGAGAGCGGTCGTTGAGCCGGTCCGGCGTACGGGGCTTCGCCCGTCGCGAGTGGGGCCCGCTGTACGCCGCCGTCCGGACCGCGCTCGTCACCCTCCGGTGGCGGGCGATCCCGATGACGCTGACCGCCGTCTTCCTCACCTCCCTCCTCCACCTCGTCCAGAACCAGGACTGGGGGTACGGCTCCGTCCAGGCGATAGGTGCCGTACGCGCCGAGGACCCGTTCTGGCTGGCGCTCCTCCGGACCCCGCTCTCGCTCTTCGTCCCGGCGCTCGACCTGCCCGTGTGGGGGGCTCTCGGGCAGGTGCTGCTGGTCTTCGGGATCGCCGAGATCTGTCTGGGGCGGTGGCGGACCCTGGCCCTGGCCTATCTGGCCACCCTCGCCGGGACGCTGTACGCGCGCGTGGGCATCGCCCTCGGGCCCGACGGGCCGCTGGGGCTGCCCGCGTCGGACGCGCGGGTGGTGGACACCGGGCCGTCGGCGGCGGTGGTCGGCCTCGCCGTGTACGTCTGCTGGCGGATGGGGGCGCGCTGGACGGGGGCGCTCGTGGTGGCGGCCATGTGCGTGGAGGTGGCCGTGAAGCCGAACCTGGCGGGCAAGGAGCATCTGGCGGCCCTCGCCGCCGTCCTCGCCCTGATCGTGGTCCGCTGCTGGTGGGAGCGGCGGCGCGGGCACGGTCAGGGGGCGGAGGAGTCCCGCCCTGGGACCCGTTCCTGGAAGCCGCCGATCGCGTCCTGAAAGCGGCGCCGGGCCCGGGTCCAGCGCTTGTCGTGGCGGTACGCGCGGAGCAGGGAGCGGGCGCGGGCGCGGGGGCGGCGCCGGTGGAACCGCCGGGCCCACCAGGAGCCGGGGCGGGCCAGTCGGACGGCGCCGACGAGGGCCACGAAGGGGACGAGGGAGCCGATCAGGGCCATCCGCAGCTTCCCCTTGAGCAGGGTGACGAGCACGAAGAGGAAGTTGACGACCAGGGTCAGGACGAAGGCGGCGCGGTCGGCCCGCTCCTCGGCGGACAAGTCGTCGATGCCGAGCGGCGAGAAGCCGCTCAGGGCGAGCAGCGCCAGGGCCGCGGTGAGCACCACCACCTCGACGCTCTTGCGTCCCTCGTCGCTCCAGTACACGTCGTCGAGGTGCAGGAGCAGCGCGAACTCGTCGAGGACGAGTCCCGCTCCGACGCCGAAGACCACGGCGAAGGCGGCGGCTCCGAAGCCGTGCCGCCCGCTGCCCACCGCGCCGAATCCGCCGAGGACGGCGAGGACCACGCCGGGGACGACGTGATGGATGTGGAGCCCGCCTGAGGAAACGTTTCGGAAAGGTCCTCGGCCCGCCCGGATGAGCCGGGTGACGGCCCGGGTGACCAGGAAGGTCAGAACGAACGAGGTCAGCGCGAGGAGCATCGGAAGTTTCCCGGGCTCCACGATGTCCCGGACGAACCAGTGACCCATGCCACCCCGATCCGATATGTACGTTATGGACAATCTACCGGTCGGAAGCGGCGATTACCCTGCCCGGATGGACGGCCTGCGTTTCGCCTTCGGCACCCTCACCGTGTTCCCCGCCCGCATCACTCGCTGGGACCGGGACGCGGCGCGCGCCGGCATGCTCTGCGCCCCGCTGGCCGGGCTCGCCATCGGCGTCTGCGCCGCCGTCTTCGGCAGTGTCTTCCTGCTGCTCGGCGCGGGCCCGCTGCTCGCCGCCGTCCTCACCACCGCCGTCCCCGCCGCCCTCACCCGGGGCCTGCACCTCGACGGTCTCGCCGACACCGCCGACGGCCTCGGCAGCGCCAAGCCCGCCGAGGACGCGCTGCGCATCATGAAGCAGTCCGACATCGGCCCGTTCGGCGTGATCGTCCTGGTCCTCGTCCTCCTCGCCCAGGTGGCGGCGCTCTACCAGCTGTACGGGGAGAGCTGGACGCGGGGCGCGGCGGGCGCGGTCCTCGCCGCCGCCGTCTCCCGGCTCGCCCTCACCCACGCCTCCCGCCACGGCGTCCCCCCGGCCCGCCCCGAGGGCCTGGGGGCGATCGTCGCCTCCACCGTCCCGGTCCGCTCCGCGACCCTCTCGACGGCCCTGATCCTTATCCTCTGCGCGGCGACGGGCCTGCTGTTCTCCCCGTACGAGGCGGTCCACCAGGTCCTGGCGGCCGGAGCCGCGATGGGCGCGTCCGCGCTGCTCCTCCGCCGGTGCATCCGCCGGTTCGGCGGAGTGACGGGAGACGTGTTCGGCGCGGTGGCGGAGACGACGGCGACGGTGGCGCTGCTCGCGCTGACGCTGGGCTGAACGGGCGTCCTCCCGCCCCGTCCATCGGCTCAGCAGGGCTGCCGCCACACCCCCAGCTCGTACTTCTTGCGCATCGAGCCGAAGCCGAGGCGGCGGGTCTCCGGGCAGAAGCGGTCCGTCGTCAGTTCGTACTCGACGTGGAAGACCGCCTTGCCCGCCGCGACGAAGGGGGTCAGCAGCGCGCACTCCTCGTACTGGGCGCACTGCTCGTTCACCGCGAAGTCGAAGTCCCCGAGCAGCTCCGGGATCTGGTCCAGGTCGTTCTTGAGCCCGACCGACAGGCCCCGCTCCCGGGCGAGACCGGAGACGAGCCGGTTGTAGCGGAGCTGGTCGGCGGCGGTGAGGGGGAAGCCGGTGCGGTTCTTGTAGCCGTCCATGTTGTCGGGCTCCACCGCGTCGAAGCCCTTCTCCGCGCACATGTCCAGACGCTTCGTCATGAGGGGGCCGAGGACGTCGGTACGGCGGATGTCGAGCCACCGCTCCCCCTTCCAGCCGTTGCCGCCGCCGAGCACCTCCTTCGGGAAGGCGGCCGCGTCCGGCCGGAAGTCCTCCCAGGCTCCGGTGGACAGATAGCAGATCACCTTGCGGCCCCGGCGGTGCAGATCCGCGACCGCCGACGCCGGATGGTCGAAGCCGTCGATGTCGTACACGGCGACGTCCACCGACGGATCCAGCCGGCCGCTGAGCTGCCACTGCCAGGCCAGGCCCGGCTTCGGCAGCCACCGCTCCCCCGCCGCCTTCGGATCGGGGCGCGCCCCGGAACCGGAGCCGGGGCCGGGAACGGTCGTGCAGGCGGTGGCGAGGAGCAGCAGCCCCGCGAGCAGGAGGGGCAGTCGTCTCATGGGGTGGTCTCCAGGGGGTGCGGAAGGGTGCCCCAGGGGTGGGCGCCGCCGCCGGGGACGGCGCAGTGCACCGGGGTGGCCGGACGGAAGCCGGGCGGGGCCGCGTAGACGAGGTGGCAGTAGTGGGCGGCGACCGGCAGTTCGAGGGTCCGGTAGGTGTCCCAGGGGCCCTCGAAGGTGACGAGGAGGTCGGCCAGCTCCTCGTATCCCGGGTCGGGATGGGCCCCGTGGTTGAGGACGAGGGTGGCCGCCCCTGCCGCGCGGGCCGCCACCGCGATCCGGCGGTAGTGGGCGAGGGCGGCGGGCGCGGTCGCCACCTGGTCGAGGAAGGCGCCGTCGGTGCCGTACCAGTCGCGGTGGCGGAGCAGATCGGTGACGACCTCGGCGTGCGGGCGGCGCCCGTAGGCGGTGTCCGCGTAGCCGAGGAGCCGTACGCCCGCCTCCCGCAGCCGGGTGGTCGCGGCGGCGAACGCGGGATCGGGCGCCTGGCCCGCGCCGCTCGCCGGGTTGACGACGACCCCGTACAGCCGGGGCGCCGCACGGACCAGGGCCGCCCAGGCCTCGGGGCGGACGGCCGGGTGCTCGTAGAACGGGACGAGGAGGGACGGTCGCACGGGCACCCTCTAGAACCGGTGGGCGGTCGGTCGTAACAGCAGAGCACAGCTGAGGGCGGCCAGCACGACGGCCGCTCCCCCGGTCGCCGCCGGGCCCGCGCCGGGGGCCGCCGACTGCGCCGCCGCCGCGCACAGGCACACGGCCGCCGCGCTCATCACCGAGCCGAAGGCCTGGAGCAGCAGCCCCAGCCACAGCGCGGTCCCGGTGAGGAGCAGCGCGAGCAGCCCCGGCAGCGCGGGCCAGGGCGCCCCGGGCCAGGCCCGGGTCACCGCGAGGGCGAGCCCGGTGAGGACCGTGAGGTAGCCGCCGAGGCAGAGCACCAGGGTGCCGGTGACCGCCCGGCGGAACTCCCGGGCGGTGGCCAGGGTCCTCAGCCGGGTCAGGCTCTCGTGCCGGAAGCGGTGGAGCAGCCACTCGGCCGGGCCCATGGAGAGGGTGAGGGCGACGACCGCGCCCGCCCCGCCGACCGGCACGTCACCGGTCCCCGCCCGGAGCACCAGGAGCCCGCTGCCGAGCGCGAAGAACCCGTACGGCAGCGAGACCGCCCGCGAGGGTCCCGCCCGGCCCGCCGTGCCCCGCCGCAGAGGCCCGGCCGCAG
>NZ_MSJP01000100.1 GCF_014596525.1 Streptomyces sp. CBMA291
CCGGCGGGCCCGGGACCGGCGGCGCGGTGGCCGTCGCCGTCGCGCCCCAGCCACCCGCGGGGGCGGCACCCACACGGCGCGAGGGCGAGCGGCTGCGGTTCGTCGGGGCGGCGACCCGGCGCATCGCACGCGGCATCGACCTGGACGAGATCGTCCTCGGCCTGTGCCGGGCGACCGTGCCCACCTTCTCCGACGAGATCTTCGTCTACCTCCGCGACCCGCTGCCCGTGGGCGACGAGCGGCCGGTCGCCCCGTTCCTGTTGCGGCTGCGCCGGACCGACCGGTTGCGCTTGAGCGATCTGGAGGGCGAGGAGCTGGTGCTCGTACCCGATCCGGATCCGACCCCCGCGGCCGAACTCTGCGAGGTGCGGTCCGGTGGGGCGCTGGCCGAGGTGCTGCGCGGGGTGCGGCCGGTGTTCGGCGACTCCGCCGCCGCCCAGGCGGCCCTGACGGAGCTGCTGAGCCCCGAGCATCCGCTGCCCGGCGGACTGCGGGCGATCCTCGCGCCGCTGCGCGGCCGGCGCCGGGTGATCGGCGCCGCCGTCTTCATGCGCCGCCCCGAGCGGGCCGGTTTCGAGCCGAACGACCTGCTGGTCGCGGCCCAGCTGGCCACGCACACCGCGCTCGGCATCGACAAGGCCGTGCTCTACGGGCGGGAGGCGTACATCGCGGACGAGCTCCAGCGCACGATGCTGCCGGACTCGCTGCCGCAGCCGACCGGCGTCAAGCTCGCCTCGCGCTACCTCCCGGCGGCCGAGACGGCGCGGGTGGGCGGCGACTGGTACGACGCCATCCCGCTGCCCGGCAGCAGGGTCGCGCTGGTCGTCGGTGATGTCATGGGCCACTCCATGACCTCGGCGGCGATCATGGGCCAGCTGCGCACCACCGCGCAGACCCTGGCCGGGCTCGACCTGCCTCCGCAGGAGGTGCTGCACCACCTGGACGAGCAGGCGCAGCGGCTGGGCGAGAACCGGATGGCCACCTGCATGTACGCGGTCTACGACCCGGTCTCGCACCGGATCACGGTCGCCAACGCGGGCCACCCGCCGCCGATACTGCTCCATCTGGGTGGTCGTGCCGAGGTGCTCCGGGTGCCTCCCGGTGCCCCGATCGGGGTCGGCGGGGTGGACTTCGAGGCGGTCGAGCTGGACGCTCCGGCCGGTGCGACGCTGCTCCTCTACACGGACGGCCTGGTCGAGTCCCGGCTGCGGGACGTGTGGACGGGCATCGAGCAGTTGCGGGAGCGCCTCGCGGCGACCGCGCAGCTGACCGGTCCCGACCACTCGCCGCCGCTCGAAGCGCTCTGCGACGACGTCCTGGACATGCTGGGTCCGGGTGACCGGGACGACGACATCGCGCTGCTCGCGGCCCGTTTCGACGGGATCGCGCCGAGCGATGTGGCGTACTGGTTCCTGGAGCCGGAGGACGCGGCGCCCGGCCGGGCCCGTCGGCTCGCCCGGCGGGCGCTCAGCCGCTGGGGCCTTGAGGAGCTGACCGACTCGGTCGAGCTGCTGATCAGCGAGGTCGTCACCAACGCGGTGCGGTACGCGGAGCGGCCGGTGACCCTGCGGCTGCTGCGGACGGACGTGCTGCGCTGCGAGGTCGGCGACGACTCGCCGCAGCTGCCCCGGCAGCGGCGGGCGCGGGAGACCGACGAGGGCGGGCGCGGCCTGTTCCTGGTCAACCGGCTGGCCCGCCGCTGGGGCGCGACCCGCCTCTCGGGCGGCAAGGTGGTCTGGTTCGAACTGGCGACGCCGCAAGGGGCGGGGCTCGGGGCGACGCCTTAGGGGCGGGGCCGGGGGCGGGGCTTCGGGCCCGGGTGCGGGCCCGGTTTCACCGCCCGCCCCGGCCGGGCCCGGCCCCGTACCCCGCTTCGGCCCGGCCCCGTCATCCTGCTTCGGCCCCGTCCCGTTCCCGCTTCGGCCCTGTTTTCACGACGGAGGGCCGGTCCCCCATTCGGGTGGACCGGCCCTCCGTCGCGTTGTCAGGATCAGGGAAGAGCCGTCAGCCCGTCGGCGCTGTAGGGCCGTCCGAACGTCTGGACGGATCCGCTGTCCGGCTGCTCGGCCGTCGGCGGGGTCACGGGCGCCTCCGTCACGGGCGGCGTCGTGGTCGGCGGGGGCGTGGTGACCGGATCGGTCGTCCGGGGCGGCGTGGTGGTGGGGGGCGTCGTCGGCGGAGTCGTCGGCGGGGTCGTCGTCGGAGCCGGGGGCGTGGTGGCCGTGGTGGTGGGCTCCTGGGTGGGCGCCTCGGTGGTCCGGGTCGGGTCGGGCTCGGCCGTGCCCTGGTCGGCCGGGGCGGAATCGGCCGGGACCGAACCGTCGGTCTCCAGATCGAAGGTGGCGTCGGAGCCGCCGTCCAGGGCCGCCTTGGTGTAGGCGCCCCAGATCTCGGCGGGCGTACGGCCACCGTTGGCGCGGCCCGGGTTGATGGTGTTGGTGAGAGTGACCTGCTTGCCCTTGGGGTCCTCGCCGAAGAGTCCGACGGCGGTGACGAGTTCGGGGGTGTAGCCGACGAACCAGGCGGAACGGTTGTTCTCGGAGGTGCCGGTCTTGCCCGCGGCGGCGTAGTTTCCGGCGGCGCGGGTGCCCGAACCGTTCTGCACGACGCCGGTCATGGCCTTGGTGACGCTGTCGGCAGCCCGGCGGCTGACGACCTGGTCGCCGATGGCCTTGGCGGGCTCGACCGTGCGGTCCTTGTGGGTGGCGGACTTCACCAGGGTCGGGGTGACCTTCACGCCGTGGTTGTCGAGGGTGGCGTAGACGCCGGCCATGTCGAGGGTGGAGGCGCCCATGGTGCCGAGGGACATGGCGGGGGTCTGGGTGAAGTCCTCGCCGTCCTTCATGCCGAGGGCGAGGGCGGTCTTCTTGGTCTTGACCGGACCGACGTCGACGATCATCTGGGCGAAGACCGAGTTGATCGAGCTGTTGGTGGCCCGCTGCACGCTGACCGGGCCGTAGTTGCGGCCGTCCTCGTTCTCCGGGTCGAAGGGGATCTCGCTGCCGACGACCGGGCGCTCGCTGGTGCCGTCGTAGATCGTGCCGAGGCCGATCCGCCGGCCGTCCTGGGTGTGGGAGCGGTTGTCGAGCGCGGAGGCGAGGACGACCGGCTTGAAGGTCGAGGCGGGCTGGTAGTCGCGGCGGGTGGCGTTGGACATCCAGTGCTCGGTGGCGCCGACGCCGCCGTACATCGCGACGATCGAACCGGTCTTGGGGTCGACGGAGGTGGCGCCCGCCTGGACGGTGGCGGCCTTCTTGTCGCCCTCGCGGTCGAGCTTGGCCTCCAGCTCCTCGTCGACGGCCTTGACGAGGTCCTTCTGCTTCTTCTCGTCGATGTTGAGGGTGATCCGCCAGCCGCCGGCCTTGATGTCCTCCTCGCTGAGGCCCTGGCGCATCAGCTCCTGGTTGGCCGCCTCGACGATGTAGCCGGTCTGGCCCTCCATGCCGGGGGCGGGGCGGGGCTTCTGCGGGACGGGGAACTTCATCCCGGCGCGCTCGCCCGCGGAGAGCCAGCCCTCGCCGACCATGTTGTCCAGGACGTAGTTCCAGCGCTGCTCGACGAGCTTGCGGCCGGTGGCGCTCGCGGAGGTCCAGTCGTACTGGTTGGGGGCCTGGAGCAGCGAGGCGAGGTAGGCGCCCTGGGCGGTGGTGAGCCTGGGGGCGTCGACACCGTAGTACGCGCGGGCGGCGGCCTGGATGCCGTAGGCGCTGCGCCCGTAGTAGCTGGTGTTCATGTACCCGGCGAGGATCTCGCCCTTCTTCATCTTCTGGTCGACCTTGAGGGCGATGACCATTTCCTTGAGCTTGCGGGTCGCCGTCTGGTCCTGGCTCAGGTAGTAGTTCTTGACGTACTGCTGGGTGATGGTCGAGCCGCCCTGCTTGCCCTTGCCGGTGATGGTGGACCAGGCGGCGCGGGTGGTGCCCTTGATGTCGACGCCGTTGTCCTTGTAGAAGGTCTTGTTCTCCGCGGCGACGAAGGCCTTCTGGACCGGCTCGGGGATCTTCTCCAGGTCGACTATCTCGCGGTTTATCTTGCCGGTGCGGGCGAGGATCCTGCCGTTGGAGTAGGTGTAGATGTTGCTCTGCATGGTCGCCTCGGCGTTGGCCGTCGGCACCGGGACCATCAGGTAGACGACGTAGAAGGCGCCCATGACGAGCAGGCAGCACACGATGAAGGTGCCCAAAAGCTTCTTCCAGGTGAAGAGGCGGCGCAGTCCGCGGCGCTTCTTCGCCTTGCCCTTGTCCGGTCGGCCCATGTGTCCTGTCGCTCCGCTCGTCGTGTGTACCGGCACCCCGGTCCCCGTCCCGCCCTGTGGGCGGCTGAGTAGTCAGCTCATCAGCTAACACTGACGATGCAGACAAAGGACAACCGATCACGTCATTTCCGGACGTGAGAATGAGCACCCACACCCAGAGGAACCGACGTTCGGGCTCCCCGGATGGTTGCCTGAGGGAGCGGTTCCACTTGCCCCGAAGGCAGTTCCGTACAGCGGGCGCCCCCCTCCCCATGGAGCTATACACCTGGCGTATACACCCCGTGTACAGTGACGCCCATGTCCATCGGTCACACCCTTCTCGGGCTCCTGGAGTCCGGCCCGCGCCACGGTTACGACCTCAAGCGCCTCTTCGACGACAGGTTCGGCCACGACAGGCCGCTCCACTACGGCCAGGTCTACTCGACCATGTCGCGGCTCCTGAAGAACGGCCTCGTCGTCGTCGACGGCGTCGAAGCGGGCGGCGGCCCGGAACGGAAGCGGTACGCCATCACCGACGCGGGCATCACCGACGTCGACCAGTGGCTCGCCACCCCCGAGAAGCCCGAGCCGTACCTCCACTCCACCCTCTACACCAAGGTCGTCCTGGCCCTGCTCACCGGCCGGGGCGCCGCCGAGCTGCTCGACACCCAGCGCGCCGAGCACCTGCGCCTGATGCGCGAACTGACCCGCCGCAAGCGGGACGGCGACCTCGCCGACCAGCTCGTCTGCGACCACGCCCTGTTCCATCTGGAAGCGGACCTGCGCTGGCTCGAACTGACCGCCGCCCGCCTCGACCAGCTCGCCGCGGAGGTCCGCCGATGACCACCGCGCCCCTGCTCCACGCCACCGGCCTCACCAAGGCCTACGGCTCCACCCCCGCGCTCAAGGGCGCCTCCTTCGGCCTGCGGGCCGGCGAGGTCGTCGCCGTCATGGGCCCCTCCGGCTCCGGCAAGTCGACCCTGCTGCACTGCCTGGCCGGAATCGTGCGCCCCGACGCGGGCACCCTCACCTACGCGGGACGCGAGCTGACCGGCCTCTCCGACACCGGACTCAGCACCCTGCGCCGTACCGACTTCGGCTTCGTCTTCCAGTTCGGCCAGCTCGTCCCCGAGCTGACCTGCGTGGAGAACGTCGCCCTGCCGCTCCGTCTCAACGGGGAGCGGCGCAAGGCCGCCGAGGCCAAGGCCGCCGAGTGGCTGACCCGCCTCGAAGTCGAGGCCACGGCGGGCAAGCGCCCCGGCGAGATATCCGGCGGCCAGGGCCAGCGCGTCGCCGTGGCCCGCGCGCTCGTCACCGCACCCCGGGTGATCTTCGCCGACGAGCCCACCGGCGCCCTCGACTCCCTCAACGGCGAACGGGTCATGCGCCTGCTCACCGAAGCCTCGCGGGACACCGGAGCCGCCGTCGTCCTCGTCACCCACGAGGCCCGCGTCGCCGCCTACTCCGACCGCGAGGTCGTCGTACGCGACGGCTCGGTACGGGACGCGGAGTGGGCCGAGTGAGCGCCCGCACCTGGGCCCGCGAGCTGACGCTCGGCGCCCGGTTCGCGGTCACCGGCGGCCGCTCCGGGCTCCTCAGGACCCTGCTGACCGCGACCGGCGTCGGCTTCGGCGTGGCCCTGCTGCTGCTCGCCGCCTCCTTCCCGAACATGCTCTTCCAGCGGGAGGTGCGCGAGTCGGTCCGCGCCGTCGACGGCAGCGAACAGGTCACCTCGCCCCGCGCGGACTCCTTCCTCCACCTCGACCGCCCCACCGTCTACCGGGACCAGTCGGTCAGCGGGCTCCTGCTGCGCCCCGAGGGCGACGCGCCCCCGCTCCCGCCGGGCGCCTCCGTGTTCCCCGGCGAGGGCGAGATGGTGGTCTCCCCCGCGCTCCGGGAGCTGCTCGACTCCCCCGAGGGCGCCCTGCTCAAGGAACGGCTCCCCTACGAGATCGTCGGATCGATCGGCCGGGACGGGCTCATCGGTCCCGCCGAACTCCGCTACGTCGCCCACGCGGGCTTCCTCGACTCCGACAACCTCGACGGGCGCGGCACCCGCTACGGCTGGTCGGTGCCCGAGGAACCGATGAACGCGTTCCTGATCCTCCTCGTCGTCGTCGCCTGCGTCGTCCTGCTCCTGCCCGTCCTCGTCTTCATCGCGACCGCCGTCCGCTTCGGCGGCGAGCAGCGCGACCGGCGTCTCGCGGCGCTCCGGCTGATCGGCGCGGACACCGCCATGACCCGGCGGATCGCGGCGGGCGAGTCCCTGGCGGGCGCGCTCCTCGGGCTCCTCCTGGGCCTCGGACTCTTCGCCCTGGCCAGGCAGTTCGCCGGGGTCTTCACCATCTGGGACGTCAACGCCTTCCCCTCCGACGTCGCGCCGATGGCCCCGCTCGCGGTGCTCGTCCTCGCCGTCGTCCCGGTCGCCTCGGTCGTGGTCACCGTCTTCGCGCTGCGCGGGGTGACCATCGAACCGCTCGGTGTCGTACGGACCTCCACCCCGCGCCGCCGTCGCCTCTGGTGGCGACTGCTGCTCCTCGCGGCGGGCCTGGCCTTCCTCCTGCCGCTCATGGGCGATGTCCAGGTGACCGAGACCAGCCTCGACATCCTGAGCGTGGCGACCGGCACGACGCTCTCCCTGATCGGCCTCACCGCGCTCCTGCCCTGGGCCGTCGAAGCCGCCGTGAAGCGGCTGGGCTCCGGCCCGGTGGCCTGGCAGCTCGCGGTCCGCAGGCTCCAGCTGAGCAGCGGCACCGCCGCCCGCGCGGTCAGCGGGATCGTCGTCGCGGCCACCGGGGCGATCGCGCTCCAGATGCTCTTCCAGTCGATGGAGCAGGACTTCACCCGGCTCAGCGGCGCGGACACCGCCCGCGCCCAGCTCGCGATCGGCATCGACGCCGGGACCGGCGACGAGGCCAAGGCGATGATCGACCGCATCCGGCGGACCGAGGGCGTCGCCAGCGCGGCGGGGGTCGTGGAGTCGTACATATGGCGGCCAGGGCCTCTGAAGACGGGCGAGGAGTTCGCCCCGATGACCTCGGTCAGGGTCGGCGACTGCGCCTCCCTCCGGGAGTTCGCCACGCTCCCCACCTGCACGGACGGTGACGTCTTCGTCTTCCTCGCGCACGGCGCCCAGGGCAATCCGGACGACTCCCTCGTCACCCGGGCGGCCCGTCCCGGCACGACGGTCGCCCTGCGCGACCCGCATCCGCACCCGGACGCGCCCCGGCCCCCGGCGGGCTCCCCTTCGCCGACCTGGCGCATCCCGCCCGGCACGCGGGTCGTGGACTCCCGCCCTGACCCGACGGGCATGTACCAGTTCGGCGTCCTCGCCACCCCCTCGGCGATCGACACGACCCTGCTCGACGCGCCGGACGCGCGGACCATGGTCCGGCTCGACCCGTCCGTGCCGGACGCCGCCGACCGCGTACGGAACACGGCGGCGGCCATCGACCCCACGTCCTGGGTGCGGACCCTGAAGGACATCGAGCGCGACGCGGCGTTCTCCAGCGTCCGCACCGGAATCCTCGTCGGCTCCACCCTGACGATGCTCCTGGTCGCCGCCTCGCTCCTGGTGACGACCCTGGAACAGCTCAGGGACCGCAAGCGGCTGCTCTCCACACTGGTCGCCTTCGGCACCCGGCGCTCCACCCTGAGCTGGTCGGTGCTGTGGCAGACGGCGATACCGATCGCCCTGGGCCTGCTGCTCGCCGTGGCGGGCGGTCTGGGCCTCGGGGTCCTCCTCCTGAAGACGGGCGGCCAGCCGGTCGAGGACTGGTGGGTCTTCCTGCCCGTCACCGCCATCGGCCTCGCCCTGATCGCGACCGTGACCCTGCTGAGCATGCCGGTCCTGTGGCGCCTGATGCGCACGGACGGGCTGCGTACGGAGTAGGGGGCGGGGGGTCGGGGCCCGTGGGGGGGGGTGACGCCGTGCGCGGGCCCCGGCGGAGGGGGTGACACCTCCGTACGCGGGGCCCGGCCGAGGGGTGCCGCGCGGGCCCCGACGGAGAGGCCCCCGCGCGGCTCTAGCCCCCGTCCGTCACCCGTACCGGAAGGCCCCGCATCGCCTCGCGCAGGGCCTCCGCCAGTTCGGCGAACTCGGCGTGCCGGGCGGCTCCGGTGCGCATCGCGAGGGCGACCCGTCGGGCGGGGGCCGGTTCGGCGAAGAGGCCGGTCCACAGGGCGGTGTTGCGGGCGGTCTCGACCGTGACGGCGGTGCTCGGGAGCAGGGTCACGCCGAGGCCGCCGGCCACCAGCTGGACCAGGGTGGAGAGGCCCGCCGCCGTGGTGGTGACCTCGGCGCCCTCGCCGCGCCCGGCCTCCCGGCAGATGTCGAGGGCCTGGTCGCGCAGGCAGTGTCCTTCGTCGAGGAGCAGCAGCCGCAGTTCCCTGAGGGCTTCGCGGGGAATGTCGTCCCGCCCGGCCAGCGGGTGCCCTTCCGGGGTGACCAGGACGAAGTCCTCGTCGAAGAGCGGGAGTTCGGTGACGCCGGGCACCCCGAGGGGTACGGCGAGCAGCAGCAGGTCGAGCCTGCCCCCGGCCAGGCCCTCCAGAAGCGAGGCCGTCTGCTCCTCGTGGACCTGGAGGTCGAGGTCCGGGTAGCGCCGGTGGACCAGGCGCAGCACGGTGGGGAGCAGATAGGGGGCGACGGTGGGGATCACCCCGAGCCGCAGCACCCCGGTGAAGGGCGCCTGCGCGGCTTCGGCCTCCTCCATCAGCTCGGAGACCGCGTCGAGGACCGCTCGGGCGCGGACCGCGAGCCGCTCCCCCGCGGGCGAGAGCAGCACCTTGCGGGTCGTACGCTCCAGGAGCTGGACGCCGAGCACGTCCTCAAGGGCAGAGACCGCGCCGGAGAGCGCGGGCTGGCTCATGCCGATGGCCGCCGCCGCGTCGCGGAAGTGCAGATGCTCGGCGACGGCGGCGAAGGCTCGCAGCTGGGAGAGGCTCGGCTGCTTGCCTCGGGCCGGGGTGTGCGGGGGGCCGTACGGGGATGCCACTGATAACCACCTTCGATCAACACGAACCACTCTAGCTATTTCACTGATCAATGCCCTCCGTGCCATGCTGTGATCCGTCCAACCCTCACGGAAGACCCCAAAAGGGATCCTTCCTGCTTGCAAGGAGTGCCGCGTGCTCACTGTCGGTGACAAGTTCCCCGCGTACGACCTGACCGCCTGCGTGTCGCTGGAGAGCGGCAAGGAGTTCGAGCAGATCGACCACAAGGCCTACGAGGGCAAGTGGCGCGTGGTGTTCTTCTGGCCGAAGGACTTCACCTTCGTCTGCCCCACCGAGATCGCCGCCTTCGGCAAGCTGAACGACGAGTTCGCCGACCGTGACGCCCAGATCCTCGGCGTCTCCGGCGACTCGGAGTTCGTGCACCACGCCTGGCGCAAGGACCACCCCGACCTGCGCGACCTGCCCTTCCCGATGCTCGCCGACTCGAAGCACGAGCTGATGCGCGACTGCGGCGTCGAGGGCGAGGACGGCTTCGCCCAGCGTGCCGTCTTCATCGTGGACCCGAACAACGAGATCCAGTTCACCATGGTGACCGCCGGTTCCGTCGGCCGTAACCCCAAGGAGGTCCTGCGGGTGCTGGACGCCCTTCAGACCGACGAGCTGTGCCCGTGCAACTGGAACAAGGGCGAGGGCACCCTCGACGCCGTCGCTCTCCTCTCGGGCGAGTGAGCTGACATGGCTCTCGACGAACTCAAGTCCGCGATCCCGGACTTCGCCAAGGACCTGAAGCTGAACCTCGGTTCGGTCATCGGCAACAGCGAGCTTCCGCAGCAGCAGCTCTGGGGCACCGTCCTGGCCTGCGCGATCGCCTCGCGCTCGCCGAAGGTCCTGCGCGAGCTGGAGCCCGAGGCCCAGGCCAACCTGAAGCCCGAGGCGTACCAGGCCGCCAAGTCCGCCGCCGCGATCATGGCGATGAACAACGTCTTCTACCGGACCCGGCACCTGCTGTCGGACCCCGAGTACGGGACGCTGCGCGCCGGTCTGCGGATGAACGTCATCGGCAACCCGGGCGTCGACAAGGTCGACTTCGAGCTGTGGTCGCTGGCCGTCTCCGCGATCAACGGCTGCGGCCAGTGCCTCGACTCGCACGAGCAGGTCCTGCGCCAGGCCGGTGTCGAGCGCACCACCATCCAGGAGGCCGTGAAGATCGCCGCGGTGATCCAGGCGGTCGGCGTCACCCTCGACGCGGAAGCGGTGCTCGCCGCCGAATAGGCCGAGCGGGCCGAACAGGCCGAGCGGTTCGAAACCGTACGTGGAAGGGCCCCGGGGCAGCACGCCCCGGGGCCCTTCCACGTACCCGGGCTCTCCCGTCGTACGGCGGCTCTTCCCGCGTACGGCCGCCCTTCCGGCGTACGGTCACCCTTCCGGCGTACGGTCACCCTTCCGGCGTACGCGTGGCCCGTGCCGTCACGGGGTGGCCCGCGCCGTCACTTCTTGAGCTCCTCCATGAGCGCGAGGAGGTCCTGGGTCATCGGGACCTCGATGCCGGAGAGGTCGACCGGGTTCTTGTCCTCGACGATGCGTCCCTGGCCATCGCTCCGATAGAGCCGGCTGAGGCTCATCTCGATCTCGATCTGCCCGTCGAGGACCCTCAGCTCCCCGCCGTCCCCCGAACGCCCGCCGAAGAAGGCCCGCTCCCCGAGGCCGCCGATCGACACGATCAGGTCGAGGCCCTTCGCTCGGGCCTCGAACTCGGGCTCCGGGTCCGACACCTTGTGCACGGTGTAGGTGACACCGACGTCGAATCCCGCCTCCACCGGGCCGAAGGAGGTCGAGCAGTAGGTCTGGTAGAGGCTCGGCTCCGCCAGCTCGGCACCGGCACCGCTCTCCCGCCGCTCGCCGAGGATCCCCCCGAGCGCCTTCAGCTTCATCGCGTCGCAGAGCGTCACGTCCGTGGCGTACCCGCCGAGGTCCGGTCCCGGTTCCTCGCGCTGTGCGTACGCGTAGACCCCGCCGCCCCACACCGTCGAGGCCAGTACCGCGCCGCCGAGCGCCCACGCCCAGGGGCGTCCGGCGCGGGGCGGGCGCGGGGGCCGTTCCTCCGTCAGGACCTCGACGGTGTCGAACCCCGTGCCTCCGTCGAACTCCGGCTCCGATATCACTGCTTCTCCCCCTGGGTGGCGCGGGTGCCGGGGGCGGGCGTCGGCGCCACTTCGTACGCGGTCGCCCCATGCGGTTCGGGTGCGGTGCGGAGCGCCTGCTCCGCGCTGTAGGCGCGCAGATAGCCGACCACGGTGTTGGCGACGGCGACCAGCGGCACGGCGACGACGGCGCCGCCGATGCCCGCGGTCAGCCCGCCCGCGGCGACCGCGAGGACGACGGCCAGCGGATGCACCCGCACCGCGCGCCCGAGGATGAACGGCTGGAGGACATGGCCTTCCAGCTGCTGTACGGCGAGGACGACGACGAGCACCATGAGGGCGGTGAACGGCCCGTTGGTGACGAGGGCGACGACACAGGCGAGTGCGCCGGAGAACACGGCGCCGACCAGCGGGATGAAGGCGAAGAGGAAGATGAAGACGGCCAGCGGCACCGCCATCGGCACGTCGAGGAACCAGAGCCCGAGCCCGATGAAGACGGCGTCGATGAGGGCGACGATGACCGTGCCCCGTACGTAGGCGGTGAGGGTGCGCCAGGCGCGCGGGCCCGCTCCGGCCACGCCCGGCCGTGCCTGGGCGGGCACCAGTTTGAGCGTCCACTCCCAGACCTTCTTCCCGTCGTACAGCAGGAAGAGCGTCGAGAACATGGCGAGCAGTATCCCGGTCATCGCCTCGACGATGACGGTCACGCCCTGGAGTCCGGCGGAGGTGATCTGCTCGGCGTTGGCCCCGATGGTGTCGCTGAGGGTCTTGGCGATGTCGTTGATCTGCTGCTCGGTGACGTGGAACGGGCTGTCGAGCAGCCAGTGCTTCAGCTCCTCGATGCCGTCCTTGACGCGGTCGGAGAGGCTGTCGACGTTGTCCAGGACCTGCCAGACCACGAACCAGCCGACCAGGCCCATCACGACGAAGCCGGAGACGGCGGTGACGGCGGTGGCGAGCCCGCGCGGCAGCCCCTTGCGGCGCAGCAGGGCGACGGTGGGCTGGAGCAGGGCGGTGACGAGGAGCGCGGCGACGAAGGCGAGGACGACCAGCTGGACGGAGCTGATCACCTTCATGAGGACCCAGACGGTCCCGGCGAAGACGAGCAGCCGCCAGCTGGCCTCGGCGGCCACCCGCATGCCCCAGGGGATCGCGTCGACGGGCTCGGGCCGGGCGGCGACCGCCGGGGCGTAGGCGGGCGGCGCGGGCACGGAGCGCGCGGGTCCGGCCGTCGCCGTTTCCGGGGATGGCGAGGCGGTGTCCGTCAGGGGCCCGGCGGTGTCCGGGTCGATCGTGGGGCGGGCGGGCCCGGGGGCCGTCTCCGGGGCTTCCCCCACGGGACCGGCGCCGGTCTTCCCCGGGGTGTCCCCGGGAGGGGCGCCGGGGGGAGGGTGCGGGTCGTCCCGGCCGGCCTCGGCCTTGCGCTCGTCGAGACGTTCACTCATCCGGCTCAGGCGTGCGCCCAGCCGTCCCAGCCACCCTGGCACTCTCGGCATCTCTTTCCTCTTCCCCCCGCCGCCTTCGTTCCGACGGCTCCCCCCGCGGGCCGCGATCTGTCGAACCTACACGCAGGAAACCCCTCACCATAGGACGGTGAGGGGCTTCGAGGGGTTGAGCGCGCCGGATCAGTACCAGCGGTTGGCCTCCCAGAACGACCAGGCGCCGCAGGGGCTGCCGTACCTGGAGTTCATGTAGTTGAGGCCCCACTTGATCTGGGTGGCGGGGTTGGTCTGCCAGTCGGCGCCCGCCGAGGACATCTTGCTGCCCGGGAGTGCCTGGACCAGGCCGTAGGCGCCGGAGGACGCGTTGACCGCCCGGTAGTTCCAGGTGGACTCGTGGTTCACGATGTTGCTGAAGCACTGGAACTGCGAGGCCGGGATCATCTGACGGGCGATCGCCTTGACGTCGGCGACGGAGTACGAGCCCTGGGCGGCGAAGGTGGAGGCGTCGCGGACGGAGTCGCGGCTGGCGCGCTCCTGCGCTTCCTTCTCCTTGCGCTCCTTCTCGGCCTTCTCCTTGGCGGCCTTCTCGGCCTCGGCCGCCTTGTCGGCGGCCTCCTTCTTGGCCTCGGCGTCCTTGGCCGCGCGCAGCCGGGCCGACTCCTCCGCGGACTTCTTCGCTGCGGTGTCCGCGGCGGCGGCCTGGACATCGGCCTGCTCCGCGAGGGACGAGACCTGTACCTGGGCCTGCTCGCCCGCGGGGATGTCCGCGAGCAGCGTGGTGTCGGCCGCGGTGGCCTCGAAGTTGTCGTCCGAGGGCTGAGCGGCGTTACCCGACGCAACGCCCACGACGGCGCCGACGGTGGTGACCGCAGTGGCCGAAGCCACCGCGAATCCCCGGACCGAGATCCGGCTCACACGGTTTCCTTCCAGCATCGCCCGCACAGGTGACCACACGGGCGAAATCGTGCCCCTGGCGCTGGTCTCCGACGTGCGGGGTCACAGAAGACACGGGCCCGTGGTGCTGTGGGCGGCATACGACGACGGCTGTGGAGTTGTGTTGACGCTCTGGCACCCTTGAGGGTGCACGTGTGCCGTATGCGGGGCCTGACGGAAGCAAGACTCTGCCGGACGCTGATACCGCAAGGCAATTCTCTGCCGCGTGTGAAAGCTCACACCTCAATGGCGGCTGATGTTTTGGGCGATCCTGCGGACAGCGCGACGCCGTCCGGCTAGGCTCCTTGGCTTTGCCGGACGGCGTCAACTTCCGTACCTATATGAAGAGGTACGAATCGGACCGTGAGGAGAGGACTTCGACGGGATTCGAGCGGAACAGACCGGGTTGGACCAGATCAGACCGGTTGATGCCGAATCACAGTTCGTCCTCTCATCTCTTTGTCTCCCTGTCTGACGGGCATCCGATCAGATCTGCACGTCCTCCAGCATCTCCGTCACCAGGGCCGCGATCGGGGACCGCTCCGAGCGGGTGAGCGTGACATGGGCGAAGAGCGGATGCCCCTTCAGCTTCTCGACCACGGCGACGACTCCGTCGTACCGGCCGACCCGGAGGTTGTCCCGCTGGGCCACGTCGTGGGTCAGCACGACCCGCGAGTTCGCCCCGATGCGGGAGAGGACGGTCAGCAGGACGTTGCGCTCAAGGGACTGGGCCTCGTCGACGATGACGAACGCGTCGTGCAGCGAACGGCCCCGGATGTGCGTCAGCGGCAGGACCTCCAGCATCCCCCGGCCGAGCACCTCCTCGATGACCTCACGGCCCGCGACCGAGGACAGCGTGTCGAAGACCGCCTGCGCCCAGGGGCTCATCTTCTCGGCCTCGCTGCCCGGCAGATAGCCCAGCTCCTGGCCGCCGACCGCGTACAGCGGACGGAACACCATCACCTTCTGGTGCTGACGCCGCTCCAGGACCGCCTCCAGGCCCGCGCAGAGCGCGAGCGCCGACTTGCCCGTGCCGGCCCGGCCGCCCATCGAGATGATGCCGACGTCCGGGTCGAGCAGCAGATCGAGCGCGATCCGCTGCTCGGCGCTGCGCCCCCGGAGCCCGAAGGCCTCGCGGTCGCCCCTGACGAGCCGTACGTTCCCGTCCGGGGTGACCCGGCCCAGCGCCTTGCCGCGCTCCGACTGGAGCACCAGACCCGTGTGGACGGGCAGCTCGGCCGCCTCCGGCACGTACAGCGTGTCCTGGTCGTACAGCAGGTCCACCTGGTCGGCGGCGAGCGCCAGCTCCGTCATCCCGGTCCAGCCGTTGGCGTCCGTGATGGCCAGTTCGGCCCGGTACTCCTCGGCGAGCAGCCCGACGGACGAGGCCTTGATGCGCAGCGGCAGGTCCTTGGAGACGACCGTGACGTCGTACCCCTCCGCCTGGAGGTTCCGCGCGACCGCGAGGATCCGCGAGTCGTTGTCCCCCAGCCGGTAGCCCACGGGCAGCACACCGGGGTCGGAGTGGTTGAGTTCGACCCGCAGGGTCCCGCCGAGGTCCCCGATGGGGAGCGGGGCGTCCAGGCGCCCGTACCGGACCCGGAAGTCGTCCAGGAGGCGCAGGGCCTGCCGGGCGAAGTAACCCAGCTCCGGATGGTGCCGCTTGGCCTCCAGCTCCGTCACCACGACGATCGGGAGCACGACCTCGTGCTCCTCGAAGCGGGAGACCGCGTTGGGGTCGGCCAGCAGGACGCTGGTGTCGAGAACATAGGTGCGCCGGTCGGAAAGGCGGCGCTTCGTGCTGGTCACCACGGAAGGACAGACCCCCTCGGAAGACCCCTGTGAGGTCAGGGTGCGACGGAACCGTCGTCGCTGCGGAATGGGACCGGGTGCGGGCCGCCATGCGCGGGCCGGACCTCGGCCCTCCGCTGCTCCCGTGCGTGTCCCGCACGGTCGTCCTGGTGCAAGGGGCCTCCCGGGTGGCGGTCTCCGTGCCGCTCACTTCACCGTGAATATGCCCTCGAACAGTGTCCGCCATGCCGGGGTGCACGACGACGTGTGCGTGAACAACTGGTGATCGGTTCCGACCGGTTCCGTCCGATTCGGTGACGTCAAAGGGAGGCGTGGGGCCGAGGTTCCGTGGCCCGGGTTCCGTGACTCGGGTTCCGTGGCTCAGGTTCCGTAGCGCCGGTGCCGGGCCGCGTAGTCGCGCAGGGCCCGCAGGAAGTCGACCTTGCGGAAGGCCGGCCAGTGCACTTCACAGAAGTAGTACTCGGAATGGGCGCTCTGCCACAGCATGAAACCGGACAGGCGCTGCTCGCCGCTGGTACGGATCACCAGATCCGGGTCGGGCTGGCCGCGCGTGTAGAGGTGCTCGGAGATGTGATCGATGTCGATCGTCTCGGCGAGTTCCTCGATGCTCGTGCCCCGGTCCGCGTGCTCGTGCAGCAGCGAGCGGACCGCGTCCGCGATCTCCTGCCGGCCGCCGTACCCGACCGCCACGTTGACGAGTATCCCCGTGTTGTCGTGGGTGGCCTGCTCGGCCTCCTTCAGGACGGTCTGCGTCCGGGCGGGCAGCAGATCCATCGTGCCGACGTGGTGGACCCGCCAGCGGCCGTCGGCGGCGAGCGCCCGTACCGCGTTCTCGATGATCCCGAGCAGCGGCACCAGCTGCTCCTCGGGACGGTTCAGGTTGTCCGTGGACAGCATCCAGAGCGTGACGACCTCGACGTCGGTCTCGGCACACCAGCCGAGCAGCTCCCGGATCTTGTCCGCGCCCGCCTTGTGTCCCTGCTCGGGGGTCCCGCCGGACGCCTTGGCCCAGCGCCGGTTCCCGTCGAGGATGACTCCGATGTGCTTGGGCACCTGGGCATGATCGAGGCGGTTCTCCACCCGGCGTGCGTAGAGCCCGTACACCAGGTCGCGCAGGTTCACTGTTCTTTACCCCTCCGTGCAGCGGCGGGTTCCGCCCCACCTCGGCGGTCCGCAGGCGGCCACACTACTGCGCACGGGCGACGGCCACCCAGCCCGGGACCGTCACAAGTCCGTGATAAGCAGAGATACGTGACTGATTCCCTTCTGTACCGCGCCGCAGCGGAGCGCTACGACTCCATGGAGTACCGACGTTCCGGCCGCAGCGGCCTGAAGCTGCCCGCGATCTCCCTCGGCCTCTGGCACAACTTCGGGGACGACCGGGCGCTCGACACCCAGCGCGCGATCCTCCGCCGCGCCTTCGACCTCGGCGTCACCCACTTCGACCTGGCGAACAACTACGGACCGCCGCCCGGCTCCGCCGAGCTGAACTTCGGCAAGCTCTTCGCCCAGGACTTCGCGCCCTACCGCGACGAGCTGATCGTCTCGACGAAGGCGGGGTACGAGATGCACCCCGGCCCGTACGGCGAGTGGGGCTCCCGCAAGTACCTGCTGTCCTCGCTCGACGCCTCCCTGAAGCGGATGGGCCTCGACTACGTCGACATCTTCTACTCGCACCGCTTCGACCCGCACACCCCTCTCGAAGAGACGATGGGGGCCCTGGCCTCCGCCGTCCGGCAGGGCAAGGCGCTGTACGTCGGCGTCTCCTCGTACAACAGCGAGCAGACCGCCGAGGCGGCCGGACTGCTCCGTGAGATGGGCGTGCCCGCCCTGATCCACCAGCCCTCGTACTCCATGATCAACCGCTGGACCGAGGACGACGGGCTGCTCGACACCCTGGAGGCGGCCGGCATGGGCTGCATCTCCTTCGTGCCGCTCGCGCAGGGGCTGCTCACCGACAAGTACCTGAAGGGCATCCCCGAGGGCTCCCGGGCCACCCAGGGCAAGTCCCTCGACCCGGGGCTGCTCTCCGACGAGGTGCTGCGGCGGCTGCGCGGGCTGGCGGAGATCGCCGGGCGGCGCGGGCAGTCCCTGGCGCAGCTGGCGCTCTGCTGGGTGCTGCGCGACGAGCGGATGACCTCGGCGCTCATCGGCGCGTCGAGCGTGGCCCAGCTGGAGGAGAACGTGGCCGCCCTCACGGGTCCGCCGCTGACCGCCGGGGAGCTGGCGGAGATCGACTCGTTCGCCGTGGACACGGCGGGCGCGAACATCTGGGTCGGCCGGGGCTGACGCCTCCGCCGCGGCCCGACGGGCCGCGGCAAGAAAAACGGGCCGGTCCGTGGGGGGGGATACGGACCGGCCCGAGGGGGGGTTTCCACCATAACCCTTCGATAGTCGTGATGCGCGCCAGGTACGGCGAACGGGGCGTCCCGAATTCGCCCGATCCCAGTCGGGACAAGGGCCGCACGGGGTTGTGGCGGGTTTACGCCCCGGCGTGGCGGCGTGGCGGCGTCCCTCCCAAGAGGGACCGGACGGGCGGGGCCCGGCGTTGACGCGGGGCCCCGCCGACGTCGCCGCGCATCGCTTCACCCCAGGTCAGGCCCGGGGCGGAGACGCTGCCCGCGAGGACGGGCGGCGCACGGGTCTCGCGCCGGGATCCCTCGGAGGCGGTGCCCCGGGGCCGGAGGCGCTCCCTCAGGGAAGGGCGGTGAACGCGCCGAGGAGCAGCCCGAGCAGCCCGCCGCCGAGCATGAACGGGCCGAACGGGATCGTGGCCGAGCGCCCGGCCCTGCGCAGGACGACGAGCCCGAGCCCGTATCCCGCGCCGAGCAGGAACCCGGCGAACGCCCCGACGAACAGGACTCCCCAGCCGTACCAGCCGAGGGCCGCGCCGAGCGGCAGCGCCAGCTTCGCGTCGCCGAGGCCGAGCCCGGCCGGGTTGATCAGGCAGAGCACCAGATAGGCGCCCCCCAGGGCGAGCGCGCCGAGCAGGGCGTGGGGCCAGGAACCGGCGGTGCCCGGGAGGAGGGCGGCGGCGCCCAGGAGCAGCGGGACGGCGGCGGCGAGCGGCAGGGTGAGGACGTCCGGCAGGCGCCGTACGCGGGCGTCGACCGTGCCGAGCAGGACCGCGAAGGGCGCTCCCAGCAGCCAGACGGCCAGCTCGGGGCGGGCACCGCCGGTGGCGGCGGCGAGCGCGGCGCAGCTCAGCGCGGTGAGCAGCGGGGCGGTGAGCGGGGCGGTGGTGGTGGCGCAGCCGCCGCGTCCGGGTGCGCCGAGCCAGCCGCGTCCGGGGCCGGTGAGCGGGTGTCCGGCGGGGCAGTGGTCCCGCCACGGTTCGCCGGCGGCCACGGAGAGCCGGTACGCGGCCCGGGGCACGAGCAGTCCGGCGGCGGCGCCCCAGACGGCGGCGAGGACGATCAGGGTGGGGTGCACGGGGCTGACCCTAGGGGGGAAGGGCCGTTACGGTCTGGCGCATGGGCAAATGGAAGGACGGGGCCGGGGAGTTGACGCTGCCCGGCGGGGACGGGGTGCCGCTGGAGGTGGCGGCCTCGTACCGCGCGCGGCGGCGGGGGCTGCTGGGGCGGGACGGGATCGCGGGGGCGCTGCTGATCGTCCGGACGAACAGCGTGCACACCTTCGGCATGCGGTTCGCGATCGACGTGGCGTATCTGGACGGCTCGTTCCGGGTGCGCTCGGTGGTGACGATGCGTCCGGGGCGGCTCGGCATGGTCCGCCCGCGCGCCCGCCACGTGCTGGAGGCGGAGGCGGGCGCGCTGGCGCGCTGGGGTCTTGAGCCGGGGGTACGGGTGCGGGTGCGGGTGGAAGGGGAGGGGACGGGGTAGCCCTCCGGCGCGGGCGGGGCGGGGACGGGGCGGGGACGGGATTCGGCCGGTTCTCGCCGGTGGGTCTCTCCACGGCGGGGGTTTCCGGGGGGGGCCGAGGGCGGGTTCCTGGGCGCGGAGTTCCAGGGCGAGGGTTTCCACGGCGAAGGTTTTTACGGCGAGGGTTTCTACGGTGGGCCCGAGCCGAGCAGGGTGAGGGCTCCGTAGACGGCGGAGGCGAGGGCGAGGACGGCGAGGACCGGGACGGTCGTGCGGGTCCGGAGCCGGGCGAGGGCCGCGGCGGGCGGCAGGAGCAGTCCGAAGGCGGGCATCATCAGGCGTGGCCGGGAGCCGAAGTAGGCGGCGCCGACGAGCGAGACCAGGACGACGCCGACCGTGTAGACGAGCAGCGGCAGCGGCTGCCGCTGCCGGACGCAGAGCACGACCAGCCAGCCGAGCAGCCCGAGCGCCGCGCAGAGCCCGAGGGCGGCGGGCCAGGGCAGTCCGGCGATGAACCGGGCGAGGGCGACGCCGCCGTCGATGGAGTTGCCCCAGCCCGCCTGCACCTCGAAGTAGGCGGTCGGCGAGGACTCCCGTACCCCCACGTACACGATGTAGGCGAGCCAGCCGAGCGGGGCGAGGAGGACTCCGGCGACCGTACGGGCGGGCAGCCGCCGGTCCCGTACCAGGGTGACCAGGGCGGTGACGCCGAGGGCGGCGATCAGCGCGACGGCGGTCGGCCGGGTGAGCCCGGCGGCGGCGCAGAGGAGACCGGCGAGGAGCCAGCGCCCGCGCAGGACGGCGTACAGCGACCAGGCGGCGAGGGCGGTGAACAGGGTCTCCGTGTACGCCATCGACTGGACGAACGCGGTCGGGTACACGCCCCAGAGCACCGCGAGCAGGATTCCGGTGCGCGGCCCGAAAGCGTGGGCGCCGCACCGGAAGAGGCCCCAGGCGGCGGCGAGCCCGGCGGTCCAGGAGACCAGGAGCCCGGCAGTGGCCGCGTCGACGGGGAGGACGGTGGAAAGGGCGCGCTCAAGGGCCGGGAAGAGCGGGAAGAAGGCCAGGTCGGAGTGGAGGTCGCCGTTCGGCAGGGTGACCTCGTACCCGTAGCCGTGCTCGGCGATGCGCCGGTACCAGACGGCGTCCCAGCGCCCGTTGAGCCGGTGCATCCCGTCCTTGCCCGTGAGGGCGCCGAGGAGGGCGAGGACCGCGATACCGAGGAGACGGGTGGCCGCGTAGCCGCCGACGGCGAGAAGGACGGGATGGGTGGGGCGGGTGAGGTGCGTGAGGCGGGTGGGACGGGGCTCGGGCATGCGCCCGATTATCCCGGGGCCCTCGGGTGGCTCAGCCGAGCGGCCTTATCCGGACGAACTTCGCGGAGAGTACGGGACCGAGCTGGTGCACGATGGCGTGGCCCGGCTCCTGCGGGGAGGGCAGGTCGCCCAGGAAGGAGGTGACGATGACCTCGTCGACGTCCAGGACGCCCCGGGCGCACTGCTCCTCCAGGAAGGCGAGCGTTCGGCGCCAGTCGGCCGATCCGCGCTCCTCGCCGAGGAAGGAACGGACGGTGTCCTGGACCACCTCCCAGAAGAACACATGCGGCTGCACGCCGCCCTGACAGAAGACGTGATCCTCGTACACGTTCCGGAATTCGGGAATCCGGGTGACGAGGTCGTTGACCAGCTGTACACCCGGGTGTTCACCCGGCGTCGTCGTCATTCCTCCAGAATGCTCCCGGCCGAGGGGGATGTCCCGTCGCTTTTGCGCTTTCCTGACGACACCTTTCGCCTGGTTTTCCATAAACGGTGCTAGGGGTCCCCCGTCCGGGGGCACTCGGACGTGCGTACGAAACGGGTGCGGCCCCCGTCCGGGGAGCTTCCACGGACGGGGGCCGGACGGGAACGGCCCTACGGGGCGGAGGTGCGGGGGAAGGAGATCTCGACGCGCCGGTTCTTGCGCCGGCCCTCCTCCGTGCCGTTGTCGGCGATCGGGAAGTCCTCGCTGTACCCCCGGATGTCGAAGGTCGTCCCCGCGGGCAGAATCCGCGACAGCACCTGCTGGACGGCGAGGGCGCGCTCCTTGGAAAGCTTCAGACCGTGTTCGTACGAACCGAGGTCGTCGGTGAATCCGAAGACCCGGACCCGCCCGGAACCCAGCTCGCTGATCTCGGCGGCGACACCGGCGATACGGGAATGCGCGGCGGGACCGAGCTTGGCGCTGTCCTTCGGGAAAAGGACCTCGGCCTGAAGTGCGAAGGTCACGTCCACGTTGGTGTCCTGCCGACGCTCCTCACCGCCCTGGTCCTCGACGATCTGCTTGATGTCGAGGACCTTGGCGGGGGCGAGCGTGGCACCGTCCGGAAGCATCAGCCCCGGGGCGCCGGCGTCGATGGCGGGCGGCGGGGAGGCGGTCCCGGCGGAACCGGGAGGATCCTCGGCACGCGCGGCGGGGGCGGCGGCGAGGCCTCCCAGCACCACGGAGACGAACAGAAGAGCGGCGAGGCGGCGAGGCGCCGCGATGCGGGTCGTCGTCATGCGGATCGTCGTCATGGCGTCCCCTCAGGAGAGCTTGAGGGTGGCGGGTTCGAAGGTGGGGAGCTGGAAGGAGACGGTTGTGGTGGTGGGGGGTGGGGCGGGGAATTGGAGGAAGACGTCGGCGGCCGCTCCGGCGGGGAGGATGTCGAGACCCGTGGTGGTGAGCGGGCGTCCATCCGTGTCGCGCAGGACGTAGTAGCGCTTCTTCCCCACGGCGTCGATGAGAGTGGCTCCGCCCAGGGAGTTCCCGTGCTTCATGACCTCGGTCTCGTCACCTCGGGTCTGCCCGGGAAGGGCGAGGGAACGTGACGAGGTGTTCTTCAGTTTCCCCTTGATGGTCAGGAACCCTCCCGTGTCCCGCTCGGCCGAGCTGAGAGCCAGCTCGATCCCGTCCTTCCCCTTCAGAACGGCCAGCGTCTCCGTCGGCTCCTCGGCGGTCTGTGCCTCCTGAGGCGCCTGCGTGCCCTGCTGGGGAGCAGTGGTCGTCGAAGCGGCCTTCCCTGTCTGCGGTTTCTCCTCGGCACCGCATCCGGCGACGAGGAGTGCCACGGACGTGATCGCGACAGCGACCATCCCTCTGTGCGTCTTCCTTGCGTAGCGCACGGTCATGAGGTGTGCATCCCTTTCTCGTCACAGGTCAGTCGATCAGTCGAACTCTGAAGAGGTCGGCCGCGTCGGGAAGTACCGGATCCTCCGGGTCGATCACCCAGGAGACGTCACCGCACACGAGGCCGACGATCGGTTCCGATTCTTCCGGCTCCTCGGGCTCCTCGGGTGTTTCCTCACCCTCACCGGGTGTCGGACCGGGATCCTCTGAAGGTTCCAGGGGGGCGTCGAACGTGCAGCGTGGCACGATCACCGCCTCGGCCGTGGCCACCGCGTGCTGTGACTCGGTTATCGGGATGACCGAGCGTCCGACCGCGTCCACCGAACGGACCGTCACTTTGAAACCGACGTCTTCGGAGTTCAGGCGTGTACAGCCATCACCCAAGAGATCGGCTCCATTCCTGGCCGCGAAGGCTGCGGCCCGCTCACAGGCCTCCGCCTCGACGAACCCCTTGCCTTCGAACAACGCCTCCCACTGTCCGGGGTCGGAGAGGACGTCGAGCCAGCGGTCACGGAGCTGATCGCGCGCGTCCTGCGCTGCGGCGAGTGCCGCGGCGTCGGCCGCAGTCTGGGCACCGCTCCTCGTCACGGCCGCCTGGCCGAAAGCGAAGTACGCCAGGGCGAGGAAGAGAAGCCCTCCGATTACGGCGATGTAGGCCGGGAAGGCTTGCCCTTCATCTCTTTTCCGGCGGAGGGCGACTACTTTCCCGTCAGATCCGCGATCTTCTGACTGATCGCGTTCTTGATCGAGTTGCCGATATCCGTCCCCGTAATCGCCACCACAATCGCCACCACCACCACGATGATCCCCAGATACTCCACCGCCGTCTGCCCCCGGTCCCTGCGGAGCAACGCCGTGGTGAGGTGGATTCTGGCCTTGGTCAGGGTCTTCAGCATCGCGTCGTTCATCGTGGTCCCCTCCGCGTTCGGACGCCTGCGCACCGGCACTGTACGGCCGGGCGTTTCTCGCTGCCCAGGGGCCGGGGGCCCCTTCGTCAGGTTCGGTGGTGGTGGGCCGGGCCTGGGGCCCAGCCAGGAGGCTACGGCCTCGGGGTGGGTGTGGGTGGGGAGTTCGGGGAAGACGTGGCCGGAAAGGCGGCCGGTTCTCTTCCTCTCGGCAGAGCGCGTCGTCGCTTCCGCTCATCGCCCTCACTCCCCCGTGACCGAGCCGAAGTCCGTGCCCGTGCCCAGGAAGAGGCCCGCGCCGAGGAGGATCATCGTGGCGGGGACCATCAGCGTGGTGATCACCATGGTCGCCTTGGGCACCGCCTTGGCCGCCTTGCGGCGCGCGTTCTGCGCGTCGGTGCGGCGCATGTCGTTGGCGATCTGGATCAGGGTGTCGACGATCGGCGCGCCCAGTTCCTCGCCCTGCTGGAGGGCGGTGACGAACTGGGCGACCTGCTCGGAGTCGTTGCGGCGGCGCAGTTCGTCGAAGGCCTGGCGGCGGCTGACACCCATGTCCATCTGGCGCAGGGTGATGCGGAGTTCGTCGGACCAGGGTCCCTCGTACTTCTCGGCGACGCGTTCGAGGGCCTGGCGGAAGCCGAGTCCGGCGGAGACGACGACGGCGAGGACGTCGAGGAAGTCGGGCAGGGTCCGCTCGATCTGGTCCTTGCGGATGCGGACGGCGGACCAGATGCCGACCTCCGTCCAGAAGGCGCCGAAGGCGAGCAGCAACAGGGCCGTGAGGTAGGAGCCCTTGCCGAGCATCACCAGGCCGCCGAGGGCCCCCAGGAAGCCGTAGACGGCCCGTCGGGCCCCGTACCGGTCGATGGTGAGGCCGCCGGGGTTTCCGGCCAGGTCGATGCGGCGGCGCACCGCGCTGACCCGTTTGGGGCCCATGAGCCGGAGCACCGCCGGGGACCAGCGCATGCCGAGCCGGTCGACGGCGGAGCCGACGGCGCCGGTGCGGGTGGCGCCGACTTCCAGGGCGAGCCGGAGGTCGTCGGGGAGTCTGGCGTCGGCGCGGTAGAGGCGCAGCCCGTAGCCCGCTCCGGCGACGGAGAGCCCGGCGAGGAGGGAGAGGAGGAGGTCCATGGCGGCGGCCCCTACACGTCGATCTTGGAGACGCGGCGGATGACGGCGAATCCGACGGCGTACAGGGCGAAGGCGGCGACGACGGCCGCCTGGCCGATGCCGGAGCCGGTCATCCGGTCGAGGGCGCCGGGCTGCATGTTGTCGATGAGGAAGAGGGAGCCGACGCCGATGACGGGGACGGCGTACGCGGTCATGCTCACCTGGGAGAGCTGGGTGCGGACCTCGCGCCGGGTCTCCTTGCGTTCCTCAAGGGTGTCGGTGAGGTTGCGCAGCGAGGAGACGACGGTGCCGCCGGCCCGGTTGGCGAGGACCAGGGTGGTGACGAGGACGACGAGTTCGCGGGAGGGAAGGCGTTCGGCGAGTTCGCCGAGGGCGTCGTCGAGGGAGGTGCCGACGGCGAGCTGCTGGGCGACCTTCTCCAGTTCGTCCCCGGCGGGTGCCTCCAGTTCGTCGGCGGCGAGGCTGAGGGCCATCCGGAGGGCGAGTCCGGCCTGGGTGGCGTTGGCCAGGATGCGGGAGAGTTCGGGGAGTTGGTTGATGAACTTCTCGATCCGCTTCTGGCGCTGCCAGTTGAGGTAGCCGAGGGCGACCCAGATGCCGAGGAGGCCGCAGAGGGGGCCGAAGAACGGGGAGAGCAGGGACTGTCCGGCGACCCAGAGCACGACGACGGTCACGGCGAGGGCGACGGTGAACTCGCCGGGGGTGACGTCGAGTCCGGTGGCCGAGATCCGCCGTTCCAGTTTCCGGCCGAGGGCGGTGCGCCGGACGCTCCGGTCGATGCCCCGGAAGCGGCGGCGCCTGCCCGGGGTGTCGGGTGCGGCGGTGTCGTCGAGGCGGGCGACGAGGTCCGCGTGGCGGCGGGCGCCGGACGCGTACAGCTGCACGCCGACGATGCCGAGCGCGCAGGCGAGCAGGGTCACGCCCGTCGTCAGCCAGAAGGGGTCGGTCATCATTCCGCCTCGCGGGTGGTGAGGTGGGCGTCGTCGGGGGCCACGCCGAAGGCCTGCGGGAGGGGCTGGCCGGCCAGGTAGAGGCGTTCGGCGACCCTGCGGGGCAGCGGGTGGTGGGTGAAGTGTCCGTGGACCCGTCCGTCGGAGGCGAGCGGCTGGGCGTGGAAGCGGCAGAGGGTGGCGAGCAGGAAGCGTTCCCGCCCGTGCGAGGCGAGGACGGAGATCTCGGTGATCCTGCGGGCGCCGTCGGGGTGCCGGGTGAGCTGGACGAGGATGTCGACGGCGCTGTTGATCTGGTCGCGGAGCGCCTCGAAGGGGACCTTGACCTCGGACATGGAGGCCAGGGTCTGGAGGCGCATGAGGGCGTCCTCGGCGGAGTTGGCGTGGACGGTGGCGAGGGAGCCGTCGTGGCCGGTGGACATGGCCTGGAGCATGTCGAGGGTCTCGCCGCCGCGGACCTCTCCGACGATGATGCGGTCGGGGCGCATGCGCAGCGAGTTGCGGACGAGGTCGCGGATGGTGATGGCGCCCCGGCCCTCGATGTTCGGCGGGCGGGCTTCGAGCCGGATCACATGGGACTGCTGGAGCTGGAGTTCGGCGGAGTCCTCGATGGTGATGATGCGTTCGCCGTCGGGGACGAGGCCGGAGAGGGCGTTGAGGAGGGTGGTCTTGCCGGTGCCGGTGGCGCCGGAGACGATCAGGTTGAACTTGGCCTGGACGAGCCCGGAGAGCAGGAACAGCATGTGCTCGTCGAGGGAGCCGAGGCCGACCATCTCGTGGAGGGTGTACGCGCGGGGGAAGCGGCGGATGGTGAGGGTGGCGCCGGTCAGGGAGAGCGGCGGGATGATGACGTTGACGCGCTCGCCCGAGGGGAGCCGGGCGTCGACCATCGGGTTGGACTCGTCGACGCGCCGGTTGACGGTGGAGACGATCCGCTCGATGGTCTGCATCAGCTGGTCGTGGGAGGCGAAGCGGAGCGGCAGGAGTTCGACCCGGCCCGCACGCTCGATGAAGATCTGGTCGGGGCCGTTGACCATGATCTCGGTGATGGAGGCGTCTTCGAGGAGCGGTTCGAGTACGCCGAGACCGAGTGCCTCGTCGACGACCCGGCGGATCAGCTGGGCCCGCTCGGCGGTGGAGAGGACGGGGCCCTCGCGGCTGATGATGTGGCCGAGGACGCGTTCGAGCCGGGCGCGGCGCTCGGCGGCGGCCAGCGCGGACATCTCCGTGAGGTCGATCTCCTCCAGGAGTTTGGCGCGGAAGGAGGCGAC
This sequence comes from Streptomyces sp. CBMA291, assembly GCF_014596525.1. Lineage (GTDB taxonomy): Bacteria > Actinomycetota > Actinomycetes > Streptomycetales > Streptomycetaceae > Streptomyces. The sequence continues at coordinate 26,741 of NZ_MSJP01000100.1, forward strand.
GAGGTGGCCGTCCTCCCGTGCCGCCGCGCCGCCGGTACGGTCCTCGGGGGCGTTGAGCCGGGCCCGCAGACTCATGGCCGGTCCTCCTCGTCGGTCAGGGGCATGGTGGCGGTCCGCTTCACGGGGTCGAAGGTCCAGAAGGGCACGACCTGCGGGACCTTGACCCACACGGTGACGGTGACGTCGTCGGCGCCCGGGACGACCTTGACACCGCTCACCCGGTCGGCGGCGGCGTGGGCGGCGGCCCCGGCGTCGGGCCCGCCCTCGCCCTCGCCCTTGACGCTCACGGCCCGCGCGGCGGCACGGGCGGCGGCACCCGCCTGCTGTGCGGCGTACGCGGCGACCCCGAGCTGAAGCCCGGCGAGCCCGACGAGGAGCAGGACCGGGAGGAAGCCGAGGTACTCGATGGCGACTTGACCGCGGTCGCGGGGCGTTCGGGGGCCGGACCGGGCCTGGACGGTGGAGGCCGTACGGGCGCCAAGCCGGGCTTGGCCAGCGGAAGCCGTACGGGGGTCGGGCACGCGCGCGGCGGGACCGGGGCCCGCCGCGCCGGGGGCCGAGCCCTGAGCCGTACGGACGTCCGCTCCTCCAGTACGCGAGCCCGGGGCCACGGCGGCACGGGCAGTCGCCGTCCTCGGAGCCGTACGTACGTCTCCTCCGCCCACAGCCGTGCGGGCGTCCGCTTCCCGCCTCTCCGCGCTCACTTCTCCAGGCCCTCCTCGTCGACCGCCGCCGCCTTGGCCTTGACCGGGAAGAGGCCGCCGAGGCCCGGGACCAGGAGGGGGACGTCGATGGAGACCGTCGCCGTCGCCAGGCCGCCGCCCCGGGAGCAGCTCGGTGTGGCGCCGGAGGCCCAGGCGCCGTCGAGGTGGCGCAGGGCGGCTTCCCCGCAGTCGTCGCCGACGGCCGCCGCGCGGGCGGCCTCGTCGGCGGCGTTGCCCGCGAGGATGTACGCGTAGCCGACCAGGACGAGCTGCCAGAGCAGGGCGAGGGTGATCAGGATCAGCGGCACCATGCCGGCGAACTCCACCGCCACCTGCCCGCCGTCGTCGTCCCGGAGTACGGCCATGGGTCAGCGGCCTCCGGTGCGGCGACGCAGGCCGAGGGAGCCCCGGTCACCGGCGCGGGCGAGCTGCTTGCCGGGGGCGGGGGCGGCCGGGGCTCCGGCCAGGCCCAGCTCGCCCGCGAGGGTCCACAGCGCCTGCTTGACGGTCGACTTGGCGTCGAGTTCGTGGAGGCGGCCCGCGTCGACGACGGCCTGGAGTTCCTTGAAGTGGGCGGGGACGGCGACGCCCGCCACCCGGGTGCCGGTGATCTTCTGGACGAGGGGTGGCTGGATCTCGCTGGTCCGGTGGTGGCGGTTGACCAGGGTGACGGTCTCCTCCGCCTTGCGGACGGAGAGCCGTTCCCACATGCGGACGGTCCGTTTGGCGGCCCGGACGGCGACGACGTCGGGGGTGGTGACGAGGAGGGCGGTGTCGGCCATCTCGATGACGGCGGCGCCCGCGCCGCTCAGCTGGGAGCCACAGTCGACGACGACGACCTCGTGGCGCCCGCGCAGGGCGCTGACGATCTGCCGGGCGGCGCGGTCGGTGACCTCCTCGCCGCGTTCGCCCTCGGCGGGGGCGAGGAGCAGGGAGAGCCCGGTCTCGTGGGCGTAGACGGCGTCCTGGAGGACGCGGGGCGAGATGTCGGTGATGGCGGCGAGGTCGACGACCGAACGCCGGAACTGGACGTCGAGGTAGGAGGCGAGGTCGCCGCTCTGGAGGTCCATGTCGACGAGGGCGACGGTCCGTCCTGAGGCGAGGGCGGCGAGGGCGAGGTGGACGGCGGTGACGGTGGCGCCCACACCGCCCTTGGCGCCGCTGACGGTGACGACGGTGCCGCCGGGTCCGGTGAGCTGTTCGGCGCCTCCGCCGAGGTGCCGGCGGACGCCCAGGGACCACTGGGCGGCTGCCTGGACGCGGCTGGCGAGTTCCTCGTAGCCCAGGGGGAGGGTGACCAGGCCCCGGGCGCCGGAGTCCATGGCGGCGGAGAAGAGGCCGGGGCTCGCGTCGGCGGTGATGAGGACGACGCCGACGGCGGGGAAGCGGAGGGCGACCTCGCGGACGAGTTCGAGGGCGGGGACGGGTCCGATCCGCTCGTGGACGAGGACGACCTCGGGCAGTTCGTCGAGGGAGGCGGCGGCGAGCCGGGCGAGGGTGTCGATCAGCTGGGTGGAGTCGGCGACCGGCGGGGCCGGTTCGGCGTCGGGGAGCTGGCCGACGAGGGTCGTGACGGCTCGGGCCGCGTCGGGGTCGCCGACGGCCGGAAGGATCCTGGTGGGCATACCGGGCCTCACTTGTCCTTGTCGAGCGTGTAGGTGCGGTCGCGCTGGTCCGCGGGGGTGTCGCCGGTGCCGGGGGCGACGAGGGCGAGCCGTACGTGCTCGGCGAAGGACTCGGCGTAGGCGACGCGCTGGGTGTCGAGGGTGGAGAGGGCGAAGGTGATGGGGACGGCGGAGGTGGCGCGGTCGGCCCGGTCGGAGCGCTCGTTGACCGGGGTGAGGCGGCCGACGTCGATGACCCGGGCCCCCGCGACGATCATGCGGGACTGGGAGGTCTGGCCCTTCTTCTCACCTGCGAACGTCGCGTAGATGTTGACGGTGGCCCCCGCGGTGATCTTTCCGGCGACTCCGGTGCCCGCGTCGATCATGATGGCGATCTCCTGCTGGCCCGGCTGGAGTTCGGGCCGCTTGACGATCATGTCCGTTTGGAGGAGGGAGCCGGCCTTGAGCCGGGTGACGGCGATCCGGCCCTCGATCTGGCGCAGATCGGTGACGGCGGTCCCGGAGAGCCAGCGCTCGGGGATGGTGAACTTCTCGAACTGGTCGGGCCTGAGCGCGGTGTAGGGCTCCACGTCGCCCTTGATCCGGTACGCGGTGGTCTCCGGTCCGACCTTGGAGTTCACGTCGCTGATGACGGCGAGGACGCCGGCGAAGGCGCCGAGTGCGCACAGGACGGACAGCAGCAGCAGGATGACGCCGCGGCGCTGGCGGGAGTTCATGGCCGGACTACCTCGATCGGGGGCGTGGGTCGGGGCGGACGGGGGCGGGGCACGCGGCCCGCGCCCGGCCTCCGCACGGAGACGGGGGCGCGGCCCGCTCGGGCACGGCGGGCGGGGGC
>NZ_MSJP01000101.1 GCF_014596525.1 Streptomyces sp. CBMA291
CCGGGCGGCGGGTCAGCCGCCGCGCGGGCCGGGGAAGGCCGTCGGGCGGGGCTCCTCGCGCAGGGCGGAGCTTCCCGAGGTGGGCTGCGGGGGCATCGAACGGGCGGCGGGCACCGACGGCACCGGGCGGGGTGCTCCCGGCTCCACGGCGGGCTGCTCCTGCTCGACGGGCACGCCCGGCTGGGGCGCGCGCCGGGAGCCGTAGCGGCGGTGGACGGCCTGCTTGGTGACGCCGAGCGCGGAGCCCACGGCGTCCCAGGAGAATCCGAGCGAACGGTCGAAGTCGACCGCTGCGGTCACCAGGGTCTCGACACTGTCCCGCAGCTCCTGGGCGAGACGTACGGTCGGGGCGGGCGCGCGCCCGTAGACGACGAAGCCCGTCGAGGGGCCGGAGCGGCGAGGACGGTAGACATTGCCCAGCTGGGCCGTGAGCGTGCGCAGTGCGTCCACCTGTCGCCGGACCCGCTCGATGTCCCGCACCAACAGGTGCAGGCTCGCCCGAGCCTGGGCGTCGTGGGTTGCGTGGTCGGCCATGTGAAAGCCTCTCGAACCGGCGTATGGAATGGGGAAGGGTCGCAGGGGGGTTCGGCGACCCGATTCGGTCAATCTCTCTTGACCAACGCGCCACCGGGAGTTGGGTCACGGTGCGGGGGCGTATCCGCATATGCGCGGGGCGCTCGTCCACCCGTACGCCCCCTCCCTCGGCGCTGTCCGGGCAGAGGCTCCGGGGGCCCCGCTCCCTGGCCGGGCCCGATCGCCGGAACGGATCTAGACTGGTGCGCTTCCCGCACAGCTCTTCGGACAGACAGGCAGTCGCCACCCATGAAGCTCGTCTTCGCAGGCACCCCCGAGGTCGCCGTACCCGCCCTGGACGCCCTGCTCGCCTCCGGCCGGCACGAGGTCGCCGCCGTGGTCACCCGGCCGGACGCCCCCGCGGGGCGCGGCCGGCGGCTCGTCGCCAGTCCGGTGGCGCAGCGGGCGGAGGAGGCGGGGATCGAGATCCTGCGCCCCGCGAAGCCCCGGGACGAGGACTTCCTCGCCCGGCTGCGGGAGATCGCGCCGGACTGCTGCCCGGTCGTCGCCTACGGCGCGCTGCTGCCGAAGGTCGCCCTCGACATCCCGGTCCACGGCTGGGTCAATCTGCACTTCTCGCTGCTGCCCGCCTGGCGCGGGGCCGCGCCGGTGCAGCACTCCCTGATGGCGGGCGACGAGGTGACGGGCGCCTCCACCTTCCTGATCGAGGAGGGCCTCGACTCGGGTCCGGTCTTCGGCGTGGTCACCGAGGACGTCCGGCCGACGGACACCAGCGGCGATCTCCTCACCCGGCTCGCCTTCGCGGGCGCGGGGCTGCTCTCGGCGACCATGGACGGCATCGAGGACGGTTCCCTGAAGGCCGTGCCGCAGCCCGCCGAGGGCATCACCCTCGCCCCGAAGATCCAGGTGGAGGACGCCAGGGTCGACTTCGCCGCCCCCGCCCTCCGGGTGGACCGGGTCGTCCGCGGCTGCACCCCGGCCCCCGGCGCCTGGACGCTCTTCCGCGGCGAGCGCCTGAAGCTGGTCCAGGTCGCCCCGCTGCCCGACCGCACCGACCTGGCCCCGGGCGAGCTGTCGGTGGCCAAGAACAACGTGTACGCGGGCACCGGCTCGTACGCCGTCGAACTCCTCTGGGTCCAGCCCCAGGGCAAGAAGCCGATGAAGGCCGCGGACTGGGCCCGGGGCGTCCGGATCGCGGCGGGGGAGCGGCTGGGGGAGTAGTTCCGTCGGGAGGTGCGGTGAGGTGCGGTGCGGTGTGGTGTGGTGCCGGGGCGGATCGGGAGAGGTGCCGGGGCGGACCGGGAACGGTGACGGGGCGGCCACCCCCAGCCCCTCGGCCCCAGCCGCCGAGGCCCCCGCCCCACTCGCGCCCCGCCCGCCCCCACTCCTCCCCGGCCCCCCACCCCGCCCGCCTCCGCGCGGACGTAGGCTTGGGGCGTTCGGCCTCTTCATTTCTTCACCCGGAGCACCTTTGAGCGAGCAGGCACGTCGCCGTCCCCCCAAGCCCTACCGGCGGCCCAAGAAGGACCCCGTCCGGATGCTCGCCTTCGAGGCGCTGAGGGCGGTGGACGAGCGGGACGCCTACGCGAACCTGGTGCTGCCGCCGCTGCTGCGGAAGGCCCGTGAAGGCGGGGAGTTCGACGGCCGGGACGCGGCCCTCGCGACCGAGCTGGTCTACGGGACGCTGCGCCGCCAGGGCACGTACGACGCGATCATCGCCGCCTGCATCGACCGGCCGCTGCGCGAGGTCGACCCGCCCGTGCTCGACGTGCTCGCGCTCGGCGCGCACCAGCTCCTCGGCACCCGCATCCCCACCCACGCCGCCGTCTCCGCCAGCGTGGAGCTGGCCCGGGTGGTGCTCGGCGACGGGCGGGCCAAGTTCGTGAACGCCGTCCTGCGGAAGATCTCGCAGCAGGACCTCGACGCCTGGGTGGCGCAGGTCGCCCCGCCGTACGACGCGGACCCCGAGGACCACCTGGCCGTCGTCCACTCGCACCCCCGCTGGGTCGTCTCGGCGCTCTGGGACTCCCTCGGCGGTGGCCGCGCGGGCATCGAGGACCTCCTGGAGGCGGACAACGAGCGCCCCGAGGTCACCCTCGTCGCCCGGCCGGGCCGCTCCACCACCGAGGAGCTGGCCGAGGCCACCGAGACCCTGCCGGGCCGCTGGTCGCCGTACGCCGTCCGGATGGCGGAGGGCGGCGAGCCCGGCGCCATCGAGGCGGTCAAGGAAGGCCGCGCGGGCGTCCAGGACGAGGGCAGTCAGCTCGTCGCCCTCGCCCTGGCCAACGCGCCGCTCGACGGCGCCGACGGCCGCTGGCTCGACGGCTGCGCGGGCCCCGGCGGCAAGGCGGCGCTGCTCGCCGCCCTCGCCGCCGAGCGGGGCGCGGCCCTCCTCGCCTCGGAGAAGCAGCCGCACCGGGCCCGTCTGGTGGAGCGCGCGCTGGCCGGGAACCCGGGCCCGTACCAGGTCATCACCGCCGACGGCACCCGTCCGCCGTGGCGCCCCGGCTCCTTCGACCGGGTCCTGATGGACGTGCCGTGCTCCGGGCTCGGCGCCCTGCGCCGCCGTCCCGAGGCCCGCTGGCGCCGCCGCCCCGAGGACCTGGACGGTTTCGCCCCGCTCCAGCGCGCCCTGCTGACGGAGGCGCTGAGCGCGGTGCGGGTCGGCGGTGTCGTCGGATACGCGACCTGCTCGCCGCATCTGGCGGAGACCCGGGTCGTGGTGGACGACGTGCTGAAGAGGACCGGTGGCGCCGAGCTGATCGACGCCCGCCCGCTGCTGCCCGGCGTCCCGGCGCTCGGCGACGGTCCCGACGTCCAGCTCTGGCCGCATCTGCACGGCACGGACGCGATGTATCTGGCGCTGATCCGCCGGACCGCGTGACGAGGGAGTGAGGTGCGGCGGGGCGGTGGATCACGTCTCGCCGCCCCACCGGGGCTCCGAGCCGACCGCCCGTCGCCTCCCGGTCTGTTATCTCCCGGTCTGTGCGGGTCGCGGTCTCGTCGGTTCGTACTGAAATTGGTCTGGACCGGTTTCGAAACCGGTCAGCGGCAAAGAAGTACCCAAGAACGTGGGAGGCTTGGCACATGGCGCAGATCAACCCCAGCATCCTGTCCGCGGACTTCGCTCGGCTCGCCGAAGAGGCGAAGGCCGTCGACGGTGCCGACTGGCTGCACGTCGACGTGATGGACAACCACTTCGTGCCCAATCTGACGCTGGGCGTGCCGATCGTGGAGTCCCTCGCCCGCGCGACCGACACCCCTCTCGACTGCCATCTGATGATCGAGGACCCCGACCGCTGGGCGCCCCGGTACGTCGAGGCGGGCGCCGGTTCGGTGACCTTCCACGTCGAGGCGGCGGCCGCGCCCATCCGGCTGGCCCGGGAGATCAGGGCCAAGGGGGCGAGGGCCTCGATGGCCCTCAAGCCGGCCACGCCCATCGAGCCCTTCGAGGACCTGCTCCCCGAACTCGACATGCTGCTGATCATGACCGTCGAGCCCGGCTTCGGCGGCCAGGCCTTCCTCGACGTCATGCTGCCCAAGATCCGTCGCACCCGTGAGCTGATCTCCAAGCACGGTCTGGAACTCTGGCTCCAGGTCGACGGCGGGGTCTCCGAGTCCACGATCGAGCGATGCGCCGAGGCGGGCGCCGACGTCTTCGTCGCGGGCTCCGCCGTCTACGGCGCGGCCGACCCGGCCGCCGCCGTCGCCTCGCTGCGGGACCGCGCCCGGACCGCGACCGCCTCGGCCGCGTGGGCGTGTGGCCACTGAGCCTCCAGGGGATGAACGCGGTCCGTCGGGCCGCCGACAGGACTGATCAAGGCCCGCCGGATCTGACAGGATGGACGGCGAGTCCAGAGTGTGAATCACATCGGTACGTGAGCATCGCTATGTGAACAGCGGTACGTGAACAGCAGCAGTGAGGAGATCGCGGTGGCGGGTATGTCGGCGGGACGGTCAGCCCTGCGGATGGGCCCCGCGGAGCTGGTGCAGGCGGCGGCCATGGCCCGCCGTTTCTACCTGGAGGGCAAGTCCAAGATCCAGATCGCCGAGGAGTTCGGCGTGAGCCGCTTCAAGGTGGCCCGGGTCCTGGAGACGGCCCTGGAGCGCGATCTCGTACGCATCGAGATCCGGGTGCCGGCCGAGTTGGACGCCGAGCGTTCCGACGCGCTCCGTGCCCGCTACGGGCTCCGGCACGCGGTGGTCGTCGAATCCCCGGCCGAAGGCGAGGACGAGTCGCCCGACCCGGAGAACCTGGGCGAGGTGGCGGCCGACCTGCTCGGCGAGCTGGTCACCGAGGGCGACGTCCTGGGCCTGGCCTGGGGCCGCTCCACCATCCACATGGCGGCGGCCCTCGACCGGCTGCCCCCGTGCACGGTGGTCCAGCTCACCGGGGTGTACGACGCGGGCACCGCCGAGCGCGGCTCGGTCGAGGCGGTGCGCCGCGCCGCCCAGGTCTCCGGCGGCGAGGCCCACCCCATCTACGCGCCCATGCTGCTCCCGGACCCGGCGACGGCGGCGGCGCTGCGCAGCCAGACCGGCATCGCGCGCGCCTTCGACCACTTCGACAAGGTGACCGTCGCCTGCGTCTCCATCGGCTCCTGGGAGCCGGGCATCTCCACCGTCCACGACATGCTCACGGACGAGGAGCGCGCCCACTACGCCTCGCTGGGCGTCGCCGCCGAGATGTCCGCGCACCTCTTCGACTCCGAGGGACGCCGGGTCGGCCGTGACCTGGGCGAGCGCTGCATCACCGTCGAGGCGGAACGGCTGCGCCGCATCCCCGAGGTCGTCGCCATCGCGGGCGGCCAGCGCAAGGCGGCGGCGATCGGGGCGGTCCTGCGCTCCGGGCTCGTCACCAGCCTGGTGACCGACCGCGCCGCTGCGGACTACCTCCTCACCGAGTCGAGGCCGGGGGTCCACCCCGCGCTCGACCGGTCGGACCCGGACTGCGACTGACCCCCCGTCACCGTCCCGCCCCGCGCGAGGCGGTGGCGGCGGAGTGCGGGGACCCCGGCCGGGTCCCGCCCCGCCGAGGTGTGACGGTGACATGACGGCCCCGGAGGGCCGGAGCAGTTCTGTGACGATATGTTCGGAACATGTTGCTCCGGCCCTTCCGCGTGATCCTCGCGCTCGTCCTCTGTGTCTTCCTGGCGGCCTGCTCCGCCGCCACGGGCGGCGCGGACACCCCGTCCCGCACCCCTTCGAAGGCGGCGGCCACCACCGCGCCGCACGGCTCCCCGGCGCCCGCCACCGCCCCCACCCGCACCTCCGCACCCGCCGCGGCGCCCACCGGCACCACCGGTCTCGACGCGGTCCGCCTCGCCGACCTGCCGCCCGAGGCGCGCAAGACCCTCGCCCTCATCGCGACCGACGGGCCCTACCCGTACGCCAAGGACGGCACGGTCTTCTCGAACTTCGAGAAGGTCCTGCCGCGCAAGCCGCGCGGCTATTACCACGAGTACACGGTGAAGACCCCCGGCTCGCGCGACCGGGGCGCACGCCGGATCGTCACCGGGCAGAGCGGCGAGATCTTCTGGACCGACGACCACTACAAGACCTTCCGGGAGGTGGTCGGCAATGGCCGCTGACCGCGACCTCGTCCTCGATCTGACCGGCGTCGCCGACAAGGACGCCTTCATGGACCGCTGCGTCGCGGTCCTCGCCCTGCCCTCCTGGTTCGGGCGCAACTGGGACGCCCTCGCCGAGAGCCTGGGCGATCTGCCGAAGCCGGTCCTGCTGATCGTGACCGGCTGGCACGCGTACGCCAGGAGCCGTCCGGGCGAGTGGGAGACCGCCCAGGAGGTCTTCGCCACGGCGGTCGACGAGAACCCCACCCGTCTCGCCGTCCTCCTCTCCCTGGGGGAGTCTTCGGAGGATCCTCTGAAGCGCCTGTCGTGAGGCTCGGATGATTGCCCCTGGGCTGGTATTCGTACATACGTGGGACAATGAACTACGTGCTTTTTCCCCTGGCTGAAATGCCTAGGGGCCGATCCGAACGACTGGGATGTCAGCACGTGCGTTTCCTGAATGACGTCAAGCCGCCCTACGACCTGACGTACGACGATGTGTTCATGGTGCCGAGCCGCTCGGCCGTCGGTTCCCGCCAGGCGGTGGACCTCTCCTCGCCGGACGGCAGCGGGACCACCATCCCGCTGGTCGTGGCCAACATGACCGCCATCGCCGGCCGCCGGATGGCCGAGACCGTCGCCCGGCGCGGCGGACTGGTCGTCATCCCGCAGGACATTCCGATCGAGGTCGTCACCGACGTCGTCTCCTGGGTCAAGAGCCGCCACCACGTGCTCGACACCCCGATCGTCCTGGAGCCCCACCAGACCGTCGCCGACGCCCTCTCCCTGCTGCCCAAGCGGGCCCACGGAGCCGGGGTCGTCGTCGACGGGGACCGGCGCCCGGTCGGCGTCGTCACCGACGCCGACCTCTCCGGCGTGGACCGCTTCACCCAGCTGTCCGAGGTCATGTCCAAGGACCTGCTGATCCTGGACGCGGACATCGACCCGCGCGAGGCGTTCAACATCCTCGACGCCGCCAACCGCCGCTACGCGCCCGCCGTCGACACCGACGGCGGACTCGTCGGCGTCCTCACCCGCAAGGGCGCCCTGCGCGCGACCCTCTACAGCCCCGCCGTCGACGCGGAGGGCGGGCTGCGGATCGCCGCCGCCGTCGGCATCAACGGCGACGTGGCGGGCAAGGCCAAGCAGCTGCTCGACGCGGGCGTGGACACCCTCGTCATCGACACCGCGCACGGCCACCAGGAGTCGATGATCAGCGCGATACGGACCGTCCGGGGGCTCGACCCCCATGTCCCGATCGTCGCGGGCAACATCGTCGCCGCCGAAGGCGTCAGGGACCTCATCGAGGCGGGCGCCGACATCATCAAGGTCGGCGTGGGCCCCGGCGCCATGTGCACCACCCGGATGATGACCGGCGTCGGCCGCCCGCAGTTCTCGGCCGTCCTGGAGTGCGCCACCGAGGCGCGCAAGTACGGCAAGCACGTCTGGGCCGACGGCGGCGTCCGCCACCCGCGCGACGTGGCCATGGCCCTCGCCGCCGGTGCCTCCAATGTGATGATCGGCTCCTGGTTCGCCGGTACGTACGAGTCCCCGGGCGACCTCCAGCACGACGCCCAGGGCCGTGCCTACAAGGAGTCCTTCGGCATGGCCTCGGCCCGCGCCGTCCGCAACCGCACCTCCGAGGAGTCCTCCTACGACCGCGCCCGCAAGGCGCTGTTCGAGGAGGGTATCTCCACCTCGCGCATGTTCCTCGACCCGGCCCGTCCGGGCGTCGAGGACCTGATCGACTCGATCATCGCGGGCGTCCGCTCCTCCTGCACCTACGCCGGTGCGGGCTCGCTCGCCGAGTTCGAGGAGCGGGCCGTGGTCGGCATCCAGTCCGCCGCCGGATACGCGGAGGGCAAGCCGCTGCACGCCAGCTGGAGCTAGGCCGTCTCTTTCGAGATCTTGCCTGGCCTGCGGCCTGACCGGCACGATCCGAAAGAGACGACCCAGGCCGAGTACGGCGCGGGCCCCCGGGAGCGAATCCCCCGGGGGCCCGCGTCCGTTCCCGGGGAGTGCGTACGGCCCCGGGGCGCAGTGCGTACGGCCCCCGGGGCGCCGTCGGTCAGCGCCCGCCCGGTGACGGCACGTGCGGACGCAGCGCCTCCGTCACCGCCGCCGCGATCCTCGCGTGCCCCCGGTCGTCCGGATGCAGCCCGTCCGCCAGGTGCTCCGGGGCGAGCAGCGGCCCGCCGGGCAGGACCAGGAGGTGCCCGTCCCCCTCGGCGGCCAGGTCCCGGCCCGCCCGCTCCATCGCCCCGCGCAGCTCCGCCAGGGTCGCGCCCAGGGCGTTGCGGCGCCGCTCGGCCGCCGGGCGCAGGACCGGCGAGACGACCAGGAGCGGGGTGTCCGGATGCCCCCGGCGGACCAGACCGACGAAGGCGCGGACGGTGGCGTACAGCCAGTCGGCCGTCGCGGGCACCCGGGACCAGCAGTTGGTGCCGAACGCCAGGGTGATCAGCTCGCCGGGGAGCCGGGCCAGCTGCTCGGCGAGTGCCAGTTCACCCCGCGCCCCGCCCGCGAAGCCGAGGTTGACCGTGTCCAGGCCGAGGTTCCGGCCGACCGTGGCGGGCCAGGAGAGGGCCGGGCGGGTCGACCACCAGCCCTCCGTGATCGAATCGCCGTGGACCAGCCAGCGCGGCCGGTCCGGGGCGGCGGACAGCTCCCCGCCGAGGGCCCGCAGGGCGAGCGGGACGGGCGCCTGCCCCTCCGGAAGGTGCACGGTGAAGACACCGCCGCCCGGCGGCAGCGGCAGCGTGACGGTGCTCTCGGCCACGGGCGCGGCACAGGTCTCGCCGACGAACCGGGTGCCGTGCCAGAGGGCGAAGCAGTGCCGTAGCCCCGCCAGCGGATCGGTCCGCTCGGGGACGGCGGCCCGGTAGCGCAGCTGCACCGCGCGCGTGCCGGGCCCGGCGGCGAACTCGATCCGCACCCCGATGGGCAGGGCGGCCCGCTCGGCGATGTCCCACGGCAGCCGCGCCAGATCCGCGGGGTCGGCCCGCACCGGCCGGTCGCCGTCGAGCCACGCCGTGCCGCGCAGGAAACGCACCGGGTCGAGCCAGTCCACGGGCCCTCCGATCACAGGAGGTCGGGGCCCGAAGCGTCGACCACGGGCCATACGGAGTCCCCACGCGCGCGTGCGCCGGTTCACACCCCGATGAGTCCATGGGGTCGGCGGGGCGCGAAGCATCCCCTTCCCCGGGGCCCGCCACGTCATGCCCGCGCACCGCCGTGGCCACCGTCGGGCTCGTGTTCTACTTCCTGTACGGCATGCGCCGCTCCCCGAACGGCCGCCCCGGCGCCGACAGCACCAGCAGAGATGTGATCCACCCGCAGTGCGACTCAACGACCTCGACGAACGCATCGTCCACGCCCTCGCGGAGGACGCCCGCCGCAGCTACGCCGACATCGGCTCGCTCGTCGGGCTCTCCGCACCCGCCGTGAAACGGCGCGTCGACCGGCTCAGGGCCGAGGGCGCCATCACCGGCTTCACCGTACGGGTGGATCCGGCGGCGCTCGGCTGGGAGACCGAGGGCTTCGTCGAGATCTACTGCCGTCACAACACCTCGCCCGAGGTCATCCGGCGCGGCCTGGAACGCTATCCCGAGGTGGCCGCCGCGTCGACCGTCACCGGGGACGCGGACGCCGTCGTCCAGGTCTTCGCCTCCGACATGCGCCACTTCGAGCGGGTCCTGGAACGGATCGCGGGCGAGCCCTTCGTGGAGCGCACCAAGTCGGTCCTGGTGCTCTCGCCCCTGCTCCGCCGCTTCTCCTCGGGCTCGCCCGCGTAGGACGCGAGGGGGAGTCCGAGGGGAGTCCGAGGGGAGCCGAGGGGAAACGCGCAAGTCCCGGGCCGGGAGCCGAGGGGAAACCCCGTAGGCCCGGAAAGTGCCGATCCGCAGGGGAGACGCACCGGCCCCGGACAGGGCCGCCCCGGAGGGGGGAACCCGCACGCCCCGGACAGTGCCGTACGGCCCCCGAGACGACACCGATCGGCCCCTCCGCGGAGCCGTACGCAACGAATCGCCGCCCTGACCGCCGATCGCGCAACGGTTCGACGGTCGGTCCGCAACGCTGCCGCCTTGTCCCGGCCTCGCCCGGAACCGTAGCGTTTCCGACGTCTCCCCTCCGCCTCCCGAGCCCCGAGGACGCCTCATGTCCGCGTTGCGCACCGCCCTGCTCCAGAGCTCCGGCGAGCCCGGTGACGTGGCCGCCAATCTCAAGCTCCTCGACGAGGCCGCCGCCCGCGCGTCGGCCGCCGGAGCGGACGTCCTGCTCGCCCCCGAACTCTTCCTCACCGGCTACGCCATCGGCGCCGACCTGGCCCGCCTCGCCGAGCCCGCCGACGGCCCCGCCGCCCGCGCCGTCGCCGCCGTCGCCGTCCGCCACGGTCTCGCCGTGGCCTACGGCTACCCGGAGCGGTCCACCGACCACCACGGCGTCCTCCACAACTCCGCGCAGCTCGTCGACGCCGACGGCGAGACGCTCGCCCGCTACCGCAAGACCCATCTCTACGGCGACTTCGAGCACCGGTGGTTCACGCCCGGCGAGGAGAGCGTCGTCCAGACCCGGCTCGGCGGGCTCACCGTCGGTCTGATGATCTGTTACGACGTCGAGTTCCCGGAGAACGTCCGGGCCCACGCCCTGGCCGGGACCGATCTCCTCCTGGTGCCGACCGCGCTCATGCACCCCGCCGAGATCGTCGCCGAGTCCGTCGTCCCCGTCCGCGCCTTCGAGAGCCAGCTCTACATCGCGTACGCCAACAGGACCGGCCCCGAAGGCGACTTCGAGTTCGTCGGCCTCTCCACCCTCGCCGCCCCCGACGGCACCGCCCGCGCCCGCGCCGGACGCGGCGAGGACCTGGTCGTCGGCGACGTCGACGCGGGATTCCTGGCGGCCTCCCGCGCGGCCAATCCCTACCTCGCCGACCGGCGCCCCGGGCTCTACGGCTCCCTGACCTGAGCCCCCCCGCGCCCTCCCCGACACGTTTCCCGTTCTTCTCCGCGCAAGGAGTCCGTACCCCATGACGTCCACGGTGCCCACGACCGCCGTCCCGCACGACGACGGCCAGCCGCCGATCACCATGTTCGGTCCGGACTTCCCGTACGCCTACGACGACTTCCTGGCCCACCCGGCGGGACTCGGCCAGATACCGGCCACCGAGCACGGCACCGAGGTCGCGGTCGTCGGCGGCGGGCTCTCCGGCGTCATCGCCGCCTACGAACTGATGAAGATGGGCCTCAAGCCCGTCGTCTACGAGGCCGACCGCATCGGCGGCCGGCTGCGGACCGTCGGCTTCGAGGGCACCGCCACCGAGGGGCTCACCGCAGAGATGGGCGCGATGCGCTTCCCGCCCTCCTCCACCGCCCTCCAGCACTACATCGACCTGGTCGGGCTGGAGACCACGCCGTTCCCGAACCCGCTCGCCGAGGCGACCCCGTCGACCGTCGTCGACCTCAAGGGCGAGTCCCACTACGCCACCACCGTCGACGACCTGCCGCAGGTCTACCGCGATGTGATGAACGCCTGGAACGCCTGCCTGGAGGAGGGCGCCGACTTCTCCGCCATGAACCGGGCCCTGCGCGAGCGCGACGTCCCGCGCATCCGCGAGATCTGGGCGCGGCTCGTCGAACAGCTCGACAACCAGACCTTCTACGGATTCCTCTGCGCGTCCGAGGCCTTCGCGTCCTTCCGGCACCGCGAGATCTTCGGACAGGTCGGCTTCGGCACCGGCGGCTGGGACACCGACTTCCCCAACTCCATCCTGGAGATCCTCCGCGTCGTCTACACCGAGGCCGACGACCACCACCGGGGCATCGTCGGCGGCTCCCAGCAGCTGCCGCTGCGCCTGTGGGAGCGGGAGCCGGAGAAGCTCGTCCACTGGCCGCGGGGCACCTCGCTCGCCTCCCTCCACGAGGGCGGCCCGAGGCCCGCCGTGACCCGCCTGAACCGCACCGCCGGGAACAGGATCACCGTCACCGACGCCTCCGGCGACATCCGCACCTACCCGGCGGCCGTCTTCACCGCCCAGTCCTGGATGCTGCTCTCCAAGATCGCCTGCGATGACTCGCTCTTCCCGATCGACCACTGGACGGCGATCGAGCGCACCCACTACATGGAGTCCTCGAAGCTCTTCGTCCCCGTCGACCGGCCGTTCTGGCGGGACAAGGACGAGCGCACCGGCCGGGACGTCATGTCGATGACCCTGACCGACCGGATGACCCGGGGCACCTATCTCCTGGACGACGGACCGGACAAGCCGGCCGTGATCTGCCTCTCGTACACCTGGTGCGACGACAGCCTGAAGTGGCTGCCGCTCTCGGCGGGGGAGCGGATGGAGGTCATGCTGAACTCGCTCGGCGAGATCTACCCGGACGTCGACATCCGCAAGCACGTCATCGGCAACCCGGTCACCGTCTCCTGGGAGAACGAGCCCTACTTCATGGGCGCGTTCAAGGCGAACCTGCCGGGGCACTACCGCTACCAGCGCCGCCTGTTCACCCACTTCATGCAGGACCGGCTGCCCGAGGACAAGCGGGGCATCTTCCTCGCGGGCGACGACATCTCCTGGACGGCGGGATGGGCCGAGGGCGCGGTGCAGACGGCGCTCAACGCGGTCTGGGGCGTGATGAGCCACTTCGGCGGCGCCACCGACCCGACCAACCCGGGACCGGGCGACGTCTACGACGAGATCGCCCCGGTCGAACTGCCGGAGGACTGAGCCCGGCCGGCCGGGGGCGGGTCCTCGGAGGGCCCCGGCCCTCGTCTCAGGGCCCGGCGAGCGGCGTGAGCAGCATGCGTCCCACCAGCCCCACCGACCGGTCGAGGCGCTCCGCGAACTCCTCCGCGAGGGCGGGGAGCCCGCGCAGCTGCCACAGCGAGCGGGCCGCGAGCCAGGCGCCGTCCCTGGCCCGGTCCAGGCTCCAGCAGCCCAGCAGATGGGTGAGCGGGTCCGCGATCTCCAGGAGGTCGGGGCCCGGCATCAGCTCCTCCCGGATGCGCTCCTCCAGAAGGACGAGGAGGTCGCCGACGCGGTCGTACTCGTCCTCCAGATCGGCGGGCTCGCACTCCAGGTCGTGACAGGCGCAGACCACCGCGAGGGCCAGATCGTGCCCGATGTGCGCGTTGATCCCGGCCAGGGCGAACTGGAGGGGGCGTACGCCCGGATGGCGCCGGAAATGGAAGAGCGGCCGCCAGCAGGCGGGCGCGGGGCCGCCGAGCGCGACGGCGTCGACCGCCATGAGATAACGCTCGGCGAACCGCACGTCGAGGGTGGCGGCGGCCCGCCGGTCGGCGAAGTCGCCCGACTCGATGGCCCGCCCTATCTCCTCGGTGACGGTCAGATAGACCCGGTTGAAGACGGCGACGCCGTCGGACGGGTGCCAGGCGGAGCGCAACGCCCGCATCCGCTCCACGATCGAGGCGACCGCCGGGACCGGACCGGGCGGCCGCCAGGCTCGTTCCTCGGGTCCGCTCTGCTGGGTCTGGGACATGGGGGCAGGCTCCCAGCAGCCGGGCCGGGAGGGAACTCCCCGGCACCGGCTTACCCAGAACGGGCGAATCCTCAGCCCTTCGCCGGGGTCCCTTCGCCGGAGGAGTCCTCGTAGGAGCTGGTGCCGGAGTCGAGGAGCGGCTCCTGCTGCTTGAGGTGGGCCGGGGCGAAGGCCCGCAGCACGTGGTAGCCGGTGATGACGACGATCGTGCCGAGGGCGATGCCGCCCAGCTCGAAGGTGTCGGTGAAGGTCAGCTTCACTCCGCCGACGCCGATGATGATGCCCGCGGCGGTGGGGACCAGGTTGAGCGGGTTGCGCAGGTCGACCTTGGCGTTGATCCAGATCTGGGCGCCGAGCAGGCCGATCATGCCGTAGAGGATCACGGTGATGCCGCCGAGGACACCGCCCGGGATGGCGGCGACGACCGCGCCGAACTTCGGGCAGAGGCCGAACAGCAGGGCGAAGCCGGCGGCGGCCCAGTAGGCGGCGGTCGAGTAGACGCGGGTGGCCGCCATGACGCCGATGTTCTCGGAGTACGTGGTGTTCGGCGGACCACCCACCGCCGTCGACAGCATCGAGGCGGCGCCGTCGGCGGCGATGGCGGTGCCGAGCTGGTCGTCCAGCGGCTTGCCGGTCATCTCGCCGACCGCCTTGACGTGTCCGGCGTTCTCGGCGATCAGGGCGATGACGACGGGCAGCGCGACCAGGATCGCGGACCACTCGAAGCTCGGCCCGTGGAACGAGGGCAGGCCGATCCAGTCGGCCTGGGAGACCCCGGAGAGGTCGAGCCGCCAGTGGTCGGTGACCTGACCGGAGGGGGAGATCGAGTGGATCTTGCCGAAGACCAGGTCGGAGACCCAGGAGAGGCCATAGCCGAAGATCAGGCCGAGGAAGATCGCGATCCGCGACCAGAAGCCGCGCAGACACACCACGGCGAGACCGGTGAACAGCATCACCAGGATCGCCGTCCACTGGTCCTGCGGCCAGTACGTGGAGGCGGTGACCGGGGCCAGGTTGAAGCCGATCAGCATGACGACGGCGCCGGTCACCACCGGGGGCATCGCCGCGTGGATGATCCGCGCGCCGAACTTGCGGACCGCGAGACCTGCCAGGAACAGCACCGCGCCGACGACGAGGACCGCGCCGGTCACGGTGGCGCTGGTGCCGCCCGAGGCCCGGATCGCGGCGGCGACGCCGACGAAGGAGAGCGAGCAGCCCAGGTAGGACGGGACGGTGCCGCGCGTGGCGAGCAGGAAGATCGCGGTCGCGACACCCGACATCATGATCGCCAGGTTCGGGTCGAGGCCCATGAGGACCGGCGCCACGAACGACGCTCCGAACATGGCCACCACGTGCTGGGCGCCGAGGCCGATCGTCCGGGGCCAGGAGAGCCGCTCGTCCGGGCGGACGACGGCGCCCGGAGCGGGTGTTCGCCCGTCGCCGTGCAGGGTCCAGCGCACGCCGAGGTTCATGAGGTCGCTCCCGTTCTCCGGTTCCGGCGGCCGTGTCATGACCGCAAAAGATCAGCCATATGGTATGCGCCACCGGAGCCTGCGGAAGCGCAGGCGCTCCCCGGAGGGTCCGCTACCCGACCGGACCCGGCTTCCCGTCGGTCCCCGACGCGGGGGAAGCCTTCCTCCGCCCGCCGGGACCGAGTATCCCGGCACCCAGCACAAGTCCCAGCGTAAGCAGGGTGACCAGGCAGAAGGAGAGGACCAGGGAGGTCGCGTCGGCGATCCCGCCGATCGCCGAGGGGGCGATCAGACCCGAGGTGTACGTGATGGTGGCGACACCCGCGATGGCCTGGCTGGGGTTCGGTCCGCTGCGCCCCGCGGCGGCGAAGGCGAGCGGGACGACGACCGCGACCCCGAGCCCGATCAGACCGAATCCGGCCATCGCGACGGCGGTGTGCGGTGCGGTGACGACCAGGATCCCGCCGAAGGTGGCGGCGGCGCCCCCGACCCGTACGGTACGGACCGCGCCGAAGCGGTCCACGACCCGGTCCCCGGCCAGCCGGGCGATGGCCATCGTCAGCGCGAAGGCGGTCGTGGAGGCGGCGGCGAGCCCGGCGGAGCCGCCCAGCTCGTCCCGGAGGTAGACCGCCGACCAGTCCAGGCTGGCGCCCTCCGCGAACACCGCGCAGAAGCCGACGGCGCCGATGACGAGCGCGGACCTCGGCGGCAGCGAGAAGCGCGGCGGCGCCTCCGCCTCCGGGGCGCTGCGCACGTCGAGCACGCCCTGGCAGAAGACCAGACCGAGGGCGGTGAGCGCGAGGGCGACGATCAGATGGTGGATCCGGGCGTCGGCGCCGAGATGGGCGGCGACCGTACCGGCGGCGGAGCCGAGCAGGGCGCCCACGCTCCACATGCCGTGCAGGCTCGACATGATGGACCTGCCGAGCAGGGTCTCGGTCTCCACGCCGAGCGCGTTCATCGACACGTCGGACATGCCCGCGGTGGCGCCGTACACGAAGAGCGCGCCGCACAGCCCCCAGATGTTCGGGGCGAGCGAGGGCAGGGTCAGGGCGAGCGTCCACAGCGCGAGCAGCCCGCGCAGCGCGGTGCGGGCGCCGAAGCGGTGCGAGACGGCCCCGGCGAGCGGCATGGCGACGGAGGCGCCGAGGGCGGGGAAGGCGAGCGCGAGTCCGAGCTGCCCCGCGCCGACCCCCGCGTGCTCCTGGATCCAGGGGATACGGGTGGCGAAGCTGCCGGTGACCGCGCCGTGGACGCAGAAGACGGCGGCGATGGCGAAACGCGCCCGCCGTACGTGATCGGTGCTGGTGACGGTCTGCGCCGCCATGGGCCCTCCTTCGGGTCGAGGTGAGGCGCGTAAACTATCAGGGACCCTGCCTGATAAATAGACGCGGGGTGGAGACCGGTGCCCCGGCACTTCTGAGAGGATCGCCGCATGGCCGCATCCCCGAGCACCGCACGGGCCATCAACGACCGGTTCGCCCTGCGATTGCTCCAGGACGAAGGCCCGTTGACGGCCAGTCAGCTCAAGATCCTCACCGGGCTCTCCCGCCCCACCGTCGCCGATCTCGTCGAACGGCTCCAGTGCTCCGGGCTCGTCCATGTCGTCGGCGAGTCCGGCGCCGAGCGGCGCGGCCCCAACGCCCGGCTGTACGGGCTCGTCGCCGACCGGGCCCATCTCGCGGCCCTCGACGTCCGCACCCGCTCGGTCTCCGTCACCGTCGCCGACCTGCTCGGCACCACCCTCGCCGAGGCGTCCGTCCCCGTCGGCGACGACCACGGCACAGGAGCCGCCGTGGAGAAGGCGGTCGCCCTCCTGGAACGGACCGTCGAGGAGGCGGGCGCCGACCGGCTGCACAGCGTGGCCGTCGGCGCTCCCGGCCTCATCGACCCGGCCACCGGCGAACTCCGCGACTCCTCCGGCCTCCCGGCCTGGCACCGACGGCTCGTACGCGTCCTCCAGGAACGGCTGACGGCCCGGGGGGCGCACGGGAACGGGCACGTGCCGGCTGCCGACGGCCACGGGCGGACCCCGGGGGCCGACGGACAAGGGCGTACGCCGACGGGCGGGCCCGACCGCGATCGCGCGCTGTCCGCCCGGGTCCTCGTCGAGAACGAGACCAACCTCGCGGCCGTCGCCGAGCTGCGCGAGGGCGCGGCGAGGGGCCGGGAGGACTTCGTCCTGCTCTGGCTCGGCCAGGGGGTCGGCGCCGCCGTCGTCCTCGGCGGGCGCCTGCGCCGGGGGGCCTCGGGCGGCGCGGGAGAGATCGGATTCCTGCCGGTGCCCGGCACCTCGGGACTGCCCTCGGCGACCGGCTGCGACGGCGGTTTCCACGAACTGGCCTGCGCGGCGGCGGTCGACACCCTGGCCGTCGCCCACGGCCTCGACCCGGCCGAGGCACTGGCCTCGGGCCACGGACCCTTCCTCGACGCCCTGGCCCACCGCCTGGCGGTCGGCGCGGCGGCGGTGGTCTCCGTCGTCGACCCGGGCTGTCTGGTCCTCGCCGGGGAGACCGGCCACGCGGGCGGCACGGAACTGGCCGCCCGCGTGGAGGCGGAACTCGCCGCCCTCTCGCCCCTCCGCACGGAGGTCCGCCCCACGACCCTGGGCGACGCCGCCGTCCTGCGGGGCGCGGTCCTGAGGGCCAGGGACGCGGCACAGGAGGAGCTGTTCCCGTAGGCGCTCAGCCACCGCACGCACCGGGCCGCGCCCGGGGTGCCGGGGACGATGTCCGGGCGGCGGGCCTTTTGGGACTGGAGGGCCCATCGCGGCGGGAGTGCCTGCCGGTGCGGGAGGGCTTGCCGGTGCGGGAGGGCTTGCCGGTGCGGGAGGGCTTGCTGTGCCGAGAGAGCCTGCCGGGGTGAGAGTGCCTGGCGGGGCGCGTGGGATGGTCACGGCGGCCGGGCCTCGGTGGCGGGCCCGCCAGGTGTCCTCCGGCTTCGCCGCGCCGTGCCGGGGGGGAAACGCCACCGCGCCGCGCCCCGGACAGGGAAGCGCGGCGCGGCAGGGGCCCGGCGACGGCAAGGGCCGTGAGATTCCGCCGCCGGGGGTTCAGCAGGGGGCGTCAGCAGGCGCCGAGGTCCTTCCAGACACCCCAGTCACCGGTCGTGCCCGGCTCCTCGTTCTGGGTCCACCACTGGGCCTTGTACTTGTGGCCCTTGTGGGAGACCTCGGTGCCCGCGTTGTAGACCGTGCCCGCCGTGTACGCCGGGGTCGAGGCGCAGCCCGTGGGCGGCGTCGTCGGCGGCGTGGTCGGGGGAGTGGTCGGCGGGGTCGTGGGCGGAGTGGTCGGGGGAGTGGTCGGCGGGGTCGTCGGCGTCGTGGGGCCGGGCTCCACCACCGTCGTGCCGCGCGCCAGGTCACCGGCGAGGGCGTACGTCGTGCCGTTGATGTTCACCGTCCAGTTGGAGGGGGTGGACACCGGCAGGTAGTAGTTGAACGCCAGGTCGATCGTGGCACCCGGGGCCAGCGACTGCCAGGCCGGGAGCTTCAGGGAGACGCGGTGGAAGTCGCCCTTCAGACCGCCCACGTTGCCGCCCGTGTGGTCGCTGCTGATCACCTTGGTGCCGAAGCCCGACTGGTCGGAGGCGTTGGCCGGAGCCGACGTGCCGTAGTCGAACTGGAACTCGGTGCCGCCGGGGAGCGCGGTCGCCGTGTTGTTGGTGATCTTGATCTTCGGCGTGATCGGGTAGTTCGAGTCGCCCAGCTTGAACTCGGTGAACTGGGTGTCGATCTTCACGGCCTTGGTCGGCAGCGCGGCGTTCGACTTCTTGGCGCCGTACGGGGTGGCCGCCTTGAACTTGTCGTACATCAGCGAGGTGAGCGTGGAGCCCATCTCGTACTGGCCCTTGGCCGCGTTCCAGCCGTAGTCGCCGGCCATCTCCCAGACCATCGTGCCGCCGATGCCCTTGTTGACCACGTAGTCGGCCTTGGCGCCCACCGACTGCTCGTCCTCGGTGGAGAGGAAGACCTTCTTCTGCGCGTTCCACAGCCACGGCGCGACCAGGGTCGAGTCGTACTTGCGGGCGTAGGTGCCGGTCAGGGTGGTGTTGGCCGGGAAGCCGTACTGCGTGACGTAGTCGCCGACGATCCCCTTCTCAAGGTTCTTGGCGTGCCACATCGGGTTGGAGCCGGCGGGCGACTCCTTGCCCGCGGTGTCCTTGTCGTGCCAGAGGTTGTCGATGCCCTCGGCGCCGTCACCGCACTTGGTCAGACCCGCGCCGGCCGGGCAGGTGGCCGCGGTGGCCTTGCCCCAGAGGCCGTCGGTGCCGCCCTGCACGTTCTTGTGACCGCGGGTGTAGTAGGGCAGGCCGATGTTGATGCGGCCGGCCGGCATGGAGCCGCGGAAGTAGTGGTACGCCCAGTCGGTGTTGAGGTACCCGATGTTGCCGTACTGCGCCGAGCCGTAGACGTTGGCGGAGGCCAGCTCGGCGTCCTTGCCGTCGTCGAAGAGCGAGGCGTTGGGGCCGACGTACTCGTTCCAGGCGCCGTGCAGGTCGTAGGACATGATGTTGACGTAGTCCAGGTACTTCTGCACCTGGAACGTCTCCATGCCCCGCAGCAGGTAGCCGGAGGAGGGGGCGGCGACGGTCAGCATGTAGTGCTTGCCGTCGGCGGCGCCCGCCGTGTCCAGCTTCTCGCGCAGCGACTTCATGAGGGCCGCGTAGCCCTGCACGAGACCGGCGCGGCGCGCGTTGGCGAGCTGCCAGTCGAGCGGGTTTCCGGCGTCCTTCATGGTCGTCGGGTACTCGTAGTCGATGTCGACGCCGTTGAACCCGTACTTCCGGATGAAGTCGACGGCCGAGGTGGCGAAGGTGTCGATCCCGGCCTGGTTGACCGAACCGTCGGCCTTGGTGGCCATCGAGTAGAAGCCGCCCGAGTCGACCCGGTCACCGTTGTCCGCGAAGTAGCCGCCGGTCTCGGCCCAGCCGCCGACCGAGATCAGCGTCTTCACGTTGGGGTGCTGCTTCTTGAACTTGTTGAGCAGGTTGAAGTGCCCCTTGTAGGGGAGCGCCGGGTCCATCTCGGCACCCGCCACACCGGGCCAGGTCATCCCGGTGGCGGCGTTGTCCGCGCTGTCGGAGCCGACCGAGAGCTTGTTGTCACCGCCGACGTGGGCGAAGGCGTAGTTGATGTGGGTGATCTTCTCCCACGGGATGTCCTTGGCCAGGTAGGCGGGCTGGCCGTTCTTGCCGGTACGCCAGCCGGTGAAGTAGCCGATGACGCGGCGCTGGTGGTCGGCGCCCATCTTCTCGCGGCCCTCGGTGTCGTAGACCGAGCAGTAAGGGACGTCGACGCCGGGGGTCTTGTAGAGCCCGTCGGGGCGACAGGACTCGTTGTCGGCCGCGTACGAGACGCCGCCGGAGAGGGAGCTGAGCAGCAGGCCGGCGACGGCCGCGCCGGACGCGAGCAGCGAGGCTCTTTTCGCAGTGGGGGACAACACGATCGGGTCCTCCTGGGGTGGGGGTCTCCCCGCCGCCTGCGGGGCATGGGGGGAGTCGGGCAACGAGCAAGGGGGTGTGTCGTGTTGGGTCCGTGGAGTGCGCACGCCGTCGGACCGTTACCTCGGAGGTGACACGGACATTAAGAGGACTAGACCAGTGCGTCAATAGGTCTGGACCAAAGAAGAGTTCCATGAGATCGTGTGAGGCAGCCCACAGGGAACGGGCCTCATCGCCCCTTGTGGGGCGTGGCACACTGGCCCTGTATCAGCAGCAGCGCACTCCGGGGTCGGTGTAATTCCGAACCGGCGGTTATAGTCCGCGACCCGTCCGCAGCCAGCGGCCGGTTGACCAGGTGAGATTCCTGGACCGACGGTGAAAGTCCGGATGGGAGGCAGTGCGCGGCGGGTGACCCCTCTTCACGGGGGCGCATCGGCCGTACGTCCGCTGGTCGCCGTGTCGTCCACGATCCGGCGTGCCCGCGGGACGCGGCCTTCGCGCACCCCCGTACCCAGGAGTCGTTCCCGCTCTCTGTCGTCATCGACAGGCCCCGGAGTCCGCGCCCGAAGAGGCAGGAGGACCCGGTGGCCCAGCAAGCCGAAACCACCGCCATGCGACGCGCCGTCGAACTCGCCGCACGCGGTCTCGGCGCCACCAGCCCCAACCCGGTCGTCGGCTGCGTCGTCACCGACGCCTCAGGCCACCCGGTCGGCGAGGGATACCACCGCCGCGCCGGCGGCCCCCACGCCGAGGTCCACGCCCTGCGCGAGGCCGGAGTCCTCGCCCGGGGCGGCACCGCCTACGTCACCCTCGAACCCTGCAACCACACCGGCCGCACCGGCCCCTGCGCCCAGGCCCTGATCGAGGCCGGGATCAGCCGGGTCGTCTACGCGGTCGGCGACCCGAACCCGCAGGCCACCGGGGGCGCCGACACGCTGCGTGCGGCCGGCCTCACCGTGGAGCGCGGCCTCCTGGAGACCGAGGCCGAAGCGGTCAACATCGCCTGGCTCACCTCCGTCCGCCGGGG
Source organism: Streptomyces sp. CBMA291 (assembly GCF_014596525.1). Lineage (GTDB taxonomy): Bacteria > Actinomycetota > Actinomycetes > Streptomycetales > Streptomycetaceae > Streptomyces. The sequence continues at coordinate 21,542 of NZ_MSJP01000101.1, forward strand.
CCGCCCCTTCGTCCGCTGGAAGTACGCCGCCACCCTCGACGGCCGGACAGCCGCCGCCGACGGCACCTCCCGCTGGATCAGCTCCCCCGAGTCCCGCGCCGACGTGCACCGGCTGCGCGCCGAGTCCGACGCCGTCGTCGTCGGCTCCGGCACCGCCCGCGCCGACGACCCGCACCTGGCCGTCCGGGGCATCGAGGGAGCCGTACAGCCGCTCCGCGTCGTCGTCGACACCGAGGGCCGCGCCGTACGCCCCGGCTCCCGCGTCCTCGACGACACCGCCCCCACCCTGATCGCGGTCGCCGAGGACGCCGAGACCGGCCTCCCCGACGTCGTCCGCCTCCCCAGGGCCGGACGCGGCCTCTCCGTCCCCGCCCTCCTGGACGCCCTCCACACCCGGGGCGTCCGCTCCGTCCTCCTCGAAGGCGGCCCCACCCTCGCGGGCGCCTTCCTCGCCGCGGGCGCCGTCGACCAGGTCGTCGGCTACCTCGCCCCGGTCCTCCTCGGCGCGGGGCCCGCCGCCCTCGCCGAAGCGGGAATCGGGACCATCGCCGAAGCGTTGCGGCTCGACATCACCGAGACCGTCCACATAGGGCCCGACCTCCGCGTCACCGCCACCCCGCGGCCCGCCACCACCCCCAAGGGAGCCTGACCGTGTTCACCGGAATCGTCGAAGAGCTGGGCGAGGTCGTCGCCGTCGAGCAGCTGACGGACGCCTCCCGCTTCCGGCTGCGTGGCCCCCTCGTCACCGAGGGCGCCCGGCACGGGGACTCCATCGCCGTCAACGGCGTCTGCCTCACCGTCGTCGAACACGGCGAGGGACAGTTCACCGCCGACGTCATGGCCGAGACCCTCAACAGGTCCAGCCTCGGCGCCCTGGAGACCGGCTCCCGCGTCAACCTGGAGCGCCCCATGGCCGTCGGCGACCGGCTCGGCGGCCACATCGTCCAGGGCCACGTGGACGGCACCGGCACGATCCTGGAGCGCACCCCCTCCGAGCACTGGGAACTCGTCAAGGTCGGTCTCCCCGCCCACCTCTCCCGGTACGTCGTCGAGAAGGGCTCGATCACGGTCGACGGCGTCAGCCTCACCGTCGTCGGGGTCGGCGACGACTGGTTCACCATCAGCCTCATCCCCACCACGCTCGACCTGACCACGCTCGGCATCAAGCAGCCCGGCGCCCCGGTCAACCTCGAAGTCGACGTCATCGCCAAGTACGTCGAGCGGCTGCTCGGCCCGAACGCCCGGGAGGACGTCAAGTGAACTGGCTCAACTCCGAGGCGTTCACCGTCTTCGACCAGCACATCCTGTGGTCCGACATGATCGGCAACACCATCGGTCTGATCGCCCTCGCGCTCGGCTGGCGCCGCTCCATCCTCACCTGGCCCGCCCAGCTGCTCTCCGGACTGATCCTCGTCGGCGCCTATGCCTCCGCCCACCTCTCCGGCGGCGTCGGCAAGCAGCTCCTCGTCATCGGCGTCGCCGCCTGGGGCTGGTGGCAGTGGAACCGGGGCAGGCAGCAGGCCCAGGACGGCTCCATCGCCGTCCGCTTCGCCACCTGGAAGGAACGCGGCCTGCTCGTCGGCGGCGCGGCCCTCGGCACCCTCGCCGTCGGCGGCCTCTTCAGCCTCTACCCGTCGCTCTCCTGGAGCCCCTGGGCGGACGCGTACATCTTCGTCGGCACCCTCGTCGCGATGATCGCCCAGGCCCGCGGCCTCATCGAGTTCTGGTTCGCCTGGCTCCTCGTCGACCTCGTCGGCGTCCCGCTCGCCTTCAACAGCGGCCTCGCCTTCTCCGGACTCGTCTACGTCGTCTACTTCGCCCTGGTCGTCTGGGGCATGCGCGACTGGTGGCTCAGGACGCGCACCCCGGCCCTGAAGGGAGCCCACGCATGAGCCGCCAGCCGTCCCCCGGCCTCACCGACGCCCCCGAGACCCCCGCGGCCCCCCGCTGGGACGCCGCCGACCTCGCCCTCGACCCGGTCGAACAGGCCATCCGCGACATCGCGGCGGGCCGCCCCGTCATCGTCGTCGACGACGAGGACCGCGAGAACGAGGGCGACCTCGTCATCGCCGCCGAGAAGGCCACCCCCGAGATCGTCGCCTTCATGATGAGCGAGTGCCGCGGCCTGATCTGCGCCCCCATGGAAGCGGAGGAACTGGACCGCCTCCGGCTCCCGCAGATGGTCGAGCACAACACCGAGTCGATGCGCACGGCCTTCACCGTCTCCGTCGACGCGGCCCCCGCCCACGGCGTCACCACCGGCATCTCCGCCGCCGACCGCGCCACCACCCTGCGGATGCTGGCGAGCGGCGGCCACGAACCCGCCGACTTCGTCCGCCCCGGCCATGTCTTCCCGCTCCGCGCCAGGCCCGGCGGCGTCCTCACCCGCGACGGGCACACCGAGGCCGCCGTCGACCTCGCCCGCCTCGCGGGCCTCCGACCGGCCGGTGCGATCGTCGAGATCGCCGGCGAGGACGGCGTCATGCTGCGCCTGCCCGAACTGGTCCCCTTCGCCCGCAAGCACGGCCTCACGATCATCTCCATCGAGGACCTGATCGCCTACCGCCGCTCCGCCGAGCCCACCGTCCGCCGCGAGGCCGAGGTCAGCCTGCCCACCGCGCACGGCGACTTCACCGCCTACGGCTACCGCTCCACCGTGGACGGCGTCGAGCACGTCGCCCTCGTCCACGGCGAGATCGGCGACGGCGAGGACGTCCTCGTCCGCCTCCACTCCGAGTGCCTGACCGGCGACATCTTCCACTCGCTGCGCTGCGACTGCGGCCCCCAGCTCCAGACCTCCCTCGACCGCGTCACCGAGGCCGGCCGAGGCGTCGTCGTCTACCTCAGGGGCCACGAGGGCCGGGGCATCGGCCTCCTCTCCAAACTCCGCGCCTACGAACTCCAGGAGCGCGGCCGCGACACCCTCGACGCCAACCTGGAACTCGGGCTGCCCGCCGACGCCCGCGACTACGCGGCCGGCGCGCGGATCCTCGCCGACCTCGGCGTCCGCAGCCTGCGCCTGATGACCAACAACCCCGACAAGACCGACGCGCTCACCCGGCACGGCCTCACCGTCCGCAGCCGCGTCCCCATGCCGGTCACCGCCGGCGAGCACAACGTCCGGTACCTCACCACCAAGCGGGACCGGATGGGACACGACCTGCCCTGGCTGACCGGCACCCCGGCCGCTACCTGCGGCAACCAGTAACCACCCCCGTACCAACCGGCTAGGAGAGACATGAGCGGCAAGGGCGCACCCGTCCTCAGCGTGAAGAACTGCGGCGACCTCCGGGTCGCGGTCATCGCGGCACAGTGGCACGAGAAGATCATGGACGGACTGCTCGACGGCGCCCTGCGCGCCCTGAGCGAACTCGGCATCGACGAGCCCACCCTGCTCCGCGTCCCCGGCAGCTTCGAACTCCCGGTCGTGGCGAAGACCCTCGCCGGGCGCGGCTACGATGCCATCGTGGCGCTCGGCGTGGTCGTCCGAGGCGGAACCCCGCACTTCGAGTACGTGTGCCAGGGCGTCACCCAGGGCCTCACCCAGGTCTCCGTCGACACCGGCGTACCCGTCGGATTCGGCGTCCTCACCGTCGACACCGAGGAACAGGCCCTCGACCGGGCCGGTCTCGAAGGCTCCGCCGAGGACAAGGGACACGAAGCCGTCACCGCGGCCGTCGCCACCGCGACCGTCCTGCGCACGATCAGCGAACCCTGGCGCTGAGTCCCGCCCCGGACCGGGGCCCCACCCGGCCGCCCCGGCTCGGCCGAGGCACTGCGCGCACGCATCCTCGCACCCCGTACTCTTAGGACCATCATGGCGAACAAAACCTTCGAAGAGCTTTTCACCGAGCTGAAGCTCAAGGCGGAGACCGGCGACCCGGCCACCTCGCGCACCGCGGAACTGGTGGGCAAGGGCGTCCATGCCATCGGCAAGAAGGTCGTCGAAGAGGCCGCCGAAGTCTGGATGGCCGCCGAGTACGAGGGCAAGGAAGCCGCCGCCGAGGAGATCTCGCAGCTGCTGTACCACGTCCAGGTGATGATGGTCGCCCGCGGGATCTCGCTCGACGACGTCTACGCCCACCTCTGAGCACACGTTTTTCCGACTCCCCTCTCCCGTTCCAGGCAAAGGAAGCTCACCCCATGCTGCGCATCGCCGTTCCCAACAAGGGTTCCCTCTCCGGACCTGCGTCGGCAATGCTCCATGAGGCCGGCTACCGCCAGCGCAAGGAGTCCAAGGAGCTGGTGGTCATCGACCCCGACAACGAGGTCGAGTTCTTCTACCTGCGCCCCAAGGACATCGCGATCTACGTGGCCTCCGGGAAGCTGGACATCGGCATCACCGGCCGTGACCTGCTCCTGGACTCCGGCGCCAGCGCGGAGGAGATCCTCGCGCTGAACTTCGGCCGCTCCACCTTCCGGTACGCCACCCGCCCCGGCACCGCCAACGGCCCCGCCGACTTCGGCGGCATGGCGATCGCCACCTCCTACGAGGGCATCGTCGCCAAGCACCTCGCCGACCAGGGCATCGACGCCTCCGTCGTCCACCTGGACGGCGCCGTCGAGACCGCCATCCAGCTCGGTGTGGCCCAGGTCATCGCGGACGTCGTCGAGACCGGCACCAGCCTGCGCAACGCGGGCCTCGAAGTCATCGGCGAGCCGATCCTCACCTCCGAGGCGGTCGTCGTCCGCCGCCAGGGCGCCGACACGGAACACCCGCAGGTCCAGCAGTTCCTCCGCCGCCTCCAGGGCGTCCTCGTCGCCCGCTCGTACGTGATGATGGACTACGACTGCCGCGCCGAGCACCTGGAGCAGGCCGTCGCCCTCACCCCGGGCCTGGAGTCGCCGACCGTCTCCCCGCTGCACAACGAGGGCTGGGTCGCAGTCCGCGCGATGGTCCCCGCCAAGGAGGCGCAGCGGATCATGGACGACCTGTACGAGATCGGCGCCCGCGCCATCCTCACCACCGCCATCCACGCCTGCCGCCTCTGACGGCACGGAAAGCACCCCCGAGGCACCGAGGAAACCCTGATGTCCCAGCCGTCCGCGCCCGCCCTGCCGGTCACCTTCCGTCCCGGGCGCACCCGGGCGATCCTGCTGACCATGGGGGCGGCGATGTTCGTCGTGATCACCGCCGTGGCGCTGATGCTGGAGCGGCTCGGCCCGGGGGAGCGCGCCAGCTTCGTCTTCACCGCCGCACTGCTCGCCGGAGTCCTGGTCCTGCTGAGCCGGCCCAAGGTCGTCGCCGACGACCAGGGCGTCACGGTCGTCAACATCACCCGGACCCGGCGGCTCGCCTGGGCGGAGATCCTCAAGGTCAACCTGCGCCCCGGCGACCCCTGGGTCTTCCTCGACCTGAGCGACGGCACCAGCCTCCCCGCCCTCGGCATCCAGCCGGGCATCGCGAAGGAGTCGGCCATCCGCGACGCCCGCGCCCTGCGGGCCCTGGCGGAGAGCCGGGGGACGGGCACCGAGAGCGCCTGAACGGTCCGGACCAAGGGCTCTCCCCTCCGGGGGACGAGCCCCGGGACCGTACGGGAGACCCCTGATCCGTCCCCCATCCGGGGCGGACCCCCTGCCCGCGGGGGCCTTCGCTTGACTACTCTGGAGGCGGTGGTGCCCAGCGCACCACCGCCTCGCGTGCGCAGGGCCGCTGCCGCGGCCCGCGAGGCCATCCTTCGACCCGAGGAGTGACTCCCTCCGGCAATGGACGGATCGTCCGGTAGTACCCGCGCCGCCCCCTCCCAGGAGGCGGCGGCATGATCATCTCCCTTCTGCTGCTCCTCGCGGCCTTCCTCCTCATCCTCGCCAACGGCTTCTTCGTGGCCGCCGAATTCGGTCTCGTGACCGTCGAGCGCGCCGAAGCCGAACGGGCCGCGGCCGCCGGTGACCGGCGCGCCCGCACCGTCGTCACCGCCCTGCGCGAGCTGTCCTTCCAGCTCTCCGGCACCCAGCTCGGCATCACGATCACCTCCCTCGTCGTCGGCATGCTCGCCGAGCCCGCGCTCGCCGGACTGCTGCGCGGCCCCCTCCAGGCCACCGGACTGCCCGACAAGGGCGTCTCCGGGATCGCCGTGGTCATCGGCATGCTGCTCGCCTCCGCCGTCCAGATGGTCGTCGGCGAACTCGTCCCGAAGAACTGGGCGGTCTCCCGGCCGCTCCAGGTCGCCCGCTTCGTCGCCACCCCGCAGCGCCGCTTCTCTGCCGCCTTCCGACCGGTGATCTCGCTGCTCAACCAGGTCGCGAACCGGCTGGTCCGACTCCTCGGCGTCGAACCCACCGAGGAACTGGACTCGGTCCGCACCCCCGGCGAGCTGGTCTCCCTGGCCCGCCACTCGGCCGAGGCAGGCGCCCTCGAACAGGACACCGCCGATCTCTTCGTACGGACCCTGTCCCTCGGCGGTCTCACCGCCGAGCAGGTCATGACCCCGCGCGTGAAGGTCAGCGCCCTCCAGTGGCACGCCACCGCCGCCGACGTCCTCAACCTCACCCGCGCCACCGGCCTCTCGCGCTTCCCCGTCTACCGGGAGCGCATCGACGAGATCGTCGGCATGGTCCACCTCAAGGACGCGCTCGCCGTCGCCCCGCACGCCCGGCTGCGCACCGCCGTCGGCCGGATCGCCGTCCCCCCGCTGCTCGTCCCCGAGTCGCTGCCCGCCCAGGCCCTCCTGGAACGGCTGCGCAGGGAACAGCCCATCGCGGTGGTCGTCGACGAGTACGGCGGCACGGCCGGAGTCGTCACCCTGGAGGACATCGTCGAGGAACTCGTCGGCGAGGTCCGCGACGAGCACGACACCCCCGCCGACGGCCGCCCCGAGCTGGCCGCCGCACCCGCCGAGGACGGCCGCCCCGCCTGGGACGCCGACGGCTCCTGCCGGGTCCACATCCTGCGCCGGATAGGCCTCGACGTGCCCGACGGGCCCTACGAGACCGTCGCCGGGCTCGTCGCCGACCTCCTCGGGCGCATCCCCGCCCCCGGGGACCGGGCCGAACTCCCCGGCTGGCGCCTCTCGGTGCGCCAGGTCGACCGCTACCGCGCCGAGCGGGTACGGATCGTCAGGACGGGCCCGGAGCAGGAGCCCCACGGGGCCGCGCCCTCGGTCCCGGTGGCGGCGGAGGCGGCTCGATGAGCACCCTTCCGCTTCTGTTCGCCGTCCTCCTCGTCCTGGCCAACGGCTTCTTCGTCGGCGCCGAGTTCGCGCTCGTCTCCGTCCGCCGCAGCCAGATCGAACCGCTCGGCGGGACCCGCGCCCAGCAGGTCCTGTACGGCCTCGAACACCTGCCGCAGATGATGGCGGCGGCGCAGTTCGGCATCACCGTCTGCTCGCTGACCCTCGGCGCGGTCGCCGAGCCGACCGTGGCCCGGCTCCTCGAACCGGTCTTCCACGGGGTCGGGGTCCCGGACGCGCTGATCCATCCGCTGGGCTACGTCATCGCCCTCGCCGCCGTCGTCTTCCTCCATCTCGTCATCGGCGAGATGGTCCCGAAGAACCTGGCGATGGCGGCGCCGGAGCGGACCGCGCTCTGGCTCGCCCCCGGTCTGGTCGGCTTCGCCCGGCTCTGCCGGCCGGTGACGGCCGCCCTCGGGGCCTGCGCCCGGCTGGTCCTGCGCCTGTTCAAGGTCGAGCCGAAGGACGAGGTGGAGGCGGTCTTCACCAGCGTCCAGCTCGGCCGGCTCGTCGAGGACGCGGGCCAGGCGGGCCTGCTCGACCCGGCCGAGCAGGAGCGCCTTGAGGACGCCCTCGTCCTGGGGACGCGCCCGGTGACGGAGGTGCTCATCGCCCCCGCCTCCCTGGTGACGGTGGCGCCGACGGTCACCCCGCGCGAGATCGAGGAGCTGACCGTGCGCACCGGGTACTCCCGGTTCCCGGTGTGCGCCGAGGCCCGGGGCACCTTCATGGGCTTCGTGCACGTGAAGGACGTCCTGGATCTGGAGGAGCGGGAGCGGGCGGTGCCCCAGCGGCTGTGGCGCCCGATGGCGACGGTCCGCGCCGAACTGCCCCTCGACGACGCCCTCACCGTGATGCGCCGGGCCGCCACCCATCTGGCCCAGGTGGTGGACGCCTCGGGCCGGGTCCTCGGTCTGGTGGCCCTTGAGGATGTCCTGGAGATGCTGGTGGGCGAGGTCAGGGACCCGGCCCACCGCCTCGCCCCGGACCGGGTGACGGCTGGGTGAGCCGGTGGAACGGGGCCGGGCCGGGACGTCGCGACGACCCGGCCCGGCCCCCTGTTCCGTCGCCGTCCGGGCCGCCCGCGTCTCAGTACCCCGGCGGGGGTTCCTGCTGGGGCCCCCGGTCCGCCGGTCCGCGTCCCGAGAGCACCTCGCCGTACGCCTGCATGAGATCGGCGAGCCGGAGGGTGGCCAGGTCGTCCCGGGTGGGGGTGCTCGGGTATCCGGAGAGCCGAAGATCGCGGTAGGCGCAGGACTTCTCGTACAGGGTGCGCAGGAAGCGTCCGTTGCCCAGCTCGTCGATCCAGCCCTGTTCGACGACGTGTCCGCTGATGGAGCGCAGCTCCTCGCGGGCCTCGTCGTCCCAGCCGTCCCCGTTGGCCGCCGCGAGGACCTCGCCGATGGCGGTCAGCTCCAGTGGCCGGTACGAGGGGAAGTCGACCCGGGTGGTGAACCGGGAGGAGAGCCCGGGGTTGGTGGTGAGCAGCCGGTCCATGCCCTCGGGGTACCCGGCGAGGATCACCACGAGGTGGTCGCGGTTGTCCTCGGCCCGCTTCAGCAGGACCTGGAGGGCCTCGTCGCCGTAGGCGTCGCCCTTGCTGTAGCCGGAGTTGGAGAGCGCGTAGGCCTCGTCGACGAAGAGGACCCCGCCGACCGCCGAGTCGATCAGCTCGTTCGCCTTGACGGCCGTCTGGCCGAGGAACTCGCCCACCAGATCCGCCCGCTGGGCCTCGACGAGATGGTCGCCGCCGAGCAGCCCCAGGGCGTAGAACACCCGTCCGAGGATGCGGGCGACCGTGGTCTTCCCGGTGCCCGAGGGGCCGGAGAAGACGAAGTGACGTTTGGGAGGCTGGACGGGAAGCCCTTGCCCGGCCCGTAGCCGGGCCATCTCCAGCTGCGCCGACAGGGCCTTGACCTGCCGCTTCACCGGTTCGAGACCGACCATGCCCTCCAGTTCGGCGAGGGCTTCGGCGAGCAGGGCCGGATCGGTGGGTCCCGCGGGGAAGCGCGGGGGTGGCGGCTGGGACGGCAGCGGGGCCTTCTGCCGTACGGTCTCCGGCGGGGTGACGACCGGCACCGGAGGGGGCTCGGGGGCGAGCCGCAGCCCGTCGCCGAGGGGGCCGCCGGGCTCGGGCTCGGTGCCCGGCGCGGTCTCCACCGCGTCCTGGCCGAACCCGCCGCCGACGGTGCCGAGGGCGACCGTCGCGAGCCCGGTCGGATCGTCCACGCCGTCGTACCCTTCGAAGCCGTCGTACTCGGCGATGGCGGCGAGCCGGGCGGCGGTGTCCATGAACGCCGGGTCGATCCGGTGCACGGCCCGGTAGAGGGGGAGCGCGGCGGCGCTTCGCCCGGTGCCCTCGTGGGCGCGGGCGAGCCAGTAGCGCAGCTCCTTGCGCTGGGGCTGTTCGCTGCGGCACCGCATCAGGGAGGCCGCGAGCAGCGGCTCGGCCTGCCCGTACATCTCCAGACGGACCCGGGCCATGCCGCCGAAGAGCCCCGCCTCGATGCCGAGGAGCGGGTCGTCGACCAGGGTCTCGGTGTGCCGGACGAGCTGGTCCCAGTCCTTGACGAGATAGGCGCGGCAGGCGTGCAGAAACCGCACCTGGGGGTCGGTGTCGACCGGGGGGAGCCCGGCGAGGGCCCGGTCCAGCTCGGGTACGTGGCGCCCGTCGAGCCAGTGGGAGGCGTGCGCGAGCAGCAGATCGCGCGGGCTCTCCAGGACGGGCTGCACCCACCAGCCGAGCCAGTACCAGGAGTTCAGCGGGCGCCGGTACCGGGACCGCTGCTCGCCGAAGCGCTCGCGATTGCGGTACATGCGCAGCAGCGCGGTCGTGGTATCGACCCTCAGGGCGTGCAGCCCGAGCCAGGCGTCCGCCATTCCGGGGTCGGTCCGTACCGCCGCACGGAACTCCTCCTCCGCCTGCGGATAGGCACCCATCGTGTAGGCGTCCACTCCGCGCAACCAGGCTAGCTCGGCGGGGGCCTGCGCACCCTGCGTGCCGATGTCCATCGGGTCCCCCACAACCGTCTTCACATGGACGGGATTTGACCTCACCTCGGGGCATCGTACCTGCGCAGGGGGCGCGTGATTAAGGAGAAGCGCATGATCCGGAAGCGGTGACCCTGGGTGATCGTCAGGGCTCGCGAAAGGCCCCGGGGAGCGGTCCCGGGGCAGAACGAAGCCCCCGATCACGGGGGAACAACCGGGGGCTTCGTGTCTGCGGCGGCTTCGAAAAGCCGCACATTCAGAACGTAAGACCTGTCTGCCCCCCGGGTCAAGCGGAGTTGAGGCACTCGCGGAAGCGGATGAGGGTTGCCTCAGTTCGCGAAGAGACGGCCATCACGGTGGGTGATGATCTGGTCCGTGGCTGCTGCCACGGAGGGCCCGGGGAGCCATTCGTAACCCTTCCGGCACTCGTGCACCAGGGTGTCGGCGAAGGGCCGGGAGGGGTCGTCGGCGAAATGGCGAGTCTCGGCCACGGTCCAGCCGTCCCAGAATTCGGCCTGTTCCGGACCGTCCCGATGGCGCCCGCGCACCCAGGAGTCCTCCGCCGCGCGCTCCATCCACAGCAGCCAGGCCAGGAACGGGCGCACCTCGCGCCGCCCCGCGCCCACGCCCTCGACGAGCACCACCGGGGCGGGCGGGAGCGCCCTGGGCTCCCCGAAACGCCGCAGCCGCCAGTCGTACGGACGGTAGGACGCGCTCTCGCCCCGCGAGAGCGGATCGAGCACCTGCTCCCGCAGCCTGCCGGTCCAGCCGAACAACTCCTCGTGCGTGGCGAGGTCGTCGGTACGGAGCACGGGCGCGCCGCCGAGCGCGGCGGAGAGCCGGGACGCGAGGGTGGACTTGCCGGAGCCCGCGTGCCCGTCGACCGCGACCAGCCGGACCGGTCCGCAGGAGGGCGGCAGCCGCAGAAGCGCGTGCGCCGCGCGGTCGAGGTCGTTCATGGGCCCAGGGTATTGCGGCGCCGGGGGCCGTCCCGTGCCCGGGGGTGCGGGTCGCCGGGTCGTCCCGCACCCCGGGGGTGCCCGTGTTCGGGGCGGGGCGCGGGGGACCGGTGTGGGCCGGCGAGGTGCCACCACCAGTGGTGGAGACCCATGTCGGGACGGCGACGCGGGACGAAGTGCTGGCGGAGGCGCGGCGGGAGCCGGGATAGTGGGCCGGGGTTACGCGGTCACGCCTGCCCGCGCGTTGCTAGTGCCTGTCTGTCTGTCTGCCGGTTGCCTGTGCCCGTCCGCCCGTCCGCCCGTCCGCCCGTCCGCCCGCCCGTCCGCCCGCCCGTCCGTCCGCCCGCCCGTCCGTCCGCCCGTCCGCCCGCCCGTCCGTCCGCACGCCGCCCGTTCCCGTCCTGCCCACCAGCCTGTCGTGCAGTCCACTGCCAGGCATCCGCCGCCAGCCATCCGCCGTCCGCCACCATCCGCCGTTCGCCGTCTTCGACTGGGGGTCACCGATCATGACCAGTTCCACCCCGCGCAGAACCGTCCTCACCGCCGCTCTCGCCGCGGCGGCGGGAACGGCGGCCGCCGCCGCACCCGCCTCGGCAGCCACGGCGCCCGCACCGGCCCCAGGCGCCGGGGGGCACGGTCACGCCCCCGCCGCCGGGCTCGTGGACAACCGCTTCTGGTCCTCGTACACGGACTGGCGGTGCGGCAGCGTGGCCGGTGCGAAGGCGGTCGCCGGACACCGCCCCGGCCTGGTGATCGGCACCCCCGCCGGGCGCACCGACTACACCGACCCGCACACCGGCCGTACCTCCGTCTGGGAGTACGCGAGCTGGACCTCCCCCCGGTACACCCCGACCGTGCCCGCCACCGAGGTCATCGCCTCGTGGAACGCCCACACGCCCCCCGGGACCTGGCTCCAGGTCGAACTGTCCGGCGAGTACGGCGACGGCACCGCCATCCCCTGGTACGTCATGGGCCGCTGGGCCTCCGGTGACGGCGACATCCGGCGCACCTCGGTCGACGACCAGACCGACGGTCGCAGCACCATCTGGACCGACACCTTCGCGATCGACGACCCGGCGAGCGGCCTGCGGCTGACCTCGTACCGGCTGCGGCTCACCCTCCACCGCGCCCCGGGCAGCGGTCTGACGCCCACGGTGTGGCGGCTCGGCGCGATGGCCTCGGACATTCCGGACCGCTTCACGGTCCCGGCCTCGGAGCCGGGCGCGTCCAGGGAACTGCTGGTGCCCCGGTACTCGCAGAACACCCATGTGGGGCAGTACCCGGAGTACGACAACGGCGGCGAGGCCTGGTGCAGCCCGACCTCCTCCGAGATGATCGTCGAGTACTGGGGCCGTCGTCCCTCGCCCGAGGAACTGGCCTGGGTGAACCCGGACTTCGCCGACCCCCAGGTCTGCCACGCGGCCCGCTTCACCTACGACTACCAGTACGCGGGCTGCGGCAACTGGCCCTTCAACGCGGCCTACGCCGCCGCCTACCCCGACATGAACGCGGTGGTCACCCGCCTGCGCTCGCTCACCGAACTGGAAGCCCTGATCCGGGTGGGCATCCCGGCGATCACCTCCCAATCCTTCGTCAAGGGGGAGCTGACGGGCGCGGGCTACGGCACCTCGGGTCACCTGATGACGGTCATCGGCTTCACACCGGACGGCGACGTCATCGCCAACGACCCGGCGTCCCCGGACAACCAGGCGGTCCGAAGGGTGTACCTGCGAAGGGAGTGGGAGAACATCTGGCTGCGGACGAAGCGTTATGACGCGAACGGCAAGGTCAGAGGGGGTACGGGCGGGGTCTGTTACCTCTACTGGCCCGACCGGCCGACGGCCGCCCAGCGGCGGGTGCTGGGGGAGTCGGGAGTGAGGGCGTAGCCCGTACCTGCTCCCCACTTCCCCCTGGTGCCAGCGGAGTCGGCGGAAACCTGGCAGCCTTGCGGATCATTGAGCTGCCCGGGAGGACCTGCCATGACCGACACCCTGACGGACTCCGTCGGCGCCGAGGACGACGACGATGCCGCCCGGGAAGCGGTCGAGCGGGAGCGGGACGAGATACGGGCCTTCGTCAAAGGGCTGAGCGCGGACGACATCAAGTCCGGCAATTGGTTCACCAAGCTCTGCTCCCATGCCTTGAAGTCCTATACGGACAAGGTCGACTGGCAGTACTTCCAGGAGCGTTACGCGGGTGTCCCCGCCGACGGCATCGTCGACCGGCGGATCAGGCTGGCGGCCCGGTACGCCGCGCTCGAAGGCGGGCTCTCCGCCGGGGCCTACTCGGCGGCCGTCGTCGCCACCCTCGGCAGCCTCGGCGGGGCCTCCCCGGCGACCGTGCCGGCCGCCGTCGCGACCCTGATGATCGACGTCGCGTTCATCACCAGGCTCCAGCTCCATCTGGCCTATGACATCGCCGTCCTCTACCGGGTTCCGCTCGACCTGACGGATCCCGAGGACCTGTGGAAGCTGATCAAGGTCGCCTTCACGATCAAGAGCGGGGAAGTGGTCAGGGGAGGCGTGACCAAGTCGATTCCGATGGTCGTACGGCCCCTGGTCAAGCGCTTCTACTCGCGCGGGGTGCTGAGCGCGGCGAAGGGACTTCCCTTCGTCGGCAAGTTCCTCCTCCAGCGCAATGTCATCAAGATGGGCATCCCCGTCGTCGGGGTCCCCCTCGCGGTGGTGCTCAACCGCTACACGACCCTGCTCGCCGGGCGGCACGCGCAAGCCGTCTTCCGGAACGAGGCTCGGGTGATCGAGAAGGCCGAGGGCCTCTGCGAGCGGAGCAGGCACCCGCGGTCGATGCTGTGGGTCGCGTGGCTCGTCATCATGGCGGACGGGAAGATGACCGATGACGAGACGCTGCTGATGCGGCACTTGGCGCGGCTGGCCCGGGAACGGCACCAGGTCGTCGACGAGCGGCTCACCCAGGTGGTCGACCTCGACCCCGAAGAGGTGTGGCGGCGTCTGGACGCCGAGCCGGGGAACCTGGACGACCTGATCGACGTGGCGGAGCAGGTGGCCGGAGTGGACGGCGAGGTCAACGCGAAGGAGCAGGCCGTGATTTCAGAGCTTCGGCATCGCTGCCGCCGAGCCTGACACCGCTCTGGGGCCCGTCGGACGCTTCGGTTCGCTTGGTTCGCTTGGATCGCTTGGTTCGTTCGGTTTGCTCACGCCCGTCCGGTCGCTCGGTTCGCTTGTTCTGCTCGTGCCGGTCCGTCCGTTCGGTCTCCGCCTCCGCCTGGCCGTGGCGGCCCGGCAGAGTGCGCCCTTGGCTCGCCCAGAGCGCGAGGACGGCCTGGTAGATGGGCGGATCTACCGATGGCGGGGACAGAGGTGGCGGGGACAGAGGTGGTGGGGAAGAGGCCGGCGGATGCCCTGGGCCGGGAGGCTCGGGGCGGGCCCGTGGGCGTACGAGCGAGGGCACGGAACGAAAGGGTCTCGGCGCGGGAGCGCCGGGAGCGGGGTCCAGCGTGGTCATGTTCGGACCAACGCGCTCCGCTGAGCCCGGTCACCGCCGTACGGATTCGAGCGCCAGTTCACCCAGGAGTGGAGGCGCGCGCCGACGTGCCTGGGGCCGGACGCGCGCGTCCGGCGCGTGGCGCGCGTCCTTCAAGGCCGGGGGACGCCCGGCCACACCGACGTACCGGTGCACGATCCCGAGCCCGGGATCGCACACCGGTGACCACATCGGAAAACGACGGCGACCGCTACGGCCGCGTCAGGAAGGCGGGTGCCGTCGCGATCGAGGCGCCCCGGAAGCCCTGCGGACAGGTCGGCGACCTCATTCCCCCCGCCGCACCGCCCCCGCGGTGCCGATGAGCCGTACGGCTCAGGCCGCGCGCCGCATCTGCGGGACCCGGATCGGGCGCGAGCCCGGACCGCCCACGTGCGAGAAGGGCTGCGTACGCCAGTCGAGACCCTGAGGGAGCGTCAGGAGGAGCGCGGTGTCCTGCTCCTGGACCTCCAGAGTGTCGTCGGCGGGCCCCGCCTCGCTCGCCGAGACGCCCGTGCCCTGGCAGACCGTCAGGACGAAGGGGTTCCACGGCGTGGGGCAGAGCGCGTGCTCCGGCAGCACGTCCTCGTCCGCGAGCAGCGCGATGGGCTGCTCGCACTCCGGGCAGACCACCCGGAACATCTCAAAGGTGTCGTACGCGTCGAGCTCGTCGGGCGTGTCGACCGAATCAACAGGCTCCTGCATGGAGAATCTCCCCCTCGGCTGGGTCGGCCGGATCTGTGCGGCCTCGACCACAGCAAGCACTTCCCATGCGGTCGTCCGCATAACCGTGAGCAGGTCTCCCGGGGCAGGCGCAAACCTGTGGCGTTCGTCACACGGGCTGCGCAGGTGCCCCGTGGCGGGCCATAACCGGCGATAGCGGCCGACCCCGGCGCTGCCGTCCGGCTCCGGGCGCACTAGGGTCACCGCATGGAGGAGCTGGATCGTCAGATCGTCGAGTTGCTCGTCAAGGACGGGCGCATGAGCTACACCGACCTGGGCAAGGCCACGGGCCTGTCCACGTCGGCGGTGCATCAGCGCGTCCGACGCCTGGAGCAGCGCGGAGTCATCCGCGGCTATGCCGCGGTCGTGGACCCGGAGGCGGTGGGCTTGCCGTTGACCGCGTTCATCTCGGTCAAACCCTTCGACCCCAGCGCCCCCGACGACACTCCCGACCGGCTCGCCGACATCCCCGAGATCGAGGCCTGCCACAGCGTCGCGGGTGACGAGAACTACATCCTCAAGGTCCGGGTCGCCACTCCACTGGAGCTGGAGCACCTGCTCACCCGCATCCGCTCGCAGGCGGGGGTCTCCAGCCGCACCACCGTGGTGCTCTCCACGCCGTACGAGGCGAGACCGCCCCGCGTGTGAACCGGGTGCGCCCGCCACGGGGGGCCTGTGCCCCCTTCCCGGGGGGACCTGTGCCCCCCTTCAGGGGATGCCTGTGTCCCCCTTCGCGAGACACCTGAGTGCCCGTCGCAGGGGACCTGCCGGACAAACCGGGTCCTGGCAGGTCCTAGCCTGGTCGCATGAGTGAGACCACGTCTGCCGCCGAACACCGCACCGTGCTGCTGCGCGGAGGGGAAGTCCACAGTCCCGCCGATCCCTTCGCCACCGCCATGGTGGTGGAGCGCGGGCACGTCGCCTGGGTGGGCTCGGAAGGGGCGGCCGACGCCTTCGCCTCGGGCGTGGACGAGGTGGTCGACCTGGAGGGCGCGCTCGTCACCCCGGCGTTCGTCGACGCGCATGTGCACACCACCGCCACCGGGTTCGCCCTCACCGGACTCGACCTGTCCCGGGCCGCCTCGCTCGCCGAGGCGGCCGAGCTGATCCGCGCCCACGCCGCCGCCCGCCCCGAGGACCGCATCCTCCTCGGGCACGGCTGGGACGCCTCCCGCTGGCCCGAGCGCCGTCCGCCGACCCGTACCGAACTCGACGGGCTCACCGGCGGCCGGCCGCTCTACCTCACCCGGATCGACGTCCACTCGGCCGTCGTCACCACCGCCCTGCTCGACCTCGTCCCCGGCGTCCGCGACCTGGACGGCTTCCACGACGGGCGGGAGCCTCTCACCGGGGACGCCCATCACGCCGTGCGCGCCGCCGCCTTCGCCTCGGTCTCGCCCGCCCAGCGCACCGAGGCCCAGCGCGCCACCCGCGCGCGTGCCGCCTCCCTCGGCATCGGCACCCTGCACGAGTGCGGAGGGCCGCAGATTTCGTCCGAGGAGGACTTCACCGGTCTCCTGGACCTGGCCCGAGAGGAGGCCGGACCCCGGGTCGTCGGCTACTGGGCCGACCTCGACGTCGAGCGGGCGCGGGCGCTCGGCGCGCTCGGCGCGGCCGGGGACCTGTTCGCGGACGGCTCCCTCGGCTCGCACACCGCCTGCCTCCACGAGCCGTACGCGGACCACGCCGACGCCGGTCACGCCGGAGCCGCCCATCTGGACGCGAGCACCGTGGCCCTCCATGTCGTGGCCTGCACCGAGGCGGGTCTCCAGGCGGGCTTCCACGCCATCGGGGACGCGGCCGTGACCGCCGTCGTCGAGGGCTTCAGGGCCGCCGCCGAGAAGCTGGGCCTGGCCCGGATCAGGGCCGCCCGGCACCGGGTGGAGCACGCCGAGATGCTCACCCCCGAGACGATCGCCGCCTTCGCCGAACTGGGCCTCACCGCCTCCGTGCAACCCGCCTTCGACGCGCTCTGGGGCGGCGACGAAGGCATGTACGCCGACCGCCTCGGCGCCGAGCGGGCCCGCACCCTCAACCCGTACGCGGCGCTGCTGCGTGCCGGAGTGCCGCTGGCCTTCGGCTCCGACAGCCCGGTGACCCCGCTCGACCCCTGGGGCACCGTCCGGGCGGCCGCCTTCCACCGCACCCCGGAGCACCGGATCTCGGTCCGGGCCGCCTTCACCGCCCACACCCGGGGCGGCTGGCGGGCGGTCGGCCGGGACGACGCGGGGACGCTGGTCCCCGGCGCCCCCGCCGACTACGCGGTCTGGCGCGCCGAGGAACTGGTCGTCCAGGCGCCCGACGACCGGGTGGCCCGCTGGTCCACCGACCCGCGCTCCGGTACGCCGGGACTGCCCGATCTGACCCCCGGCGCCGACCTGCCGATCTGCCTCCGCACGGTCGTGCACGGACAGACGGTCTACGTGCGACCGAACGAGTGATGTAGGGATTTGTCCGCTTCGGGAGGGGTGTTCGGTACGCTCCCGCCCGACCTGCGGGTCTTCCGCTCCCCTCCGGGAGGCCTCCGGGGGAGCGCCGGGGCCCCGCAGGTCAAGGGGGTATTGACAGTCGACCGGCGGGGGCGGGTAGGTTCACCGCGTCCACCACGGACGTCCGCCGGGACCTCCGTCCCCCGCCTGTCGCCGAACGCCGCCCGCGCCTCGGCCGCGAGGGAAGGTTTCTCCGGCGGAAGGTGCGACCCGGGTGGGGCCCGGACGTTCAGTAGACAACGGCTCTCGGTCGACCCGCAGCCAGCGGATCCCAGGTCGGACCGAAGGACGACGGGCCCCGCACCGCACCTCGGGCGTCCCGCTGGTCCCTTCCGTCCCTTCTGTCACCCGGGCCGGCCGACCCGCCGCGCCGGAGCACGCCGATGACCTCGCTATGGTGGGGTCCTGCGTTTGTATCCGAAGGGGCAGTAGTGAACGACGGTGGCCAGAGGCGTTACGGCCCGCTCGGCAAGGCCTTGGTGATCATTCCGACCTACAACGAGGCGGAGAACATCAAGCCGATCGTCGCGCGGGTACGGGAATCCGTACCCGAGGCGCACGTTCTCGTCGCCGACGACAACAGCCCCGACGGCACGGGCAAGCTCGCGGACGAGATCGCGTCCGAGGACGAGCACGTGCACGTACTGCACCGCAAGGGCAAGGAGGGGCTCGGCGCCGCCTACCTCGCCGGCTTCCGGTGGGGCATCGAGCACGGCTACGAGGTCCTGGTCGAGATGGACGCCGACGGCTCCCACCAGCCCGAGGAGCTGCCGAGGCTGCTCACCGCGCTCAAGGGCGCGGACCTGGTCCTCGGCTCCCGCTGGGTGCCCGGCGGCAGGATCGTGAACTGGCCGAAGTCCCGCGAGTTCATCTCGCGCGGCGGCAGCCTCTACTCGCGCGTGATGCTCGACGTGCCCATCCGCGACGTCACCGGCGGCTACCGCGCCTTCCGCAAGGAGACCCTGGAGGGCCTGGGCCTGGAGGAGGTGGCCTCGGCGGGCTACTGCTTCCAGGTCGACCTGGCCCGCCGCGCGGTCGCCGCGGGCTTCCATGTCGTCGAGGTCCCGATCACCTTCGTCGAGCGCGAGGTCGGCGACTCCAAGATGAGCCGGAACATCGTCGTCGAGGCGCTGTGGCGGGTCACGGGCTGGGGACTGACGGCCCGCGCGGAGAAGGTCGGCAAGATGCTCGGCCGCAAACCTTCCTGATCTTGCCTTTACGACGTTCCGGCGGCGCGCCAGGCACACTGGGGACCATGACGACCGGCGCACCGCCTCCCCTCGCCCCCCAGCGCTCCCGCGCGCGCAAATTCCTCCCGCTCGCCGTCGCCGCCTGGCTGGTCCTTGAGATCTGGCTGCTCATGGTGGTGGCGGACGTGGCGGGCGGGCTGACCGTCCTGCTTCTGCTGGTCGGCGGCGTCGTCCTCGGCGGCGCCGTCGTGAAGCGGGCGGGGCGCCGCGCCTTCCGCAACCTCACCTCGACGTTCCAGCAGGCCCAGGAGGCGGCGCGGGCGGGCGCCACGCCCTCGGCGCCGGAGCGGACCGGCGCGGAGGACCGCAACGGCTTCCTGATGCTCGGCGGCCTGCTCCTGATGATTCCCGGCCCGGTCTCGGACGTGGCCGGTCTGCTCCTGCTGATCCCGCCGGTCCGCTCGCTGCTCGGGCGGTACGCGGAGCGGGCCGTGGAGCGCCGGATGACCTCCGCCCCTCCCGGCAGCCTCCAGGACGCCTTCCAGCAGGCCCGCATGCACCGCCCGGACGGGAAGGTCGTCCCGGGCGAGGTCATCCGCCAGGACGGCTCCCAGGGCCCCCGGGAGCCCGACGGGAACCGTCCGCCGCTGATGCCCTGACGCCTCCCGGTCCCGCCGCCCTCCGAAGGGGCGGTGGGGAAGCCGGACACGACAACGCCGCGGGGCCCGTACACGGATCGTGTACGGGCCCCGCGGCGTTGTTCTTTTCCTGCCGGGTCCGCTAGGCGGACTTGCGGCTGTCGCGCGGATGCACGGCGATGTTCATGGCACCGGAACGCAGGACGGCCAGCCTTTCGGCGAGGACCTCCTCCAGCTCCTCGCGGGTACGCCGCTCCATGAGCATGTCCCAGTGCGTACGCGCCGGCTTGCCCTTCTTCTCCTCGGGTCCGTCCCCGTCCACCAGGAGAGCCTGGATTCCGCAGACCTTGCATTCCCACTCCGGCGGAATTTCCGCCTCGACCGAGAAGGGCATCTCAAAACGATGTCCCTTCTCGCATGCGTACTCCACCGCCTGGCGCGGGGCCAGATCGATGCCGCGGTCGGTCTCGTAGCTCGTCACCACGAGGCGCGTGCCGCGAAGAGCTCGCTCACTCATGAATCGTGCCTCCCGGGCTTGTCGCCCACAGGACAGGTGTCGCTGTCGTCGTTATCCGGTCAACGTCCGGTCGGCGGTAAAGATTCCCGTGCCGGGTCATGCGTCGCCCGTCGTGCCGCCCCTTGTTGTACCCACCAGTGCCCGTTTTGTCACATCTGGCGGCAGATGAGACCCGGTGTCTTCACCAAAGCAGCACGCAGTAACGGTCCGCCTGGCAGGCCAAACGCGTACACTACCGCCCTTTCGGTGCCACGTCTAAACGCGGTCGGGAATCGGGTTCCCCGCGTCCAGTACCGCCTGCCGCACCGAGACCCTCGCGAGCAGCACGGAACCGACCACGAAGAAGATCACCAGGGAGATGATGGCATCCCGATAGCTTCCGGTCAGCTGGTACGCGAGACCGAATACCAGCGGTCCCAGCCAGCTCAGCCCCCGGTCGCTCATCTCGTACGCCGAGAAGTACTCCGCCTCCTTCCCGCGCGGCACCAGATGCGAGAACAGCGAGCGCGACAGTGCCTGACTGCCGCCCAGCACCAGACCGATCGCCGCCGCC
Source organism: Streptomyces sp. CBMA291 (assembly GCF_014596525.1). Lineage (GTDB taxonomy): Bacteria > Actinomycetota > Actinomycetes > Streptomycetales > Streptomycetaceae > Streptomyces. The sequence goes on from NZ_MSJP01000101.1 coordinate 42,269, forward strand.
AGACCGTAGAAGAACACCGGCGCCCCGGCCGGCAGCAGGTATCCGGCCACCAGGATCAGCGTCCACACCACGAGGGAGCCCAGGATCGTCCGCTTGGCGCCGTAGGAACGGGCGAGCCGCCCCATCCCCAGCGCACCCGCCACCGCGAGGATCTGCACCAGCAGGACCGCCGTGATGAGCGTCGTCTGCTCCAGGCCCAGCTCCTCCGAGCCGAACACCGACGCCTGCGAGATCACCGTCTGCACACCGTCGTTGTAGACCAGGTAGGCCAGGAGGAACGCCAGCGTCTTCGGATGCCGCCGCATGTCCTTGAGCGTCCCGGCGAGCTGACGCCAACCGCCGCCGACCCCGCCCCCGCCGGCCCGCGCCGCACCCGTCCGCCGGTCCCGCAGCCGTCGCAGCGGCACCAGCGTGAACGCGCCCCACCACACACCGGCCGAGGCCAGACAGATCCGGACCGCCTCGCCCTCCGTCAGACCGAACGAGTCGTGGCCCGAGTAGAGGATCAGATTCAGTACGAGGACGAACGCCCCCGACGTGTAGCCGAAGGCCCAGCCCCGCGACGAGACCGTGTCCCGCTCGTCCGGCTCCGAGATCTGCGGCAGATACGCGTTGTAGAGCACCATCGACACCGAGAGCGAGGCGTTCGCCACGATCAGCAGGAAGGCACCGAGCAGATACCGCTCGCCGTCCAGGAAGAACATCCCGGCCGTCGCCGCCGCCCCCAGATACGCCGACGCCGCGAGCAGCGGCTTCTTCCGGCCCGTACGGTCCGCCGCCGCGCCCACCAGCGGCATCGCCAGCACCGCCACCACGATCGACGCCGACACCGCGTACGCGAAGAGGGAACCCGCCCGCACCGGCACGCTCAGCGGGTGCACGAAGCCGTCGGCGTCGGCCGCCGCCCGCGCCACCGAGGTCAGATACGGCCCCAGGAACACGGTCAGCACGCTCGTCGAGTACACCGAGCAGGCGAAGTCGTAGAAGTACCAGCCCCGCTGCTCCCGTCCGCGTTCGCCGGGATCGGAGGCGTACTCCTCGTCCGGCCGCTCCGGTTCGGTGGTCTCTGCGGTCAAGGCCGCGCCCCCTCGTCCGCCCCCGTGGTCCCCGGACGCGCGTTCAGCTCCATACGCCCCGCTCGGTCAGCACCGCGCGCAGCGTCTCCAGTCGATCGGTCATGATGCCATCCACCCCCAGGTCGAGGAGAGCGTTCATCCGCGCCGGATCGTTCACCGTCCACACATGGACCTGGAGCCCGCGCGCGTGCGCCTCCCGGACGAACCGGCGGTCCACCACCGGGATGCCGCCCTGCCGTTCGGGGACCTGCGCCGCCACCGCCCCGGCCCGCAGCGCCGCCGGAATGCCCAGCGACCGCAGCCGGAGCCCGAGCACCCCGCGCACCCCGTACGAGGTGGCGAGACGGGGCCCCGCGAGACGCTGCGCCCGCGCCACCCTGGCCTCGGTGAAGGAGCCCACGCAGACCCGGTCCCAGGCGTCGGCCTCGCGGATCAGGTCGACGAGCGGCAGCAGCGCCGACTCGGTCTTGAGGTCCACGTTCCACCGCGCGTCGGGGAACTCCTCCAGGAGGTCCGCGAAGAGCGGCAGCGGCTCCGTGCCAGCCACCCGCGCCTCCCGCACCGCCGCCCACGGGAGGTCGCGGATCCGGCCGGAGACATCCGTCACACGGTCGAGGGTCGCGTCGTGGAAGGCCACGAGCGCCCCGTCCGCCGTCGTGTGCACATCGGTCTCGAAGTAGCGGTAGCCCGCCGCGGCGGCCCGGCGGAAGGCGGCCGCGGTGTTCTCCAGGCCGTTCGCCGTGCCGCCGCGATGGGCGAAGGGCAGCAGCGGGGAGGGGTGGTCGAGATAGGGGTGGCGTACGCGAGTCACGGGCGCAGTATGGCCTGTCCGGGTGTCCCGGGGGCGACGGCGGCGCTGCCGGAGTCCTGCTCGGGCACGGCGAACCGGGGCAGGAAGAACTGCGCGAGCGGACCGATCGACACGGCGTACAGCACCGTGCCGATGCCGACCGAACCGCCCAGCAGGAAGCCGGTGGCCACCACCGCCACCTCGATCGACGTCCGCACCACCCGGATGGACCGGCCGGTGAGCCGGTGCAGACCGGTCATCAGGCCGTCGCGCGGACCGGGGCCGAAGCGCGCGGCTATGTAGAGACCGGTCGCCACCCCGTTGAGGACGATCCCGGCGACGAGCAGCGCGATCCGCCACGCCAGATGCCGTGCGTCCGGCACGAGGGCCAGGGTGCCGTCGATGGCGAGACCGATCACGAACACGTTGGAGACCGTGCCCAGGCCCGGCCGCTGCCGGATCGGGATCCACAGCAGCAGCACCAGGGCCCCGACGATGATCGAGACCGTTCCGATGGTCAGACCGGTCTTCCCGGCCAGGCCCTGATGCAGCACGTTCCAGGGCTCCAGGCCCAGACCACTGCGCACGAGCAGGGCCGAACTGACCCCGTAGAGCGCCAGACCCCCGTAGAGCTGGACGAGACGGCGGCCGACGTGCCGACCGCGGAGGCCGGAGGCGATGGACAAGGGAAGTTCCCCCCGTTGTGGTGTCGCTGGAGGGAAATTCCCCCCAGTGTGGTGGCAGTGGACTGGCTCGTGACACTCTGTGGCGGGAGAACGGGTGCCAACCATGGCCAATTTCAGGAAGGTGGACTGATTTCCATGGCCCAGTGGACTTCGGCGGTGGGTCCGGCGCAGCTTGCCAGACAACTCCAGGCGCAGCGGCCCCGGAGCGCTGTCCCGGGCACCCGCAAGCCCCCCGCCTACCGCGCCCTCGCCGACGGTATCCGGCTGCTCGTCCTGGAAGGGCGCGTCCCGGTCGCCGCCAGGCTGCCCGCCGAACGGGAACTCGCCCTCGCCCTCAGCGTCAGCCGGACGACGGTCGCCGCCGCCTACGAGGCGCTGCGCGCCGAGGGCTTCCTGGAGTCACGGCGAGGCGCCGGCAGCTGGACCGCCGTCCCCGCCGGGAACCCGCTGCCCGCGCGCGGCCTCGAACCGCTGCCGCCGGAAGCCCTCGGCTCCATGATCGACCTCGGCTGCGCGGCGCTGCCCGCGCCCGAACCCTGGCTCACCCGGGGCGTCCAGGGAGCCCTGGAGGAACTGCCCCCGTACGCCCACACCCACGGCGACTACCCGGCGGGCCTGCCCACGCTGCGGCAGATGCTCGCCGACCGCTACACCGCACGCGGCATCCCCACCATGCCCGAGCAGATCATGGTCACGACCGGCGCCATGGGGGCCATGGACGCCATCTGCCACCTCTTCGCGGGGCGCGGCGAACGGATCGCCGTCGAATCCCCCTCGTACGCCAACATCCTCCAGCTGATGCGGGAGGCGGGCGCCCGGCTCGTCCCCGTCGCCATGTCCGAGGGCCTCGGCAGCTGGGACATGGGCCGCTGGCGGCAGGTCCTCAGGGACGCGGCACCCCGTCTCGCGTACGTGGTGGCCGACTTCCACAATCCGACCGGCGCGCTGGCCGACGAGGACCAGCGGCGGCAGCTGGTGGAGGCGGCCCGCTCGGCCGGGACGGTCCTCGTCGTCGACGAGACCATGGCGGAGCTGCACCTCGACGACCTCGACGGTCTGGAGATGCCCCGGCCGGTCTGTGCCTTCGACCCGGCGGGCTCCACCGTCCTGACGGTCGGCTCGGCCAGCAAGGCCTTCTGGGCGGGGATGCGGATCGGCTGGGTCCGGGCCGCGCCCGACGTGATCCGCTCCCTGGTCGCCGCCCGCGCCTACGCGGACCTCGGCACCCCGGTCCTCGAACAGCTCGGGGTGAACTGGCTCATGCGGACGGGCGGCTGGGAGGAGGCCGTGGCCCTCCGCCGCGAGCAGGCGCGGGAGAACCGCGATGCGCTCGTCGCCGCCGTGCGCAGGGAGCTGCCGGAGTGGGAGTTCTGGGTGCCGCGCGGCGGTCTGACCCTCTGGGCCCGGACCGGCGGACTGTCCGGCTCCCGGCTGGCCGAGGCGGGCGAACGGGTCGGCGTCCGCGTCCCCTCCGGCCCGCGCTTCGGCGTCGACGGTGCCTTCGAGGGCTTCGTCCGGCTGCCGTTCACCGTAGGAGGCGCGGTCGCCGACGAGGCCGCCGCCCGCCTCGCCGCAGCGGCCCGCCTGGTGGAGTCGGGCGCGGCGGGGGGCGGGGCGGAACCGCCTCGGTCGTTCGTGGCGTAGGCCGGTGTGACGTGACGTGACGTGACGTGACGTGACGTGACGTGACGTGACGTGACGTGACGTGACGTGACGTGACGTGACGTGACGTGACGTGGGCAGGGGGAGGTCTTTCTCGCGTGGCGGGGGCCAGATCCCTTTATGCCCCCCCCGCGCGCGTGGGGGCGGTTTTCGAGCCTGCGCGGGCCCTTGCCGGAGTTCGGCGCGTTCCCACGCGCGCGCGTGGAGCGGTTCGGCAGATACGCCAGCGCCGCCGACGCGGTAACGCGTTCCCCCCCCCCCCCCCCCGCGCGTGGAGCGGTTTTGCGGGGTGGCCCACGCGCGCGTGGAGCGGTCGGACCGGTTATTCCTCGCGTGCAGGGAGCGGCTTGGGACGGGACTGTCTTCCGCGCGCGGAACAGCGGAACAGGCGGAACAGGGTGCCGTCCGGGAAGGCCGGGTCCCCGCCCTCCCGTGCGGCTCCCCGTGCCGTCCGCTCAGCTCTCGGCCGGGACCGGATCGGGCAGGGGGGCAGGGGCCGGATCGGGGGCGGTTTTCGTCATGACGACGGTGGCCGCCCGGCGTTCGGGGAGCAGGGCGAGCACGGCCTGCCGGTGCGCCTCGCTGGTCGCCTCGTCGTACGGGTCGGGCGTGGCCGGCACCTGGAGGCGCAGGACCGGACCGGTGCCCAGGCGCGCGTACCCCCGGCCCGCCGGGACCTCGGGCGTCGGCGTGGTGTGCGGCCCGGTGCCCAGGACGGCCGCGATCTGCTCCGGAGAGGCCGGGCCGAGCGCGATACGGGCCCTGGTGTGGGTCCGTACCGCCTCGCTCAGGGTGTCCGTGCCGTCGAACTGCTCGGCGACCACCACCGTGACCTGAGCGGCCCGCCCGTGCCGCAGGGGCACCTGGAGCAGGTCCTGGGGGTCGGGGCGCCCGTCGGCGGCGGCCAGATGGCCGAGGACGCCCGGCCGGTCGAGGAGGATCCAGAGCGGGCGCCGGGTGTCCTCGGGGGCCGGGCGGCCGTCCTGCCGGGCATGGTTGGCGGCGATCAGGCGCCGCTCCGTCTCGTGCGCCGCCCACTCCAGGCTCGACAGGGCGCCGGAGAGGCCGCACTCGACGGCCAGGACGCCGTCCCGGCCGGCGAGGCACGCGTACTCGCCGGTGCCGCCGCCCTCGACCACGAGGACGTCGCCGTGGGGGAGGGCCTGGAGAGCGATCGAGCGCAGCAGGGACGTGGTGCCGCTGCCCGGCTGGCCGACGGCGAGCAGATGCGGCTCGGCGGAGCGGGGGCCGGTGCGCCAGACGACGGCGGGCGCGTCCTCCGTGCCGTCGTCCGCGACCACGGGCACCGTGCGCCGTACGGCGTCCGCGTCGGTGAAGCCGAGGACCGTCTCGCCGGGCATCGTCACGAAGCGCTGGGCGGCGATCGTGGTGGGCAGTGCGGGCAGCACGCTCATGACGAGCCGGTTGCCCTCCTCGTCCCAGTCGAACCGGTACTCGCGGCCCCGCCCCGACTTGGCGTGCAGCAACTGCTCGATACGCGCGCGTGCGGCGGGCTCGCCGTCGGTGAAGTACGGCGGATAGGCGATCCTCAGCCGGGTGAGCCGTCCGTCCTCGTCGAAGGCGTACTCCCCGAAGGGCGCGCTCCAGTCACCGCCGTGGGCGAAGAGCGGGGACGGGTCCTCGGCCACGGAGAAGTACGGCACGAGAGCCTCGTAGAGCCCCTTGAGCCGGGCCGACTCCGCCTCGCCCGGACCGGTCCTGACGACCCTGCGCTCCCGCCCGAGCCAGGCGGCCGCGCCCATGAGCGCGACGAGCGCGAGCAGGGGGCCGTACGGCATGAGGACGACGGCCGCTCCGCAGGCCGCGACCAGGAAGAGCGTGGGACCACGCCGGTCCTTGGGGGTCGCGACCCAGCGGGCGCGCGCAGCCGAGGCCAGCTTCCGCAGGCCCCGGGTGACCGTGATCAGCGGATGGAGCACGTCGGTGGCGCCGTCGGCGGCGGTGCGCGCGATCTCTCGGCCGCGCGCGATCCGCGCGCCGCCGCTGCTCAGAATGCGGGGGAGTGGTCGCCGGGCCACGGGGTGCTCCTGAAGGGGTGGTGGGGGAGGGAGGCGGTCAGAACTTGATCCCGCCCAGGAGTCCGGCGAGGCTCTGGCCGCCCGCCGTGATGCTGGGGGCGATGGCGGTGCCCGCGAGGTAGAAGCCGAACAGTGCGCTGACGCAGGCGTGGGAGGCCTTCATCCCGTCCTTCTTGAAGAACAGGAAGCAGATGATGCCGAGCAGGACCACGCCGGACATGGACAGGATCATCGGGTCTTCTCCTGGGTGAGGGGACAGTCACCATGAGTCCTTCCAGATTCGCGGCAGCATCTATGTGACTAAAGGTGCATACGGGTGAAAAGCGCTTGGTTTCACCGCATCGGAGTACGGCGAATGGACCGCCGGGTGGCGAAATGACCGGCGTGCGCTAGGGGAGCGCACGGGAACCGGATCGCGTGATCTTTGCCTCGATCGCGCGAGGTCATGTCCACGAGCGGGCAGTACCCTGTCGATTCACTCGTACGGCCGCGCTTGCCGTGCGCAGGCCCCGACAGCAGGAGAGAGGCGGTTCCCCGATGAGCGATACCCCGGACCCCGAGGTCATCGAGCTGGCGTCCAAGGTCTTCGACCTCGCCCGTACGGGGGACGCGGAGACGCTCGCCGCCTACGTCGACGCAGGCGTCCCCGCCAACCTCACCAACGACAGGGGCGACTCCCTCGTCATGCTCGCCGCCTACCACGGCCACGCCGAGGCCGTTTCCGCCCTCCTCGCGCGCGGTGCCGAGGCCGACCGCGCCAACGACCGCGGACAGACCCCGCTCGCCGGTGCCGTCTTCAAGGGCGAGGACGCCGTGATCCACGCCCTCCTCGCCGGCGGAGCCGATCCGGAAGCCGGGACTCCGTCCGCCGCCGACACCGCCCGGATGTTCGGCAAGACGGAACTGATCGCCCTCTTCGAAGCCCGGTGAACAGCGACTGAACCCCAGGTGAGAGCGGCATCGTAAATGTGGTCGCGGTGGCGAAATGGGTGGGTCATCATGACGTCGGGCCCGGCAAAACGGGCCACCGACGAGAGGCTGAGGAAGATGGTCACCGAGAAGCGCAGCACGACAAGCCGCCCGACATGTCGCCGCACGGCCTAGGAGCACGGGCCGCTCAGCGCCCTGCCCCGGTCATCCCGACATCCCCCGGTCGTGTCGACAGCTTGATGTGAGGCGTCTTCCATGTTCGATCCAGTCATAGCGCCGAGCGGCACCCTGCTCGGTCTGTTGCAAAGGGGCCGCGGCGACGGCACCCTGCACGCGCTCGCCGCGCCCCGCGCCGAGGCCCTCGCGGCCCTCGACCACTGCGTTCTCGACGACCCCCGCCACGACTGGCAGGTCGAGAACCGGTCTCTCTACTACGCCCGTCTCTACCTGGACCTCCACGGAGGTCTCGACAGGATCGAGGCACACCTCTTCGACGCGGAGGACCACCTCGACACCGAGGAGTCGAGGACCGGGCTCGCGCTCGCCGTCCTCGGCCACCTGGCGTCGTACGGACGCCAGGACGCCCTGCTCCTGCTCCGCCGCTACGCCGCGACCGGCAGCAACTGGGCCTGGGCCCTCGACGAGCTGGCGCTCCGCGACGACGACGCCGGACTCCGCGCGCTCGCCCTGCCCGTCCTCGCCCGTTTCCCGGCCGACGCGGAGGGTTCCGCCGAGCTGGCCGCCGTCGTGCGCGACGCCTTCGAGCCCCGCCCCTGGCGCCTGTGGGCCGACGACCCGCGCGAGGCCGTCGGCGCCCGTGTCAGGGCCGCCCGCGAACAGGGCTCCTTCGACCGCTGGCAGCGCCAGATGCGCCCCGCCGGGCCCCGTCCCGGCTGGAGCGTGCGCGCCGTCCTCGACTGGGCGCAGGAGGGATACGAGCGCGGAGCCGTGCTGTACGGGCCCGCCGCCCGCTGCCTCACCGCCGTCGCGGGCCCCGAGGACCGGCCCGAACTCCTCGCCGCCGCCCGGCACGGCGCCACCGGGGCCCGGGGCGCGGCCCTGCACCATCTCGCGGAGTCCCGCGACCCCGCCGTCCTCGACCTCGTCGAGGCCGCCGCCGACGGCGACTCCCGCGAGGCCGCCGAAGCCGCCGTCGGCGCGTACCGGCGCATGTGCGGAGAGGACGCCGTCGCCCGCGCCCGCGCGTGGGTCCGCAGGACCGACGCCCTCGGCGAGGCCGCCGCCGACGTGCTCGCCTGCCGGGGCACCGCCCAGGACTCCCCCTCCGTCCTCGGCGCGCTCCGTGACACCATCCGCTCCGCCGGGCCCGACGCGCCCGCCCTCGCCGGTCTCGTCGACGGCGCCGGCCGCCTCGGCATCGCCGTCGCGGCCCCCGTACTGCGCCACGTCTACCGCGAGACGACCTCGTCCCAGCTCCGTGGTCGGGTGGCCCGCGCTCTCGCCGCCACCGACCCCACCTTCGCGACGGGCTTCGCCGTCGAATGCCTCTGGGACTGCGAGGAGACCACGCGGGAGGTCGCGGCCGAGCACGCCGAGACCGGGGACGTGCGCGTCGCCGAGCGATTGCGCCGCCTCGCCGCCGACCCGGCCGAGGAGGCCGAGGTCCAGACCGCCGTGCGCAACCGGATAGGACCGGACCTCCAGGTCTGACCGACCCGCCCCGCTCCCTCCGGGGCGGCGTGGCCCGCGGTGGAGATCACACCGCCGAGGCCCCGCCCCGGAGCGCGGGACGAGGTCCGGGCGCCGGGACCGGCGCCGGTGGCCCCCGTACACGGTCCCGAAAGGCCGATGTCCCGCCCCGGTGGCCTGGCCGGGCGGCCGGGGCCGATGCGGTGGCCTGGTCCGGTGGCCCTCACGCGCGTATCCCGCTCTGACGGGCGGAGTTCGGGGTAACTCCCCTCAGGACCACGCCGGGTGCCGGACGGACGGATGCCCTGCGGTACGACGGACCTCGGGACCTGGAAGGCAGGGCGGACATGGACTTTTCCCTGGAAGCGACGGAGGCGGCTCGCCGCGCCTCCGAGTGGGCGCTGAAGGTGGACGGGCTGACCACGGCCTCGGGCCGCGACGTCGCGCGAGCGCGGGCCCGTCTGTGGGCGCGCGTGGCGCGGGCCTGCGCGGCCGTCGCCGCGAACCCCTCCCCTTCCGCCGTGGAGGCGGCGGGGCGGGCGCTCGACGCGGCACGACGGCAGGAACGGGCCGGGTCCGTCGCGGATCTCCAGGAACAGGCCTGGACATGGGCCGAGGTGGCACTCGCGTGTGCCGCCGTCAAGGCCGAGTAAGCGGAGCGGGGAACCGTCCGGCCGGACAGAGCAAGGCCGGGTCAGGGAGGGCCGGGACGGGACGGGGCAGGACTGGGCGGGACTGGGCAGGACGGACCGGGACGGGGCGGGCGAGGAAGGGCGCCGGGCGCGGCGAGGCCCGGGGCGGTGCGGCGGGCCTGTCGGGGGCTCCTTACCGCGCCCAGTCGTTCCGTTTCGGCCGCTCCGTCCCCGGCCGCCGTGCCCGAAACGCTCATGGGACGTTCCCTCCCCGTCCAGATCGACGTTGTCGGGGACACGCCGAACGCGACGACAACACCCGTATGCGTGTCGTCATCGTCACCGAGTCCTTCCCGCCCGACGTCAACGGTGTGGCGCACTGTGCCCTTCAGACCGCGCGCCACCTCGTCCGGCGGGGCCACGCCCCGCTCGTCATCGCCCCCGCCGTAGCCGACCCGGCGGCCGACTCCGACGCCCCCTGCCCCGTCGTCCGGGTGCCCTCCCTCCCGCTGCCCGGCTACCCGCAGGTCCGCGTCGCCCTGCCCAGCCGCCGGGTCGCCGCCGCCATCGCCGCCCACCGCGCCGACCTCGTCCACCTCGCGGGCCCCTTCGTCCTCGGCGTACGCGGAATGACGGCCGCCGCCCGGCTCGGCATCCCCGCCGTCGCCGTCTACCAGACCGACCTCGCCGGCTATGCCCGCACCTACGTGGGAACCGGCGAGAACGCGGCCTGGCGCCGCCTCCGCGCCGTCCACGGTGCCGCCGACCGCACCCTCGCCCCTTCCTCCGCCGCAGCCCGCGACCTGGCGCGGCACGGCATCGGCCGCGTCCGGCTGTGGGGGCGTGGAGTCGACACGGTCCGCTTCCACCCCGGGCTGCGCGACGACCTCCTGCGCCGTGAACTCGCCCCCGACGGCGAACTCCTCGTCGGATACGTGGGACGGCTCGCGCCGGAAAAGCGGGTCGACCTGCTCGCGGCGGCGGAACTCCCCGGCGTCCGCCTCGTAGTCGTCGGCGACGGGCCCAGCGAGCCCGCCCTGCGCACCGCGCTCCCGGACGCCAGGTTCCTGGGCCGCCGCACCGGCGGCGATCTCGCCCGGATCTTCGCCTCGCTCGACGTCTTCGCCCACACGGGCCCGTTCGAGACCTTCTGCCAGACCGTCCAGGAAGCCATGGCGAGCGGTGTCCCGGTGATCGCCCCGGCTGCCGGGGGACCCCTGGACCTGGTCGACCACGGGCGCACCGGCCTCCTCGTGCCCCCGGAGGACCCGGACGGGCTGCGGAGGGCCGTCGCCGCGCTCGCGGCAGCGCCCGCCCTGCGCAGGGCCTACGGCACGGCGGGACGCGCCGCCGTGGAGGGCCGCACCTGGGAAGCGCTCGGCGACGAACTGATCGGCCACTACCGGGAGGTCCTGCGCCAACGGACGGCGGTGGCGGCGTGACCGGTTCACACGGGGGCGACGGGCTGGGGCCGACGCGTACGCGCGGGGGTGACGGTTCGCGAACGGGCGGTACGCGTGGGGTCGACGGACGCGGACCGGTCGGCACTCGCGGGGGCGGCCCCGGGCGCGTGGGTGCCCTCGGTGGTGGCGGTACGGCCGAGGACGGCACCGACGCCGGTGACGGCGGTACGGAGGGCGGCGCGGGACAGGCCGGTGGCCGTGCGGGTCACGGTTCCGCCTCCCGTCCCGGCGGGCTCCGGATCGTACGGCTCGCCAACTTCGTGACGCCCACCTCCGGCGGTCTGCGCACCGCCCTCGACCAGCTCGGCCGGGGCTATCTGGCGGCCGGTCACGAACCCGTCCTCGTCGTCCCCGGCGACGTCGCCAGTGACGTCCGCACCGAACAGGGCCGGGTCGTCACCCTGCCGGGACCGGTGCTCCCCGGCACCGGCGGCTACCGGGTCCTCGCCGACCGGCGCCGGGTGCGCCGCCTCCTCGACGACCTCGCGCCCGACCGGATCGAGGTCTCGGACCGTACGACCCTGCGGTGGACGGGGGAGTGGGCCCGACGCGCGCGCGTGCCCTCGGTGATGGTCTCCCACGAGACGGCCGACGGAGTGCTCCGGACCTGGGGCGTCCCACCGGCCCTCGCGGCCCACGCCGCCGACCGGCTCAACCGCCGCACGGCCTGGGCGTTCGCCCGGATCGTCTGCACCACGGAATGGGCGGAGCGCGAGTTCACACGGATCGGCGCGCGCAATGTCGTACGCGCTCCGCTCGGCGTCGACCTGATCCGCTGCCGTCCCGGCCGCCGCAGCACCGTCCTGCGGGCCCGGCACGCGGACGGGGAACGGGTCCTGCTCCTGCTCTGCTCGCGGCTCTCCGTCGAGAAGCGCCCCGGCATCGCCCTGGACGCCCTCGCCGAGCTGCGGGAGACGGGTGTCGCGGCGGCGCTGGTGGTCGCGGGCGACGGACCGCTGCGGGGCGCCCTGGAACGGCGGGCCGGGGAACAGCGCCTCCCCGTGCGCTTCCTGGGGCATGTCGCGGACAGGGAGGCCCTGGCGGACCTCCAGGCGGCGGCGGACGTGTGTCTGGCCCCGGGACCCGTCGAGACGTTCGGCCTGTCGGCCCTCGAAGCCCTCGCCTGCGGGACGCCGGTCGTCGTCAGCGCCTCCTCGGCGCTGCCCGAGGTCATCGGCACGGCGGGCGCCGCCGCGCAGGACACGCCCGCCGCCTTCGCCGCCGCCGTACGGGGGATGCTCACGACCCGGGAGAGCACCCGAAGGGCCGCCGCACGCGCGCGTGCGGAGGTCTTCACCTGGGGACAGGGCCGTCACCGCCTTCCTCCGCGCCCACGACGCCCTCCCCGCACCGGAGCCCCACCGTTCCGGGGGAGCACGCCGATGACCCGCGACCCGGCACCTCCGGCGGTCACGCCCGCTTCCTCCGCTTCCTCCTCGTCCTGCCCGCGCCCCCGGCCCTCGGGTCCCGTCCGGTTCGTCGTGCTCGGGGACTCGTTCAGCGAGGGCGTGGGGGACCGGGTCGACGGGGCGTGGCGGGGGTGGGCTCCGCTGCTCGCGGAAGGCCTGTCCTGTGATCTGTCCGGCGCCCGTTCCGAGGGCTTGTCCTGTGGTCTGTCCGGCGTCCGCTCCGACGGCCTGTCCGGTGGCCCATCCGGCGGGGTCTCCGCAGGGCCTGCCGACCGGGGGTCTCTAGGGGCCTCCGGCGGGCCTTGCAAGGGGCTCGGCGGCCCGTCTCCCACAGGGTCTCCCGACCGGCTCGCCGATCGGCGTCCCGCAGGGCCCTCCAAGGGGTGCTCCGGGGTGCTCGCCGCCGGGGTTCCCGACACTTCCTCCGCAGGGCCCGAAGGGCTGACCACGGGGGCTCTTGGCGCAGCCTCCGGCGAGCCCGCCATCGAAGGGCACGGGACGGCCTTTCTCAACCTCGCCGTCAGCGGGGCCCTCAGCGGCGACGTGGCCGCGCTCCAGGCTCCCCGTGCCCTCGCCTTCCGGCCGCACCTCGCGTCCGTCGTCGTCGGCGTCAACGACACCCTCCGGCAGGGCTTCGACATAGAGACCGTCGCTATCCATCTGAGCCGGGTCTGCGCCGACCTCGCCGCCGCCGGAGCCGTCCTCCTGACCGCCTGCCTGCCCGATCCCGGCCGGATGCTCGGCCTGCCGCCGCCGCTGGCCCGTCCGCTCGCCCGCCGCCAGGGCTCCGTCAACGCCGTCGTCCACGCCCTCACCGCCCGGTACGGAGCCGTCCATCTGCACCTCGCCGACGACACGTGGACCCGGGACCGGGCGCTGTGGAGCGCCGACCGGCTCCATCCGGGGGAGCGGGGCCACCGGGCCGTCGCCGAGGGCTTCCACCGGCTCCTCGCCGACCGGGGGCTGGCCCACGGCACACCCCCCGCGCGAGAACCCCTCAAGCCGCCCCCGAGCCGCGCCGAGAACCTGCTCTGGCTCGCCACCGCCGGCACCGGCTGGCTCCTGCGCCGCAGCACCGACCTCCTCCCGCAGCTGCTACTGCTCGCCGCCGCCGAACTGCGCCACCAGGCGGGCGGCACCGGATCCGGGCCGCTCGACGCGCGCGCCGAAGCCGCCCTCGCCGCCGCCCTCGCGGCCACAATGGAGGAATGAACGGGCGCTGGGAGTTCTGGATCGACCGGGGCGGCACCTTCACCGACATCGTGGGACGGCGGCCCGACGGGCGGCTCGTCACCCGCAAGCTGCTCTCCCACGATCCCGCCCGCCGCGCGGACGCCGCCGTCGCCGGAATCCGCCTCCTCCTCGGCCTCGGCCCTGACGACCCCGTCCCCGCCGACCGGATCGCGGTCGTCAAGATGGGCACCACCGTCGCCACCAACGCGCTTCTCGAACGGCGCGGCGAACCCACCCTGCTGCTCGTCACCGAGGGCTTCCGCGACGCCCTGCGCATCGCCTACCAGAACCGGCCCCGCCTCTTCGACCGGCACATCGTGCTGCCCGAGGAGGTCTACGCGCGCGTGATCGAGGCCCCCGAACGGGTCGACGCGCACGGCCGAGTCGTCCGGCCCCTCGACGAGACCGCCGTCACCGAGGCGCTCGCCGCCGCCCGCCGCGACGGGCTCCGCTCCGCCGCCGTCGTCCTCCTGCACGGCTACCGCTACCCGGAGCACGAGGCCAGGACGGCGGAACTCGCCACTGCCGCCGGATTCACCCAGGTCAGCTGTTCGCACGAGGTCAGTCCACTCATCAAACTGATCCCGCGCGGCGACACCACCGTCGTCGATGCCTACCTCTCCCCGATCCTGCGCCGGTACGTCGACGAGGTCGCCCGTGAACTCGCCGGGGTCCGGCTGATGTTCATGCAGTCCAACGGGGGGCTGCGCGAGGCCGCCCACTTCCGGGGCAAGGACGCCGTCCTGTCCGGACCCGCCGGTGGTGTCGTCGGCATGGCCCGTACCTCGGAAAAGGCGGGACACGACCGGGTCATCGGCTTCGACATGGGCGGCACCTCCACCGACGTGTCGCACTACGCGGGCACCTTTGAGCGTGAACTCGGTACACAGGTCGCGGGAGTCCGGATGAGGGCGCCGATGATGAGCATCCACACCGTCGCGGCGGGCGGCGGCTCCGTCCTGCACTTTGACGGACGCCGCTACCGCGTGGGCCCCGATTCGGCCGGTGCCGTCCCCGGACCCGCCTGCTACCGCAGGGGCGGACCGCTCACCATCACCGACGCCAACGTCATGCTCGGCCGCGTCCAGCCCGCCCACTTCCCCGCCGTGTTCGGCGAGACGGGCGACCGGCCCCTGGACGCCGACGTCGTACGGGAGCGGTTCACGGCCCTGGCCGAGGAGACGGGCGGGGACCGCACCCCCGAGGAGGTCGCCGCCGGGTTCCTGGAGATCGCCGTCCTCGCCATGGCCAACGCCGTCAAGAAGATCTCCGTCCAGCGCGGCCACGACGTCACCCGGTACGCCCTCACCAGCTTCGGCGGCGCCGGAGGCCAGCACGCCTGCGCCGTCGCCGACGCGCTGGGCGTCGACACCGTCCTCGTCCCTCCGCTGGCCGGGGTCCTCTCCGCGTACGGCATCGGGCTCGCCGACGCCACCGCCCTGCGGGAACAGTCCGTCGAGGCCGAGCTGGACGCGCCCGGCACCCCCGAGCGGATGACGGACCTCTGCCGTGAACTCGCCGACCGGACCCGCGCGGAGCTGCGCGCCGACGGCATTCCGGACGAGGCGATCAGCACCCACGCGCGCGTACTCCTGCGGTACGCGGGAACGGACGCGAGCCTCCCCGTCGACCTCGCATCCCCGGAAGAGCTGAAAAGCGAGTTCACAGCCGTACACCGTGTGCGGTACGCCTTCACCCTGGACCGGCCGCTCGTCGTCGAAGCCGTCACCGTGGAAGCCGTCGGCCGCGCCGGACCCCACGGCCCCGTCCACACCGGCCCGACCGCCGACCCGGACCGCACCGGGCCGCCCGCCCCCCACACCACCGTCCGTGTGTACAGCGGGGGAGAACTCCGCGAGACCCCCCTCCACCGGCGCGAGGAGCTGCGCCCCGGCGACACCGTGGACGGGCCCGCGATCCTCGCCGAGGCCGACGCCACCACCGTCGTCGACAGCGGCTGGCGGGCCACCGTCACCGACACGGGGCACCTCCTCCTGCGCCGCGTCGCCCCCCGCCCCGCGCGCGTGGCGGCCGGTACCGACGTGGACCCCGTCCTCCTGGAGGTCTTCAACAACCTCTTCACCGCCATCGCCGAGCAGATGGGCGTGCGACTGGAGAACACCGCCCAGTCCGTCAACATCAAGGAACGACTCGACTTCTCCTGCGCGCTCTTCGACGCCGAGGGGAACCTCATCGCCAACGCGCCCCACATCCCCGTCCACCTCGGCTCCATGGGCGAGTCCATCAAGGAGGTCCTGCGCCGACGCGGCGACGACCTGCGCCCCGGCGACGTCTACGCGGTCAACGACCCGTACCACGGTGGCACCCACCTGCCCGACGTCACCGTCGTGACCCCGGTCTTCGACACCACGGGAGACCCGCCAGGCACCCGCCCCCCGCTCCGTTTCGTCGTTGCCTCACGCGGACACCACGCCGAGATCGGCGGCATCACCCCCGGCTCGATGCCCGCCTTCAGCCGGACCGTCGACGAGGAAGGCGTCCTCTTCGACAACTGGCTGCTCGTCCGCGACGGACGGCTGCGCGAGGCCGAGACGCGCGCCCTGCTCACCGGCGCCCCCCACCCCTCCCGCGACCCGGACACCAACATCGCCGACCTGCGCGCCCAGATCGCCGCCAACGAGAAGGGCGTCGAGGAACTGCGCAGGACCGTCGACGAGTTCGGCCTGGACGTCGTCCAGGCCTATATGCGGCACGTCCGCGCCAACGCCGAGGAGTCCGTCCGCCGGCTCGTCGCCCGCCTCCACGACGGCTCCTGCCGCTACGAGACCGACGAGGGCGCGGTCATCCACGTCACCGTCCGCGTCGACCGCGAACGGCGCTCCGCCGTCCTCGACTTCACCGGCACCTCCCCCCAGCTCCCCGGCAACGCCAACGCGCCCACGGCCGTCGTCACCGCCGCCGTCCTGTACGTCTTCCGCACCCTCGTCGACGAGGACATCCCCCTCAACAGCGGCTGCCTGGAACCCCTGGAGATCCGGGTCCCGCCCGGCTCCATGCTCGCCCCCGTCTTCCCCGCCGCGACCGTCGCCGGGAACGTCGAGACCTCCCAGGCCGTCACCGGCGCCCTCTACGCGGCCCTCGGCGTCCAGGCGGAGGGCTCCGGCACCATGAACAACGTCACCTTCGGCAACGCGCGCGTGCAGTACTACGAGACGGTCGCGAGCGGATCGGGCGCGGGCGACGGCTTCGACGGCGCCGACGCCGTCCAGACCCACATGACCAACTCCCGGCTCACGGACCCCGAGATCCTGGAATGGCGCCACCCGGTGCGCGTCGACTCCTTCGCGGTACGCGAGGACGGCGGCGGCCACGGCCGCAGGCACGGCGGACACGGGGTCGAGCGCCGCCTCCGCTTCCTGGAACCCATGACGGTGGCCCTGCTCACCGGACACCGCAGGATCCCCCCGTATGGCATGGCGGGCGGCGAACCCGGCGCTCTCGGCGAGAACCTGGTGGAACGCGCCGACGGCACCGTGGAGCACCTCGACGGCCACGCGACCACGGAGGTCGGACCGGACGACGTCCTCGTCCTGCGCACCCCCGGCGGCGGAGGCTACGGACCCCCGCCCGACACCCCGCCCGACGTCCACCCCGACAGCCCACCAGAAGACCGGCCCGACAGCCCGTCCTGCACCCCGTCCTGCACCGCTTCGGACACCGCGCCCGACGAACCGCCCTCCCGTCCCGTCAGCGCACCGGAATGAACCGCACCGCCGTCCCCGGCACCGCCTGTGCGGCCGCCCCCAGATCGGCCTCCCGGACCACGCCGATCACGGGATAGCCCCCGGTCGTCGGATGGTCCGCGAGAAACACCACGGGGCGCCCGTCCGGCGGCACCTGTACCGCCCCCAGGACCATGCCCTCACTGGGCAGTTCGCCCGGTACCGCCCGCTCCAGAGCCGGTCCTTCGAGGCGCAGCCCCACCCGGTCGCCCGCCGGGGACACCCGGTACGCGCGCGTGGACAGGGTCCGCAGCGCCGCGCCCGTGAACCAGTCGTCCCGGGGCCCGAACCGCACCCTCAGGACCAGCACCTCCGGCGGACCAGGCCACGGGGGAGCGTCCACCATGCCCCGTACGCCCTCCACAGGGCCCAGCGGCAGCACCGTGTCCGCCGTCAGCGGCGCCGGACCCAGACCGGACAGCAGGTCCGTGGAGCGGCTGCCGAGCACCGGCTCCACGTCGATCCCGCCGCCGAACGCCACGTACGACCGCAGCCCGCGCACGGCCCGGCCGACCTCCAGGACGGACCCGGCGGCCACCCTCAGCGCGGTTCCCCAGGCCGCCGGACGCCCGTCCACCCGTACGGGACAGGGTGCGCCGCCCACCGCCACGGTCACCGCGCGGCGCGGCCGCAGGGCGCAGCCGTCCACGGTGGTCTCCAGGACGGCGGCCGTCTCCGGATTGCCGACGAGCCGGTTGACGAGCCGCGCGGACGCCGGGTCCAGGGCGCCCGAACGGCCCACCCCCACGTGCGCGTACCCGGTGCGGCCCAGATCCTGGACGGTGGTCAGCGCCCCCGCCCGTACGACGGCGACGGACCGGTCGCTCATCGGCCGCCCTCCGCGTCGGCGCCGTCCCCCGACGGCCCCGCCGCCCCGGAATACCGGTCCCGTCCCGGAAGCCCCGCGTCCGTGAAGCGGACGCGGACCCCGGGGGCGAGCAGCGCGGCCGGTTCCCTTCCGGCGTCCCACAGGACGGTGTCCGTCGTGCCGATCAGCTGCCAGCCACCGGGGGAGGAGCGCGGGTAGACGCCCGTGTACGCCCCCGCGAGTGCCACCGACCCCGCCGGCACGGCCGTGCGCGGGGTCGCCCGGCGCGGCACCGCGTACCGCTCCCCGAGCCCCGTCAGATAGCCGAAGCCCGGGGCGAAACCACAGAAGGCGACCCGGAACTCGGCCGCCGTGTGCACCCGCACCGCCGCCTCGACGGACATCCCCCAGAGCGCCGCGACCTCCACCAGGTCCGGGCCGTCGTACCGGACCGGGATCACCAGTGCCCCGCCCACGCGCGCGGGGACCGGCCCCGGCACCCAGCCACGCAGCTCGGCCGCCAGACGCTCCGGATCCGCCACCCCGTCGAGCAGGACCGTCCGAGCCGCCGGAACGATCTCCCGTACGGCGGGCAGGGTCCCGGCAGCCCGCCGCCGCAGCAGCTCGGCGTGGAACGCCTCCGTCTCCGCCCCGTCGCGCAGCTCCACCAGGAGCGCCCGGTCGCCCACGCGCAACGCGCGCGTACCGGGGCCCGTCACGCGAAGGCCTCCACCCGTATCCCGGCGGCCTCCAGACGCTCCCGCACTCGCCGGGCCAGGTCCACCGCGCCCGGGGTGTCGCCGTGCAGGCACAGCGAGCGGGCCCGTACGGGGACGACGCTCCCGCAGTGCGCGGTGACCACCCCGGCCCTGGCCAGCGTCAGGGACCGCTCCACGACCGCACCGGGATCGCTGACGACCGCACCCGCCTGTCCGCGCGGCAGCAGGGAGCCGTCCGCCCGGTACGCCCGGTCCCCGAACGCCTCGGCCACCACCGGCAGGCCCGACGCCGACGCCGCCTCGTGCAGTCGCGACCCCGGCAGCCCCAGGACCGGCAGCGTCCGGTCCGCGAGCAGGACCCCCGCCACGACCGCCGCCGCCTGCTCCTCGTCCCCGACCACGCGGTTGTACAGCGCGCCGTGCGGCTTCACGTACGCCACCCGCGCGCCCGCCGCACGCGCGAACACCTCCAGGGCGCCGATCTGGTACGCCACCTCGGCCGTCAGCTCCGCCGCCGGCACCTCCATCGAGCGCCGCCCGAAACCGGCCAGGTCGCGGTAGGAGACCTGGGCCCCGATCCGCACCCCGCGCGCGGCCGCCAGTTCGCACACCCGCCGCATGGTGGCCGCGTCCCCCGCGTGGAAGCCACAGGCCACATTGGCACTGGTCACCACGGAGAGAAGCTGTTCGTCGTCGGTGAGCGTCCAGCGCCCGAAGCCCTCGCCGAGATCGGCGTTGAGGTCGATCGAGGGCGCCTCTCCGGGCTCTCCGGACTCCTCGGCCCCTCCGTCCGGTCGCGGGCTCGGGGGCGTGCGCATCTGCACCTCGCAAGGGGAGGACGAGCGTGCCGGGAGGGCACGGGGGACCGTACGGTGCCGTCAACGTAGGGGATTGTTGAACGATCCGACAAGATGCCTGTTGTCCGGAACCGGACCGTACGGTTGACTCGCCGGGGCACGGACCAGGGCATGGCGCAGGGAACGGACCAGGGCACGGGCGGACGGGTCGCTGGCTCCGTGCGAGGCCCCGGCCGACGCGCCGCCGTGGTCGACGACGTACGAGAAGGAGCGCGCCGTGGCAGTGAGCGAAGTCCGGGACCTGGCCGACGACCGGGTCCTGCTCGGCCGGACCAGCACGGCGGAGCGGGTCGCGGACATCCTCCGCACCAGGGTCGCCGAAGGCCGGTTCCCGCCCGGTACCCGGCTCTCCGAGGACGGCATCGGCGGCGCCCTCGGCGTCTCCCGCAACACCCTGCGCGAGGCCTTCCGGCTCCTCACCCGCGAACGGCTCCTCGTCCACGAACTGAACCGCGGGGTCTTCGTCCGGGTCCTCGCCGTCGAGGACGTCGACGACATCTACCGCACCCGCCGCCTCGTCGAATGCGCCGTCGTCCGCGGTCTCGGACAGCCCCCGTACCCGCTCGCCGCCCTCGGCGCCGCCGTCGCTGCGGGCGAGACCGCAGCCCACGCGGGCGCGTGGCAGGACGTCTCCACCGCCAACATCCACTTCCACCGCGAACTCGTCGCCCTCGCGGGCAGCGCCCGCACCGACGAGCTGATGCGGGGCGTCCTCGCCGAACTCCGCCTCGCCTTCCACGTCGTCGGCGACCCGCGCCCGCTCCACGAGCCCTACCTGGCCCGCAACCGGGAGATCCTGGACGCCCTGCGCGCCGGGGAGCGGACCACGGCCGAGCGGCTCCTCGCCCGCTACCTCGACGACTCCCGCGCCGCCGTCACGGACGCCTACGCACGGGCCGCCGCCGCCCCCGGGAACCACGCGGGCTGACCAGCCGCCGCCGAGCGCGTCCCCGCCCGTTTCGACCGTTGTCAGTGCGAGGACCTAATCTGTGCACCGTGACTTCGCCTGCCTCGACGGACCCCGCTCCGCCCCAGCTCAGCGCGGCGCCGCGGCCCGCGCAGGGTCCGGCCGCCGACGAAGGGCTCGCGCGGCGCCTCCGCGCGCTCGCGTGCACAGCCCCGCTGCACGACCTCGACGCCCGCAAGGCGAACCTGGCCGGCGAGTACACGGTCTACGCGATGGCCGAGGTCGCCCTCTCCGCGATCGACCTCATCACGCTGAACATGGACTTCGACACGGGCGCCGACCACGAGCAGATCATCGCCCGCCTGCTGCCCCGCGTCGCCGCCCAGGCACCCGAGCGGCCCGCCGCCGAACACGAGCGGGTGGCCCGCTGGGTCCTGGAGAACCTGATCAACGTCGGCAGCGTCGACCGGGGCTTCCGCGCCGTCTACGGCACCTTCGGCACCGACGGGGTGTACGTCCGCAGGGACTACGACTTCAAGCTCGTCGAAGAGGTCCCGGGGTACGGCGGCGGGGTCTGCCTCCGCACCACCGACGAAGCGGTCAACGTGCTCGTCGGCGCCCTCGACACCGATGTCACCAGCGCCCAGATCGCCGCCGAGGTCAAGCTGGAGGTCCTGGTCAACCGGGGCCGCCTCGCCGACGCCCAGCTCGCCGCCGAGCAGGCCCGCTACCGGACCGTGCAGTACGCCGAGACCCTCCGCAAGACCCTGGAGGCCACCCGGCGCAACGTACGCGCGGTGGACTGGCTCCACACGGTGCCCGACATGATCGCCGAAGCCCTCGACCACGTCGCCGACCGCTACCGGCACGAGAACGCGATCCTCACCAACATCCGCAGGGTCCGCGACGAGATCGAGGCCGACACCGTCGCCGACGCCAGGAGCGCCGAGCACAAGCGGCGCGCCGCCGAACTCGTCGACATCGTCAAGGACTGCATCCGGCGCCACACCCAGCTCCAGTCGCGGCTGCTCGACGCCGGACCGCTCTTCCGCGCCGAGCAGGACCGGCAGGCGTTCGCCGCCCCCACCTCGTACACCGGACTCGACCTGTACGGGCAGCTCGTCGCGCCGACCCTGCCGCTCCCCGTCGAGCAGGCGGCCCGGGTCACCGACGCCTTCTTCGCCCGGGGCACCGGACTGCGCACCCCGGCCTCCGTCCGCCTCGGCGACCTCGTCGACCTGCTCCTCACCCCGCCCGTCGAGCGCGAGCACCTCGGCGCGGAGATGCCCGAGCCCGACCTCATCGCCACCCCCGACGACTCCCGTTTCAGCGAAGAGCAGCTCGCGAACGCCCTGCGCCTGCTCGACCTGGAACACGAGGCCCCGCGCCGACTCTCCGGACTGCTCGCCGAGGCCAGGGGCATCGACGCCGACCTGCCGTACCTCGTCGCCCTCCTCGCCGTCCACGCGGCGAGCCCCCCGGTCGGCACCGCCTACCGGCAGGGCGAGGAGCGCCTCCTCTTCGCCGTCGACGACGGCACCCCGCTGGACGACCCCGAGTTCGGCGGCGCCGACCTCATCGTCGGTACGGCCCTGCTCGACGCGGTGGGCATGGCCGCCGACCGCACGGAGGCGACGTGACCTCCGTGCCCTCACTGCGGACGCCCGCCGGGTCCGCGCCCGATGCCGACGTGACGCCCGGGTCCACGCCCGACACCGACGCGGTGTCCGTACCCGTGCCCGTGCCCGTACCGGAATCCGACGCGATGCCCGCACCGACCGCCGAACCGGCACCGACTGCCGAACCGGCACCGACTGCCGAACCGGCACCGGCAACCGCACCTGGGCCACACGGGACACCCAGGCCACACGCGGCACCGGGGCCACACAAGGCCCTTGTGCCTCACGAGCCCCCCGTGCCCCCCTCGCCTCACGAGGCGCCGCCGCCCCCGCGTGACCAGCCCATCGGTCCCCGGCTCACCCCCGTCCTCGTCGATCCGCCCGGTGCGCGCGCGGCCGCCGCGTCCGGCCCGCCCGGAGGAAAACGGGTCAGGCCCCGGTTCGGAGTCGTCGCCGTGCCCGCGCCGCGCGCGGGGAGCGGACGGCGGCAGGACCCGCCCACCGTGCGCGCCGTCCGCCTCGCCGACGGACCCGCCGTGCCCGAGGCGCGCCCCGCCACCCCGGCGGCCGTCGCCCCGGTACCGATGCCCGTCCCCCGCCCCACACCGGCCACCCCCACGACACCGGCCTCACCCACCACACCGGCCACCCCCGCCACACCCAGCACGGCGGACACACCCGCCACAGAGGCCGCAGCGTCCCACCCCGTCACACCGGCCGCCCCCACCCCACCGACCGAGAGCCGTACCGAGGAGCCCCAGCCGTGAGCGAAACCCACGCCGAGCACGCCGACGCGTGGAGCGAGCAGGAGCCCCCGCAGCCCCCGGCCGGCTCCTCGGGCACCGCCGCCGTCACCCCCGCCGACGCCGCCGACGCGGCCCGGCTCGTCTCCTTCGGGCTCCAGCCGAAGCTGCTGCCCGCCCGGGACGCCGAGTACGGCGAACTGCTCCGCCGCTACCGCGAGGATCCCGCCTTCGCGCGCCTCGCCGACGCCGTCGCCACCGGCCTCGGCCTGATCGTCCTGGAGGTCTCCCCGCGCGCGGGGATGGCCGTCACGGCGGGCGAGGACTCCGTCTTCGCCGTCCGCATGGGCGACTACGCCCGCCGCGCCTCCACGGACTCCGCCGACCGCTTCCTGCACGGCCTTGCCCACCTCGCCGTCGCCGCCATGGCCTTCCCCCGCCCCGAGGACCTCGCGGACGACGCGTACATCGGGCGGCTCACGGTCAACGGCGTCGACGCGTTCGTACGCCAGGCCTGTCTGCGGCTCGAACAGCGCGCCGAGGAGCAGGGCGAGAACACCGACCCCGCCTCCGACGCCCCCGGTCTGGAGGCCGCCTGGCGGATCTACGCGCGCCGCAGCGCGACCGGCGCCACCAAGGACGCCCGCCGCCTCGCCGGTTCGACCACCGGCATCGTCGGCAAGGCAGCCGCCTTCCTCACCGACTCCGGCTTCCTCCAGCGCACCGGCGACGAGGGCGGCGGGTCCTACCGCACCACCGCCCGCTACCAGCTCCAGGTCCGCGACATGGCCGGTTCCGCCGCCATGGCCGAGCTCCTCGAACTCGGTGTCGTCCCCGTCAGCGACGGCTCCGCGACCCTCCTGCCGCCGCCCGAGGGCGACGATCTGGAGCTGGCCGCCGACGCCGGCCTGCCCTTCCACGCGTAACACCGCGCACCACCCGAACGAGACGACGAGAGTCCGCCGCATGTACGAGCTGTCCCGGGTCCGCCTCTACTCCATCGGTCCCGCCGGTGCGCGCTACGCCGACACCGTCCTGGACCTGCGCGGGGTCGGCGCGCCCGTGCCCCACCCCGCCCCCACCCAGGCGGAGTTCTTCGAAGAGGAGCCGGTCGGCCCGCCGCGCCGCCCCGCCCCCGCCGGCGTGCTCTTCCTGGAGAACGGCGGCGGCAAGTCCGTCCTCCTGAAGCTGATCTTCTCCGTGATGCTCCCGGGCCACCGCAACACCCTCGGCGGTGCCAGCTCCGGCGTGCTGCGCAAGTTCCTCCTCGCCGACGACTGCGGACACGTCGCCCTGGAGTGGCAGCACACCCTCACCGGCGAACTCGTCGTGGTCGGCAAGGCCAGCGAGTGGCGGGGCCGGCAGGTCTCCTCCGACCCGCGCAAGTTCGCCGAGGCCTGGTACTCCTTCCGCCCCGGCCCCGGGCTGAGCCTGGACAACCTCCCCGTCGCCGAGGCGACCTCCGTCCGCCCGCCCGCCGAGGGCGCCTCGGGCGCCACCGGCCGCCGCCGCACCATGAAGGGCTTCCGCGACGCGATCACGGAGGCGGGCAAGGCGTACCCGCACCTGGAGGTGTACTGGGAGGAGATCCACGACCGCTGGAACGAACACCTCGGCGAACTGGGCCTCGACCCCGAACTCTTCCGCTACCAGCGCGAGATGAACGCCGACGAGGGCGAGGCCGCCGGTCTCTTCGCGGTCAAGAAGGACTCCGACTTCACCGACCTGCTCCTGCGGGCCGTCACCGACACCCGGGACACCGACGGCCTCGCCGACCTCGTCAGCGGCTTCGGCAACAAACTCGGCCGCCGCGCCGAACTGACCGCCGAGCGCGACTTCACCGCGGGCTCCGTCGACCTCCTCGGCAGGATCGTCGAGGCCGCCGCCACCCGCTCCCAGGCACGTGAGATCCACACCGCCGCCGAGCGCCGCACCCGCACCCTGGCCCGCCGCCTCTCCGCGCGCGCCGCCGAGGAGCGCGGCCGGGGCACCGAACTCGCCCAGCAGGTCACCTCCGCCGCCCACGCCGTCGCCGAAGCCGAGACCGCACGCGGCCGAGGCGCCCTCATCGCCGCCGAACTCGCCTACCGGCACGCCTCCCTGGCCCTCGCCGTCGCCGAGAAGGGCGCCGCCTCCCAGCGCCGCGAACTCACCGACGCCCGCACCGCGCACTCCGCCTGGCAGGCCGCCGAGGTCGTGCTCCGCCACCGCGCGGCGGGCGACCGCTCCGCGCGCGTGGCCGCCGCCATCCGCGAAGCCGAGCGGGACGCCGCCCCGGCCCTCGCCGCCCGCGCCGAGGCCGCCGCCGACCTCGTACGGGCCCTGGCCACCGCCGCAGAGGAAGGCGAACGGCACGCGGCCGAGGAGGAGGAGCGCTCCACCGCCCTCCAGGAAGCCGGGGAGACCGCCCACCGGGACGCCACCGCCGCCGCGACCGAGGCCCAGCGGGCCCGCAGCGAGGCCGGACACCTGCGCCAGCGGCTCGCCGAGGTCGAACAGGAGACCGCGGAGGCGGTACGGGCCGGCTGGCTCGACGACACCGCGCCCGACGCCGACCCGGCCCGCGCCGGGCGCCCCGAGCACCTCGGGGTCGCCGCTCAGGACCAGACGGCAGCCGTCGGGCAGGGACTCCACGAGCAGTGCGGCGCTCTCCACGTCTAGCTGCGGGGCGTCCAGGACC
>NZ_MSJP01000102.1 GCF_014596525.1 Streptomyces sp. CBMA291
AGCGGGCGCCTCGTTGACCGTCTTGCGGACCACGACCGGCGGAATCGGACGCGAACCCGGGATGTTGATCCGGATACGGGTCGTCAGGGTCGTCTCGGTCTTGGGCTCCTCCGGCGGCGCGGACGCGCCGGTCGACGCCCAGCCGACCCAGGGCGTCCCGCCGGCCGCCCCGCAGCAGTCCGCCGCGCCGACGACCGCCCCGAAGACCGCGCCGAAGCCGGTCCCCGTGTGGCGCTACGGCAACGCGAAGGACGTCGTGGTCGAGTTCGCGCAGGAACGCCTCGCGGCCATGGGGTCGACCAACCCGTGCAAGCTGAAGCAGAGCTGGACCCCGGGCGTGATCGACACCCCGACGTACAACTCGATCGTCTGCTACCAGGACGCCGTCAAGGCCGACGGCCAGAAGGGGAAGAACTCCGGGGAGATCCTGGAGAACGACGCCAGGGGCACCCTCGGCCGCGCCACGCTCACCTCGCTCTGGGCCCAGGGCCTCACCCCCACGCTGGTGGCCGAGGGCACCAAGAACTGGCACGACACCAAGTTCATGGCAGCCTTCTGGTGGGCGTGGAACAAGGATTTCGATGCGCACGACTTCGACGTGGCCCGCAGCTACGCCCAGAGCGGAGTCGACTACTACCGCGACAAGACCGAGAGGCTCAGCAGCTACAACAGCAACATGATCGCCCACGTCAAGGAGTACCAGGTGATCGTCGGGCTGAACCCCTCCGGCACGGTCGACTCGGCGACCCTCAAGAAGATGGTCGGCGGCAGCATCAAGTGACCCGGCCACGGCACACCGCCGGTTGAGCCACACGTCACACACCGCACACCACGGAACAGGGGCGGGACCACCCGGATGGGTGATCCCGCCCCTGTTCCGTCTCTTCCCGTATCCCCCGTATCCCTCGCGCTCAGGGAGCGGACGGCCCCCTCACGGCGACCAGGGCTCCCGGGTGGTCGGCACCAGCCGTCCCGCCTTGAGGTACTCGCGCCGCGCCCCGGCCCGCAGGTCCTCCCCGGTCACCGAGGAGCCGCGGCCCGCCGCCCGGTATCCGGCCGTCACCGACGCCGACCGGATCGCACCACCGGCAAGCTCGAACTCCCGCGCACAGCGGGTGATCTCCTCGTCGACGTCCGCCTCGCACGGCACGCCCGCCAGACAGGACCGCCAGAGCGCGATCCGCTGTTCGGCGTCCGGGAAGGGGAAGTCCACGACCAGGTCGAGGCGGCGGGTGAACGCCTCGTCGATGTTGGCCCGCAGATTGGTCGTGAGCACCGCGATCCCGTCGAACGACTCCAGACGCTGGAGCAGATAGGCGCTCTCCAGGTTGGCGTACCGGTCGTGCGAGCTCTTCACCTCCGAGCGCTTCCCGAAGACCGCGTCGGCCTCGTCGAAGAGCAGCACGCAGTCCGTGCGGTCCACCTCGGCGAAGATCCGCTCCAGGTTCTTCTCGGTCTCGCCGACGTACTTGTCGACCACCGACGACAGGTCCACCACATAGAGGTCGAGCCCCAGTTCGCCCGCGACGACCTCGGCACCGAGCGTCTTGCCGGTCCCCGACTCCCCGGCGAACAAGGCGACCACGCCCCGGCCCCGTCCGCCGCCGGTCCGCAGCCGCCACTCGCCGAGCACCCGGTCCCGGTGCCGGGCCCGGCCCGTCAGCTCGTGCAGCATCTCCATCGGCTCCGTCGGCAGCACCAGATCGGCGAAGCCGACGGCAGGCCGGACGCGCCGCGCCCGGCTGTCGAGCAGCGGCGCCGACACCAGCCGGGCACTGCGCTGCACATGCGCGAGCGTGAGCCCGGTGCCCTCGAAGGCGGCGAGCGCCCGTGCCGCGCGGGCCGCCCGGCGGATCTGCTCCCCGCCGAGCCGGTACGCAGCCGTGGCCTCGGCCAGATCGAAGCCGAGGCCGAGGTCAGGCCCGGCGTCCGGCCCGGGACGGGTCTCCGCGCCGCCGAGTTCCCGCTCCCACAGGTCCCCGGCGGCGGCCGCCTCGGACGGCGCGTCCAGCGCGATCAGTTGCGCGTCCGGCGCCCACAGGGGATCGGGCGCGTCCCCGCCGACGAGCACCACCGGCGTACCGGACGAGGCCAGGGCCCGCACCAGCGGTCCCGGCCGTTCCGGCAGCGGCTCGACCACCACGGCGGCGCCCCGCAGCCGGGCCTCGCGCACCAGCGTGGCCGTCACGAGCGCCGTCGCCTCGGGGGAGCGGTCGGCCTCCGGCCGGTGCCGCAGGACCGGCCGCCCGGCCGCGAGCAGTGCCGCGACCACCCCGTCCACCACGGTCCCGGGCGTCCGTTCCCGCAGATGTACGGTCACGGGCCCGGCGGCGGCCACCCGGACGCCGAGTGCCGAAGGCCCGGCGACCGCCGCCGTCCCGCCCGGGGCGAGCAGTTCCACGCCCGCGCCGAGGAGCCGTCCGTCGAGTCGCCCGTCGTCGCCCAGGAGATGGGCCACCACCCGCTCGGGCACCCGCAGGGCCCGGCCGGGCAGGGGCCGGTCCTCCTCCTCGATGTCCAGGAGCCCTCCGGATCGCAGCGGCGCGGCCGGGTGGAACCGGTCGCGGGCGGCGGGGTCGAAGGGGCCGGTGCCCGCGAGGTCGAGGGCGAGGGCCATGGTGGCGCGCCGCCGCCCTACGTCGTCGTTGAGGTACCCGTACAGGGCTTCGAAGCCCCGGTCCACGTCGGGCGCGAGCGCCGTGACGAGGATGTGCGCGTCAAGCGGCGAGAGCCCGAAGGTCCGGGCCAGAGTGCCGATCCGGTCCGTGCCGCCGGTCTCCGGCAGCGGAACCCGCTCGTCGGGGCCCGCCGCGCCCCGCGGCCCCGCCGCGATCCGCCGGGCCGTGTCCCCGCTGACGTACATGCCGCGCAGGGGGTCGTCCATCGTGGGGTCGGCGGCGCCGCGGGTGTCCACGAGCGCCGCGACCCGCGTCCGCAAGGTCTCCACGAGGCCGCGCACCTCGCCGCTCACGACCCGGACCCCTCGCGCGGGCCGGGGATCGAGATGCGCCGTACGACCCGGGGGCGGGGCTCGCCGCGCGCGCCCTCGCCGCCCTGGACGACGATCTCCGCCTCCGTGACCGGCGGCGCCGCCGCGTAGGACGGGGCGACCGGGAACGGGGTGGTGATCACGACGTCCAGGGAGGGCTTCAGCTCGCCGCCGAGCGCCGACCAGATGTCGGCGAGCGACCGGGACTCGGCGGGCGGTACGCCGACGGAGAGAGGCAGGGCCGTGCTGATCGGGCGGACCGAGCCGGGCACGGCCTCCTCCGGCAGCGTCTCGTGGGGGAGCAGCAGGGCGAGGACGCCCGACAGGAGCCGGTGTTCGTCCTCGGGCCGGGTGGTCCAGGCGGTCACCAGATAGGAGAGCCTGAACCAGCGCGGGGGCAGCCGTCGGCGCGTCACCACTCCCTGGGCGTCCCGCTCGGCGAGCGCGCCGCGTTCCCGCCGGGCCAGGTCCTCCCGGATGTCGTACAGATAGGCGTTGAGGGTCGGGGCGTTGCGCCGCGCGGCCCACTCGCGGGTCGGCGCCTCGAAGGCGACGTCGCCCGTGACGGCGGGCGCGAGCAGCCCCCGCAGTGCCTCGTCGATCTCGTGGATCATCAGATGTAGCCTTCGCGGAGCGCGTACGCGACGGCATGCGCCCGGTTGGTGAGCTGGAGGCGCGTCATCAGCGCGTGCAGGACGTTCTTGACGGTGCGTTCGGAGTAGGCGAGCTTCTCGCTGATCTGCCGGGTGTCGAGCCCCTCGGCGAGCAGCCGCAGGACGTCGACCTCGCGTGGTGCCATCCCGAAGAGCGGCACCGCCCCGCCCGTGGAGGCTCCGGAGGTGGACGCCCGCTGGAGCCGTCCCACCTGGTTGAGCAGCCGGCTGACGAGGTCGGGCGGCAGCTCGCCCTCGCCGCGCGCGGCGCTGTGCACCGCGCTCAGCAGCCGCTGCTCGGTGGCCTGGTGACGCCAGATGATGGCGCGCACCCCGTACTCCACCACCGCCAGCAGATCCGGCTCGCGCAGTTCGCGTGCGATGAGCACGACCCGCTGGTCCCGGCCGCGCAGCAGCCGCCGCAGTTCGGCCGTGGTCGGTTCGTCGATCTGTTCGGCGAGGAGCACGGCGACCGCGGGAGCGGCGCCCCGGCAGCCCGTGTCCCCGTCCGGCTCCACCCCGTCCGGCCCCCGGCCCTCCCGCCCCGTGCCGTCCTGGTCGGGGACGACGTCGAGGCTCGGCTGGTGCCGCAAGTGGCTGATGAGCCCGGCCCGGCTGAGCGGATCGGACGCGTGGACGGTCACCGTCACCCGCTTGGTGAGCACTTCCGCTACCTGCACTTTCTCGCTTGCCCGGAAGGTCCGGGCGCGGCAGGGCACCCGGACGCGTCCGCGGAGGCGGCTGGAGCGGCTTCGCCCGTTCGATGGTCGGCGCACACGGTGAGCCCCCCGAGGTCGACGGTTCGCGGCGGACGACATCGGCCACCCTGGTCGTCTCCAGGGTCCCGCGTCCGACTCACGTCCCACTGACGTCGCGCTAACGTTCTACTGCCGTCGCGCGGAACTCACTTGACTCCGAAGCGCCATATCGCGCTCGGCGAGGGAACCGTCACACAGAGCGTACCGTCCGCCGGGCGCCGGGGACATGGTGATCCACCGGACGGCCTGCGAGGGGGACGAGGGTCCGGTCGACCGGACCCGCACCGGCCTCCCACGGGCGGCCTCGTCCCGGCCCCGGGGTACGGGCGGTCCCGCCCCGGACCTCCCGGGCGGCGGGGTCAGCCCCGTCCCGCCCCTCCCGTCGGCGTCGTGACCGGCCGGGGCTCGGGCGCGCGGAACTCCGGCGGACCGGGCGCGGGGACCGGGGCGGCGGGCGGCGGCCCGATGGGCTGATCGGGGTCGAGTACGAGGCCAAGGCGCAGGGTCGCCGCCGACAGGATCCCCCACAGCGCGTCGCCCAGGAACAGGGTCAGGTCGTCGAGGGAGCTGCGGGTCTCGGGGTGGGCGGCCCAGTGGTTGACCACCCCGTCCACCAGACCGACCATGCCGACCGCCAGATTCAGGTTGAACCCGGGGGGCGCCGCACGGCCGTCGAGGAACTGCACGGCGTACGCGTCGAGAAGCCGTGCCAGATCGCGGGCGACGGCCGTACGGGTGTCCGCCACGGCGGGGGAGTCGGCGAGCGGCTGCCCCTGCGCCCCCGTGCCGAGGAACCGGTGGAGCAGGGGGTGCTCGGCGACCCAGCCCGCGTAGGTGCTCGCCGCCCGTTCGATCGCGCCGCGGATCGTGCCCCTCGGGGCGAGCGCGGGGGCGAGTGCGGCCATCAGGTCGTCGAGGATACGGGCGCGAATCCGCTCGTCCAGGTCCTCGCGGCTGCGGAAGATCCGGTAGACGACCGACCGGGGCATGCCCGCCTCGGCGCCGATCGCCGCCACGCTGACCGAGGCGCCGTCCCGGGAGATGACCGCGAGCGCCGCCGCGAGGACCTGCTCACGCCGCTCGGCACGGTGCCCGGTCCACCGGGTGTCCCGTCCGTCCGGCTGTCCGTCGCTGCGCAGGTGTGTCTCCGTCACGGCGTGGATCGTACCCGCCGAGGCCCCCGCGAAGGGTGACGCGTATCACGTTACCGTCGGTATCCTGGACGCGGTGACACAGGTAAATTCCTTCCTGTGGACGGGAGTTCCGACAGAGGAGACGAACCATGGAGTACGCACACGTCGACGTGCTGATCATCGGCGCGGGACTCTCCGGCATCAGCGCCGCCTGCCATCTGGAAACCGGAAACCCCGGCCTCACCTACGCCCTCGTCGAACGGCGCACCCGCGTCGGCGGCACCTGGGACCTCTTCCGCTACCCCGGCATCCGCTCCGACTCCGACATGCGCACCTTCGGCTACGGCTTCCGCGCCTGGCATGGCACCAAGGTCCTCGCCGACGGCCCCGACATCCGCCGCTACCTCCAGGACACGGCCGACGCGTACGACGTCACCCGCCACGTCCTCTTCGGCCGCAAGGCCCTCAGCGCCGACTGGTCCGCCACCGAAGCGCGGTGGACCGTCCGGACCCTCGACGAGACCACCGGCGCCACCGAGACCCGCACCGCCCGCTTCCTCGTCGGCGCCACCGGCTACTACGACCACGACCAGGGCCACCGCCCCGACTTCCCCGGCGAGGAACGCTTCGGCGGCACCCTCGTGCACCCCCAGCACTGGCCCGAGGACCTCGACCACACCGGCAAGCGGATCGTCGTCATCGGCAGCGGCGCCACCGCCGTCACCCTGGTCCCCGAGATGGCCGCCGACGCCGCCCACGTCACCATGGTCCAGCGCTCGCCCACCTACGTCATGGCACTCCCCGCCGACGACACGGTCTCCCGCCTCCTGCGCACCCTGCACGTCCCCGACCGGCTCGTCCACCGCCTCGGCCGGGCCCGTAACATCGCCCTCCAGCGCGCCCTCTACGCCCTGTGCCGCAAGGCCCCCCTGACCATGCGCCGGATCCTCCTGCGCGCCGTACGGGCCCGCCTCGGCGACCGCGTCGACATGCGCCACTTCACCCCCGCGTACAAACCCTGGGACCAGCGCCTCTGCGTCGTCCCCGACGGCGACCTCTTCGAAGCGCTCAAGAGCGGCAGGGCCTCCGTCGTCACCGACCGCGTCGACACCTTCACCGAGACCGGCGTCCGGGTCGGCTCCGGCGAGG
Organism: Streptomyces sp. CBMA291; assembly: GCF_014596525.1. Lineage (GTDB taxonomy): Bacteria > Actinomycetota > Actinomycetes > Streptomycetales > Streptomycetaceae > Streptomyces. The sequence continues at coordinate 6,683 of NZ_MSJP01000102.1, forward strand.
AGATCCCCGCCGACATCGTCGTCACCGCCACCGGACTGCGCATGCAGCTCGCCGGCGGCATGGACATCACGCTCGACGGCACCCCGGTCGTCACCCGCGACCACCTCCTCTACAAGGGAGTGATGCTCGACGGCGTCCCCAACCTCGCGATGATCATCGGCTACACCAACGCCTCCTGGACCCTCAAGGCCGACCTCGCCGCCACCTATGTGAGCAGGCTCCTCGCCCACCTGGACCGGCACGGACACACCACCGCCACCCCCGTCGCCACCGAGGCGGACCGCTCCCCGGACTCCGTCATGGGCGCCTCGCTGACCTCCGGCTACATCCGGCGCGGCGACGCGGTCATGCCCCGCCAGGGCACCCGCGACCCCTGGCGGGTGCACAACGACTACCACCGCGACCGGCGCGCCCTGGGCCGCGCCCCGATCGAGGACCCCGCCCTGCGCTTCACGGGAAGCGAGCGGCACGCCCGCACCTGACGAGGACACCGCACTCGACCGGCGAGCGCCACGAGCGCCCCGAGCGCCCCAGGCACCTCAGACAGCCCAAGTGGCACGAGCAGCCCAAGAGTCACGAGAGTGAGGAACAGGACCATGACGACCCCGCAGGAGACGTACCACGCCAGGCTCCGGACCCTGTCCGAGGCCTCCGTGCACCTTCACTTCGACGCCTTCGCCGACATCGACTGGGACCACCCCGACTACGCCGTCGACCCCACCGACCCCCGCTGGGTCCTCCCCGCCGCCGACCCGCTGGGCGGCCACCCCTGGTACCGGGAACAGCCGCTGGAGGTCCGCGCCAGGATCGGACTGTGGCGGTACGCCAACATCGTCAAGGTGGGCATGCAGTTCGAGAACATCCTCATCCGGGGGGTGATGGACTACCTCTTCTCCCTGCCGAACCAGAACCCCGAGTTCCGCTACCTCACCCACGAGGCCACCGAGGAGTGCCACCACACCCAGATGTTCCAGGAGTTCGTCAACCGCTCGGGCGCCGACGTGCCCGGCGGGCGGCGCTCCTTCCGGATCCTCGGCCGCTTCATGCCCCTGGCCGGCTCCCTCCTCCCCGAGTCCTTCTTCACCGGCGTCCTCGCGGGCGAGGAACCCATCGACCACCTCCAGAAGGCGATCCTGCGCGGCGGCGAGGACATCCACCCGCTGATGCGCCGCCTCATGCAGATCCACGTGGCCGAGGAGGCCCGCCACATCTCCTTCGCCCACGAGTTCCTGCGCCGCAAGGTCCCCGGCTACGGCCGGTTCCGCAGGGGCGCGCTGTCGATCGCCTTCCCGGTGATCATGCGCACACTCGGCGAGGTCATCGTGGTTCCCGACCGCAGGACCGCCGCGAAGATCGGCGTACCGCACCGGGTGATCAAGGACATCTTCTGGAAGTCGCCCGAAGGAGAGCGCATGCTCCGCGACCTCTTCGCCGACGTCCGCATGCTCGCCGAGGAGATCGGCCTGATGAACAAGGCCTCCCGCCCCGTCTGGCGCGCCCTGGGCATCGACGGCCGCCCCGCCCGCTACCGAGGCGAACCGGCCCGCCTGAGCGCCTGATCGCTGCCGGGTCCGTACCTGAGCGCTTCCGCGTCCATGCCCGAGTACGTCCGGGGCTGTGCCCGAGCGCATCCGGGGCCGTGCCGGAGCGCTCCAGCACGCGAGCGTGGGACCGAGACCCGCGCGAGCACAGGAACCCGCGTACGGGCGCGCCCGCGTACGGGTGCACCTGCGCCGGTCCCACCTGCGTACGGTCCCCCCCCCGCCTGGGCGTCCCCGCGCCTGCGGCACCCGCCCCCCCACGCCACCCCCGCGCTTCCCTTCCCCCGGCCGGACCCAGCCCACCGGTCCCGCGAACGGAGAACCCCGCCATGCCCTACGTCGTGACCCGTTCGTGCTGCGCCGACGCGTCCTGCGTCCTGGCCTGCCCGGTCAACTGCATCCACCCCGCCCCCGGCGAACCCGGCTTCGGCCGGACCGAGATGCTGTACGTCGACCCCCGCACCTGCGTCGACTGCGGCGCCTGCACGACGGCCTGCCCGGTGGACGCGCTCAAGCCGCACACGGCGCTCACCGAGGCGGAACTGCCCTTCCTCGAAGTGAACCGCGCCTACTACGACACCCACCCCCACGACGACCGCACCCCCATGGCCCTCGTCCCTCCCCAGCGCCGCATCCGCGCGGGGGAACTACGGGTCGCCGTCGTCGGCGCGGGTCCCGCAGGACTGTTCGCCGCCGACGAACTGCTCCGCCACCCCGGCGTACGCGTCACCGTCCACGACCGCCTGCCCACCCCCTACGGGCTCGCCCGCGCGGGCGTCGCCCCCGACCACCAGGACACCAAGCAGGTCACCGGAGTCTTCCGCGCCATCGAGAGCCAGCCCGGCTTCACCTACCGGCTCAACACCCGCGTCGGCCACGACCTCCGGCACGAGGACCTGCTCCGCGACCACCACGCCGTGCTCTACGCCGTGGGCGCGGCCACCGACCGGCGGCTCGGCATTGAAGGCGAGGAACTGCCCGGCAGCGTCTCCGCCACCGACTTCGTCGCCTGGTACAACGGCCACCCCGACCACAGCGCCGCCGACTACCCGCTCGACGGCGAACGGGCCGTCGTCATCGGCAACGGCAACGTGGCACTCGACGTCGCCCGCGTCCTCACCGCCGACCCGGAGAAACTGGCCCGCACGGACATCTCCGACCGCGCCCTGGCGGCTCTGCGCGCGAGCCGCGTCCGCGAGGTCGTCGTCCTCGGCCGCCGAGGACCGGCGGAAGCCGCCTTCACCCTGCCGGAACTCCTGGCGACCGCCGCCCTCGACGACATCGACGTCCTGGTGGAAGGCTGGCCCGCCGATCTGCCGACGGACGCCACCCCCAGGACCCGGGTCCTGTCCGAACTCGCCGCCCGCCCGCCGCGACCGGGCCTGCGCCGACTCGTCCTGCGCTTCCAGACGGCCCCCACCCGGCTCGAAGGCGGCGACCGCGTCACCGGACTGACCGTGACCCGCACCGAACTCCGCACCCGCGAAGGCGCCGTGGAAGCCGCCCCCACCCAGGACACCGAGACCCTGGAGACCTCGCTCGTGCTCCGCGCGATCGGCTACCGTGCCCGCCCCGTCCCCGGCCTTCCGTTCGACGAGGACACCGGCACGGTCCCGCACCGACAGGGACGCGTCGAACCAGGCGTCTACGTGGCGGGCTGGATCAAACGCGGCCCCACCGGCTTCATCGGCACCAACAAATCCTGCGCCCAGGAGACCGTCGAAGCCCTCCTCGACGACTGGGACGCCGGACACCTCACCGACCCCACCCCTGGCCCTGCCCCTGCCCCCCACCCCGACGCCATCGGTCTCGACGGCTGGCGCGCGATCGACGCCTCCGAACGCGCGGCGGGCCTCCGCCAGGGCCGCCCCCGGGTCAAGCTCGTCGACCGGGAACGACTGCTCGCCGCCGCGCGGGCGACCACCCGGACCACCCGGAGCACCCGAACGGGCGAGGGCAGGTGAAACGCCCGGCGGGGAAAGCCTCACGGGACCTCGCCGCCGGGCGTCGGCCATCCGCCGACCGATGAGTACGAGCCGCGCCTCCGGTCCACCCTCCGTAGGCTGCTCATGGCTCATGGCTCATGGCTCATGGCTCATGGCTCATGGCTCATGGCGGCGTCCCTTGGTTTTCCCCGAGGAGCGGTGATGTGATGGACACGGCGACTTTCGACTTCGGACCCCAGACCGGGATCGTGGCCCGGCTCGCGGCCGACACCCCCGATGCCCGGCTCGGCGACCCGACCCCCTGCCCCGACTACACCGTCGGCGTACTCCTGGGCCATCTCACGGGCCTCGCCTTCGCCTTCCACGACGTGGCCCGCAAGATCCAGGGCCCGGCCACCGGCACGCCTCCCGGCGACACCGTGCCCGTCCTGCCCGCCGACTGGCGCCAGGCCCTGCCCCGCGCCCTCGCCGAGCTGGCCGAGGCCTGGCGGGACCCCGCCGCCTGGACGGGCATGACCCGCGCGGGCGGAATCGACCTGCCCGGGGCCGTCGCGGCGGCGGTGGCGGCCGACGAACTGGTCGTCCACGGCTGGGACCTCGCCCGCGCCACCGGCCTGCCGTACGTCCCCGACCCCGCCGCCCTTGACGCCGCGCATGCCTTCCTCAAGGCCGCCGAGAAGGACCGGGGAGAGGGCGTCTTCGGCCCCGTGGTCCCCGTCCCCGGCACGGCGCCCCTGCTGGACCGCGCGATCGGCCTCAGCGGCCGGAACCCGTCCTGGTCACCGCCACGGGAACCGTGACGACGAGAGAGACGGGACCGGAGACGTCACACCGGCCGCATCCCTCGGGACCCGGGAACCACGGCCCCGGAACCAGGCTCCGCGAGCGACCCGCCAAGCCAAGGCCCCGAACGCGCCACCGCCCCCGCCCTCACCCGGACGGCCGCCGCCTCCGTACGACACCGGCCCCCCACCGCCCCGCACACCCTCGCAGGCCGTCACCCGGGGTTACCGTCGGCGCATGGTTGGAGATCGTCAGGGCTGGCTCCGCTGTCTGCTGGCCGGAGCGGTATTCGTCGTCTGCATGACCGGCACCACGCTGCCGACCCCGCTCTACCCCCTCTACCAGGAGAAATTCGGCTTCTCCGAACTGACGGTGACCGTCGTCTTCGCCGTGTACGCCCTCGGGGTCGTCGGCGTCCTGCTCCTCGCGGGCAATGTCTCGGACACCGTCGGACGGCGGCCCACCCTCCTCTGGGGCCTGGTCTTCTCCGCCGCCAGCGCGCTGTGCTTCCTCGCCGCCGACAGCCTGGCCTGGCTGTACGCGGGACGGCTCCTCTCGGGCCTGGCGGCGGGCCTCTTCACCGGCGCCGCCACCGCCTACGTCATGGAACTCGCCCCGCCCGGCGGCACCACCCGCGCCACCTTCGTCGCCACCGCCGCCAACATGGGCGGCCTCGGCTGCGGCCCCCTCCTCGCCGGACTGCTCGCCGAGTACGCCCCCGAGCCGCTGCTGCTGCCGTTCGCCGTCCACCTCGGCCTGGTGGTCCTCTCCGCCGTCGTCCTGCTGCGCCTGCCCGAGACCGTACGGGAACGAGGCCCGCTCACCTCCGTACGGCCCCGGCTGCCCGCGCTGCCCGCGGCGGTGCGCGGGGTGTTCGTCCCTGCGGCGATCGCCGCCTTCGTGGGCTTCGCCCTCTTCGGCGTCTTCACCTCCGTCAGCCCCGCGTTCCTCGCCCGCTTCCTCCACGTCGACAACCACGCGGCCACCGGGGCGATCGTCGCCCTCACCTTCTTCGCCTCCACGGGCGGACAGCTCGCCGTCGACCGGGTGGGCGTCGCCCGCTCCCTCGTCCTGGGCTGCGCCGTCCTCTTCGCGGGCCTGGCCCTCCTGGCGGCCGCGCTCTCCACCGACATCCTGGCCTTCATCGTCCTCGCCTCCGCCGTAGGGGGAGTGGGACAAGGCCTGGCCTTCCGCGCGGCCCTGGCCTCGGTGGCCTCGGCTGCCCCCGAGGACCGCAGGGCGGCGGTCATCTCGGCCCTCTTCGTCGTCGCGTACACCGGCATCTCGATCCCGGTGATCGGAGTGGGCCTCCTGACCTCCCCCCTCGGCCTGGAGGGCGCGGGCCTCGTCTTCACCGCCAGCATGCTGCTCCTGGTCGCGGCGGCGGCCGGCTACCTCCTGCACACGGGGAGGGAACGGAGAGAGCACCGAAACGGGTGAGGAGGCCGGGGAACGGATCCGCCCACCGCCCACCGCCCCCCGCGAGGTCGCGCTACCTACGCGGCTTGCGGTCCCTCCATGACTCCCGGAAGGAGAACGCGTCCACCACCGCACCGGCCACGTCGAGCGCGACCGAACCCACACCCTGGAGCACCCGCACCAAGGCCACCCCGGTGATCTCTTCCATCGTCCCCACCCTCACCGCTCACCGCTCACCGCTCACCGCTCACCGCTCACCGCTCGCCTCCGCGGCTCGCCTCAGGCGGGAAGACGCTCCTCCCTCCACCGGGGTTGACCGTCCACCCGGGTCCGGAGAAAACGCCTGGTCCCCGGCCGGTCGCGGCTGTCAGACTGCCCGCGTGGACGAGACAAGACGCTTTCGCGAGGCGGTCATCGAGTGGGACACCGGAGGCCCGGGAGCCCCGGCGGCGGCCGAGACCGCCCGCGCGCTGGCCGGAGCCCCCGTCCGTACGGCCGTCCTGGTCGAAGGCGTCAGCGACCAAGCCGCCGTCGAGACCCTGGCCGCCCGTCACGGCCGCGACCTCGCCGCCGAGGGAACCGCCGTCATCCCCCTCGGCGGCGTGACGAACATCGGCAGGTTCCTGACCCTGCTCGGCCCCCGCGGTCTCGGCCTCGGACTCGCCGGACTCTGCGACGCCCCGGAGGAAGCCCACTTCGCCCGCGCCCTGGAACGCGAAGGCCTCGGCGACGGCCTCTCCCGCGCCGGGATGGAACCCCTCGGCTTCCACGTCTGCGTGGACGACCTGGAGGAGGAACTGATCCGCGCCCTCGGCCCCGACCGCGTCCGGCAGGTCATCGAGACCCAGGGCGACCTGAGGGCCTGGCGGATCTTCCGCGGACAGCCCGCCCAGCGGGACCGGCCCGTCGAACGGCAGCTACGCCGCTTCATGGGCACCATCAGCGGCCGCAAGAGCCAGTACGCCCGAGCACTCGTCACCGCCCTGGACCCGACAAGGACCCCACGCCCTCTGGACGGTCTCCTGGCCCGCCTCCCACGATGAAGCGGCCCCGCTCGGTCCCGGTGCCACGCCGCCCGAATCGCCCCGGTGAATCCCGTCCCGCGCCCGCCAGGGTCGGTACGTTTCGAGGACGGACCATCCGGACACGGACAGGAGCGACATGAGCACACCGGAAGAAGACGGCAGGACCGGCGGCCCGAACCCGCCCGCACCCCGGGTCGTACGACAGGAACCGGTCACCACCGCCGTCGTCCGGGGGCAGATCTCCCTCCCCGAGCTGCGAGGCTTCTTCGACACCTCCTTCGGCACCCTCGGACGCGTCTTCCACGACCAGCGGATCACCCCGCTCGGCGCCGCCTTCGGCCTCTACCGAGGGTCCCTGGGGGACAGGACGGACCTGGAGGTCGGCTTCGTCACCGACCACGCGGTCCGCGCCGAGGACGGAGTCGTCGCCGCGACCCTTCCCGAGGGCCGCGTCGCCCGGACGACCCACCGCGGCGCCTTCGACGGACTCGGCGCCTCCTGGGAACGCCTCGGCACCTGGATGCGCGACCGGGGACTCGCCCCCGGAGCCGAGCGCTGGGAGGTGTACGTGACCCGGCCCTCACCCGACATGGACCCGCGCGACCTGCGCACCGAACTCAACTGGACGATCGCCGACTGACGACACCCGACGCCCCGGGCGCGGAGAAGACCAGGCGCGGAAGGCGACCGGGCTCAGGGGCGATCGAACCGACGCCTCACGCCTCAGCCGCCGCCCAGCCCCGGCGCCCCCCAGACGGGAAACCAGCGGTCCGTCTCCGGCTCCACCGCGAGATCGTCCGCGAGCAGCGCCCTGACCTGGAGCTCCAGCACGTTGTCCCGGGTCTCGGCGCGGTCCCCGTACGGCGCGAACGGATAGAACGTCCCCCGCTTGTACAGATAGACCAGCGCCAGATCACGCGCCCCACGCCCCTCGCCGTCACCCCCTCCCTCCTCCGCGCGGAAAACCGCCAGGGAACACAGCAGATTCGGCCCGAAACCGGCCTCCTGGAGCAGGGTGTTGACCGCGTGCAGATCGTTGACCAGCGTCACCAGATCGTCACCCGGCCGCCGCACCGTCAGCCAGGTGTAGCCGTACGCGTCCCCGGAGTACGCCACCGGCCCCCCGGCCACGCCCTCGTCGACGTCCAGCAGCGACCGCACCTCCTCCTTGAGCCGCGCGAAAGCCCCGCCCTCCACCGCCGCGAAACAGACCGATCCCGTACCGGTCGGCACGAAACCGGCCCCCGCCCGCAGGGTGATCGCCGCTCCCGGCAGCCCGAAGAGCCGATCGAGGTCCGGCCGTACCGGACGACTGCGCCCGAGCACCGTGTCGAGGAACCCCACCGCCCTCACACCTCGCCGAGCCGCGCCGAGATCCGCCCGAGCTGTTCGAGCCGCTGCTCCAGCGGGGGATGGGTCGACAGCAGACGGCTCAGACCCTCCTTCGAGGAGAACGCGGGCGCGAACCAGAAGGCGTTGTACGGCTCCGCCTTCCGCAGATCGCGCGTCGGGATACGGGCCATCTCGCCGCTCACCTTGGTGAGCGCCGAAGCCAGGGCCGAAGGGCGCCCGGTGAGCAGCGCGGCGGCACGGTCGGCGGCCAGCTCCCGGTAGCGGGAGAGCACCCGTGTGAGCAGGAAACTGACCACGTAGACGGCGGCGCTGACGAGGGGCACGAGCAGCACCGCGATCCCCAGGTTGCTGTTGCGGCGCCCGAGACCGCTGTAGAGCGCGACGCGCGTCATCATCCCGGCGAGCACCCCGAGGAACGAGGCGATCGTCATGACCGCGACGTCCCGATGCGCCACATGGGACATCTCGTGCGCCAGGACGCCTTCCAGCTCCTCGGGCTCAAGGCGCCGCAGCAGCCCCGTCGTGACGCAGACCAGCGCGGTCTTCTGCCCGCGACCGGTCGCGAAGGCATTGGGCACGTCACTGTCGGCGATCGCCACCTTCGGCTTCGGCATGTCGGCCAGCGCGCAGATCCGGTCCACGGTGCCGTGCAGCTCGGGCGCCTGCTCACGGGAGACCTCGCGCGCCCCCATGCCCAGAGCGGCGATCTTGTCGCTGAACCAGAACTGCCCGACGAACAGCAGCCCGGTGATCAGCAGCACGACCGGCCAGGCTCCCCGCAGCAGCACCATCAGGACGCCGACGAAGACCACGTACAGCAAGCCGATGAGGAACATCGTCGTCGCCATACGGGCCGAGAGCCCCCGGTCAGGGGCGTACCGGGAGCGGGACAAGGACCGGGCTCGGGCCATCCGGGCACCCTCTTCCAGAACCGACCGGAACCGGCCCACCCTCGACCGGAACCAGCCCGACGACCCCCCTCCTTCCAGTGTGCGCCCCCGCACCCGGAAACGGAGGGCACAACCCCCCGCACCCGGAAACGGAGGGCACAACCCCCTGGGGCCGGGCCCGGGGGCCGAGGCACGAGCCGCGAGGATCGTCATCGTCCGCGCGCCGCTCGTGGCCTTCGGGGCGTCCGCCGGGTCACCCCGCGCCGGTGTCCGGCAGGGGCTGTTCTCCGGTGAGCCAGGCCCGGAGGACGTTCTTGCGGACCTTGCCGAGTTCGTTGCGGGGGAGGTGCGCGACGGTCTCGACGCGGGTGGGCCGATACCAGTCGGTCATGCCGCGTCCGGCCAGCCAGGCGTTCAGTTCGGCCAGGTCGGGGGCGGGCCCGCCGGTGGGGACGATCACCGCGCAGGGCAGGTCGCCGTGTTCGGCGGGGTAGCCGACCAGGGCGGCGTCGGCGATCGCCGGGTGTTCCCGCAGTTCCGCCTCGACGTCCAGGACGGGGATCATCAACTGGGTGGTGCCGGAGATCCGGTCGGATGCCCGCCCGGCGTAGGACAGGCCTCCCTCGGCATCGGGGCGGACCAGGTCGCCGGTGGCGTACCAGCCGTCAGTGTCGGCGGCACGCCATTGGAGGCGGCCGGTGTCGCGGTCGAAGGTGCCCAGACAGACGGACGGGCCGCGCACCTCTACGGAAGCGGTCCGGTCCGCTTCGGCGGCGGGCGCCGTCCGCAGTTCGACGCCGGGCATCGGGCGGCCGATGCTCCTGGCCGCCTGATCGGGCGGGTCGGCGGGGCTGGTGGCGGTGATGCCGGCGGCCTCGGTGGAGCCCAGGGAGTTGACGACGCGGTCGCTCAGGGTGCGGCGAAGGAGGTCGACGAGTTCACGCGAGGGGCTCGCGGCGAGGGTCGCCACCGCCCCCCAGACGGGCAGGTCACGCGGTCGGCGGGCCTGCTCGGCAGCGAGGGATGCCAGCATGGCCGGCGGGGCGAACGGGGCACCGCTCCGGTGGGCGCTGATCAGATCGAGCCAGCGGCCCGCGTCCCACTCGTCGCAGTACAGGGCGCTGGTGCGGTGGAGAAGCGGGCGCAGCACGCCGTTGCGAAGGCCGACGCCGTGGCTGAGCGGGGTCAGGACCGGGAAGGGCTCGCCCTGCGACGAGGGAGGAAGCGGCAGCGGGCGGCGGACGCCCGCGTGCAGGGTGTTCAGGCTGTGGACGACGGCGGTGGCGCTGCCGCTGGTGCCGGAGGTGAACAGCACCGTCGCCGCCTCGTCCGGCCCGAGGGCGGTGTGCCGTGGCGCGGGCCCGGGGACGGCGCGCAGACAGGCGTCGAAGTCGAGTGCGCCGACGTGCGACGCGTCGCCGAGGACGGCGTGGTGGCGCAGGCTCGGCAGACCGTCGGCGAGCCGGGCCAGGGCCGCGATGTGTTCCGGGCTGGGCAGACGGTCGGTCGTGACCAGCAGGACGGCTCCGGTCGCGGTCAGCATCCGCTCCACCTCGCGACGGCCGAACCGCAGGGAGATCGGCATGATCACCGCGCCGGTGCCCCAGCAGGCGAGGGTGAGCGCGGCCGTCTCCCACCAGTCGGGCAGCTGGAAGGCCACCACCTCGCCGTGCCGGACGCCCAGCCGGTGCAGCCCGTCGGCGAACCGCTTCACCTGGGCGGCGAGGTCGGCGAACGTCAGGGTGACGGCCCGGTTCTCCGCCGAGCGCCAGTTGACGATCACACGCCGGCCGGGTGACCGCCCGGCGGCGGCGTGCAGGTCGTCGAGGAAGGTGCCGTCACGCCACCAGCCCTGCTCGCGGTAGCGCGCGGCGGTGGCAGGCAGCGGCCGTACGGCCTCGAACAGCTCCGGCATGGGCTCCGACTCCCTCGCGTGAGGCGTGGACGGCTTCCGGCGGGGGTCCGCACGCCGACCGAGAGCGGCGTCGGAACGCGGCCCGGCGGCTCGCCGGACCATGTCGGCACTCTCGCACAGCCGGTCCGGCGATGCGCTCCCGCACGGCTGCGCTTGCCCGTACGGGTGGCTGCGGACGAGCGGGACGAGCGGGACGTGGGTGGCGCCGGGCCGGGTGCCCCGAGGCCGCCGCCGAGGTGTCCCGCCCCGTCGTGCGACCTCGGATTCCCGGGACCAAGGTAGGAGGTGAGGTGGTGCAGCCGGGGCGAGGAGGAGCGCATGGACAGGCCGGTCAGCCCGCAATGGGGCGGACGGCGCCTCGACCTCGACGCCTATCTGGCCCGGATCGGGTACGAGGGCGACCGCGAGCCGGTGCCGACGGTGCTGCGCGCACTGCACGCCGCCCATACGGCGGCGTTCACCTTCGAGAACCTGGAGGTCGTCCTGGGCAGGCCTGTCCGGCTCGACCTGGAGTCCGTACAGGCGAAGATGATCCGGCGTCGGCGCGGGGGCACCTGCTGCGAACAGACCCTCCTCTACGCCGCGGCCCTGGACGCGATCGGCTTCACCTTCACCGCGACGGCCTCGCGTGTGCGTCTGGGCGAGCGACGGATCCGCCCGGCCACGCACTATTCGCTACGGGTCGAACTCGACGATCAGGTGTGGTTCACCGACGTCGGCTTCGGCGCCGAAGGCATCCTCGAACCGATCCGGCTGCGCGACGGCGAGGTCGCACGGCAGTCCGGCTGGACGTACGGGCTGGTACGGGAGGCCGGTCCCACCCCGGGCACGGCCGGACCGCTCGTCCTGCGGCGGCTGAGGCGCGACGGCTGGTTCGACCTGTACGCGATCGGGACCGAACCGCGCTTCCCGGCCGATCTCGCCGTGACCAGCTACTTCACCTCAACCCACCCGCTCTCGCCCTTCCACGACACCCTGCTGGTGCAGAAGCCAGGGGCCGATCAGCGGCTCGTCCTGCGCGACACGGAACTCACCCGGCTGCGACCGGATCACACCGAGGAGAGGCGCCGGGTGTCGGCGGGGGAACTGGCCGGGCTGCTGACCGACGAGTTCGGGCTCGGGCTGGACGCCGAGGACTCCGCCGCACTCGTCGCACGGTATGAGAAGTGATCATCGCCATGCGTACAGGGCGGAGCCCGCCGTCCCGGCCGGGGTCTCCGCGCGTGCCACCCCTCAAGCCGAGCCCCTCACCACCACTTCGTGCCGGATGAACTCGTCGAAAGCCGGGATCGGGGGTGCCTCGGGGTCGCCGTCCTCTTCCTCGGCCTGCCCCCGGCGCAGGAGTCCGAGGGCTTCGACCGCGAGCACCTCGACCTCCCGGCCGAACAGCTCGAACTGCTCGACGCCGTCCTCGCGGCCAACCCGAACACGGTGGTCGTGCTCTCCAACGGCGGCGTCGTCGCCCTGCCCTTCCGCGACCGCGTCCCCGCCCTCGTCGAGGGATGGCTGCTCGGCCAGGCGGGCGGCGGCGCGACCGCCGACATCCTGTACGGCGTCGTCAACCCCTCGGGCAAGCTCACCGAGACCATCCCGCTGCGCCTTGAGGACAATCCGTCGTACGGCAACTCGTCGGAGACCGACGCGACGTCGGTGATGGCGGACGACGAGGGGCTGCGCAAGATGATGGCCTCGTTCCCGATCGGACGCCTGGCGGGCTTCCCCGGAGCCCCCGTCAGCCACGAACAGCTCCAGGGGCTCCTGGCGATGGCGAACACGAGGGAGTAGCCGCGCACTCGGCTCGTCGACCGCGACCGCGACCGCGACCGCGACCGATGGCGGGGCGGTCGTGTCCGATGGCGGGGCCGTCGTGTCCTACGGCAGGCCGGGCAGGCGTCCGGGTCGCACCGACCCGGGCGCCCGCTTCCTCGCGGAGCCGAAAGAAGGGGCTGCCCTGGTCCGGGCCGAGAACGGCCGGATCTAGTGAGTGGTGAGGCCGGTTGTCGCCATCTGGAGGGGCGCGTGGTCCGAACCGCGGGGGCGGGCGGGCGGTACGGGGCCGAGGGTGATCTCGGCGGTCAGGCAGGTCCCGTGGGCCTGTTCGACGACGGCCCGCAGGACGTCACCGCGCAGCGGGGCCACCGAGACCCAGGCGGCGGCGTCCAGTTCCACCCAGCCTTCGAAGGAGACGGACATGCCCGTCACCACGCGGTCCGCGGTGGGGGAGGCGGCGTGGGCGGCCTGCCGGAGCGCTTCGAGCAGGAGCATGCCGGGAGCGTGGTCGACCGGGTGGTCGAAGAGGACGGGGTGGTCCATGTCGGCCCGTAATCGCCACCGGTCCGGGCGTTCGGTGGCGGCCAGGACGACGTTCTCGGGCAGCAGGTGCCCGACGGCGGCGGGCGGCAGGGGAGGCGGGGGCGGCACTGCCCGGCGCCGGACCTCGGCGAGGTCGTGTTCGCCGCGCAGTCTGCGGTAGACGGCGGGGGAGTGGTTGGTGAACCGGGTGCTCGAATCGCCGATGTGACGCCCGTTCAGGCGTACGGCGGCGTGCATGTTCATCGAGACCAGGCAGCCTCTGCGGAGCCGGACGTCGGTGCATGTGATCTCCAGGACCACGTCCGCCGGGCCCTGCGGGACCGTCATCGCCTCGGGTCTGACCTCGAAACTGAAGTCGTCCCAGACCAGATGGCTGCCGAAGGGGACGCCGTAGGCCACGTGGGACAGCAGCGGGAAGGTCTGGCGCACCGTCTCGACGAAGAGCAGCGGGTCGAAACGCCGGTCGGGGTACGGGTAGAAGCGGTGCAGATGGGGCCAACGGGCGTATACCGTATGCCGGTTGTCGCCCTGGGTGGTCCAGTCGGTGAGGAGTACCTCGGTGGAAGCGTGTTTGTGGACGAGTTCCTGAGGAATCGTTTCCTCGATCCGCGCTCCGTCGTGCCCTTCGTGCCCTTGCTCGCGAGAGTGGGACATGACAGCGGTTCCCCCTGAGTCGATGGCCTGGGTGACTGCGGTGGGGCTAACATAAATTACGTTATCTATGTCTGTCGAGGAGTGGTTGAGAGTGGCAACTGTCAAGGCGGAGCGGGCTACTCGGACACGGCAGCGAGTCCTGCTGGCGGCGGCCGAGGTCTTCGAGGAGTCCGGCTACGAGAAGGCGGCGGTGACCCAGATCGTGGAGCGGGCGGGCCTCACCCTCGGCGCGCTCTACTTCCACTTCGGCTCGAAGCAGGGCCTGGCCGAAGCCTTGATGAACGCCCAGCCGACGACGATAGAGCCCCACCTCGAATCGACCGGACTCCAGCGCCTCGTCGACATCACCCTGGTGTGGGCGGACCGCATGAAGCGGGACCCGATCCTGCGCGCGGGTGTCCGCCTCGCCATCGAACAGGGCAGCCACGGCATGAACGACGCCACCTCCTTCGAGAAGTGGCAGGCACTCATGCGCAGCCATCTCGACGTCGCCCGATGTCACGGGGAACTCCGCGACGGAGTCGACATCGACCGGCTCGCCCGGTTCGTCGTCGGCGCCTGCACCGGCATGCAGGTCTACTCGAACCTCGCCACCAAGCGAGCCGACCTCACGGAAAGAGTCTGCGACATGTGGGACCTGCTGCTGCCCAGCATCGCCATCGAGGCGATACGGCACGACATCCACGTCGGACCCACCCGCGTACCCACCCCGAAGCCATGACGGCGCCCCCGTCCCGGCACATCGTCCTCACCGGAGCCACCGGGCGGATCTCCTCCCTGGTGGCCCGGCACCTCGCGGCGCACCACCGCGTCACCCTCGCCAGCCGTACCCCGCCCCCCGGTGTCCGGCGCCCCGGTGTCCGGCACGTCGCCTGCGACTACGACGACCCCGGCAGCCTCGCCGAAGCCTTCCGCGGAGCCGACGTCCTCTTCGTCGTGACCAATGACCCCACCCGCCCCGCCCACGACCGGAACATCCTCGACGCGGCCGTCGAAGCCCCCGTGGGCCACCTCGTCAAACTCTCCGCGGCGGCCGTACGCGACGGCGCGGCCCACGATCTCGTCACCCGCTGGCAGCGGACCAACGAGGACCGCGTCAAAGCGAGCGGCATCCCCTGGACCATGGTCCAGCCGCGCTCCTTCATGTCCCACGCCCTGGCCTGGGCACCCGGCATCCGCGACCACGACGCCACCCACGCGCTCCACCCGCACAGCCGCAACGCGTGCGTCGCACCCGAGGACATCGCCGAGGTCACCGCCCGCCTCCTCGGCGACCCCCGCCACCACTTCCGGTCCTACCAGCTCACCGGCCCGCAGCCCCTGTCGGCCCACGAACAGACCGCCGTCCTCGCCGAGTTACTGGGCCGCCCCCTCGTCTGCCGGGACCTCTCCCCGGAGGAAGCACGCCGTGGCTACGCGCGCCGCTACCCGCAGGCCATGGCCGACGCCCTGGTGGAAAGCGCCGGCCGACAGCTCGCCGGGGCCAAGGCCCACACCACCGACACCGTCGAGCGGCTCACCGGAAGGCCCCCGACGACCTTCGCCCAATGGGCGGCCGGCCACAGGGACCGCTTCACCTGAGACCGCCGGGCCCGCGCCACGCGAACCCGCACGCGGAAACCGGACAAGGAATCCGTACGACGATCCTGGAAACTCGGAGACCGGGCACGGGCACGCGTACGACGATGCTCGGAGCCCGCCGCACCGAAGGAACCCACGGGCGGCGGGGCCGTACAGGGAAGGCAGGAGACCCATGCCCGCACAGGGCCTGTTGCACGGCAAGACGGTCATCATCACCGGAGCGAGCAGCGGCATCGGCGCGGCGGCGGCCGAACTCTTCGCCCGCGAGGAAGCCAGCGTCGTCCTCACCGCCCGCCGCGAGGACCGGCTGCGCGCCCTCGTGGACCGGATCACCGCGGCGGGCGGGCGGGCCATCGCCGTGGTGGCCGACGTGACCCGCGCCGAGGACATGCGCACGGCCGTGCGGACGGCGGTCGAGACCTTCGGCGGACTCCACGCCGCCTTCAACAACGCGGGCTGGACCTCCACCGGCACACCGATGCACCTGATGAGCGACGACGCCTACGACCGCATCATGGACGTCAACGCCCGAGGCGTATGGAACGCGATGCGCGCCCAGATCGCCGTGATGCTCGAACACGGCGGCTCCATCGTGAACACCTCAAGCGTCGCGGGAGTCCGCGCGACCGGCGCCTCCGCCCCCTACATCGCGGCCAAACACGCCGTCATCGGCCTGAGCAGAGCCGCCGCCGACGAGTACGCCGAACACCGCATCCGCGTCAACGCGCTCGCCGTCGGCAGCACCCGGACCGAACTCATGGACCAGGTGCTCTCCGACACCCCGGCCCTCCTCGCCCCCTTCACGGAGCGCGCCATCCAACGGCGCCTCGCGGACCCCGTCGAGATCGCCCAGACCGCCGCGTGGCTCTGCTCGGACCGCTCGTCGTTCACCACGGGCGCCGTGATCCCGGTCGACGGCGGGTGGACCGCCCGGTAACCACAGCGCACCAGCGAACTTGCCCAGAACGTTCCGGGTTTCCCTTGTTCTCGTGCCCATCACCCGGCGCTCACCGTATGGTCAGACCGCCCGTCGAGCCGCCGCCGCGGGCCCGCGCCGCCCGCGGCCACGGGCAGCCCAAGTGGGGGACGGTACGTGAGGGACCTGCCTGGCCTCGTCAAGACGGGCGGCAACCGCGATACGGCGGGAGGCCGGAAGAACCCCGACCGACCCGGCACCACCCCTTCCGAGGGACCCGGGGCGGGCACGAAGCGCGCGGCGCTCGACACGGGGTGCGGTTCCCGCGCCCGGAGAACCGACCCCGGCGCCACGGGAACCGGCTTCGGGGATACGGTCCCCTGCCCCGCCGGGGCGAGGCCCGGCGTCGGCGGTACGGGCTCCGGCCCCGCCTTCACCGACGGGCGACCGCGCGTGGCCGCGGCCGTAGGCGTGGCCGTCGGGCCCTCGTACGCCCGGCCCGTTCCGGCGAGTCGGCACCCGCTCCCCGCGGGCAACCCCCGATGGCTCCCGCCCCGCCTCGACCCGCACGGCATGGACAGCGCTCCCTGATCCGGCCCGGCGCCCCCGAAGGAAGTCCGATCCGGTCCGACCGGCCCGTCCGGAGTCCGATGCCCGGCGGGCCCATGTCCTCATCGTCGTCGCGATCCCGAGGTCCCACCATGAAGAACAGCGAACGAGCCGCATGCACCCGAGCGAACCTCGTCCTGGCAGCCGCGCGCCACTTCGACCGCTACGGCTACGACGGCACGACGCTCAACAGCGTCTGCGGGGAAGCACACGTCACGCTCGGGGCCCTCACCTTCCACTTCCGCAGCAAGGCCATCCTGGCGTCGGCGGTGGTGGACGCGGGCATCGGCGAACTGCACCGCGCGGGCGCGGCACGCCCCGAGAACCCGGGGCCGCTCCCCGAACTCTCGCTCCTCGTCCTCCAGGTGGCGACGGCCCTCCAAGGCGATGTCCTGACCCGGGCCGCCGTCCGTCTCGTCGAGGAGGGGCACGTCTACTCCGGCTGGATCGGCGCCTTCCGCGCGCGGATCCAGCGCCTCCTGGAGACGGCCCACGCCTCCGGCGACCTCGTCGCCGACGTACGGCCGGCCACCGCCGTACGGCTCATCGGGTACGTGGTGGAAGGCGCCGCGGCCGAGGCCCGCAGAGCGGCGGCCGAGCAGGGCCCGACGGTCTCCGACTTCACCGAGGTCTGGCGCGCCATGCTCGGCGGCCTGGTCGCGGGCGGACGCTGAGCACCGCGCGCCGGACACCGGCGCCTGCCGGTCCCGGCCCGTGCTCAGCCGCGAGGCCCGCCGCCGCCGACGGCGACGCGCCCGCCGGTCCGGGAGAAGGCGAAGGCGGCGGACACCAGCGTCGTGTGGTGATGCCATCCGGGAAACGACCGGCCCTCGAAGTCCTGGAGCCCGAAGCCCCCGTTCAGGGCGGAGACCACACTCGCGGCCAGCCGTGGCCTGCGCATCAGCGGCAGCAATTCGGGCAACTGCCGGTCGACCAGATTCGTCAGCCACGCCCGCGCCGAACCGTCGGGCCTTCGCCGGGCGAGCAACCGGAGCCTGACCCGTTCCGCCGAGGGGCCGGGCAGCACCACCGGGAGCGAGAGGAGATGATGACGCTCCTCCCCGGCGGTGGCCGGGCGCTCCACGAGGAGCTGCCGGACGGTGAGCGCCGAGGAGCGGCCCGCCGGGGCCGTGGCGGGCGCGACGCGCGTGGTGCAGGGAACCTCCACCACGAACGGCCGCTCACCACGCGTCAGATGGGCGAGGAAGGCGTCATGGTCCGGCAACCAGGACAGTTCGGCGGTGACAGGGGCATGTGCGTCAGGATGCCACAGGGGAGCCCGCCGCAGGAGTTCCGCGGCCTGTGACCACAAGGGCCCGCCGACCTCCTCCGGCACCCGGGCCTTGGACCGCCGCGCCCGTGCCCACCCGCGCGGGATGTACAGGTTCCAGTCGACCGGCAGCGGGCCGTACGCGCCCGTGGCCAGCGTGACGACGCCGAACTGGCAGTTCGACAGCCTGCCGAGGGCGGGGTCGAACCTGCGGTGGACCCCGGCGGAGTGGTCGCCGCGCTTGGGGATGAAGGCGGGGGCCAGCGTCCAGGACGTCACCGGGCCGGCCTGTTCCACCCAGCGCAGCAGCCCCTGACGCGCCGCCAGCCAGTCCCAGGGGCTGGCGTTCACGAACTGGTGCAGTGCCTGCGAGGCCGTGGGGGAGTCGCTGACGGATTCCGCCATCCGCCGGGGCGACTTCTTGCCCGGCGTACGGAGGAGGGCCTCGATGTAGAGCCTTGCCCACTTGCGCTGGTCCGCCCGGGGCAGACAGGCGAAGACGGCCTCGCTGAAGGGCCGGAGACAGGGGTACGGGCCGTCCTCGGCGAGCGTAGGGGGGATGGGTATGGGCATGGGCATGGGTTCGTGCGGCAGTGTCATCGGGACTTGTCCCTTCCGGGTGCCGGACCGCTGCCCCCGTGGGGCGCCTGAAGGGCCCCGCCACCGGACGGGGGATGTACCGGAGGCGAGGCCCGACCAAGCATAAAGAGCGCTATTTATGTAGGGCTAGGTGCGGGAGGGTGCGGGACGACTTGGGCAAGTCTGGGAGTGCGTATCGCCAGAAAGGCGGCGAATGCGGCTTCCGGGGTGCGTTCGGGACCTACGGGCGGGCCGCGACGGACGCGCGGCGTCTTTCCGGTGGGGTCGGTAGCCTGCGAATCCACCGCCGGGCATACTCCGGCGGACTTGCCCAAGTCGCGGCACGCCCCCCTTCGCGCTACACATAAATAGCGCTATTTATGCTTGGCTCGTCCTCACTGCCGGTGAATACCCCGTGACCGGTGGTGAGATCACGCCTCGGGGACAGCGGTCCATCACCCGGGAGGGATAGTCCCGATGACACTGCTGCACCACACCACGCCCCCCGCGCCCACCGAAGATGACCGGCCCCGCGCCGGGACCGCCTTCGGCTGTCGACCCGGGGCGGACCGGCGCATCGGAGCACGGCGCACCGTCAAAGTGCTGCCGTAGGGATCCGGCGCCAGGCTCCGATCGGCGCTTCGCCCCTGCCCGGCTCCGTCGCACACGGGGCGAAGTCTGCCCGTACGCGGCGGCGTGGCCGGCGCGGCACGACCGGGCCCCCGGGCTCCGGCCGTGCCGGTGCGCCGTCCGCCGCCGTCCACTGCCCCTCGTCGGACTCTCCGGCCTCGTCGGCCCCCGCCGGTCCAGGCTCCCCGGCGGCGGCCTTCCCGCTCAGCGCACCGCGCCCCCGGGCCGCCACCCGGAGCGCGCACTCACCGGAGCGGACCGCGCGCCTTCCCCCTCCTCCGCCCTCGCGAGGGAGGGGCGATACCGCGTTCCCCCAGGTGAGACGCACCAACCTCGTGTTTCCCCGTACCGCACTCCCGCCGGAGGCCGCGCCGACCGGAGCCGTCGGCGCGCCCCCGGCACCTGCAACCCCCCACGCGGAAGACCGGACAGAAAGCAGGCCCTCGGTGCCTATAGACCTTGCGGACGCCCCTCCGCCCAACCGCCTGACGGACCGTTTGAAAGTGACGGTCCGGGAGATTGAGGAACCACCGGAGGGCGATTCCTCCGGCATCCATCTGGTGCCGCTGGCCTCCCTTGCGGACGCCGACTCGCCCCGACTGGGCGGAGTGAGCCGGGAGCACGTCGAGATTCTCGCGCAGGGCGCCATCGAGCCGATCCTGGTGCACCGGGACACCCGGCGCGTCGTCGACGGAATGCACCGCCTCCAAGCCGCCAGGCTCCAGGGGGAGGAGGTGATCCCGGTCCGCTATCTGGACGGACCGGCCGCCGAGATCTTCATCCACTCCGTCGCGGCCAACGTCAACCACGGTCTGCCGCTGACGCTCAAGGACCGGAAAGCGGCGGCCGGACGCATCCTGGCCTCACACCCGGACCTGTCGGACCGGGCGATCGCACGCATCACCCGACTCTCCCCCAAGACCGTCAGCGCCGTCCGCCGCGCTTCGAGTGGGGAAGTTCCCCAGTCGAAGGTCCGGGTCGGGGCGGACGGCCGCGCCCGCCCGCTCGACGCGGCCCAACGCCGTGAGGCCGTACGCGCGTTCCTCGCCGAGCACCCCGGCGCCACGCTCCAGGAGGCAGCCGACAGCGCAGGCGTCTCGGTCAGCACCGCGTGCGAGGTCCGCCGACGCATGCGGCGCGACGAACAGGGCTCCCCGCCGCCCCGCCCGGGGGCCGCGCGCGGACGCCGGGACCACGTCCCGGAGAGCGGCCCCGGGGCGCCGGCGGGGGAGGGGCGCGCACGGCGTGGCAGGGCCCGTCGCGTCGAGAACCTGGCGAAGGACCCCTCCCTCCGCCTCACCGAGTCCGGGCGCGCACTGCTGCGCTGGCTGAACGAGCGCGCTCCCGATCTGGAGAAGGGGCGGCAGCTGATGGCCGCGGTCCCGCCGCACTGTGCGGTCGCCGTCGCGGAACTGGCCGACTCCTACGCCCGGGAGTGGCAGCGATTCGCCAGCGCGCTGGACCGCGCCGTCGTCGACACGGCCGAGGCATAGGCGCGCCAGACCCGACAACCGCCTTTCGGATTCCTCCGGAACAGGAAGGCGTACGGAGTTCCGAGGCCTTTTCTTGACGGTTCGGCCGCCCCGCTGAACTATGAAATAGCGCTCGCCGGGAAAGTCGCTCCGACGGGAAAGAGAGAAACCGTCGGAGCGCTCTCGCGGAAAGCGTGGAAAACCGAACGGAAGAAAGAAAGGCTCTCCGATCGTCACGAGGATGACCCGGCCGCGAGGACAAGGCGGCCGAGCCGTTCGACCTAACGCCAGAAAGGCCTGGAGTTCAGGATGAAGCAAGCGGGAGTTCGAGTGGATACGACCATGGCCGGCGCGGAGACGAGCGCGGACGTGGCTGTGGTCGGAGCAGGCCCGGCCGGCCTGTACGCCGCCTACTGCGCGGGCTTCCGAGGGCTTTCCAGCGTGATCGTCGACGCCCTTCCGGAACCGGGCGGCCAGATCGCGGCCCTGTACCCGGAGAAGAAGATCTACGACATCGCCGGGCACACGGCCGTACGCGGCAGGGAACTGGTCGACAATCTGGTCGCCCAGGTGGCACCGTTCCTCCCGCGCTACCTGCTCGGCCGCACGGTCACCTCCCTGACCTCGGACAAGAGCGCGGCTCCCGGCAAGGACTGGGTGATCCGCCTGGAGGACGGCACACGGATCCGTACCGGAGCCGTCGTGGTCGCGGCAGGACTGGGCCGTTCCGTCCCGCGCACCCTGCCCTGCCTGGGGCCGTACCAAGGGCGGGGCGTGGCGCATCACGTACCCCGGCTCGACGAGCACCGGGACCGTGACGTGGTGATCGTGGGCGGCGGAGACAGCGCGGTCGACTGGGCTCTCGCCCTCACCCCGATCGCGCGGTCCGTCACCGTCGTCCACCGCCGCTCGGCCTTCCGCGCCCACGAACACGGCGTCAAGCAGATGTACGCGTCCGGAATCCGTGTGATGACCGATGCGCGGGTGACGGCCTGCCATGGCGCCGAAAACCTGGAGGAAGTCCGCGTGAGGACCGGGGAAGAAGAATGGAACCTACCCGCGCAATCCCTTGTCGCGGCCCTTGGATTCATCACCAACCTCGGCCCGATCGCCGATTGGGGACTCCGTATGGAAAACCGCAGGATCCTCGTCGACACGGCGATGCGGACCAACCTCCCGGGCATTTACGCGGTCGGTGACATCTGCTCCTACGAAGGCCGTGTCCCGCTCATCTCGGTGGGCTTCGGGGAGGCGGCGACCGCAGCGAACCACGTGGCAGTCGCCCTGCGCCCCGGCTCCCGCCTCGCACCGGAGCACTCCACCGGCATCGACCCCACACCGCTGTCATGACCATGAAGAAGCTGACCATTCTTCCGACGGGAACCGAGATCCTCCTGCCCGCCGGATCCCCCCTCACCGAAGTCGAGTACGAGATCTCCGAGCAGCTCATCCCCTTCGGATGCCGCTCGGGATCCTGCGGCGCGTGCGTCATCGAGGTACTGGAGGGCTTCGGCTCCCTCGGCGAACCCGACGACGACGAAATCGACTTCCTCGAAGACCTCGGCCGCACCGGCGGATCCCACCGCCTCGCCTGCCAGTGCCGGCTGCGGGGCGACGCGACCGTTCGCGTCGCCGACGCCCTCTAGACCGCCCGACCCGAAAACCGATCCGACCCACGTCAAGCACGTCCCGAAGAAGGGTGAACCATGTCGAACCGCGTCACGAACGTCGGCTACGGGGACCGCACCCGGTTCCTCAGCGCCACCGCCTCGGCCAAGCTGCGCGCCGAGATCGACGAGCAGCTCGACCAGCAGGTCCTGGAGTGGTACGCCAACGTCCCCGAGGCCGCGCACCTCGAAGGCAGGAACGTCGACTCCGAGTACTACAAGCGCAACCTGATCGAGACCGCCTGGCGCATCCGCCTGCTGCGCGTCTCCGAGGCCAAGGCCCTGGTGGAGATCGCCAAGCGCAGCCCGGAGGCGGCCCAGGTCTGGGCCAACTACGAGCAGGAGGAAATGCTCCACGACGAACTGTTCATCACCGACCTGGAGAAGGTCGGCGTCACCCGCGAGCAGTTCCTGGCCACCGAGCCCTACCTCTCCACCAAGCTGCTCACCGGCTACTTCTCCTACCTCCTCGACCACGAGGGCCCCCTCGGCGTCGTCGCGTACTCCTACCTCGTCGAGTACGTGAACGTGAAGCTGGAGCCCAGGAAGCTGGAGGCCCTGAAGCAGTCCGTCGGCGAGGGCAACATCGGCGGCCAGATCAACCACTCGCACACCGACATCAACGACGACCACCCCGGCGAGGTCTGGGCGGCCGTCCGCCACCTCCTCCGCGACGAGGACGACATCGCCGCGTTCAAGCGCTACCTCGCCGAGCACCAGACCATCCTGGCGCAGTACTTCGAGGAGCTCTACCTGGACACCGTCGCCAAGGCCGAGCAGCAGCCGGCCTGACCCCCGTCCCCAGCGGGGGCGCGGCGCCCGCCGCGCCGCGCCCCCGCCCGCCGGCAAGGAGGCCGGATTGAGCACCGAGAACGCCAGGGGAGTACTGCTGCTCAGCCACGTCGGATTCTCGTTCATGGAGGACCTCGTCGGCGCGGTCAAGGCACGGGGGCTGAAGTGCCATGTGCTCAGCTCGCTGCCGGAACCGCAGCACCAGAAGACCCGGCCGGCCGAGCTGGCCGGTCTCGCGGACGACATCCGGGTGACGGCCGGACACGTCCTGACCGCACACGACGTCGAGAACCACCTCGACCGGCTCCGCGCCGAAGGCGCACGGATCGAAGGCTGCCTCACCGTCTGGGAGGGCTACCGGCACTTGATGGCCCTGGCCAACGCCCGTCTGGGAGTACCGGACCTGGACGAGAAGCAGGTCCTCGAACTGCGCGACAAGGCGACACTGCGCAACCGCCTCGCCGACGCCGGGCTCACCCGGGGGCGCGCCTCCCTGCTCACCCCCGAGACGCTCGCCGCACACCAGCGCGACGGCGGCCGCTACTTCGTGAAACCGGTCAGCGGCATCGCCTCCTTCGGAACGTTCCCCCTCACCGCCGCCACCACCTGGGCCGACCTGGAACGCATCGCCGCCGAAGCCCGCTCCGACACGGTCTACGCCGGCGTCTTCACCCCGGACCCGGACCCCGCGGACCCCACGAGCCCTGTGAACCCCACAGGCCCTGTGAACTCCAAGGGCCCTGTGAACCCCACGGCCCCCGCGATGCGGTTCCTCATCGAGGACTACGTACCCGGACGCGAGTTCAGCTTCGAGGTCATCGCCGTCGACCATGAACCCCACGTGATCGCCGTACACGAGAAGTGTGAGGTCACGGAGACCGCGAACACCGTCCTGGAGGACGCCTGCGTCAGCCCGCCCGTCAGCGTCTCGCCGCAGGAGACCGCCGCCGGGATCCGCTGGGTGAAGAGCGTCCTGGACACCCTCGGTCTCGGCTGGGGCTGCTTCCACGTCGAAGCACGCCACTCCCCGTCCGGCTGGGACCTCATCGAGGTCAACCCGCGCGTCGGCGGCAGCCTGATCTCGCCCAGCGTCGCCGCCCTCACCGGCGGCCCCGACCTGCTCGACCTCTGGCTCGACTCCCTGCTCACCGCCCACCGGCCGGCCGCCTTCCGGGAGGAACTGCACGCCCTCTCGTACACGCCCGACGGCACCCCGCAGGGACGCGGCGCCACGTTCTTCCGTGTCTTCTTCGCCGACCCCGGGACCATCCGGGAGGTCCGGCTCGCCGACGACCTCCCCCTGCGGCCGGTCCTCTCGCACATCCTCCTCAAGCCCGGCGACACCATCCGCTCGTCCGCGCGAGAGGTGTTCCTCGGCCAGGTGCTCTGGAGCATGGACCGCACCGAACGCGACACGATCCTCCCCGCGCTGCGGCCCGCCTCCGAACACGCCATCGAGATCGTGTACGAAAAGGAGCGCGGATGAACCCCCCGATCCTCCTCGTCGTCGACTACAACCTGAGCCGGATCGACGAGGTCCGCCACCTGCGGAACCACGCCCGCGACCGCCACGGCGCGACGGTGATCCTCATCCGCGCCGACCCCACCGACGCCGACCGCGCCATCGCCGACGAGGTGATCGACCTCGACCCGCTGCGCGACGACTTCGCCGAGATGGGCGAGAAGCTCCTCGCCGACCGACGCGACCGGATCAGGGCCGGCATCGTTTTCTCTGACAACGCGGTTCACAGCGGCGCCGACCTTCTCCGGCGGCTCGGCGTCCCCGTCGACTCGCCCCGCCTCGCCGGGGGAGCGTTCTCCAAATACCGCTACCGGCTCACCGAGACTCGCGTCGCCGACTTCCTGGAACCCCAGCGGATCATGGTTCCCGCCTTCGCCGAGATCGCCTCGCTCGACCAGCTGAGAGCCTTCGCGCGCGACCACCCCGAAGGCTTCGTCGTCAAACCGGCGGCCGAGGGCAACAACCGGGGCGTCGTCGTGGTCCGCCACGGCGACGACCTGACCGCCGTGTTCGCCGAGGTCCTGCCCTATCTGGAAGGCGGGGTGATCTGCGAGGAACTCATCCCGTACCGGCGCGAGTACTCCCACGACGGACTCGGCTCGCTCGAATTCCTCACCGAGAAGATCAGCGCCACCGGCCGCTACCCCGTCGAAGTCGCCCAGGTCCTGCCCGCCCGCCTCGACGCCCACGAACGCGCCACCCTGCACCGGGCCGGACGCCAGGCGAACTGGCTGGTCGGCCAGTGCGACGGACCGTTCCACAACGAGATCAAGCTGAGCGACGACGGACTGCGCGCCGCGGTCGTGGAGCCCAACCGGCGCCCGGGTGGCATGAAGATCTGGTCCCTGGCCCACTGGGTCTACGGAATCGACCTCCACCACCGCTGGATCGACACGGCGTTCGGCACGGCCGCCCCCGTCGACCGGCTCGTGCCCGGCCGCGCGGCGGCCACCGTGCTCCTCGGCGTCGCCACCGACCGCTCCTTCCACCCGGACGACATCGCCGCCGACACCGACCCCTTCGCCGATGCCGTCAGGGCCACCGCCGAACGCTTCGGCCTCGCCGACGGGGAACTGACCGCCACCGCGTTCACCTGGCTCTCCCACGAGCGCCGCGACCTGCACGCCGTCGCCCGCGACAACGCCGACTTCGCCGCACAGGGCTGCGTCGTCCTGCGCGGCGACCGCGCCGACATCCGCACCGTCGTCCACACGCTCCGCGACGCCTGGCAGGACGCCCTGGACCGGGCCCTCACCCTCCCCACTCCCGTCAGGAAGGCCTGATGAAGATCCTCATCCTGCACCGCGTGCCCTACTTCAAGATCGAATACCACCGGGGGATCTCCCACGACCTGCACGACGTCACCTACTTCGGAACCGACCAGGCCCTGGCCACCCTCCCCGACGGCCTGCGCTGCGAACGGGCGAGCCGCCCCGGCACCCGCCCCGCCTTCGAGGAGGCCCGCGACTGGCTGGCGAACCGGCCCCGCACCTTCGACCGGGTCCTCTCGATATCGGAGTACGAACTCCTCGACGCCGCCCTGCTGCGTGAACACCTCGGCGCCCCCGGCGCCCCCGCGGCCCAGGTCGCCCTCTCCCGCGACAAGGTCCTGATGAAGCAGGCGGTCGAGAACGCCGGCCTCAGGGTCCCGCGCTTCCTCCCTCTGCCGGACTTCCTCACGACCGAAGGAGGGACGGCCGCCGCCTGGCACGGCCCGACCGTGCTCAAGCCCCACCGGGGCGCGTCGAGCGAGGACGTCCTGGTCTACGACACCCCGGCCCAGGCCGCCGCCGCCGTCACGGAGCGCCGCACCGGCATCCCCGGGCTCGACGCGGGAAAGGACCTGGAGGACTTCCAGGTCGAGGAGTTCGTCACCGGCCCCATCCGGCACTTCGACGGCCTCGTCCAAGGCGGCGAAGTCCTCCTCCTCAGCGCCAGCGAATACGTGGGCACCTGCCTGCGCTACGCCCAGGGCAGCCCGCTGGGATCCTTCCAGACGGGATACTCCGAGCAGACCCGCACCTGGGTCGCCCGCGCCCTGGCCGCCGTACGCATCGAGGACGGCAGCTTCCACCTCGAAGCCATCGTCCACGACGGCGAACTCGTCTTCCTCGAAGTCGGCAACCGGGTGGGCGGAGCCGACGTCGTCGCCACCGTCGAACTGGCCACCGGCGTCCACCTCCCCTCGTACGAACTGCGGGCCCTGCTCGGCGAACCCATCGCGGGCACCCTCCCCAAGCCCCCCACCGCCCTGCGCCGCTACGGCTGGTTCGTCTACCCCGGCCACCACCTGGCCGGACAGGAGTTCCGGGGACTCGAAGGCGCGACGGAATTCCGGGAAGCCCCGGCCGTCGTCGCCTGGAACGAACTCCCGGCCGGCACACCACTGCCCCGGCACATCACCTACCAGTCCGGCGAGGCCGTCCTCACCGGGATCGTCGCGAGCGACACCCCCGAAGGCAGCCGCGACTGGATCACCGGCCTGTTCGACACCCTCACGGTCCGCACCCGCCCGGCCGCCCCGACCACCCCGGAACAGGTCCTGGTATGACACACCACACCCCCGCCACGGCCGAACGGACCCGCCCATGAGCGCCCTGAGCGACCTCGCGGACCGGTACGTGGACGACATGGCCGCCCTGGACCCGTGCCTGGCGGCCGCGATGGGCGTCGCCGGGCACGAGCACCGGCTGACCGACTTCGGCCCCCGGGCCACCGGAGAACGGGCCGAACTGGCCCGCCGGACCCTCAAGGCGGTCGAGGCCACCCCCGTCACCGAGGACACCGAACGCATCGCCGCCGCCGTCCTCGGCGAACGGCTCGCCACGGAAGTCGCCCTGGCCGACACCGACGCCTACGGCACCCTCCTCGACACCCTCGACGGCCCGGTCCAGCGGATACGCCAGGCGGTCGGACTCCTCGACCAGGGCCCCGACACCGCCTGGGAGACACTGCTGACCCGGCTGCGCGCCGTCCCCGCCACCCTGGCCGGACTCCACGAGAGCCTGGAGACCGCCCGGCGCCGCGGCAGGGTCGCCCCCCACCGCCAGGTCATCCGCAACGCCCGGGACTGCCAGGACACCCGGGCATCCTTCGCCGCCCTGCCTGCGGGACACGGCCACGGACCCCTGCGGACCGCCCTGGACCAGGCCGCGACCGCCGCCGACGAAGCCCTCGCACGGTTCGCCGCCTACCTGGCCGAAGAACTCGCCGCGGACGCACCCGAACAGGACGCCGTCGGCGAGGACCGCTACCGACTGGGCGTACGCGAATTCCTCGGCACCCGCCTCGACCTGCACGACACCTACGCCTGGGGCTGGGAGGAACTCGGCCGGATCCAGCGGGAGATGACCGCCACGGCCGCCCTCATCGCCCCCGGCGAGCCGGTGCCCGCCGTCCTCGCGGCCCTCGACCGCGACCCACGCCACCGCATCACGGGCGCCGAGGCCTTCCGCGACTGGCTCCAGGAACTCGCCGACACCGCCATCGCCGACCTCGACGGCACCCACTTCACCATCCCCGAGGCCCTGCGCCGCATCGACTGCCGGATCGCCCCCGGCGACGGCCCCGCCGTCTACCTGGCCCCCAGCGAGGACCTGTCACGCCCCGGCACGATCTGGTGGTCGCGCCCCGACCCGGACGCCCCCGCCCCGACCTGGACCGTACCGGGCACCATGTTCCACGAGGGCGTCCCGGGCCACCACCTCCAACTGGGCACCACCACCCTCAACACGACCACCCTCAACCGCTTCCAGCGACTCTCCAGCGAACTGCACCCCGGCCACTGCGAAGGCTGGGGCCTGTACGCCGAACGGCTCATGGAGGAACTCGGCCACTTCGCCGACCCCGCCCACCGCCTCGGCATGCTGGCCACCGGACAACTCCTGCGCGCCGCACGGGTCGTCCTGGACATCGGACTGCACCTACGCCTCCCCATCCCCGCAGGCACCGGCTTCCACGAGGGCGAACACTGGACCCCCCGACTGGCCCACGCCTTCCTCACCGACCACTGCGGTCTCGGCCCGCCCTCCTTCGTCGCCTTCGAGATCGACCGGTACCTGGGCCGCCCCGGCCAGGCCCTCGCCTACAAACTGGGCGAGAAGGTGTGGCTGGAATCGCGCGAGGCAGCCCGCCGCCGCGACGGCGCCGCCTTCGACCTCGCACGCTTCCACCACCACGCCCTGAACCTGGGACCGATGGGCCTGGACCTGCTGCGCACCGAACTGACGCGTGCGGACCATGCCGACTGACCGCCACCGCCCGGGACCCCGACCCGGCGGACACCCGCGCGGCACACCCCAGGGCGGGGAAACGAGCGGACGGATGATCGCGGCGGTCGGACACGCCGACCTGACCCCCGACACCTGGAAGCTGGTACGGGGCGAACTGCGGGAGCGGCTGCAAGGGCTCCCGCCGGACACGACCGGACTCGTCCGCACCGGCGCCGGAGTGCCGGCGGTGTTCGGACGGCTGATGCACGAGGCCGGCCGACGCCTGGTCGTACTCCTCCCGGAGAGGCCCGAGGTCCTCGCCGACGCGCCGCCCCGCGACCGGGAGGCCCACCGCGAGCTGCTGGCGCTCGCCGAGGGGATCCGGATGCTGCCCTTCGACCCGCTGGACCGGGACGCCTGCGTGAGCGCGGACGAACAGCTCGTCGGCGGCTGCGCAGGACTGCTCGCCGTCTGGGACGGCTCGCCGTCCAGCGGCCGGGACGCCACCGCCCACATGGTGGCGTACGCCCGCGCCCGGGGCATCCCGGTGGAGGTCGTATGGCCCCCGGGCGCGGCCCGTGAGCAGGTCGGCGTCGTCTCCTCGCTCTGTGTGCGTGGACCCGGACGCTGACCGTCACCTCACGAACACCTCACCGATTTCCCTCGGTTTTCCGCACATGCGTGGTCCCGGCGTCGAGGAGCGCGCCGTCGGCACCGGTCGGGGTCACCTCGGGCACCGGGACGGAGTGCTCGTCGACCAGCGTGGAGTGCGGCTCGCCGGGATCGAAGGCGTGCCGCTCCCCCCACTGGCGCAGCGTGAGCAGGACGGGGAAGAGATCGCGTCCGCTGTCGGTGAGCACGTACTCCAGCCGTCGGCCCGTGGGCGCGGTCTGCTGGACGAGGACACCGTGGGCGCCGAGCTTGCGCAGCCGGTCGCTGAGGATGTTGCGGGCGATCCCGGTGCGCCGCTGGAACTCGGTGAAGGAACGCGCCCCGTCCATCGCGTCCCGGATGACCAGCAGGCTCCAGCGGTCGCCGACCAGGTCGAGCGTACGGGCGACGGGACAGTCGGGGTCGGTCCAGGCGGGGCTCGGAGCGCCGGTGGAGGAGCGCGGCATGACACCTCCTAGATGAGTTGCGTATTGAGACCATCATGCCCTACGGTCAAATTGGTTTCACTTTGCTACTTATCTCTGATGGGAGTGCGATGGACGTCTGGCGACGGTTACTGCTGGCGATCATCTGTGGAGTCGCGGTGGCGAGCGTCTACGCCGCGCAGCCCGTGCTGGCCCCGATGGGCGAAAGCCTCGGAGTCTCCGCAGGACAACTCGGATGGATCGTCTCGGTCGGCCAGTTCGGCTACCTGGCCGGTCTGGTCCTGCTCGTACCGCTCGGCGACGTGGTCGCCAACAGAAGCCGGCTCATCGCCGTGCACCTGACGATCACCGCGGCGGGCCTCATCCTCACGGCCACGGCATCGGCCGCCTGGATGGCCTTCGCCGGTCTCGCACTGGCCGGCATGTTCGCCGTCGTCGTCCAGACCACGGTGGCCTACGCCGCCTCGGCCTCACCCCCCGAGGAACGCGGACGGAACATCGGCGTCGTCACCTCCGGCGTCGTGGTCGGCATCCTCGGCGCCCGCGTCGTCACCGGCCTCCTCGCCGACCACTGGGGCTGGCGCAGCATCTACGTCGTCCTCGGCGTCCTGGCACTCGGCCTCGCCGCCCTCGTCCTGCGCGCCCTGCCACCCGAAGGCGCCGCCCGCCGCCCTACCGGGTACCGACAGGCCGTCGCCGCCCTCGGTGGCCTGTTCGGACAACGGCTCTTCCTGACCCGCGGCTTCATCGCGTTCTTCCTGTTCGCGTCGTTCGGAACGCTGTGGAGCGGACTGTCCCTGCCCCTGGCCGACGCACCCTGGCACCTGAGCGAGAGCCAGATCGGCATGTTCGGTGTCGCCGGACTCGCCGGCGCCCTCGGCGCCGCACGCGCCGGACGGTGGGCCGACGCCGGACGGGCGATCCCGATGGCCGGCCTCGCACTGGTCCTCCTCATCGTCTCCTGGACCGCGACCGCTCAACTCACCTGGTCCCTGTGGCTGCTCGTCATCGGCGTCATCGTCCTCGACTTCGCCGTCCAGGTCGTCCACGTGAGCAACCAGCACATGCTCACCACCGCCCACCCGGACCGCACCAGCGGCGTCATCGGCGGCTACATGGTCTTCTACTCCCTCGGCTCCGCCCTCGGAGCGGCCGCCACCACCTCCGTCTTCACCTCCCACGGATGGGTCGGATCCAGCCTCCTCGGCGCCGGATTCGCGGCCTGCGCACTGATCGTCTGGGCGGTGGGCGGAGGCCTGGCGGCCAAAACCGGGGGAGACCTCCGCCCCGAGACGACCGACACCGGACAGGAGGAACGACAGAAGGCGGAAACCGCCTAGGACACGACAACACGGCGAGCGGTCCGGGAGCCCCTTCGAGGACTCCCGGACCGCTCGCCGTCACCCACCCCGCGCACGTCCGAAAGGCACCGCACAGCAGCCGGAAATAATCGAAAGAATTCGATACGACGCACCCCTTTCGAGTTCCGGATTCCTCTCCTTGACGCTCCCATGAGCGCCACCTAATCTCACTGAAGAACCGTGAAGACAACCGGTCGATAAAGAAACCCACACGCGAAACTCACACGCGAGACCCACCCACGCGGAACCCACCCGCACACAGAGGAGAGACGATGTCCCTTTCGCATCCCGCGGGCCCGGCCGGCTCGACCGCCGAGCCCTCTCCGGACACCACGGAGACGGACGAAAACCAGCCCTTCGACCCGCAGGACTGGAAATCCGTCCGCGCACAGTTCCTCCTCTCGCCCGACCTCGCCCACCTGTCGAACTTCTACTTGGCGTCGAACCCCACCCCCGTCCGCGACGCCCTCACGAAATACCGCAACGCATTCGACTTCGACCCGCACAGCACCCTCGACGACAACATGTTCGGCCGCGAAGAAGACATGATCTGGCGCAAGGTATGCGCCGAAGCCGCCGAATACGTCGGCGGACAACCGAACGAAATCGCCCTCACCACCAGCACCACCACAGGCCTCGCCCTCATCTACAACGGCCTGCGACTGAAGCCCGGCCAGGAAATCCTCACCACCACCCACGAGTTCTACCCGCACCACGAAGCCATCCGCCTGGCCGCCGAGAAATGGGGCGCGACCACGCACGCCATCTCCCTCTACGACTCCTCGCCGGACTTCTCCGTGGACGAGGCCATCACCCGCATCCGCGCCGCCGTACGCCCCCAGACCCGCGTCTTCGGCGTCGCCTGGGTCCACTCCAACACCGGCGTACGCCTGCCGATGGCCCGGATCGCCGACGCCATCGCCGACCTGAACCGCGACCGCGCCGAGGAGGACCGCATCCTGATCGTCGTGGACGGCGTCCACGGCTTCGGCGTCGCCGACGAGGACGTCGCGAGCATGGGCGTCGACTTCTTCTCCGCGGGCACCCACAAGTGGATCCTCGGCCCGCGCGGTACGGGAATCGTGTGGGCGAAGCCCGAGGCATGGGCGCTCCTCCAGCCCACGATCCCCAGCCTCATGAGCAAGGAGACCTCCGCCGCCTGGCGCGAGGACCGCCGACCGGACGGACCCACCGAAGCCGCCTGGCTCAGCCCCGGCGGATTCGCCGCGTACGAGCACCAGTGGGCCGCCGCCGAGGCGTTCCAGTTCGTCCGGCAGATCGGCCGCAAGCGCATCCAGGACCGCATCGCGGAACTCAACGGCCAGATCAAGGAGGGCCTGGCGGCGATGGACCACGTCACCCTCCACACGCCGCTCGACCCCGAGGTGTCCGCCGGCATCGTCACGTTCGACGTCCACGGCTACCCGCCCCGCGAGGTCGCCCGCATCCTCCGCGAGAACCGCGTCATCGCCAACGCCACCCCGTACGGCGTCCCCCACGTCCGCCTCTCGGCGGGCATCGTCAACTCCCCGGAGGACATCGAACTGGCCCTGAAGGTCATCCGCTCCCTGAAGGATTCCCGCCCCGCGTCCGCCTGAGCACGGACCGGGACCAGGCCACGACCGGCCCACGCGGAACGGCGCCCCGTCCTCCGGTTTCCCGGAGACGGGGCGCCGTCGCGCACGAGTGTTTACAGCAGGGCGATCGAGCTGGCCCGGTCGTTCATGGCGTCCCCGACGTACGAGGTCGACTGCTGGTACTCCTGGTGGATCCCGGCGGTGTCGGGGGCATCCCACAGCTCCAGCCAGCAGGACAGGGTGGTCAACGAGCTGATGGAGTTGTTGAAGGTGCCATCGAGGTTGATCTGACCGTCCCGGCCGTTGCCACTCAGGCAGCCCCGCTCACCGGCCAGGACGAGAGTGGAACCGCCGTAGTTCGAGTCCGTGTAGACGACGCCGAGCTGCACGGACTGCACCCCCGGGGTGACCGGCAAACCCGTGAGACGGTTCGCCAGCTTCCGGTCGATGTGCTTCCCCGACACCGGCGCGTCGGTGATACGCCCGCTGGTGGAGAAAGCGATGGCCTCGCGGAACGTGCCGAAGCACCGCTCACTGCCCGAATCGACGTTGAGCACACAGTTCCTCGGGGTGACAGGCGCGGCGTGCGCCGTGGTGGCGGCTGCCCCCAGGGCGAGCATGGTGGCAGCCGTGGCGATCGCGACACGTGAGGTACGAGCAAACATGAGTCATCCCTGTCTCGTGGACGTGCTGCTGACACCGTGGATGCTTCCGCCCTCGTCCCGCCCGAACCAGAGGCTCATTCGGCCAGAGTAGGTGTACAGGACACGGTTTACTCCGGTTCCAGAAAGAGCCACACGACGCCGCACCCGAACCCTGACCAGCCAGGACTCACCCCACAGACCGCTGAAAGGAACCGGATAAGACACCGGAAAAAGCGGCGCGAAAGGCATGCCAGACCCCGACCACTCATCCGGACAGGCCCGCACGACCTCCTTTACGGACCCCTTGAGCCGCCTGATGGATATGGCATGATCTTCACCATGAGTGAACCGGGAATGAACCTGCTCTCACAGCTGTGGAAAGAGCACGCGCGCGCACCGTTCCCACCCCGCCTGCGCGGTCGGGAAATCGAAGGCGAGGACATGGTGATGCTGGACGCGGACATCGCCGGCTGCGTCTCCTCGTTCCTGAAGGGCCCCCTGGACGAGAAGCGCCGCGAAATCCTTCTCGAATCCGCCGCCGCCATCGAGAGAGTCCTGCCGTCCATCGATGAGGAGGACGGCGCGGTCGAGTACTACGAGCGCTTGCGAAACATGGCCAATCTGGCGACGGAACTCGGGAATGCCCACATATCCGGCCAGGCGGAACCATGGAAGGTCCGACGGAATGGCACACGGTCCGGGCGCGGGTGGTGGCGAGACAGGTAGAGGACCTCACGGCAGACCACACCGTACGACCGTCACGACTCGGACATTTGCCGGAGCACTCGGACCGCCCCGCCGGTCAGACACCCGCGACCAGCGCGCCCAGGGCCGTACACCGGTGGGTGACCGAGTGATCCACGCGGGTCGTCGTCGTCAAGCCCGCCGATCTCAGCGCCGCCGCATGGGCCGAGGCCGTCGCGTTGCTGACGCGGAGCGCACGGGTCAGGGAAGTCGCGGTGTGAGGCTCGACGAGCAGCCGCAGGGCGTCCAGCCGGGTCCGACCCAGAACACCGGCCAAGGCCTCGACCCGGTCGACCGGACGGCCCCGCAGAAGGCGGGAACCCGGGACCGGCCGGGTGCGTCAGGACCACGGGACGGCCCGGAACGTCCTGAAGCAGCGGGCCCCCGAGTAGTGAAACGTGGGCAGCAGAATCAACCCGCGCCCATCGAGGCGGACACCGCGCCCCGGCACGGCCCCGGGCCATTCCCACACCCCTTGCGAAGCCGACTGCCCGGAGCCAAGCCGGTCAGCGCGGCAGCCAGAACGTCGAGGAAGGAGCGCGGACGGCCCGCCGGAACCAGATCGCCCATCGGATCGGCTCCGGCGGGGAGAGCGCTGCTTGCCTCCCGGGTATCTATGACGGCGAGCGTGCAGTGGCCGCAGCGGCTCTGGTCGTCGCCCAGCATCCTGATGGCGATCCAGTGTGTTCGAACCATGGCCCATCAGAGCCGCTCATCCCTGCGGACCGAAACCACCTGCTCGGCAGGGATGCCTGGGTTCACGGGAGGAACCACCCCGTGACGGCGAATCAGGCGTACGTATAGAACTGCGTGTGGTCCAACATGCTCTGCGGGGTGGTGTTCGACCAGGGCGGCATGGTCTCGTTCAGATCGATCACATCGGTCGTCCCACCGGTGGGGAGGTACGGGGCACTCGTCGGATGGAGCGCCTGCCAGTCGGCCCAGAGCTTGTCGACGAAGGCGTGGTGCAGCCAGAACACCGGATCGTTCGGGGACACGCTCGTCTCCATGTGACCCCACACCCAGGTGTGCACCCGGTTGTGCATGCTCATGTACCCGGCGGAGCCCTCCAGCGTGGAGCGGAATCCCGCCGAGCCGTCACGGAAGGGCGCGGAGTCGTAGGTGGGCATGGCCAGGGCGGCGTCGACGTCGGACCGGGGCGGAAGCGACGGCACGCGATAGGCCAGATTGCGGGCGAGGAAGGGGCGACTGTCGACCGACACGTTGATCGTCCAGTTCCCGCCGGAATGCGCGAACGGCCCGTCCATCACCTGGTCGTCCAGAGGGCGTCCGGTGCCGCCGAGGAAGTCCGGGGCCCAGAGCGAGGAGCCGACGGTGTTATCGGCCGTCCAGTCCCAGTACGGGATCGAGACCGACGCGTCGACCTTCTGTAGTTCGTTCTCGAAATCGATGAGGAACTTTCGGTGCCAGGGCAGGAAGGACGGCCCGAAGTGGCCTACGTACACACCGGTGTTCATGTCTATCGCGAAACGCGTACGATGGGCGAGTACGAAATCGTCGTACAGGCCTTTTCGTTTGACTTCCAGTACCGCGTCGACAAATGCCTTCTTCTCAAGGGAGGCAAGGCTCGCCTGGTTCTTCCGTACGGTCATGGCTGGCTGCTCCCGGATCAGGCGGTGGGGTCGAACGGAACGACGACGGCGCCCTTGAGCGAGACGACCGCGGTACGAGCGGCCTCCAGCGGGGTCGCGAATCTTTCATAGTGGTTGATCGTGCTGCTCCAGCCGCTCCTCCCGTGCTGCATCACGGGGAGTTCGCGGCCGTCGATCAGCACGCGGTAGCCGGCGTCGTGCCCGGCGTGTGCGTGTGCATGTGCGCTGGCGTAGGCCGCGCCGGGCGTGCCCTGGATACGGCGACCATGGAAGACCTCGTCGAATGAGCCGGGCGCCCCGGCTGAGACTCCTTCGTCCCCGGTCCCGGTCGGCACGGTGTCCGCGAACGCGGAGGTGACGCCGACGAGCGCGCCGACCGCAGCGACGCCGACGACGGCCCCGAGGGCCTGGCGGCGAGTGGGTTTGGGCATGACAGATGTACCCCCAAAGACACATGGCTGAGGCGCCCCGGGCTGTTCGGGGCCGCCGTGATCATGTGTACACGGGGGGAGCCCATCCCATAAGAAGGCAGGTAGAGGTTGGCTCTTATACGGACAGGTATTCACGGTCGTAAGGGCGCCACCGGCCCGTCATGGCGCTCGATTTCGACGCCAGGTGAACCCGCAAGGCGCAGCTCTTTCCGTGTTTGTGCCATCGATATGAAGATCTTTCGGAATCAGTCGTGCCGTCGCCCGCCGAAACCATGATCCACTCATGGCCGGAAGCAGGGGGCCTTGGACGGCGACGATGAAACCGGATTCGGCTCATCCATGGGTGACGATCCCGCACGGTCCGGACTCCAACTCGATGACCATGTCTTCGGCCGGTGGCAGCGTCGTCCTCGAACGCGACTCCGACCTCCGTCCCCCTCGCGGTGATCAAGGAGCCTTTCAGCGCGGCTACCGATCGGGTGACCTCGACGGGGTGAGCGGACAGGCCGCAACGCACGAGGTTCCCGTGCCGTCGAGGGGAGGCGTTCGAAGTCTCAACCCACCGGCACAAAAGCCTCGCTGATTCCCGGCCCTGCCGTACCCGGCAACTCTCCTCATGCCGTGGTCGAGTGGGCCACGATGCTCATCGCCACCCGTGAGAGTGATCGGCGCCGCGAACTCCCACCGCACCAGCATGCGCTGGCCGCGCTGGTAGACCTACGCCGCCACGACACCCTCACCCGGATCACGGCCGGCTCCGGGACATCCGTCGGCACTGCCCATGCCTACATCCGACTCCCCGGCGGTGAACTCACCCCCACCGTTTCTACACGAGTGGCGGATCGCACACCTTCCCCCGGACACCAGGCCACTGCCCTCGGTGACCCACTGCAAGCACCTGCTCCGACGCCACCGCGCCAGCGACGGTGAACACTGCGGGGGAGGAGCGCAGCGCCCCTGCCCCGCCAGCGACATCGCCGACCGGGCGCTGAAGGACCAGATGGCCCACTGCGGCTTCCTCGCCGAGCTGCTGATAGCCGAGTGCGACGACAGGTGACGATCGCCCGCTACGGCCGCGTTGACCTGCTCTGCATCGACGAACTCGGTCACACGGAACTCGACCGCCGAGGCGCCGAACTCCTCGTTCCTGACCGAACGCGAAGAGAACAGCGTCGCCATCGCCTCCAATGAGTCCTTCGACGGCTGGACCAAGGCATTCACCGCCCCCGCCTCTGCGCGGCCATCGTCGACCGTCTCACCTTCAACGGCACCATCACCGAGACCGGAACCGACTCCTACCGACTCGCCAGCACCCGCACTCGCACCGAGGAGTCGGCCAGGCCGGCTGCTGGTCGGATCAGTTTGTGGTGGGTATGGACTCGGTGAGCAGGGAGAGGACGTCGTGCCAGGCTCGCTGCGCGTGTCGTGGGTGGAAGCCGACGCCGGGAGGCGTGGTGTGGTCCACTGGTGGATGGTGGAAGGCGTGGAGGGCTCCGCCGTAGACCGTGAGGCGCCAGTCGACGCCTGCGGCTTGCATCTCTTCGGCGAACGCGACCCGTTGCGCGGGCGGCATGATCGGGTCTTCCGATCCGACTCCGGCCCATACCGGGCAGCGAATGCGAGCGGCCTCGCCCGGTCGGCCGGTGGTCAGCGCATTGACCGTCGCGATCACGCGCAGGTCTACGCCATCGCGGCCGAGTTCCAGCGCTACGGCGCCCCCGGTGCCGTAGCCGATGGCGGCGGTCCGGTCGGGGTCGGCCCGCGGTTCGGCGCGCAATACATCGAGCGCCGCGTGGCCGATTCCTCGCATCCGGTCGGGGTCGGCGAGCAGGGGCAGGCAACGGGCCAACATTTCCTCCGGATCCTCCAGATAGCGTCCGCCGTGGAGATCGAAGGCCAAGGCCACGTATCCCAGCTCGGCCAGAGCATCGGCCCGACGGCGCTCGACATCACTGAGCCCCATCCCCTCAGGTCCGATCAGGACTGCGGGCCGACGCTCGGCACCAGCCGGGAGCGCGAGATATCCGACCATCGTCAGGTTGTCGGCCGGGTATGCGACCGTACGAGTGGTGATCGTCGTCATACGAATGGACGGTAATGAGAATTCCGCCCGCGCGTGCCGGTGTTCACTGATGGCAGAGCCGTCTGTCCCGAATACGCCCATGTCCAAGATGCTTCGTATCGTGCGCGGCACCGGCCACACCACGTCCTTCACGGCGACCCTCCAGGCCCACCGGCCGGCCGGAGAGGAAGCGCAGACTAACCGGGCCGCCCGGCGGCACACACGGGTCCGGCCGGAGGCCGGAGGCGATGCCGAGGCTGAAGAACATCGGCGCCGCGAAGCCGTACCGGCCGACCGCCGGAGAGAGCGACAACTGGCCGAATCCGGGCCCGAGGCTCTCCACCAAAACGATCGACTGAACCTGATCGCCCAAAGGCTGTCGCGCAAGGATCTTGACCCCGAGTGCGTAGCGGCTTTCAGAGCTGGCGAGGTGTTCGGCCGGTGGTTCGTGGTGTGTCCAGGGACTGGGCGAAGCTGGCAAGCCTGTGGAAGTCGTTCTCCCGGATGCCAATCCGTGGGTTGACGTGGTGGAGGAGCTCGGGACCTTGGTGATGGGCCGTCACATAGGTCTGATCCAGCTCGCTCTGCTCGTCGTCCACCCAAGCGAAAGGACGGCCGCCTGCGTAGTCCACTAGCGGTCCGGTCTTCCAGTGGACTCCATCGGGACGTTCTCGGAGCAGGACATCGCCGAAGTCCACGAAGGGAAGTTCCGGAAGGCCGAGGACCGGTGCGATCCACCGGTTGGCGTCGTCCATCCATGTGGTGGCCCAGCACAGCTCGAAGCCGAGCTGGAGCAGGGTTCGTCCGTGCTCCGGGTTGAGCCAGACTCGCAAGGGGCGTCGTCGGGACGACATGCCTCTGTCGTCCCGACGAGCGTCGTCCCGGGGGACCCGGAGTGTGGTGTAGCCGTCGGGTCGCCTCTCCGGCTTGGCTGCGTAGGGGTTGAGTGGCCCGTCCACGTCGAGGAACAGCAGAGGTCGATTCACGGACTCCCTCGGTTCTGCTCACTGTGGACTCCCTCGACCAGCGTAGCTGTGGGCATGCCTCGGCACTGAGCACAGCCTGAGTGATGATCACGGCATCGGAGCCGTCCCGAGTAACCCCGTTTGCGGGGCTGAGCCCGCGCTGCTTCGGCAAACTACTGACCGCGCTCCGACGCTATGGAGCAGATGT
The DNA here is from genome assembly GCF_014596525.1 of Streptomyces sp. CBMA291. GTDB lineage: Bacteria > Actinomycetota > Actinomycetes > Streptomycetales > Streptomycetaceae > Streptomyces. The sequence continues at coordinate 46,473 of NZ_MSJP01000102.1, forward strand.
GATCCCCGGTACGTTCTGCGTAGCAGTCCTTCCTGGTAGGGCTGGCTTCTCTGGCATGTTTGGGTGTCAGGTTGAGCCTGGTATTGGTACCGGTCGTACTTTGCTGAGAGCGGTTAATCCTGGTGGAGGTGGGTCAGGGGCCGTCTCGGGTGAAGCGCGGTAGGGGCTGCTCGGCCTTGGTAGTGCCCAGGCGCAGGGTGGTGGTGTATTTCAAGATCTGGTCGTGCTGCTGGGTGATCAGGTCCAGTCCCGGTCGTTTTGGTGGAGAGCTGCGGGCCCGGATTCGGCCAGTTGTCGCCCTCTCTGGCGGTCGGCCGGTACGGCTTCGCGGCGCCGATGTTCTTCAGCCTCGGCGCCGCCTCCGGCTTCAGCCGGGCCTGGTGGGTGTGAAGTGGGCCGCGTTCAAGACCGGTGTTGGCCAGTTCGTCCGGGTGCAGCTCGGGTAAGTAGGAGGGCAGGAAGCGCAGCGCGGTCTGTTCTTCGTGGCTGTCGGGCCGGGCCCGGACGGTCTTCGAGCGGGGGGCCGAGTGCCGGTCGATGTTCAAGTGGTCCTTCCAGGCGAAGTCGCTGACAAGCCGGGGCGAGGAAACGGCACATGACCTTCGCGTCGGACCACTTCGTGAACACCCTGGAAGACATCCGGCCTTCTGTGCTGATCGCGGACATCACGCTCACGGAGAACCGGTTCCCCATCTGACGGACGACCAGAGCCCGTCCCCGCTCGCCCCAGGTGTGACCGGCAACCTGGGGCGAGCAGACCCCGGCCTGGCCGGCGAAGAGAACCTCACCGTTCTCCGCCTGAGCCCGGCCCCCAGCCAGGTCTCTTCGTGCCAGAAGCAGACTCCTTTCACATCCTGCTCGACAGCCCGCTCATCCAGACGCTGGAACGTCAAGCCCCAGCATGCCCAGGCACTTACCCACCACCAGCTCGGTAAAGCAGGCCCCCAGCACAAGCTGAAGACCCACTCGCCTGCCAAAGCCAGTGCCTAGAACCGACCAGAAAACCCCAGTCCACACGAAGCACGGCCAAGAACAACCCGCCGGACCAAGACCCACTCTCCACCTCAAACAGAACCCGATACACGCCAACCCAGCAACCGCACAGACGCGCCAACACCAGCCCGGCCCTTGCGGCCTGCCACCTCACCCACCAGCCACCCACCACCCTGACCGACACCCACAACAAAACCGCGACCCCAACCCCGCCCGCCCCCCCAACAACGCGGACACCGCCAAACAACCGCACCCACACACAGCCACCACAACCACCCACCCCCACCAGACCACTCACACACAACCAACAACCACGAACACAAAGAATTCCAGACCAATATGACCACCCATCAAACCAAGAATAGACCGCACCAAAGAATCCAAGAATAAAATCCGAAACCAATTAACCAGAAAGGCAAAAGGCAAGAAACCATTATCCGAAAACAAGCAGCACCCTGCCCCGTAGTCAGCCGCTTTTACTGCGATTCGCGGAGCGAATCGCAGCGGTTGGATCGCGGAGCGATCCAACCAGGCGTCACGAAGTGACGCCACCAACTGCACTGCGGAGCAGGGCAGTTGAACCGCCGCGTAGCGGCGGCGCGTCGCGTCTGCGG
>NZ_MSJP01000103.1 GCF_014596525.1 Streptomyces sp. CBMA291
GGCCGGGGCGGAGCCCGGCGCCAGCAGCGGCGTGGGGCCGTTCCCCGACGCCGTGGCGGGAGCGGCTCCCGGCAGGCTCGGCGCGAGCGGCCGCGCCCCGGCGAGCGGCAGCACGTCCGCCGGAGGGGGAAGGGGGGCGGAGGCCCGGGGGAGGGAGAGGGGAACACGGACGAGCGGCCGGGCAGAGGCCCTGCGCTGAACGGCGGGGAGCACGGCGGGGTGCGGCTCAGGCGCGGTGGGCGCGGCGGGTGCGGCTTCCGTCCGGGCGGGAGTGGCGGGTGCGGCTTCCGGCAGGTGGGGAGCGGTGGCCGGTTCCGGGACGGCGGTGGCCGGGGAGTGCGGGAGGGCACCGGCTGTCGGAGGGCTGACCGGTGGGCCGATCGGCGAGCGCCGGAGCGGGGGAGCGGCGGACGGGACGGGCGTGGCGGGCGTGGCGGAACGCTGAAGGGGCGCGCCGAGCCCGGCACGCGGCGCACGCGAAGGGCCACCGGGAGCGGCCTTGGCCGCGGGAGGGGCGGGAGGCGTAGGGGAGCCGGGGGAGAGGGGAGAGGTCCGGACGACCGGGGTGGTGGGTGCGGGGGTGCTCGACCGCGGGGTCCCGGGAGCGCGCTGGACGACGGGTGCGGGCGTGCTCGGCACCGACGGGGCGGGGGCGGAGGCCGTCGGGGCCGTCGGGGAAGCCGGAGCGGTGGGGACGCCGGGCGGCACGGGCGCGACCGCCGCCACAGGCGTGGCCGCAGGGGCTGCGGGGGCGCGCTGGACCGTCGGCGCCGCCGAGGGGACGGGGGTGGCGCCGGTCGTCGGGAGGACCGGCGCGGCAGGGCCGGCGGACGCGTTCTCGGCGGGGAGGACCGGGCTGGTCCGTACGCCCGGCGCGGCGGCCGTGGGCGTGGCCTTGGACGTGGCCGCCGGAGTGGCCGGGGCGCGCTGGATGTCCGGGGCAGCCGAGGCAACGGGCTCCGTGCGGGGTCTCTTGGCCACCGGGAGCGCCGACTCACCCGGGGCCCGGGGAGCCACCGAAGGGGCGGGAACGGAAACGGGGTTGCCCGGCGGAGTGCTCGATACGGTCTTGCTTGCGGGGCTTGCGGGGCTTGCGGGGCTTGCGGGGCTTGCGGGGGTGCGTTGGGCGTGCGGGGTTGCCGGTGCGGCGGGAGGGGCGGCCGGGGTGTTCGGGGTGTTCGGTACGGCGGAGGGCGCGGCCGTGGTCCTGGTCCTCGGGGTCGCCGGGGCGGCGGAGGCGCGCTGGACGGCCGGTGCCGCCGAACCGGCGGGCGCCGTCTTGACCACCGGGCGCGGCGGGGCGTCCGAGGTGCGGGGAGCCGTCGAAGGGGCGGGGCCACGACCGGGGTCGGTCGCCGGAGCGCTCGGCGTGGTCTCGGCCGTTGGGGCGGCCGGGGCGCGCTGGACGTGCGGCGTTGCCGGTGCGGCGGAAGGGGCGGCCGAGGTGTTCGGTACGGCGGAGGCAGCGGCCGAGTCCTTGGTCGCCGGGGCCGTTGGGGCGGCCGGTGCGGCGGAAGGAGTGACCGGGGTGGTCCGTACGGCGGAGGGCGCGGCCGTGGCCTTGGTCGCCGAGGGCGCCGGGGCGGCCGAGGCGCGCTGGACACGGGGTGCCGTGGAAGATGCCGGTGCGTTGGCGGCCGAGGAAACGGTCTGCGGAGCCGGGGACGGGGCCGGGGCCGGGGAAGAGGCGGCCGGAGCGGTCCGGACGGCAGGAGCCGATGCCGCCGCCGGGGCCGACTTGGGCGCGGCGGAGCCACCCCGGTCCGCCGTGGCGCGCGCGGAGTCCGAGGCCATCGGAGCAGCGGGAGCCTTCGGCGCGGCCGACGGATGCGAAGCGGGCGCGGACGCCTTCGCGGGCGACGGCGCCGGGGC
>NZ_MSJP01000104.1 GCF_014596525.1 Streptomyces sp. CBMA291
CCTCCGGCAGCCAGACGGGCGCGCCGTCGGCGAGCACGGACCGGAAGGGCTCGGGGGCCGCCGGGGGGATCCACTGCCAGGCCTCCGCCTCGGCCGCGCCCACCCCCGCGTGACCGGCGAGCCGGAGACACCCGGCCCCGGCGGGCCGCCACAGCCAGAGGCTGTCGGCACCGAGCGGGGCGAGCCCTTCCGCCAACAGCGTGTGCGCGGCCTCGCCGACCGCATCGGCGACCTCCGCCTCGGCGGCCGTACGCCGGTACCGGCGCCGCTCGACGAGATACCCGGGGGTGTCGGGTCGGACATCGCCGGCGCCCGCGGCTTCGGGACCGGGCTCGGGATTGCCGGGGCGTATGCCTCCGGCGGCGGGGGGTGCGGGCTCGGGCCGGGGTCCGGCCCCGGGCTCAGGCTTGGGCCGGGGTCCGGCCTCGGGCTCGGCCTCGGGCTCGGACCCGGGCTCGGACCCGGACCCGGACCCGGGCTCGGGCTCGGGCTCGGGCTCGGGCTCGGGCTCGGGCTCGGACCCGGACCCGGCGGGGCGCACATCCACGGCGCCCGCACCCACCCCCCGACCGCCCCCCGCACCCGTATCCGCACCCGTATCCGCACCCGTGCCGGTGAGGCGTACGCCCCCCTGGTTCGGCTCCCCGTCGGCCGCGTTCACGATGTCGGCGGCGAGGTCGGCCGCCGGGAGGCCGGTCGCCTGGGCGAGGGCGGTCAGGTGGTCGGCCGCCTCGGCGGGAGGCAGCCGCAGCTGGGCCGCGAGCACCCCGGTGGCGAGGTCGAGCAGGTGCCGGTGGGCGAGCCGGGTGCGCAGCCACCGGTTCTCCGCGACGAGCGCGGCGGCCCCCGGCTCCTCCGGAGCAGCCCGCGGGGCCTCCTCGTAGTCGCCGGAACCGGTCAAGTCGGCCTCCGTCCCGCCCTGGCGCGCCCACCGGGAAGGTCCCGGCGGACGTGCTCCGGGCGTACGCGCGGTTCACCCTCCCATTCGAACACTCTTTGGCGGCTCGGGACCGGCCGGACGGGTGCGGCCTGTGCGGCGAAAGCCCGGTGGCGGGGGGACGGGACCCGCCCGTCCTCAGTCCCGGGCGGCTTCCGTACGTCCCCGGTCGCCGCCGCCCACCGCGCGCAGGGCGAAGGGCAGGAAGCGGTCCGCCGCCGCTTGCGCTTCGGGTCCTTCGAGCCGCTCCGGCGGGCGGGGGGTGAGGAGGAAGCGGGCCATGACCGGGCCGACCACGATCTCGCCCAGCAGTTCGGCGTCCTCGACCGGCGGGATCTCGCCCCGGTCGGCGGCGAGCCGTACGACCTCGGCCACCCGCCGGTACACGGGCGCGAGGAAGGCCGTCGTGAGCGCCTCGGCCAGGGTCGCGTTGTGGGCCGCCTCGCCGATCAGCGCGCGCATCAGCCGCCCTCCCTCGCCGGTCACGGCGAGGACCTTGTCCCGGAGGACCACCCGGAGATCGCCTTCGAGGCCGCCGGTCGCGGGCGGGCCGTAGGGATCCTCGGCGAGGCTCGCGGCGGCGGCGACCACCAGTTCCTCCTTGGACGACCAGCGCCGGTAGAGGGTCGCGGTGGAGACCCCGGCCCTGGCCGCCACGGCGGCGGTGGTCAGGGCCCCGTAGCCGCTCTCGGCGAGCACTCCGAGCGTGGCGTCGAGAAGCGCCCGGTCCCGGCCCGCGTCCCTCGGGCGGCCTCGGCGCGGTGCGGGGTCCGCGGGAGAGGCGGCGGGGGCTGCGGAGGCGGTGTCTTCCATGCCGCAAGACTAATCCAGCAAAAACGAAACGAAATGATTTCGTTTCGTTTACACTCGACGGCATGAGCGCTCCCGCCACCTTCGCGACCTCGTCCACCGCCGACGCGGCCACCACCGTCGCCCGGCTGAACGCGACCTTCGCCAGCGGCCGCACCCGGCCCCTCGCCTGGCGCAAGGCCCAGCTCCGCGCCCTGCGGCGACTGCTCACCGAGCAGCAGGAGACCTTCGCCGCCGCCCTTCACGCGGACCTCGGCAAGAGCGCCACCGAGGCGTACACCACCGAGATCGGCTTCACCCTCAACGAGATCGACCACACCCTGCGCCACCTCCGCCGCTGGCTGCGCCCCCGCCGCGTCCCGGTGCCGATGGCGCTCCAGCCCGCCCGCGCCCGTACGATCCGCGAGCCGCTGGGCACCGTCCTGGTCATCAGCCCCTGGAACTACCCGCTGCAACTGGCCCTGGCCCCGCTCGTCGGCGCGCTGGCGGCGGGCAACACCGCCGTCCTCAAGCCCAGCGAGCTGGCCCCGGCCACCTCCGCCGCGCTGGCCCACTGGCTGCCCCGCTTCCTGGATCCGACGGCCGTCGCCGTGGTCGAGGGTGCCGTCCCGGAGACCACCGCCCTGCTTGAGCAGCGCTTCGACCACATCTTCTACACCGGCAACGGCACGGTCGGCCGGATCGTGATGGCCGCAGCCGCCCGCCATCTCACCCCGGTCACCCTCGAACTGGGCGGCAAGAGCCCCGCCGTCGTGGAGCCGGGCGCCGATCTCGCGACCGCCGCCCGCCGTATCGTCTGGGGCAAGTTCATGAACGCGGGCCAGACCTGCGTGGCCCCCGACTACGTCCTGGCCGTCGGCGCCGCCGCGGACGCGATCGAGCCGCATCTCACCGCCGCGATCCGCGAGATGTACGGAAGCGACCCGGCGCACAGCCCCGACTACGGACGGATCGTCCACGAGCGTCACTTCGACCGGCTGACCGCCCTGCTCGGCGACGGCCGGATCGTCACCGGCGGCGACCACGACCGCGCCGACCGCTATCTCGCCCCGACCGTCCTCGCCGACGTCGACCCGGACGCCCCGGTGATGAGCGCCGAGATCTTCGGGCCCATCCTGCCCGTCGTCCGCGTCCCCGACCTCGACGCCGCCCTCGCCTTCATCACCGCCCGCGACAAGCCCCTGGCCCTGTACGCCTTCACCGCGAGCGCCCGCAGCAAGCGCCGGATCGCCGCCGAGACCTCCTCCGGGGCGCTGGCCTTCGGCGTACCCAACGCCCATCTCGCCGTTCCCGGGATGCCCTTCGGCGGTGTCGGCGAGAGCGGCGTCGGCGGCTACCACGGCCGCCACTCCCTCGACACGTTCAGCCACACCAAGGCGGTGCTCGACAAGCCGCTCCGTGCCGACACCCTCCGCCTCGCCTACCCGCCCTTCACCCCGTTCAAGTCCGGCCTCCTCCGCCGCTTCCTCTGAGCGGGGCGGCCCGACCGACCGACCGTGCCTGGCGTCGCTCCGCTGCCGCGTCAGGCGCGGGGCACCGCCAGGGTCGCCAGCTGGTCGGCGTAGGCGTCGAGCGCGGCGAGGGCCTGGGTGTCGTCGCGGTCGATCAGCCAGTTGAGGGTGAGCCCGTCCAGGAAGTTCAGCCCGTAGCGGGCGAGGACGGCGGTCTCCACGCTCCACCGGATGTCGGCCAGCCGGGCGACGGTCCGCAAGTGGTCGACATTGGCCTGGAGATACTGCTGGTACTGGCGGCGGGCGACCTCGGCGAGACCCGGCTCGCGCAGCGCGTACTGGGTGAGTTCGTAGGTGAGTTGGTGCTCGTCGGGGCGCTCGCGGATGCCGTCCCAGTAGGCGTGCAGGAAGACCCGGAGCAGGTCGCGCGCCGAGGCGCCGTCGACGGGCGCGTCGAGGGGGAAGGCGAGCGAGCGCAGCATGATGCGCTCGATCACGCTTTGCAGAAGCTGCTGCTTGGAACGGAAGCAGTAGTGGAAGGCGCCCAGCGGAAGCCCGGCCTCGCCGACGATGGCCCGGGTGGTGGCCTTGGCCACGCCGTCACGGATCATGACGCGGATGGCGGCCTCCACGAGTTGCTCGCGGCGCGCTTCGGCGGACTGGCGGACCATGGGGTCTCCCGGGTGGGTCTCGTGGGGGGGGCGGCGGGCCCGGTGGCGCCCTAGAGGAAGGCGTGGCCTTCCCCTCGGTAGGTCGGGACCACGTCGACGACCCGGTCGCCTTCGACCAGGTGCAAGTGGTTGACCCGCTCGCACAGTTCGCCCGCCTTGGCATGCCGGAACCATACGCGGTCGCCCAGCCGCAGCCTGTCGGCGACGGCGCCGGTGAGCGGGGTCTGGACCTCGCCCGCCCCTTCGCCCGGCAGCATCCGCAGCCCGGCCGGCCGGACCGGGAGGGGCAGCCGGTCGAGACCGGCGGGCCCGGACGCCACCCAACCGCCGCCGAGCAGGGTGACGTGCCGGGGAGCGGGCCTGCGGACGACGGACAGCACGAAGTGGGCGGCGGGCAGGGGACGGAAGCGCCGGTAGTGGTCGAAGAGCCCGGGGGCGTACAGACCGGAACCGGCGCCGAGTTCGGTCACGGCGGGTTCGGCCGAGGTGCTCTCCAGGCTGCCCGTTCCGCCGCCGTTGACGAACTCCAGGGGGGTGAGGGCGCGTACGGCGTCGACCACGGCGGCCCGACGCTCGCGCAGTTCCCGCGCGGAGAGCCGCTGGACGAGCCGTACGGCCGCGCGGCTCCCGGGCAGTCCCGGCCGGTTGTCGCCCACTCCGGCGATCTGCCCCTCGTACGCCATGACGCCGACGAGCCGCAGCCGCGGCCGGGCGAGCACGGCGACAGCGAGGGCGCGGGCCTGTTCGGGGGTGTGCACCGGGGAACGGCGCATCCCGAGGTGGACGCGCCCGCCCGCGAGCCGGAGGGAGGCGTCGAGATCGAGGCAGACGCGCAGCGGGGGCCCGTCGGGGCCGACGGCGTCGGTGATCACGTCCAGGTGCGCCGCGGAGTCGACCATGAGCGTGACGCGGGCCGCGAGCCGCGCGTCGGCCGCCAGGCGCCGGAGCGCGGGCCCGTCGGTCGAGGGGTAGGCCACCAGGACGTCGTCGTGGTCCTCCGCCAGCCACAGGGCCTCCGGGAGGGTGAAGGCGAGGACGCCGGAGTAGCCGGGCACGCGCAGTACGTCGCCGAGCAGCCGACGGCAGCGGAGGGACTTGCTGGCCAGCCGGATCGGCTTCCCGCCGGCGCGTCGCGCCATACGGGTGGCGTTGACGGCCAGCGCCCCGAGGTCGACCACCGCGAACGGCGGCTGGAGGGACGCGGTGGCCCGCTCAAGCTCCTCGGGGGTCGCGGGGCGGGCGGTGGAGACGGGGGCGGCGGAGGCGACGACCGGGGCGATGGCGCCGGGCGAGACGTCCGGGGTCGCTCGGGACCCCGCGTCCTGGGCGGCCTGCGCGCCGTGGACCCGCCCGGACGGGGCCTGCCCGTCCCGGTCCCGCATGTCCCGGCTTCGCTCATCCCGGCTCTGCTCATCCTGGCTCTGCGTGTCCCGGCTCTGAGGGGAACTTCCCATGCTGGAGGGGCCTTTCTCGGGGCCTGGAGGGCGGCGCTGGCAGGGCTCTGCCCCGGCTCTGAGGGCCGCTCGGGGGTGCCTCACCTTGCTCTTGGTCAGTTGTCCAAGTCAAGGCCTCCCACCCCTTGACTTGGACAACCGACCAAGACGACGCTGCCCCCGACGCGTGCCATCGGCCGCCGATTCCGCCCGTTCTGTCTGTCGAGAGGACTTCCGGTATGACCGAGGTATGGAGCAACTGGTCGGGCAGCGAACGGGTACGGCCCTCGCTCGTCCGCGCCCCGGCGAGTACGGACGAGGTGGCCGCCGCCGTGTCGGAGGCCGCCGCGCGCGGGCTGCGGGTCAAGGCGATCGGCTCGGGCCACTCCTTCAGCGGCGCGGCCGTCGCCCCCGGCGTCCAGCTCCGCATGGACGGCATGGGCGGCCTGCTCTCCGTGGACCCGGCCGAGAAGCTGGTCACGGTGGAGGCGGGGATGCCACTGTGGCGGCTGAGCCCGCTCCTGGCCTCGCACGGGCTCGCCATGAAAATCATGGGCGATATCGACCGGCAGACCGTCTCGGGGGCGATCTCCACCGGGACGCACGGCTCGGGCTTGCGCTTCGGCGGTATCTCCACGCAGATCAGGGCCTTGCGGATGGTCCTCGCCGACGGCTCGGTGGTCACCTGCTCCGCCGAGGAGCGCCCCGAGCTGTTCGAGGCGGCACGCGTCGGGATCGGGGCCCTCGGGGTGATCACCGAGGTCACACTCCAGTGCGTCGACCGGTTCGCCCTGCACGCCCGGGACACCACGACGCCGGTACGGGAGGTCCTCGACCGGATCGGGGAACTGACCGAGGAGAACGACCACTTCGAGTTCTTCTGGTTCCCCCACAGCGATGTGACGCTGACCCGCCGCTTCACCCGGCTGCCCGGCTCCACTCCGCTGAAGCCGATCGGCCCCGCCGCCCGCAGGCTCGACCGGCTGGTCGGCGACCTCGGGTTCGAGGGGCTGTGCCGTCTCGGTACGGCGGTTCCGGCGCTGGTGCCGCCGATCGCCCGGTTCGCGGCGCGGGCGATGTCCGCGCGGGAGTGGACGGACCTGTCCCCTCGGGTGTTCGCCTCTCCGCGCGAAGTCCGTTTCCACGAAGGCGAGTTCGCGATCCCGCGTGAACACGCCGTCGACGCGCTCCGGGAGATCGAGCGGTGGATCGCGTCGACCGGCGAGCGGGTGTCCTTCCCGCTGGAGGTGCGGTTCGCGGCGGCGGACGACATCTGGCTCTCCACCGCGCACGGCCGCGAGACCTGCTACATCGCCTTCCACCAGTACCACCGGATGTCCCACCACCGGTACTTCCGGGCCTGCGAGGACATCCTGGGCTCCTACGGCGGCCGCCCCCACTGGGGCAAGATGCACACGCTGGGCGCGGGCAGCCTGCGCTCCCGCTATCCGCGTTTCGACGACTTCACGGCCCTGCGCGACACCCTCGACCCGACCGGGGTCTTCGCCAACTCCTATCTCGACCGCGTCCTCGGGCTCGCGCCCGGCGCCGTACCCGTCACCCGCGACCTCGTCAGGACCACGGCCTGACCCTCCCGCCACGGCCCGCGCCCCGGCCCCGCCCGTCCCTCCCCGCCGGGCGCCGCTCCCGCCACCCCTGCCCCAGGAGACCTCATGCCCCGCCCCGTCCACCCGGAGATCTGCGACGCCTCCGCCTCCGATCTGGTCCGTCGTCTGCGCTCGCGCGAACTGTCCGCGCGCGAGGTCATGACCGCCCATCTGGAACGCGTCGAGCAGCTCAACCCGGAGCTGAACGCGATCGTCACCCTCACCGCCGAAGCGGCCCTCGAAGGGGCGGCCGAGGCGGACGAGCGTCTGGCGCGCGGCGAACCGGTCGGTCCGCTGCACGGACTGCCCGTCGCCCACAAGGACACCCACAACACCAAGGGCCTCCGCACCACCCACGGCTCCCCCGTCCTCGCCGACCATCTGCCCGAGCACGACGACATCAGCATCGAGCGCATGCGGGCCGCCGGGGCGATCACCCTCGGCAAGACCAACGTCCCCGAGTTCGGGGCCGGTTCGCACACCTTCAACCCGCTCTTCGGGCCGACCCGCAACCCGTACGACACCACACGCTCGGCCGGTGGCAGCAGTGGCGGTACGGCGGCGGCCCTGGCGGCGGGGCTCCATCCGCTGGGCGACGGCAGCGACATGGGCGGCTCGATCCGCAACCCGGCCTCGTTCTGCAACATCGTGGGACTGCGCCCCTCGCCGGGCCGGGTGCCGCTGTGGCCCGACTTCACCCCCTGGGCCACCCAGGTCGTCCAGGGCCCGATGGCCCGCACCGTGACCGACGTGGCGCTGCTGCTCTCGGTGATGGCCGGGCCCGATCCGCGCTGCCCGGTCTCCGTCGACCAGGACCCGTCCGTCTTCGCCGCCCCGCTCGACGGCGACGTGCGCTCCCTGCGGGTCGCCTGGTCGCCGGATCTGGGCGGAGTGGTGCCCGTCGAACCGGTCGTGGCCGAGGCCGTCGAGGCGGCGGCCGGGGTCTTCGCCGGACTCGGGTGCTCCGTCGTCCGGGACTGCCCCGATCTCGCCCTCGCGGACGAGGTCTTCCGTACGCTGCGGGGCTGGCAGATGGCCACCGCGCTCGGCCCCCTGCTCGAAGCCCACCCCGACCAGGTCAAGCGGACCCTGGCCGAGAACATCGCGTTCGGGCAGCGGCTGACCGGCGCGGATCTGGGCCGGGCGGAACTCCTGCACGGCGAACTCTTCCACCGCATGAGGAACTTCTTCACCCGCTACGACGTCCTTCTGCTGCCTGTCAGCCAACTGCCCCCGTTCCCGGTGGAGATCGAGTACCCGACCGAGGTCGCCGGTACCGCCATGACCGACTACCTGGACTGGATGAGGTCGGCGTACTCCATCTCGGCCACCGGCAGCCCCGCACTCGCCGTACCCGCCGGATTCACCCCGGAGGGCCTTCCGCTCGGCGTCCAGCTCGTCGGCCCGCACCGGGGCGAACTGCCGCTGCTGCGCGCCGGATACGCCTTCGAGCAGGCCACCCGGTACGGCGAGCGGCGGCCGGGCTGAGCGGGGCCGTGGCGCCGCCGGAGCCCCGGGCCCCGGCGGCGGCTCAGCCCTCCGGGGGCGCCAGGGGAACCCGGCCGACGGCCCGGCCGTAGTCGTCGAGGAGCCAGCCCATCCGCTTGCGCGCGCCCGTCGTGACGGCGCGGTCCGCGATCTCCAGCGCCGGGAAGGCCTCGGCAAGCTGCGCCTCGAAGGATTCGATGGCCGACAGGCTGTGCAGCAGCACCTGGACGAAGAGGTTGTGCGGGCCGGTGACCGAGGCGCACAGCCGGACCTGGCCCATCCTGGCCAGGTCCGGCCCCGTCTGCCTCAGAAGACGGTGGGGGACGGTCATGCGGTAGGTGACCATGGCGGGCAGCCCGGCGAGCGGGTGGGCGAAGTCGCAGCGCAGCGTGAGGTCGCCGTCGCGGAGCATCCGCCCCACTCCCCGGCGGGCCACGTGCTCGCCCAGCCCGGTGGCCGCGGCCAGGGCCGTGTAGCCGAGACGCGCGTCGCCGCCGAGCGCCGCCAGAAGGGCACGGTCCTGAGCGGACCGCCGGGGGCTGTCCCGCACCCCGTACGGCGTCCGGCTGGGCGGTCCAGCCGTGCCGAGTCCGGCCCGGCCGGCCGGCTCCATGGCCCTGATGCGCCAGTCGCCGCCCTCTCCGTACAGGCTGATGCCCAGCTGTGTCCGCATCGAACGGACGCCGTCCAGGCCGCCGATGGCGTGGTGCACGGCCCGGCCGAGTTCCGACGGCCGGTAGGCGCCCACGGCCAGCAGGAGATCGAACTCGCCGGTGACCTCCTCGACGCCGAACACCCAGGGCAGCGCGCACACCCGGGCGCTCAGCGCCTCGCGGGCGCCCGGCTCGCTGCTCACCTCGACGAAGGCCACCGCGGCCGTCCTGGCCGAGTCGTAGGCGGTCACCCAGGCGAGTCCGCCGGTCGTCAGCCGCTCCCAGCGGCGGGCGGCCGTCGTCGCGTCGATGCCCAGGGCCCGTCCGATGGCCGCCCACGGGGCGCGCGGCGAGGACTGGAGGGCGTCGATGAGCGCGAGGTCCTGCTCGGTGAACTGCGCTTCGCGCCCCGGACAGAGGACGGAGGCGTCGGATTCACGACGGAACGACTCCAGTCCGTCATTTTCCTGCAATTTGGCGTCATGTTCGCTCACGCGCCAGATCTTAGGTGCACTTCCGGCCGGAGCGCTGCTGCGGCCCCAGGTGAGAGGAGTGCCATGCCTGCTCCGTCCGTCCCGTCCCCGCCCCCGGCCGCCGCCGACCGGGGCGCCCCGGGCAAGCGCGCCGTCAGGACCACGGTCGTCCTGCTGTTCGCCGCCTGGCTGATCGACTACGCCGACCGGCTCGTCATCAACTTCGTCCTGCCGTCCATCGGCGAGGAGTTCCACCTCACACGCGGACAGCAGGGCCTGATCGTCTCGGCGTTCTTCCTCGCCTACGCCCTGGCCCAGGTCCCCGGCGGCATGCTCACGGACCGCTTCGGCGCCCGCCGGGTGACCCTGTGGGCGCTGCTTTCCTGGTCCCTGTTCACCGCGCTCACCGGCTTCGCCTGGTCCTTCGCGGCACTGCTGCTCATGCGCTTCGCCTTCGGTGCCGCCGAGGGCGTCTTCCCCCCGGCCGCGATGAAGGTGCTGGTCGAGCGGACCGCCCCCGCCGAACGCATGGGGGCCAACGGCGTGATCATGAGTTCCAACGCGTTCGCGGCCATCCTCGTGCCGCTCTCGGTGGCCCCGCTCGTCGCCGTCTTCGGCTGGCGCTCGGCCTTCTTCTCGACCGCCGCGCTCGGCGTCCTCGTCATCGTGGCGATACGGGCCTGGCTGCCGGCTTCCCGGCCCCTGACCGAGCCCGAGGCCGAGGCGGCCCCCGAGGCCAACGGGCAGCCCTGGCGGCTCCGGGACGTGCTGCGGTTCGGCGTGCTCTGGCGCTTCGCCGCGATGATGTTCGGCTACAACGTCGTCACCGGCGGGCTGATCACCTGGGCCCCGTCGTATCTCAGCACCGAGCGGGGGGTCCCGCTCGCCTCGTCCGGTCTCCTCCTGGTCCTCCCCGCGCTCGCGGGCGCGGCGGCCACCATCATCGGCGGGCGACTGGCCGACCGGCTCGGCGGCCACCACCGCAAGGTGATCGTGCCCGGCATGGCCGTCGCCGCGATCGCCCTGCCCCTGATGGCGTACTCCCCCTCGCTCATCGGGTTCGTGGCCTTCGCCACCCTCGTCGTCTTCGCCGCCTCCCTGGCCTACATGCCGATCTTCGCCGTGCCCCTGAGCGGTCTGCCGTCCGCCTGCCTCGGGGTGGGCAGCGCCGTCATCGTCCTCGGCGGACAACTGGCCGGCATGATCACGCCGCCTCTCGTGGGCGCGCTCGCCGACTCCTTCTCCTTCCCCGTCGCCTTCACGGTGACCGGCGTCGGCGCGATCATCGCCTCCGCCATGGCCTTCCTCACCCCTCAGGACGCCGACGCCTTCCGCGCCGTCCTCCCCCGCCCCCGCACCACCCTGGAGCAGTCATGACCACCACTTCCCCGACCGGGCTCCTCACCGGTATCGCCGACCTCGTCCCCGAACTGCGTGCTCTGTACGAGGACTTGCACGCCCATCCCGAGCTGTCGTTCCAGGAGGTCCGTACCGCGGGCGTCGTCGCCGAGCGGCTGCGCGCCCAGGGCTGGAAGGTCACCGAGGGCGTCGGCCGCACCGGCGTCGTCGGCGTCCTCGCCAACGGCCCGGGACCCGTCGTCCTGCTCCGCGCCGACATGGACGCCCTGCCGGTGGAGGAGAAGACCGGCCTGCCGTACGCCTCCACAGCGCGGGGCACCGACCGCGACGGCAACGACGTCCCCGTCATGCACGCCTGCGGGCACGACATGCACGTCACCTGTCTGCTCGGCGCCACCGGACAGCTCGCCGCCCACCAGGACGCCTGGCACGGCACCGTCGTCGCCGTCTTCCAGCCCGCCGAAGAGGTCGGCGGCGCCCCCGCCATGATCGAGGACGGCTTCCTCGACCGCTTCCCCCGCGCCGAGATCTGCCTGGCCCAGCACGTCCTGCCGTCGCCCCTCGGCTACGTGGTCACCCGTCCGGGTCCGGTGATGGCCGCGAGCGACAACCTCAGGGTCCGGCTGCACGGGCGCGGCGGCCACGGCTCCGTCCCGGAGCTGACCGTGGACCCGGTCGTCATGGCCGCCGCCGTCGTCATGCGCTTGCAGACGGTCGTCTCGCGCGAGGTGGCCGGGACCCAGACCGCGGTGCTGACGGTGGGCGCGATCCACGCGGGTACGAAGGAGAACGTCATTCCCGACACCGCCGAGCTGCTGATCAACATCCGCAGTACCACCCCGGCGGTGCGCGAGCGGGTCCTCGGCGCGGTCGAACGCGTCGTCCGGGCCGAGTCCGCCGCCTCGGGCGCCCCGAAGGACCCCGAGATCATCCCGTTGGCCGCGTTCCCCGTGACCGTCAACGATCCGCAGGCCACGGCGGTCGTGACCACGGTCCTCGGCGATGTCCTCGGCCGGGACAAGGTCCTCGTCACTCCGCAGCCTTTCACCGGAAGCGAGGACTTCGGCATCTTCGGCGACGCGCTCGGGGCCCCCTCCGTGATGTGGTACTTCGGCAGTCTGCCCGCCGCCGTCTTCCAGGGCCTGAGCCCCGCCGAACTCATGACGAACGGTCTGCCCGACTCCGTCCCCACCAGCCATTCCCCCCTCTACGCCCCCGACCCCGACCCGACCATCCTCACCGGGGTCACGAGCCTGCTGGCCGCCGCCGCGCACTGGCTGCGTCCCTGAACGCGTCGGTGCGCGGCGGCGGGTGGGGAAGGCAGGCACTCACGCGCCCGTACGGGCCCGCCCTCCGGTCCCCGGGTTGACGAGGTAGTCGTCGACCACCCGCTTCACCTGCCCCGTCTTGCCCTCGCGGTAGAGCCAGTGGCTCACGACGTCCATGGTGTACAGGCGCGCTTCGGGGAAGGAGGCCGCCATCCGGCGGGCGCCGGGGAGCGGGGTCGCGTAGTCGAGCGTGGCGTTGACCACGAGGACGGGCGGGAGCGGGCCCGCCGACCGCGCGGGGCGGGGCTTGGGCGGCATGGTCCAGCCCTGGCAGCCGAGGACGAAGTCCAGTGCCTGGGCGTTGTACCGGACGTGCGGGGCGGCTTGGGCGACCCGCTGGAGGATGGCCTGGTACTGGGCGTGGTCGCGGATTCGGAAGTCGTAGTCCCGGCACAGGACCAGCCGGTGGGCCGGTTCACCTTCGGTGTCGATCCACTGGACCTGGCCCTTGCCGCTGTGGAGGGCGGCCAGTTGCTTCGCCGACTCCGCCAGCGCACCCTTGCCGACCCAGAAGGTCAGCAGGCCGGCCAGCCGGTCGGCGTCGACCTTGGTGCGGGTCGGGCCCTTGGGCCCGGGGTCGCGGAGCGTGCCCGCGTCGGCGCGGGCGAACAGTCCGTCGGTGACGGCGACCACGTCCTTGCCCTTGAGCGCACAGGTCCCGTCCTTCGCGCACCACTCCGCGAGCCGCTTCAGCGCGCCGTCCAGGGTGACGGCGGCTTCGGTGAGATAGCGCTCGGCGCCCGGCCGGCCCGGGTCGAGGGCGCTGTCGAGGGCCAGGGCGCGGAGCCTGCCGGGGAAGAGGCGTGCGTAGCGTTCGCCGATGAGGGTTCCGTAGGAGTGGCCGATGAAGCTGATGCGGCTCTCGCCGAGGGCGGCGCGGATCGCGTCCATGTCGCGGGCGACGCTCTCGGCGTCCATGTGGGCGGCGAGCGGCCCGGTCTCCTTCAGACAGCTTTCCGCCAGTCGGCCGTTCAGGGTGCGCAGCCGTCCGAACTCCGCCGCGTCGTGAGGGCGGGCCGGGATCGAGCCGAGAAGGTTCTCGTCGCAGACGGCCCGGTGGCTGCGGCCGATGCCGCGCGGGTCGAAGCCGATCATGTCGAAGCGCCGGAGCATCTCCGGGGAGTAGCCGCCTGATGGGCCGTCGGCGTACATCGCGTCGCCGAGACCGGGTGCGCCGGGGCCGCCCGGGTTCGACAGGAGGACGCCGACGCGCCGTGCGGGGTCGGTGGCCCGGTGGCGGGCGACCGCGATGCCGATCTTCGGCCCCTTCGGCTGCGACCAGTCCAGCGGGACCTTCACGGTGCCGCACTCGGCGCGCGGGCCGGGGTCCGGGAAGGGCGGATCGGCGGTGCAGGCACCCCAGATGATCGCCGGGGTGGAGGCGGGGACGGAGGCGGATGCGGGGGCGGATGGGGAGGCGGGGGTGGTGACGGACGGTTGCCGGGCCGCTGCCGCCGCGCCCGGCGCGGTCAGCGTGGTGGCGGCCATGGAGGAGGCGGACAGGGTGAGCAGGAGGAGTGCGGAGAAGGTTCGGCGCCCCGGGGAGCGCGGCGGCCCGGAGGCCGTCTGCGGCCCCGAGCCCACGAACGGGTTCACCTGCGGACTTCTGTACGGATTCACCTGCGGGTTCGTATTCACGTCGCCGACTCTTCCGGGCCCGTGTGATGGCGCCCCCATGAGGACGTGGTGGGAACGTAACAAGGCTCCAGGCCACTCGGATGTCCACGCCGCCGCTCACCGGAGCGTGAGGAATCGATTCACCAGACCGATTTATCAACAATCCATGAAATATGCCTGGTTGGGATGACTTTCTGTGGTGAACCGGGGGCGTGCAGGGTTCACGCGCCCGGCGCCCATCACAACGTGCGCCGGGGCAAGATCTGTTGCTGTCCGTAGTTTCCTAGCTTCATACTGTGATGGACGCCTCGGCCTCGTCCGCCGATCGCGCACCCACCCGTCCCGTCACCCCCGTGAGTGAGGCGTGCCATGCCCTGGTTAACGGCGCGAAACGCACTGACCGTAGCCGCCCAGCCGGTCCTGCTGCTCGCCGCCGTCTCCGTCTTCGCCCTCACCCAATGGCGCGGATGGGAACCGGGGATGACCACCTTCCTCTTCCAGTTCGCGGTGCTCGGCCTCCTCGTCGTGCTGGAGTTCCTCATCCCGTACGACCCGTCCTGGCGGCCGACCCGCCGGGAGTGGGGGTACTACGCCGTGTACTACGTCCTCACCGCCACCGGCGGCGGACTCGGCCAGAACCTGGTGCTCTACGGCGTCGGCGCGCTGGCGAACCCCCGCCCCCTGCTCCCGCTGTGGGGCGAGATCCCGCTGGCGCTCGTCATCGGCTCCCTCGCGAGCTACGCGGTGCACCGAGCCGGGCACACCTACGCCTGGATGTGGCGGCTGCACGGGGTGCACCACGTGCCGAACAAGGTCAACGTCGCCAACAACGGCGTCAACCACGTGGCCGATGTGATCATCTCCCAGGGCTTCGTTCAGCTCGCTCTGGCGCTGGTCGGATTCTCCGAGCGCGCCGTCTTCGGCGTGGGCCTCTTCATCGTGGCCCAGGGGTACTTCGTCCACGCCAACATCCGTGTCCGGCTCGGACCCTTCAACCACGTCCTCGCCGGTCCCGAGCAGCACCGGCTCCACCACAGCACCGACCTCGCCGAAGCCGGTCACTACAGCTCGGACCTGGCGCTGTGGGACAGAGTCTTCGGCACGTTCACCTGGCGTCCCGGCCGTGAACCGGTGGCCGTCGGCCTGACCGACCCCCGCGCCTTCCCGGCGACCGGCCGCATCCTCACCACGCTCGTCCACCCCTGGCGCCGTTCCACCGGCTGACCCCCGCGAACGGCTCCGCCCCGTCCCCTCTCCCCGTTCCGTCCCCCTTCTCCGCTCCCGCTCCCGCTCACGTTCGTACGGCGCGCGCCACTCCCCTTCGCGTGCGCCCGTTCCGCGGTTCAAGGAAGGCTCATGTCCACACAAGCCCGTACGTCCCCACCGGCACCTCTCCCCACTCCCCCCGCGAAGGTCGCGGTCATCGGCATCGGCTGCCGCTTCCCCGGCGGAGCCAACGACCACCGTTCCTACTGGCGCAATCTGATCGAGGGAAAGGACTGCATCACCCCCACCCCGCCCGACCGGTACGACGTGACCAGCCTGGGCAGCAAGGACAAGGCGAAACCGGGCCGGCTGGTGGGCAGACGCGGTGGCTACATCGACGGCTTCGACGAGTTCGATCCGGCGTTCTTCGGCATCAGCCCGCGCGAGGCGCACGCCATGGACCCGCAACAGCGCAAGCTGCTCGAAGTCGCCTGGGAGGCCCTTGAGGACGGCGGGCAGAAGCCGGCGGAGCTGGCCGGGCGGGACGTCGGCGTCTACGTCGGGGCGTTCACCCTGGACTACAAGATCCTGCAATTCTCCGACCTGCGGTTCGACACCCTGGAAGCCCACACGGCGACCGGGACGATGATGACGATGGTCTCGAACCGTCTCTCGCACTGCTTCGACTTCCGGGGGCCGAGCCTCTCCATCGACTCCGCGTGCAGCTCCTCCCTGGTGGCCGTGCACCTCGCCTGCGAGAGCCTGCGCCGCGGCGAGAGTTCCCTGGCCCTGGCCGGCGGCACGCTGCTGCACCTCACCCCGCAGTACACCATCGCCGAGACCAAGGGCGGCTTCCTCTCACCCGAGGGCCGCTCCCGCACCTTCGACGCAGGAGCCGACGGCTACGTCCGGGCCGAGGGCGTCGGCATCGTCGTCCTCAAGCTCCTCTCCGAGGCGCTGCGCGACGGCGACCCCGTCCACGCCGTGATCACCGAGACCGGGGTCAACCAGGACGGGCGCACCAACGGCATCACCGTCCCCAGCGCCGACGCCCAGACCGCGCTCATCGAGCAGGTCTGCGCCCGCGCCGGGATCACCCCGGGCCAGCTCCAGTACGTGGAGGCGCACGGCACCTCCACCCCGGTGGGCGACCCCATCGAGGCCAACGCCCTGGCGAGCGCCCTGGCCATCGGCCGCGCACCCGGCGCCCGGTGCTACGTCGGCTCCGTCAAGACGAACATCGGGCACACCGAGTCCGCCGCCGGGATCGCCGGTCTCATCAAGACCGCGCTCAGCCTCGAACACCGCCTCATCCCGCCCCACATCAACCTCGAAGAGGTCAACCCGGCGATCGACCTGGCCTCCGCGCCCTACGAGATCCCCGACCGGGTCACCCCCTGGCCCGCCCACGAGGGACCCGCGCGCGCCGGGGTCAACTCCTTCGGCTTCGGCGGCACCAACGCGCACGTCCTGCTCGAAGAGGCACCCGCCCGCCCCGCCGAGGACACCCCTGCGCCCGTCCCCGGGCAGCGGTCCGCCGCCGAAGGGCTCCCCTTCCGCGTGCTGCCGCTCAGCGCCCACGACGCCTCGGTGCTCCCGGACCTCGCCGAGGCCGTCCGCGCGGAGCTGGCCGCCCCCGGGCCGCACCCGGCCGCCGCGCCCGTCTCCCTGACGGACCTGGCCCACTCCTTCGCCCGCCGCCAGCACCACGACGCCCGGCTCTCCGTGGTGTACGAGGCCCGCGAGGACCTGGACGAGGCGCTCGCCGCGTACGCCAGGGGCGAGGAGCACCCCCGCGTCCTGCCCGGCGGCGCCCGCCCCGACCGGCATACCGCGCCCGTGTGGGTCTTCACCGGGATGGGCCCCCAGTGGTGGGCCATGGGCCGCGAGCTGTTCGCGTCCTCGCCCGTCTACCGCGAGGCCGTCGAGGCCGTCGACCGGGAGATCGCCGCCCAGGCGGGCTGGTCGCTGACCACCGAGATGAACGCCGGGGAGAACGCCTCCCGGATGGCGGAGACCTGGCTCGCCCAGCCCGCCAACTTCGCCGTGCAGGTGGGCCTTTCCGCCCTCTGGCACGCCCACGGGGTGCACCCCGCCGCGATCGTCGGCCACAGCACCGGCGAGATCGCCGCGTTCTACGAGGCCGGGGTCTACAGCCTGCGCGACGCGGTGCGGATCGTCCTGCACCGCAGCCGCCTCCAGCAGCGGCTCGCGGGCACCGGCACCATGCTGGCCGTCGGCCTGCCCGAGGACGAGGCCGTACGGCGCGCCGCCCCCTTCGGCGACCGGCTGTCCGTCGCCGCCGTGAACAGCCCCGGCGCCCTGACCCTCGCCGGGGAGCGGGACGCGCTCGCCGAGTACGCCGAAGCACTCCGCGCCGACGGGGTGTTCGCCAGGTTCCTGGACGTGGAAGTCCCGTACCACAGCGCCGTGATGGAGCAGATCAAGGACGAGCTGCTGACGGAGCTGGCCGGGATCGAGCCCCGGCCCGCGCGCCTTCCGCTCCACCTCACCGGCCGGGAGGGACGCGCCGAAGGACCCGAACTCGACGCGGAGTACTGGTGGAGCAACGTCCGTGACACCGTCCGCTTCCGCGCCGCCGTCGACGCCCTGATCGCCGAAGGGCACCGTACGTTCCTGGAGATCGGCCCCCATCCGGTGCTCGGCCACTCCGTCCGGGAGTGCGCCGCCGCCCACGAGGGCGACCCCGCGACCGTGACCACCCTGCCGTCCCTGCGCCGCGCCGAGGACGAGGCCCTGCGCTTCACCACCTCCCTGGCCGCGCTCCACGCCCTCGGCTGCGCCGTGGACTGGGAGGCGCTGCACCCGGCCGGACGGCGGGTCCCGCTGCCCCGGTACCCGTGGAAGCGGGACCGGTACTGGACCGAGCCCGCGCCCGTGGCCCAGGTCAGGCTCGGCCGGATCGACCACCCTCTCCTCGGCCGGCGCCTCGCCACGGCGGAGCCCGCCTGGGAGGTCACGCTCGACGTGGAGGCCACCCCCTACCTCGCCGACCACCGCATCCAGGGCAGGACGCTCTTTCCCGGCGCCGGGTACGTCGAGATGGCGTACCAGGCGTTCCGGGCGCTGACCGGGGGGACGGACGCGGAGCTGGGCGACATCGAGCTGCGCAAGGCGCTCTTCCTGCCGGACGACGCCCCCCGCTCCGTACAGGTGTCGCTCTCCGCGCACAGCTCCGCCTTCACGGTGGCGACCGAGGGGGACGAACCCGTCGTGCACGCCCTCGGCGTGGTGCGCGGCGGCGCCCCCGCGGCCCGTACCGCCCCGCTCGACGCGGCGGGCATCCGGTCGCGGGCCGACCGGCACCTCGACGCGACCGCCTGCTACGAGACGCTGAGCACCTTCGGATACGAGTACGGGCCCGCGTTCCAGGGCATCGCGGAGGTCTGGCGTACGCCCGGCGAGGCGCTGGCCCTGATCCGGCCGACGGTCGACGCCGAGAGCGCGGCGGCGCACCATCTGCACCCGGTGCTCCTCGACGCCTGCTTCCAGGCCCTCCTGGTGGCCGGGCTCCCCGACGGGGCGGACGGGAGCGGGATGCTGCTGCCGCTGACCATCGAGGCGGTGCGCACGGTCCCGGTCGGCGACCGGCCGCTGTGGGCGCACGCCACCGTCACCCGGCGCGCCGGTGACGAACTCGTCGGCGACATCGCCCTCTACGCGGAGGACGGTGAACCGCTCGGGTATGTGCGCGGTTTCCGGGCCGCCGACGTGGAGCAGGTCTCGGCGACGGTGGGGCTCTCCACCATCGACGGCTGGCTGGCCGAACTCACCTGGTCGCAAGCGCCGTTGGACGAGGTCACCGAAGCGGAACCGGCCGTGGCGGGGGGCGGCGGCTGGCTGCTCCTCGCGGACCGGCCCGGCGGGGTCGCGGACCGGCTGGCCGCGCTCGCGGAGGCGAACGGGGTGCGCTGCCACCTCGTACGGCCGGGTGACGGCTACGTCTTCGACCGGAACGGCCGGGACTCCCGGGTGACCCCGGGGAGCGCCGACGACCTGCGCGGGCTGCTGGCCGATCTGGCCTCGGCCACCCCGGGCCGTCCCGCGCCGGACGCCGTCGTCCATCTGTGGAACCTGGACCTGCCCGCCCTTGAGGACACCGGCAGGGGCCTTCTCGACACGCACGCCACCCTGGGCGCCTACTCGGTGATCGCCCTGGCCCAGGCCCTCCAGGACGACCCCCGCCAGTCGGCCGCGCCCGCCGCGCTGCACCTGGTCACCCGGGGAGCCCAGGCGGCCGTCCCCGGGGAGGCGGTGGCCCCGCTCGGCGCGCCCGCCTGGGGTATCGGCCGGGTCCTGCGCCATCACGAACTGACCGCCCATCGCGGCAAGTTGATCGATCTGGCACTGAGGCCGACCGGTCTCGAAGCGCAGACCGGCACCGAGGCCGAGGCCCGGACCGATGCCGACACCGAGGCCCAGGCCCTGTTCCGGGAGATCCTGGCCCCGCTCTCCCCTGAGCCGTCGCTCTCCGCCGAGCCGTCGTTCGACGAGGTGGCGCTGCGCGGCGGGCGTCGGCTCGTCAGTGGGCTCACCCGGCCCGAGGGCCTCACCCGGCCCTTCCCGCCCCGGCTCCGCGCGGACGGCGCCTACCTCGTCACCGGTGCGTTCGGCGCGCTGGGCAGGCTGTTGTGCCGCTACCTCGTCCAGCGGGGGGCCCGGCACCTCATCCTCGTCGGCCGTACGCCGCTCCCCGACCGCGCCACCTGGCGTTCCCTCGCCCCGGACTCCCCGGCGAGCGACGCGGTGGGCTTCGTCAAGGAGCTGGAGGCCCTGGGCGCGCACCCGGTGCACGCCGCCCTCGACGTCTCCGACGAGCGGGCGCTCACGGACTGGCTGGCCGAGTACCGCGACCGGGACGCGCCGCCCGTGCGGGGCGTCTTCCATCTCGCCGGGCACGTGCGCGACACCCCGGTGCGGGCCGTGGACCGCGCCGCCTTCGACTCCGTCTTCGACCCGAAGGCGGCGGGTGCCTGGCTCCTCCACCACCATCTGCGCGACGAACCGCTCGACCACTTCGTCCTCTTCGCCTCCGTGGCGTCGCTGCTGACGACCACGGGGCAGACGAACTACGCGGCGGGCAATGCCTTCCTTGACGCCCTGGCGCATCACCGCAGGTCGCAGGGGCTGCCCGCGCTGAGTCTCGACTGGGGCCCGTGGGCGACCGGCATGATCGAGGAGCTGAGCCTGGTCGAGCACTACCGTGCCGTCCGGGGCATGAGTTCCCTCTCGCCCTCGGCGGGCACGGCCGTACTGGAGCGGGTCCTCGGCCAGGACCGGGCCCAGCTTCTGATCGCCACCGTCGTCGACTGGCCGACGTTCCTCGCCTGGTACCCGTCGCCGCCCCCGCTCGTCAGGGAGCTGGCCGCCGAGGCGGCCAGGGCCGCGGCCTCGGCGGCGGGCGAGGGGTCCCGGGAGAGCGGCTATCTGGACCGGTTCCGCGCGGCGGCGGACGAGGAGGAGCGCACCGCACTGGTCTCCGATCTCCTGCTCGGCTGCGCCTCGGCCGTCCTGCGGATCGGCGCGGACCGGCTCGACCCGGACGCGGGGCTCGGCGCGCACGGCATCGACTCGCTCCTCGCCATGGAGCTGCGGGCCCGGCTCCAGGCGGCGACCGGGGTCGCGCTGCCGGTCGTGGCGCTGCTGAGCGGCGCTCCGCTGCGCGAGCTGACCGCGCAGCTCCGCGATGCCACGGCGGAGCTGGCCGCGCGGGCTTCGGGGCCCGACGCGGGGGCGGCGGTGGAGGTCCACGAGGACGCGTCCCGTCATCCGCTGACGCAGAACCAGAAGGCCCTGTGGTTCCTGAAGCAGCTCCACCCGGACGGGTACGCGTACAACATCGGCGGCGCGGTGGAGGTGCGCACCGAGATCGATCCCGCGCTGATGGCCGACGCCGTCCGCGCCCTGGTGGCCCGGCATCCGGTGCTGCGGGCCAACTTCACGATGGAGGACGGCCGGCCGCTCCAGGTCGTCTCGGAGGACGTCGAGCCGGACACGGCGGTCTTCGACGTCGAGGGCAAGGAGTGGGAGGAGATCCGCGAACTGATCGTCGAGGAGTACCGCAGGCCGTACGACCTGGCGCGGGACCGGCTGATGCGCTTCCGGCTCTTCCGGCGCGGTCCGGACCGGTGGGTGCTGATGAAGGCGGTCCACCACATCGTCTCCGACGCGATCTCCACCTTCACCTTCATCGAGGAACTGCTCGCCCTGTACGAGGGCATGCGCTCGGGCCGTCCCGTCGAACTGGCTCCCGTCCCGGGCCGTTACGTGGACTTCCTGAACCGGCAGAACCGGTTCCTTGCCTCGCCCGAGGCCGACCGCATGCTGGAGTACTGGCGGGGCGCCCTGCCCGCCGAGGTCCCGCCGCTCGCGCTGCCCACCGACGGGCCCCGGCCCCCCGTGCAGACCCACAACGGCGCCTCGGAGTTCTTCGTCCTCGACGAGGAGCTGTCCGCCCGGGTCCACGCCCTGGCCCGTGAGCACGACGTGACCGTCTTCATGGTGCTGCTCTGCGCCTACTACCTGCTGCTGCACCGGTACTCCGGTCAGGACGACCTCGTCGTCGGCAGTCCGGTGACCGGGCGCACCGACGAGGACTTGTCGTCGGTGTACGGCTACTTCGTCAATCCCCTGCCGCTGTACGCGAGTCTGGCCGGGGATCCGAGCGTGGCCGAGCTGCTCGCGCAGGTCCGCGGGACGGTGCTCGGGGGGATCGACCACCAGGAGTACCCCTTCGTCCTGCTGGTCGAGAAGCTGGGGCTCCAGCACGACCCGAGCCGGTCCGCCGTCTTCCAGGCGATGTTCATCCTGCTCGCCCACAAGGTCTCCTCGCAGCAGTACGGATACCACCTGGACTACATCGAACTCCCCGAGGAGGAGGGGCAGTTCGACCTCACGCTTTCGGCGTACGAGGACGAGGCCGAGCGCCGCTTCCACTGCGTCCTGAAGTACAACACCGACCTCTTCCGGCCCGAGACCGCCCAGCGGCTCGCCCGGCACTACCGCAACCTCCTGGACGCGCTGACCCGTGCGCCCGGCGGACTTCCGGTGGCGGGGCTCGGCATCCTCGGCGAGGACGAGCGCCGGGAGGCCCTGTGCGGTCCGGCCGCCCGGGGGCCCGTCCTCGCTCCGGAGCCGCCGGTGCACCATCTGTTCACGCGGGCGGCGGCCCGTACCCCCGAGGCGGTCGCGGTCACCGTACCCGCCCCGGCGGCGGGCGGCGCGGCCCGGCATATGACGTACGCGGAGCTGGAGCGGGCATCGGCCACGCTGGCCGGGCGGCTGAGGGCCCTGGGCGCGGACGGCGGTGTCGTCGCGGTGTGCCTGCCGAAGTCGCCGGAGCTGATCGTCGCGCTCCTCGCCGTGCTGCGCGCGGGGGCCGCCTATCTGCCCCTCGATCCCGACCATCCCGAGGAGCGGCTCTCCTTCATGGCGGTCAACGCTTCGGCGCGGCTCGTCCTGACCGATGCGGCGGGTGCCGGGCGGCTCGACGTGCCCGGCGCGAAGGTCCTCACCGACCTCCTCGCGCAGGACGCCGCCGCCCCCGCGGGGGACGCGGCGGTGGGGACCGGGACGCCCGCGTATGTGATCCACACCTCCGGTTCGACGGGCCGCCCCAAGGCCGTCCAGGTGTCCCACGGCGCCCTCGCGGCCCTGTGCGCCGCCTGGCGGGAGGAGTACGGACTCGAAGAGTCCCCCGGCGTGCACCTCCAGATGGCCGGAGTGTCGTTCGACGTCTTCACCGGCGATCTGGTGCGCGCCCTGACCACGGGCGGCCGACTGGTGCTCGCCGACCGGGAGTTGCTTCTCGATCCGGCCCGGCTGCACGGGGTGATGGCCGCCGAGGGCGTCGACCATGCCGAGTTCGTCCCCGCCGTGGCCCGCGCCCTGATGGCGTACTGCGAGGAGAGCGGCCACCGGCTGGACTTCATGCGGCTGACGATCGTCGGCTCGGACGCGTGGAAGGTGGCCGAGTACGACCGTCTTCGCGGGCTCTGCGGCCCCGGCACCCGGGTCGTCAACTCCTACGGGCTGACCGAGGCCACCGTCGACAGCGCCTGCTTCGACGGCCCCACCACCGACCTGGACCCGAACGGCACGGTCCCCATCGGCACCCCGCTGCCCAACTGCGCCCTGCACGTCCTGGACGC
This sequence comes from Streptomyces sp. CBMA291, assembly GCF_014596525.1. Lineage (GTDB taxonomy): Bacteria > Actinomycetota > Actinomycetes > Streptomycetales > Streptomycetaceae > Streptomyces. Next base: position 23,205 of record NZ_MSJP01000104.1, read on the forward strand.
ACATCTGCGGCCCGTGCCCACCGGGGTCACCGGAGAGCTGTGGGCCGGTGGCGCCGGGCTCGCCCTCGGATACGCCGGCGACCCGGAGCAGACCGCCCGCCGCTTCGTCACCCTCACCCTGGACCCGGGACCGGACGCCGTACCCGAGCGGCTCTACCGCACCGGGGACCTGGCGCGCAGGGACGCTCGGGGCCGTCTCCATCTGCTGGGCCGGGCGGACGCGCAGATCAAGCTGCGCGGTCATCGCATCGAGCCCGGGGAGATCGAGTCGCTGCTCACCGCGCTCCCCGAGGTCGCCGAGGCCTATGCCCTGGTCAGGACCGATCCCGTCGGCGAGCCCGCCCTCTGCGCCTATGTGGTGCGGACCGCCGGGGCCGAGCCGGATCCCCGGGCGCTGCGCCGCCATCTCGCGGCCCATCTGCCCACGTACCTCATCCCGGCCTTTCTGGAGACGGTGGACGCCCTGCCGCTGACGCCGAACGGCAAGGTGGACCCGAAGGCGCTTCCCGCGCCCCGCGCCCAGTCGGCGCAGGAGGACCACGAGCCTCCCGTCACGCTCTACGAGGAGCGGGTGGCGGCGCACTGGAAGACGGTGATCGGTCTCGACCGGGTCGGTTTGCAGAGCGACTTCTTCGAGTGCGGCGGCAGCTCCATCACCCTGATCGAGCTGATCCACCGGCTCCAGAAGGAGTTCGGCATCGCCATCCCCGTCGGGCTGCTGTTCAAGGTGACCACCCTGCACGGCATGGCTCGTACCGTCGAGGACATCGTCACCGGCCGGGTCTCCGGCAGCCTCTCGCACCTCTCCTTCAACACGGGTGAGGGGCCCGTCCTCTTCTGCTTCCCGCCGGCCGGCGGCCACGGTCTGGTCTACCGGCACTTCGCCGCGCATCTCGGGGCGCACGAGCTGATCGCCTTCAACCACGTCGACGGGGACAAGAGCCTCCGTTACGCCGACCTGGTGGAGTCGCTACAGCCCGAGGGGCCCTGTTCCCTCCTGGGGTACTCGCTGGGTGGCAACCTCGCCTTCGAGGTCGCCAAGCGCCTTGAGGAGCGGGGCCGGGAGGTGGCCCATGTGGTGATCATGGACTCGTACCGCATCGAGGAGGAGTACGGCATCCCCACCGAGCACACCGAGGCCTTCGAGCACGAACTGCGGGACCATCTGCGCCGTCACACCCAGTCCGAGACCGTCACCGTCCAGACCCTCGAACAGGCCAGGGACTATCTGGCGTACTGCGGACGCACCCCGAACCACGGCACGGTCGCCGCACGGGTCACCGTGATCGCCGACGAGGCGAAGGCGCAGTACTACGCGGCCGGTCAGCGCGGCAGCTGGCACACGGCCTCCACCGGGAGGAGCCGGGTGGTCCGGGGCGCGGGGCTGCACGCGGAGATGCTCGACGAGAAACCGGCCGGGCGGAACGCGGCCCTGGTGCTCGCCGCGCTCGGCGGTCTCGCCGATCCGGCCGGGTCCACCGGGTCCCCGGCCGGAGACCGTACGGCCTGCCCGGCGGACGGTGGCGAGGGTGGGGCGTCCGATGGTGCGTGAGGACAGGCCCGTATGGGCGGATCGGGGCCCGTGGCCGTCCGGCGGGCGGGCCCCGGGCGAGGCGCCCCGGGTGATCGTGATCGGTGCGGGCATCGGCGGTCTCTCCACCGGCTGCTACGCGCAGATGAGCGGCGCGGAGACGCGGATCTTCGAGCGCCACGTCCTGCCCGGCGGCTGCTGCACGGCGTGGTCGCGCCAGGACTACGTCTTCGACTACTGCATCGAGTGGCTGACCGGCACCGGGCGGAACAACGACGCCAGCCGGGTCTGGCGGGAACTCGGCGCGCTCGACGGCAAGACGATCGCCAACTTCGAGATGTTCAACACCGTCACCGACGAGACCGGCCGCTCGGTCACCTTCTACAACGACCCCGACCGGCTCGAAGCGCATCTCCTGGAGCTCTCGCCCGGTGACGCCCGGCCGATCCGGGCGTTCTGCCGGGACCTGCGCCGCTTCACCCGGGTCAACCTCTATCCGTTCCTGACCCCCCCGCCGCTCCAGTCCACGAGCGAGAAGCTGGCCACCCTGCGGGCCGTGCTGCCCTCGTTCGCGCTGTTCTGGCGCACCGCGGTGACCCGGATGGAGAGCTTCTGCGAGCGGTTCGAGGACCCGCTGCTGCGCCGGGCGTTCCCGTTCATCTTCTTCCAGGACCACGAGGTCTTCCCGCTGCTGCCGTATCTGTTCAACATGGCGAGCGCGTACCACCTCAACGCCGGTTTCCCGCAGGGCGGTTCGCTGGGGCTCGCCCGCTCGGTGGAGGAGCGCTACACGGGGCTCGGCGGGCGGATCGACTACCGGTCGCGGGTGGAGCGGATCCTGGTGGAGAACGACCGGGCGGTCGGCGTCGAACTGCGGGGCGGCGAGCGGCACTTCGCCGATCATGTCGTCTCGGCCTGCGACGGTGTCACCACCCTCGAAGGGCTGCTCGGCGGCCGGTACACGAGCCCGAAGATCGACAAGCTCTTCGGCGAGATGATGGGCCGCGACGACGCGCTCTACCCGGGCGTGGTGTCGGTCTTCGTCGGGGTCGACGGGGAGCTGGATCCTTCGGCCCGGCACAGCACCACGTATCTGCTCTCCGACGAGGACAGCGCGGCGCTGCCCGGCGTCCTACAGAACAGCATGGTCGTGCAGATGCGGTCGCGCTACTCCGACGGCTTCGCCCCGCCCGGCAAGTCCGTCGTGCACTGCACCTACTTCAGCGACTACGAGCCCTGGAAGCGGCTGCGGACCACGGACCGCAAGGCGTACTGGGCCCGCAAGCAGAAGGCGGCCGACTTCGTACGGGAGTTCCTGGAGCGGCACCACCCGGGAATCAGCAACGCGATCGAGGTCGTGGACGTGGCCTCCCCGACGACCACCGAGCGGTACACGGGCGTGCGGGGCGGCAGCATCCTCGGCTGGAAGTCCTTCACCCCGGCGGACGACGTGATCACCGGGCTGATCAACAAGGACCGGATGCGGCTGCCCGGTCTCGACGGCTTCTCCATGGCCGGCCAGTGGTTCGGCGGCGGCAGCCTGATCCGCGCCGCCGCGAGCGGCCGGTTCGTCACCCAGTACCTCTGCAAGGAGCTGGGCCTGGACTTCCGCGCCTGGGAGAGCGGCGGAACGGTCCCCTGGCATCCGGACCGGCTCGGCCGGCTGCCCCAGCTTGAGACCCGCAGGGTGAGGTGACGTTCGGATGACCGCGACGACACGCGGAAAAAGCATGATCATCATCGGTGGAGGGCTCGGCGGCCTGTCCACCGGCGCGTACGGCCAGATGAACGGCTACCGCACCCGGGTCTTCGAGATGCACGAGATCCCGGGCGGCTGCTGCACGGGCTGGGGGCGCGGCGACTACACGTTCGACGCCTGCATCAGCTGGCTCCTCGGCAACGGTCCGGGCAACGAGATGCATCAGATCTGGCTCGAACTCGGGGCGCTCCAGGGCAAGGAGATGCGTCACTTCGACGTCTTCAACACCGTGCGCGGCAGGGACGGGCGCACCGTCTACTTCTACTGCGACCCCGACCGGCTCGAAAGCCATCTCCTGTCGCTGTCCCCGCCGGACGCCCGCGCCATCCGGGGCTTCTGCGCGGGGCTGCGCAAGTTCATCGCCTGTCTGCCCTCGTATCCGTTCCTCAAGCCGGTGGGGTTGATGAGCCGGCGGGAGCGGTGGCGGATGCTGGCCGGTTTCCTGCCGTACTTCAATCTGTTCCGCACCTCGATGTCGGTGCTGATGACGGAGTACTCGGCCCGGTTCAAGGACCCGCTCCTGAAGGACGCCTTCAACTACATCCTGTACGAGCGGCATCCGAACTTCCCCGTGCTGCCGTTCTACTTCCAGATGGCGGCGCAGGCACACCGGTCGGCGGGGGTTCCCGAGGGCGGCTCGCTGGGGCTCGCGCGCTCCATCGAGCAGCGCTATCTGCGGCTCGGCGGCGAGGTCACGTACAACGCGCTGGTCGAGGAGATCCTCGTCAAGGACGACCGGGCGGTGGGGGTGCGCCTCTCCAACGGCGAGGAGCACTACGCGGACATCATCGTCTCCGCCTGCGACGGGCCGACCACGCTGTTCGATCTGCTCGACGGGCGGTATCTGGAGGGCGAGTACGCCACCCTGTACCGGGAGACGCTGCACCGGCCGGGGATGGTCTTCCCCGGCTACGCGAGCGTCTTCCTCGGTCTGCGCCGGTCGTTCCCGGAGGCCGACCCCACCACGACGCACCTCCTCGACGAGGCGACCGCCTCCCGGCTGACCGGCATCCGGCACCCCAGCCTCAACGTGCAGTTCCGCAGCCGTTTCTATCCCGAGCTGTCGCCGCAGGACACCAGCGTCGTCTACGCCACGTACTTCTCCGACACCGCCCCGTGGCGCGAGCTGGCCGAGGGACCCGAGCGTCTCAGCCGCCCGCGCCGGGGGACGGAGCTGCACACCCTCCCGGTCCGGCGCGGCAAGGCGTACACCCTGGCGAAGCGGCGGACCAGGGACGCCGTCGTCGACTACCTGGACGGGCTGTATCCGGGCCTGAAGGACTCCGTCGCCGTCCGCGACACGTGCACTCCGCTCACCCAGATCCGCTACACCAACAGTTTCGAGGGCACGTTCCTCGGCTGGCAGCCCTTCGTCGAGAGCGGGGAGGCGATGGAGGAGCTGGTCAAGAAGAACGGGCCCGTCCTGCCCGGTCTGGGCAATTTCTACCTCTCGGGCGTGTGGGCCACCACGGGCGGTCTCATCCGCGCGGCGGCGGCCGGACGTCAGGTCATGCAGTTCATCTGCCGGGACGACGGAATCGACTTCACCGCTTCCGTCGACACCAGCGCTCCCCTCCCGACCCATGTCGACATCGCCGTCGGCCCGCACCGCTGAGAAAGGCGCTTTTCGTGTCCTTGCCCCCTGACCTCCACTCCGATCCGGACACCCTTCCGAAGCCCCTCGCCTATCCGTTCTGGACGCACGACGGGCTGGGCCTGCCCGAGGGCTACGGGCCGCTGCGCGACCGGCCACCCGTCCGCGTCCGGCTGCCGTACGGGGACGAGGCCTGGCTCGCGACCAGTTACGAGGACGTGCGTGCCGTCCTTTCCGATCCCCGGTTCAGCCTCGCGGAGGCCGTCCGCCGCGACCAGCCGAGGATCGGTCCGATGCCCCGGGCCGGCGGGGGGCTCATCGCGCTCGACGCCCCGCACCACACCCGGCTGCGCGCCCTGCTGGCGAAGGAGTTCACCGCCCGCCGGATGGAGCCCCTGCGCGGGCGGGTCCGGGAGGTCGCCGACGGGCTGATCGACCGGATGGTGGCGGCGGGACCGCCCGTCGACCTGGTGGAGGGGCTCGCGTTCCCGCTGCCGATGACGCTGATCTGCGAGATCGTGGGGGTGCCTGAGGCCGACCGGTCGGCCCTGCGCGCCTGGGCGGACACGGTGTGCTCGGGCAGTGTGACGCCCGAGGTGGTGCGGCGGAGCGCCCAGGACTTCTTCTCCCGGATGGACGACTGGATCGAGACCCGCCGCCGGGCCCCCGCCGATGATCTGATCACCGTCCTGGCCCGTGCCGCCGACGAGGACATCCTGACGGAGGAGGAGCTGCGGGGACTGCTCAACGAGATCCTCATCGGCGGCTTCGTCACCACCACCAACCAGATCGCCAACTTCTTCGCGGTGCTGCTCCTGCCGGGCGAGGCGGACGGCGGCGGCCCGGAACTCCTGACGACCCTGCGCACCCGGCCGGAGCTGGTCTCCCGCGCCGTCGAGGAACTCCTGCGCCTCGTCCCGCTGCTCAACGGTCTCACCCTGCCCCGGTACGCGGAGGAGGACGTGGAGCTGGGCGGGATCGTGGTGCGCAAGGGCGAGCCGGTGGTGGTCTCCCAGGCTGCCGCCAATCACGATCCCGCCGCCTTCCCCTCCCCCGGCCGTATCGACCTCGACCGGCCCGGCGCCTCGCACATCAGCTTCGGCCACGGCATCCACTACTGCCTGGGCGCCCATCTGGCCCGGCTCGAACTCCAGACGACCCTGGAGCGCGTGACGGCCCGGCTGCCGGGCCTGCGGCTCGCCGTACCGGAGACGGAACTGCGGTGGCGGTCCAAGGAGTTCTTCAGCGGTCTGCGGTCGCTGCCGGTCGCCTGGTAGCGGCCCGGTCCGGGGCCCGGGGCACGCCTGCTTCCGGCGGACGCGCGCCGGGCTTCGGTCGTGCCTTGGGCAGTGCCTCGGGCGGCGCTTTGAGCTGTGCCCTGGGGTGGTGCCTTGGGCCGTAGGCGTGCGGTGTGGACGCGCCTCCGTGGTTTCTTTCCTCAGTCGTCCGCGCCGCCCTCTCCGCCCCACGCCTGCACTTCCCCGTACGAGGGGGCCGTGAGGTCCGTCGGCCGGTCGTCGCGGATGGCCGTCGCCGCCGTCACGGCCGCCGCCAGGGCCCTGCGGTAGAGCAGCGAGCCGAGGCTGACCCTGCGGACGCCCAGTGCGGCCAGGGCGGTGAGGGTGGGGCCGGTCGGCGCGTACAGGATGTTCAGCGGGACGAGGGCGGTCGCCACCAGGTCCGCGATCCCGTCCGGGTCCGACAGGCCCGGCACGAACACGCCGTCCGCACCGGCCTGTTCGTAGACCGCGAGGCGCGCCGCCGTCCCCTCCTTCTCCCGTCCGAGCCAGTGGGTGTCGGTGCGGGCGTTCACGAACAGGCCGGGTACGGCGGCCTTGACGGCGGCGATCTTCGCGGCGTGCGACTCCACGGGGGCGAGGGTTCCGTCCGGGCGGCCGTCCTCGATGTTGATGCCCGCGGCGCCCGCGTCCCACAGGCGGCGGGCCAACTCGGCCACTTCCTCCGGGTCGTCGCCGAAGCCTCCCTCCATGTCCACGGTGAAGAGGAAGGAGTCCCGGCCGAGTCGACGGGCCAGCGCCAGGGTCGCCCGCGCGGTGGCGGCCGCCCCGTCCGGCAGACCGGCCGCCGCCGCCACGCCCAGGCTGGTGGTGGTGATCGCCGGGAATCCCTCCGCCGCGAGAGCGACAGCGGAGGCGTGGTCCCAGGCGTTGGGCAGCAACAGCGGTTCGGTCCCGTGGTGCAGCCGGGCGAAGGGGGTCAGCGGGCGTCGGCGCAGCCCGTCGGCGAGGGCGTGGGCCCGGCCGGGGCAGACGCGCGGTGGCGCGCCGAAGACGAGGGGCACGGGGTGTTCGCGCTGGGCGGCGGCCAGATCCAGGAGCACCGTGTCCCCCTCGGCGATCTCCCGGCCCGCGATCCGGGTGGCGCGGGCGGCGATCCGGCGCATGGCCGGTACCGGCGGAACCTCCCGGAGCACCCGGGCCAGGGGCGCGTCGCCGTCCGGCGCGGCCTGGCCGGGCTCCGGCATTCCCAGGGCCTCGGCGAGGGCGTGCACCACCCGCACCCGGGTCTCCCCGTCCGGCGCCGCCTCCGCCGCCCGGTGCAGTTCGGCGGGGCGAGGCGGGACAGTTCGGCCTCCACCAGCGCCCTGCGCCGCCGATGCGGCTCGCCGGAGCAGAACCGGGCCGCGGTGGTACGCGGCCAGGCGACGCTCACCCCGGCACGCCCACCGTCCTCGGCGGGCGGCTCCGGAACGAGCGCCGGGTCGGCCGGCGCGGCCCGTACGTCCTCGTCGCGGTCGAACTCGTACGTCACGTGCGTCATGGGGCCGAACTTAGAAGCGGAACGCTTCGGGGGCCGCCGAACCGTCGCGGGGGGGGGGCGGGATCCTGTAGGGCGTACGGGTGGGGCGCTGAGGTGGCGGGGGGCGAGGACGGGTGCTCGGTGTCGGTACTCCGCGTCGGTACTCCGTATCGGCGCTTGGTGTCCGTGCTCCGTATCAGCGCCCCGTGTCAGCGCCCCGTGTCAGCGCTCGGCGTCCGTGCTCCGTATCAGCGCGAGCGCCTGTCCAGCGCTGTCGTGCCGAGTGCGAGGGCGAGGCCGATCACGCCCAGGACGGCCGCGATCCCCAGCAGGGAGGTGTAGCCCCAGCCCATCGAGAGCGCCGCGCCCGCGAGGAGCGGGCCGCCCGCGTTGCCGACGTTGAACGCCGAGACGTTGGCCGACGACGCGAGGTTGTCGGCGCCTTGGGCCGCTTCGAGGACCCGCGTCTGGAGGGGCGGGATCACCGCCGCCCCCACCAGGCCGAAGAGCAGGAAACCGACGATCGCGCCGGGCTTGCTGTGCACGGCGGGGATGAGGAGCGCGGAGACGAGCGCGATCCCGGCGAGCGCCCCGTAGAGCGTGGGCACGAGCGCCCGGTCCGCGAACCGCCCGGCCAGCGGGGTGCCCACGACCATGCCGACGCCCATCAGGACCAGCATGAGCGGGACCGTCCGCTCGTCGAAACCGGTGACCTCGGTGAGCATGGGGGTGATGTACGTGACGACGGTGAGGAACGGCGCCCAGCCGAAGGCGGTCGCCGCCAGGGCGAGCCAGACCCGGCCGCGCCGGAAGACCGCCAATTCCTGACGGAAGCCCGTGCTCTGCTCCCGGGACAGCTGCGGGACCAGGACCGCGATCGCGACGAGGAGCACCGCGCCGAGGACGGTCACGCCCCAGAACGCGGCCCGCCAGCCGAGCGCCTGCCCGAGGGCGGTACCGCCGGGGACGCCGAGGACATTGGCGATGCTCAGGCCCATGAAGACGGTGGCGATGGCACTCGCCTTGCGCTCCGGTGCGACGAGTCCCGCCGCCACGACCGCGGCGGTTCCCACGTAGGCGCCACCGGCGAAGGCCGAGAGCACACGTCCTATGAGCAGCATTTCGTACCCGGAGGCCACCGAGCTGAGGAGACCGGCCACGGTGAAGAGGCCGACCAGCCAGAGAAGCAGATGTTTACGGGGAAGTCGCGCGCCGAGGACGGTGAGCAGGGGGGCGCCCACCACCATGCCCAGGGCGTAGCCCGACACGAGCAGGCCCGCCGTGGGGAGCGAGACGCCGAAGTCGGTGGCCACGTCGGGAAGCAGTCCGGCGATGACCACCTCGGTGGTGCCGACGGCGAAGGCTCCGAGCGCGAGGGCCGCCAGGGCGGCGCGACCCGCCTGCCGGGGGCGGGTGCCGGGTGCCGGGGTGAGGGGAGGAGCGGTGGAGAGATCGTTTGTCACGCCCTTCAGCCTCGCGCGACCACCCGCCGGGAACAGCACCTGTCCGCGCAACGATCGGTAAGCCTGACTTACCGATCGATCGCGTGCGGAGCCGTCCTGGGCACGCGCCCGCACGCGGGGGGGGGCTGGGCCTACGGCTGTCCTGCGGTCTCAAGGGCGGCGGCGCCCACCGAGGCGGTCATCGCCGGGCTACTTCCCGAGGCGGTCTGCGGCACGGCGGGGCCAGGGGTGGGAGCCTTCGACGCGACGGGGCCAGGGGTAGGGGCAGGGGCAGGGGTCTTCAGCGTGGCGGTGCCAAGCGAGGCCGCCGCCTCGACGAAGGCACGTACCCGTGCGGTCTCGCCCGCCGTACGCCACACCAGCCCGTACTCCACCGGTTCGGCGTCGCTGAAGGGGACGTACACGACGCCTCGGGGTGTGTAGTGCTCCGCGACGTCGGCGCCGACGGGGGAGATCCCCTGCCCGGCGCCGACCATGGCGAGGGTCTCCTGCATGGTCGCCGCCGTCCTGCCCCGCCGCACCGGCTGCCCGCTGGGGGTGCGCGGTGGGGCCAGGTGCTCCTGCCAGTAGCCCGGTACGTTCCCCGAGCACGCGAACACCCGGTCCCGCGCCAGGTCCTCCACGGACACGGACTGGCGCTTGGCGAGCATGTGATTGGCCGGGACCGCGAGCATCCGGGCCACCCGGAGCACGACGGGGCCGCAGGTCAGGTCGGGTTCCATGATCGGGAAGTGGGTGACGAGGACATCCACCCGGCCGCTGCGGAGCGGCCCGAGCAGATCGCTGAGCTGGGTCTCGTGGATCTGCACCTCCATGTCCGGGTGGAGGCGGCCGAAAGCCCGTGCCGTGTCCATCACGAACTCGCCGGCTGCGGTGCCCAGATACCCGACCGGGAGCACCCCGGCGACACCCCGCGCCTCGGCCTGCGCCCGCCGCACGGCCTCCTCGACGCGCCGGTAGCCCGGCTCCACCTCCTCGTACAGCCGATGGCCGAGCGGTGTGAGGCGGACGGTGCGGCTGGTCCGTTCGAAGAGGGGGGCGCCGATACGCCGTTCCAGGCCTCGGATCGTCTGGCTGATCCTGGCACGCGAGACGTGCAGCCGCTCGGCGGTGCGGCCGAAGTGCAGCTCGTCGGCGAGTATCAGAAAGCTCTCGATCTCCAGTCTTTCCAGCATCCAGCCGACGATACCTTCCGGACGGATCCGGCGTATCGGACGGTCCGACGGGGGACACCGGCGCCTCCCCGTACCCCGGGAGCCGTCGTCGTTCCGGGAGCCGTCGGTGCGGATTCGCCCGGCCGGGCGGTGCCGGTGGGAGATGAGGGTGTCGCTTCCCGGGCGGTTCAGCCGTGGCGGACGATGACGCCGATGCCCCAGCCGATCGCCGCGAGCACCACCGCGAGGACCAGTGCGGCCAGGACCCGGCGGGGCGGGCCGGCGGCGGGCCGGAACCGGGTGGTCCCGGCTGCCGGGCCGACGGGATGGAGCAGCCACAGGGCGCACGCGAACAGTGCGGGCAGACCGGCCCCGGTGAGCAGTCCCACCACGACGATCTTCGAGAGCGCTCCCACGTCGACCCAGGTGTTCACGGGGCCGCCTTGTCGGAAGACGACTCGGAGGGAGGTGTGGGAAGCACCGAACCGGTCCAGGCGGCGTTGACGTTCTCCGGGGTCACGGCCCGACGGCGGGAGGCGGCGAAGAACACCGTCGAGAGCAGCACCAGGACGACGAAGACGACGGCCACACCCGCCGTGCCGCCGATGCCGTTCGCGGTCCAGAAGGCCACCGCTCCGAGCAGCGCGGAAGCCGGGAGCGTGAGCAGCCAGGCCGTGACCAGGCGGCGGGCGATCCGCCAGTGCACCTCGGCGCCTGTCCTGCCGACCCCCGAGCCGACGATCGTTCCGGTGGCCACGTGGGTGGTGGACAGCGGGTAGCCGAAGTCGGTGGAGCAGAGGATCACGGCGGCGGTGGCCGATTCGCTGGCCATCCCCTGCGTCGGCTCGATCTCCGTGAGGCCCTTGCCCAGGGTCCGGATCACCCGCCAGCCTCCCGCGTAGGAGCCCAGGCCGATGGCCAGCGCGCAGGAGACGATCACCCAGTCCGGCGCCTTCGCCCCGGCGGGCAGCGCGCCGTCGGCGATCAGGGCCAGGGTGATGACGCCCATGGTCTTCTGCGCGTCGTTGGTGCCGTGGGCGAGCGACACCATCGACGCCGAGCCGATCTGGCCGAGCCGGAAACCGTGCCGTCGCGCGCGTTCGGGAACCCGCCGGGTGATGCGGTAGACGAGAAGGGTGCCGACCACGGCCACGCCTCCGGCGATGAACGGCGACAGCGCCGCGGGGACGACCACCTTGGAGACCAGGTCCTGCCACTTCACGGCCGCCGCGCCGACCGAAGCCGCCGTCGCCCCGATCACCCCGCCGACCAGCGCGTGCGACGAGCTGGAAGGGATGCCGAGGAACCACGTGGCCAGATTCCACAGGATGCTGCCGGTCAGACCGGCGCACACCACGCTCAGGGTGACCTCGTGAGCGGCGACCAGACCACTGGCGATGGTCGCCGCCACGGCCGTCGACAGGAACGCCCCCGCCAGGTTCAGCACCGCCGAGACCCCGACCGCGACACGCGGCCGCAGGGCCCCGGTGGCGATCGAGGTCGCCATGGCGTTGCCCGTGTCATGAAAGCCGTTGGTGAAGTCGAAGCCCAGCGCCGTCGCCACCATCAACGCCAGGACCGCGTCGTTGCCGGTCACGAAGCCGAACCTAGCCCGCACACCGGTCCGTTTCGGCTCAGGACGCCCGGATGCCGGAGGGGCACCATCCAGTCGGTCCAGCGGCGGAAGGCTCGGGCACGCCTCGGCTTCGCCCCGGCTTCAACCCGACTCCACCCCCGACCTCGCCGCGGCTTCGACCCGACTTCAACCCCCGACTTCGCCCCGGCTTCAATCCGGCTTCGACTACGCCAGAACGTCATCTCATCGCATGAATTCGCTCGACAGAGTGACGTGACGTCGCTTCGCCCGATGGCCGGTCGGGTGGTCATAAGAATGGGAGACTCGGACGGGATGGTCCCGGTCCGGGTGGCCCCTGAGGGAGACAGACCGTGCGAGACGAAGCCGTTCGGCGTGCCGCGCTGATCTTCAAGCTGTTCGACGCCAACAAGAACGGAGTACTCGACCCCCAGGACTTCGGCCTGATCACCGACCGGGTGCTGGCCGCCGCCGAGGACTCGACGCAGAAGGACAGGGAGGCATTCGCCAGCAGCATGCGCCAGTGGTGGGACGTGCTGGCGGGGGCGCTGGACACCGACAACGACGGCCTGATCAGCCCGCAGGAGTTCGAAGCCTCCGTGCTCGACCCCGAGCGCTTCGCGCCGACCGCGGATCTCTTCGCCAACGCGCTCGCCACGCTCGGCGACCCCGACAACGACGGTCTGATCGAGCGGCCCCGCTTCCTCGACCTGATGACCGCTTGGGGCTTCGACGTACCGAACGTCCACGCCCTGTTCGAGGCATTCGGACCGGATGCCACCGACCGGGTCACGGTGACCGCCTGGGCCGACGGCATCCGCGACTACTACACGCCCGGCCTGGCCGGAATCCCCGGCGACCGTCTGGTCTCGCTGCCCGCCTGATCCCGCCACCGTACGGAAGAGCGAACACGCGGCCCGCTCCCTCCGGGACGGGCACGCGGAGCCGCCACGACCGGGTCTCCCTGCCGTAGGGTCATCGTGATGACGTCGCCCGGTCGCTCGGCACGCTCCGGCGTTCAACAGGTCGGTGCGGCAAGGAGTCCGGCCGCTCGCGGAAGCGGCCGGACAGACTCATGGACGGTCCCGGCACTCCCGCTCGGACCGTCCCCCGCGACACCGCACCTCAAGAGGCCTTCCGTGCGACCGGCCCCGGAGAAGTTCGCGTCCGACAGCAGCGGAGTTCGACTCTTCGGGGCGCCGCGCGAGCAAGCCGGGCGGCCGGAGCACGGCCGTCGCCGTCCGGACGTACCGCCAACTGGCTACTGTCAACTGGCCACCGCCTGCGGCCACTTCTTGCACTTGTCGCCTCCGAGTCCGCCACGCTCCGGTATCCGACGGTCGCCATGGCGAGCAGCCGCCCTGACCGATGACCTCTCTGTCTGCTGGCCTCTCTGCCTGCTGACCACTCCGGCCGATCATCGCTCCGACCGGCGGCAGGCTGCCGGAGACCGGAATCGCCGTCGCCCCGGTCACGGACGACCCCGCTCTTCCGCCCGGCCATGGGAGGGGGCTCCTGGGGCGGTCGCGTGGTTGCGGGGCGGGGGGCGTGTCGGGATACTTCGCGGACCTCCGACGGAAGGACTCCCGTGTCACGGATACGCCCTGTCGCGCTCGGTCTCGCACTGGCCGGCACCGCCCTGCTCCTCGGAACGCCGTCGGCCACAGGCGCCACCCCGGTCGCAGACCCCGCCACGGGCGCCGCCCCGGTCACCGTCGAGGAGGCCCGGCTGGACCGGGCCGCGCCCCGGGAGATTCTGCGTCGCAGCGGGTTCGACGCCGTGGCGAGGGAGTTCGCCCGTTCGCTGGCGGACACGGGCTCGTACCGGGAGGCCGAGCGGGTCGTCGACCGGGAAGGCGCGCGGCTGTGGCGACGTGCTGTCGACCGGGCGCAGGGGCGGGGGCCCGCCGGTGGCGATCTCAGTCGGGACGACGACCGGCCGCTTTACTGGGCGCGGCTCGGGATGACCCGCGAACTGCGTTCCTGGCAGGTCGGTTTCCCCCTCGCCGACGGCGCGCGGGCGCGTCTGCTCGATCGGCTCGAACGGGCATCGCGAGGCCAGGACTCAATCCGCTATCCGGCGAAGGGCAAGAAGGGCAAGGCCGTCAAGCGGATCCTCGTGACGGGCTTCGACCCCTTCACCCTCGACCGGGACACCCGGATCAGCAACCCCTCCGGTGCCACCGCGCTGGCTCTGGACGGCACGGTGATCCGTACGGCGGACGGTTCCCTCGCCCGGATCGAGACGGCGGTCTTCCCCGTCCGCTGGCAGGACTTCGCCGACGGCACCGTGGAGCGGACGCTGCGCGCGCACCTGCCGGAGGTGGACCTCTTCACGACGATCAGCCAAGGGCGGGTCGGCCGGTTCGACATCGAGCGCTACAACGGAGCCTGGCGCGGCGGTTCCCCCGACAACGAGAACCTCTCGCGTACGGAGACGGTCCCGGTGGCCGACCCCGCCTCGCAGCCCCAGTGGACGAAGACGACCCTTCCCTACCGGGCGATCGTGGCGGCCCGTACCGGGCGGTTCCCGGTGTACGACAACACGGCGGTGACGGAGGTGCCTGCCGGGGCGAGCGTGCCGGTGGACCGCGCCGACGGACCCACCGCCGGTTCCGCCGCCCGCGCGGGAAGCGGCGGGAACTACCTCTCCAACGAGATCGCGTACCGCGCCACCCTGCTGCGCGACCGGCTGGGCCTCTCCAGCCTGCCTGGCGGCCATGTCCACACCCCGGTCCTCCAGTTCGGCGCGGCCAACTCCGACCCGTCGACGGGCACGGTCACCGACCCGGAGTTCGTCCGCAACCGCCTGGACATCATCAACCAGGTCCGCGCCGTGCTCAGGGTGGCCATCTCGTCCTGAGGACAGCCCGGGGGGGGCCGCAGTGAGTGGCGCCCTCCCCCGCACGACCAGCGTGAACCGGCGCGCCCCCGCCAAGGAGTCTTCTTCGCCCCGACGCAGAACGGCAGAGCCTCCAAGACATCCGACTGGCTGAATTTTCCTTAAATCCGACTATTTAATGCACTTCGGGGCCATGCCCTCTCTGATGTCTCGCCCAGCCTCAGACCGAGCCCCCAGCCAGGATCGGGATCAGCCATGACCACCGAGATCACTCAGCAGTGCCCGGAAAGCCTCAGTACGTCCGCCGCGAGGAATCTCGCCACCACGACCAAGACCGTGCCGCAGATGCTCGGGATCACCCCGCGCTACCTGCTGCGCGTACTGCCCTGGGTGGAGCTGGAGGCCGGTGTCTACCGGGTCAACCGCCGTCGGGGATTCATCCTCGGCGACGGGCTGATCAGCACCAGCACCCGTGGCGACGGCCAAGCCCGGGTGATCGCCGAGGATCTGCGCGAGATCGGGTTCCTCAGCCAGCTCGACAGTCCGCTGCTCGGCGCTCTGGCGCAGGGCTTCGTACAGAGGGAGGTGGCGCCCGGCGAACTGATCGTGGACGCCGACACCCCCGCCGGACAGCTGTACGTCCTCGCCGCCGGTCGTGCCGAGAAACGTGCCAGTGGCGAGTACGGACAGGAC
This sequence comes from Streptomyces sp. CBMA291, assembly GCF_014596525.1. Classification (GTDB taxonomy): domain Bacteria; phylum Actinomycetota; class Actinomycetes; order Streptomycetales; family Streptomycetaceae; genus Streptomyces. Next base: position 38,595 of record NZ_MSJP01000104.1, read on the forward strand.
GCCCTGGTGGCCGTCATCGGTGACGGTGACTTCTTCGACGCCCACGCGTGGGCGACCGGCTCGCCGATGCCCTACCGGGTCAAGGCCGTCACCGAGTGCACCGTACTGACCCTCGACCGTCGGATGCTCCTCGAACTCGCCGATCGTGAGCCCACGTTGCGCGCCCAGTTGGACTCCCTCGGTTCCGAAGGACCGGCCGGGACCGATCGCGAGCAGCCGATCGAACTCAGCTCCGGTCACACCGGAGAGCCCTATCTGCCGCAGACCTTCGTGGACTACGAGGACTGCCCCCGCGAGTACGAACTCGCGGTCGCCCAGACCGTCCTGAAGGTCCACACCCGCGTCTCGGACATCTTCAACTCCACGATCGACCAGGTGCAGGCCCAGCTGCGGCTGACCGCCGAGGCGCTGCGCGAGCGCCAGGAGTGGGAGATGATCAACCACCCCGAGTTCGGCCTGCTCAACAACATCGCACCGACCCAGCGCGTACGCACCCGCCAGGGCTCACCCACCCCGGACGACCTCGACGAGCTGCTCACCCGGGTGTGGAAGCAGCCCGCGTTCTTCCTCGCCCATCCCCGGGCGATCGCCGCCTTCGGGCGCGAGTGCACACGGCGCGGGGTGCCCCCGCAGATCGTCGAGCTGTTCGGCAGCCCGTTTCTGACCTGGCGTGGCGTGCCGCTGCTGCCCTCCGACAAACTCGACCTCAAGGGCTCGGCCAACTCGGCGCCCGGCACCACGAACATCCTGCTGATGCGCGTGGGCGAGGACCAGCAGGGCGTGGTGGGCCTGCGGCCGGCGAAGGTGCCGGACGAGGCCGAACCCGGCCTGTCGGTACGGGCGATGGGTGTCGACCTCCAGGCCATCACCTCGTATCTGATGACCAGTTACTTCTCGACGGCGGCGCTGGTGGATGACGCCATCGGAGTCCTCCAGAACGTCGAGGTGTCGAGCTACCATGACTACGCCTGACGGGTACGGAGACAGTCCGATCGGCCCTCCGGCGGCGGACCCGCTCCCGCCGACCACGGCCCCGGCATCCGACCGGAGTACGGACGAAGTCCCCACGGCGTCGGCCCTGCCCTTCGGACCGACCGCGCTTGCCACCTCGGCCGCGCCGACCGCACCTGTCACACCATCCCCTTCGGCCGCACCATCCGTGCCATCATCTGCGCCCCCGCCCGCCCTGCCGACGGGGGCGCCCGGTCCGCAGCCGATGCCGACCGGGGCCTTCCCGCTCCCCTCGGCGCTCTCGCACGCGGTGACCGGCGCCCGGTACTGGCTGCCCCCACAGCCCGCTCCGGGCACGGCGACGACCCCCGCGCCGCACCCCGCCGCCTTCGATGTCGAAGCGGTGCGGCGGGACTTTCCGCAGCTGCACCGGGAGGTGAACGGCCGCCCGCTGGTCTGGCTGGACAACGGGGCGACCACGCTGAAACCCCGCCAGGTCACCGAGGCGGTCGGCGAGCACTACGCGAGGGAGACCTCCAATGTGCACCGCGGCGCGCACACCCTCGCCAGGCAGGCCACCCAGGTCTACGAGGAGGGCCGCGAGGAGGCCGCGAAGCTGCTCGGCACCCGGGACACCGGCGAGGTCGTCTTCGTCCGGGGCACCACCGAGGCCGTCAACCTCGTGGCACAGAGCTGGGGCCGAGCCAACCTGGGCGTAGGCGACGAGATCCTCGTGTCGGCCGCCGAACACCACTCCAACCTGGTCCCCTGGCAGCTGATCGCCGGGGAGCGCCGCGCCAGGGTGGTGCCGATCCCGCTCCTGCCCGACGGGCGACTGGACCAGGACGCCTACCGCGATCTGCTGAGCAACAAGACCAAACTGGTGGCACTCACCCATGCCTCCAACACCCTCGGCACCGTCCCGCCGGTGGCGGAGATGACCGCACTCGCCCACCGATGGGGCGCCAGGGTACTGGTCGACGGCGCCCAGGCGGTGTGCCACTTCCCCGTGGACGTCACCGAACTCGACGCGGATTTCTACGCCTTCTCCGGGCACAAGGTGTTCGCGCCGACCGGAATCGGCGTGCTGTTCGGCAAGCGGGAGGTGCTGGAGGCCATGCCGCCGTGGCAGGGCGGCGGCAACATGATCGACTCGGTGACCTTCGGCAGGACCTCCTACGCGCCGCTGCCGCACCGGCTTGAAGCGGGCACCGGCCACATCGCCGGCGTGGCCGGTCTGCGGGCGGCACTGCGCTACCTCGCGGACCTGGACCGCGAGGCCGCCACCGCGTACGAGGAGCAGCTCACCGCCTACGCGATGCGCGCCCTGTCCACCGTGCCCGGGATCCGGCTACTGGGCACCGCACCGGGAAAGATCGGCGTGCTGACCTTCTTGCAGACCGGCACCGACCCCGTGGACGTCGCCGCCCTGCTCGACCAGCAGGGCATCGCCGTACGCGCCGGACACCACTGCGCCCAACCGGCGTTGGCCGCGTACGGGGTCACCAGCGCGGTCCGCGCGTCGCTCGCGGTGTACAACACGACGCGGGAGGTCGACGCCTTGGTGGGCGCGCTCCATGAGTCGGTCGGCGCCTGATCGTACGGAACGGCACTCGTCCTCTTTCCCGCGCAGCCGGGAGACGAGCCGCATCACCGGCCCCCCCTCATCGCACGGCTCACATGCGGCTCGCATACAGGTCACGTACGGCTCCAAATCAACGAAACGGCCTTCCCTCGTCGCGGGAGATGTCCCCGCACGGCGTTACGGCCCCGGAGCCGATCGCACGGGACCTCCGCGAGGAGGACTCCTCCCTCTCGTACGCCTGGAACCCGACCGACGAGATCGAACCGGACGGCGACACCACGGCGGTCGGCCCCTCCTCGCCTGGCCCGGCCATCACCTCCGCCCCAACGGTGAAGATCGCGGCGACGCGGCGGAGCTTCCCGCCGATGGCCGACGAACGACTCCGGGGCCCGCGCGCGACGGTGTCCGTACGCGCCGCTCCCGACGCCCTCTCGACACGACGGACGGGCTCGCATCCGCCCGTGAGACCGGGGCGCCGCCGCGCACCCCGGGCCCGGCCCCGGCCGGGCGGGAGCGGCGCCGGGGCCGGACGCGAGCCGCGACACCCCGCGCCATCAGGGGTCACGGGGCGACTCCACCTCGAACCCGGACGGCTCGCCGGGCGAGGCGGCGCCACCGTCCGACCCGCCATACCGGCCGCGCCCCTCCCCCGCTTCTCAGGGATCCGTCCGCACGCGCCGGGCGAGGACGAGCGTGCCTCCCGCCGTCCCTTCGGTCGCGGTCCCGCGAGGTCCGAGACCTCCGCAGTCCAGGATGGCTCGATTCGAACCTTGCCCGGCCATGGCAAGGCGCCCCACATTAGGCGCAGTTCACGCACATCCTGCACACAATTCACAGTGACGGGAGAGTCGACGGCGGTGGCGTTCCAGCGCGCGAGAACCATGGTGGCGGACGACACGGAGGGCGGTGCGGGGCGGCGCCCCGACACACCCCCGGATTCCTGGGAGTACACGGACACCGAGGCGGCGGGAGACGGGCCGCGCTATCTGCTCCTGGGACCCATGGAGTTGCGGCTCGAAGGGCGTCCATGCACACCCACGGCACTCAAGTCCCGTGCGTTATTGGCCCTGTTGTTACTTCGAGCCAACCAGCAGTCCTCCGCCAACGCGTTGATCGAGGACCTGTGGAACGGCCGACCGCCCCGCTCGGCGCTGGCGGCACTCCAGATGTACGTATCGGGCCTGCGCCGGATCCTCGACCCCGGCCACAGCCGCGACGGTCTGGACGCCCGCCACCACCCGCTGCTGCCGACGGTGGGATCCGGTTACCTGCTGCGCGTGGGGCCCGGAGAACTCGATCTGGACGAGTTCCGCGAGCAGGCGGCCCTCGGCCGCAGTCGGCTCGCCGCCGGTGACTGTCAGGCCGCCGACCACGCTTTCCGGCGCGCCCTGACGCTCTCGCGCGGTACACCCCTGGGCGATCTGACCCACGCGGACCTGCCCGGCTTCTACGGCGACCGGCTCGCCGAGGAGCAACTGGCGGTGGTACAGGACCGGATCGGCGCGGACATCTGCCGGGGCCGCGCCCGGGAGGTCACCGGCGAACTCCGGGAGCTGTGCGCCCGCTATCCCCTGCGGGAGGCCTTCCACGAGCAGCTGATGCTGGCGCTGACCGCCACCGGCCGGCAGACCGAGGCCCTGGAGGTCTACGCCGAGGCCCGGCGTATGGTGGTGGCGGCCGGTGGCATCGAGCCGGGATCCGCCCTCAAGGCGGCGCAGCAGGCGGTGTTGCGCGTGCTTCCGCCTTTCAACGCCGGACACGAGTACTGCCATTCGGCGCTGGACACTCAGCAGGAACGTTTCTCTCCCCGTTGACCTGGCCTTTTTCGGCCCTCAGCGCGGCTCGATTCCTCAGCTCAGCCGCCAGTCCAGACGGCGCCCGTAGTAGACCAGGGGCTGTCCCTCACCCGGCACGCAGGAGGACACCTCGCCCACCAGTGCCGTGTGGTCGCCGTGGGGGAAGGCCGCGGCGACCCGGCAGCGCAGGTAGCCCGACACGTCGAGCAGTCGCGGCACGTCACCATCCCACTCCCACCGGACGTCCGCGAACTTGTCGTCCGCACCGCCCGCGAACACCCGGGCCAGCGCCTCGTCGTCCACGCCCAGCAGGTGCACCCCGAAGTCCGCGCCCGGCCGGGCGCTCAGCTCCCGGCCGGTCCGGGAGCCGTCGGCGACGGCCATCAGGACGGACGGCGGCCGCACGCTGTAGGAGCAGAGCGAGGACACCAGCATGCCGACGGGGCGGCCGTCCGACCGCCGCGCGGTCGCCACCGCCACTCCGGTCACCAACCGGGACATGGCCTCGGCGAACCGCTCGGCGGACACGCCGGGGTCAGCGGACACGCCGGGGTCGGCGAGCGCGCCCGGCCCAGCAGGCACGCCCGGTTCGGCGAGCACGCCGGGCGGGCGCCCGCCGCCGATGACGGGCCGGTCACCCGCCACGGGCGCGCCGCCCTTCGTAGGCGCGCCGCCCTTCGCGGACGCTTCCCCCTTCGCGGGTGATCCGGCCCTCGCAGGCGCTCCGGTCGGCGGTCGGCTGCCGACGGGAGCGGTACCCTCCGCGACCCTACGCACGGGCCTGCCCGGCGGCGCGCAGACAGCTGTCCAGGTGGCTGCGGGCGTCGGGGTCACCGGTGGCGGCCAAGACCGTCTCGAAGTCCGCCGCGGCCTCGCCGTAGCGGCCGGCCGCCTCGTGGACCACACCGCGGTTGAACCGGAAGTCCGCACGGTCCGCGAGTTCCACGGCGCGGTCGAAGTCGGCCACGGACAGGTCCAGGTCGCCTTCCATATAGGCGAGTTCACCGCGTACCGCCCACGCCTCGGCGAGTTCGGGATCGTTGCGCAGCGCGGCCTCCAGCGCCTCCCGGGCGGCGGGGACGTCTCCCTCCTCCGCGAGGAGCCGCCCGCGCAACGACAGCAGATGCGGGTGCTCCGGGTGCTGCGCGAGACCGCCGGTGACGCTCTCCAGCGCCGCCGCGGCGTCGCCGACGTCGGCCAGGATTCCGGCCTTGCCGAGCGACGCCTCCGGATGGCCGGGTTCGAGCTCCAGCGCGCGGTCGAAGTCCGCCAGGGCGCCCTCGGTGTCCCCCAGCTCCAGCCGGGCGTCGCCCCGGTTGTAGTACGCCTCGGGGAACGGCGGCTCCAGGCGCAGCGTCCTGGTGAACTCGTCGATCGCCTCCTGGGCGCGGCCCAGCTTGCGCAGGATGACGCCCCGGTTGAAGTAGTGGTCGGAGAAGCCCTCGTCCGCCGCGAGGATCTCTGCGTAGTCCTCAAGTGCCTCCGTCAGCCGCCCGCTCATCGTGTTCACCTGGGCCCGGTTGTAGCGCAGGCCGGTCCGGTGCCAACTGCGCTTGCCGAGGCCCAGTTCCCTGTCCAGCCGCTCGATCCCCTCGTCCAGCAGTCGCAGCGCCTCGTCCGGCCGCCCCGCCCTGACCTCGACCAGCGCCAGGCCGTTGCGGTTGAAGACCGAGAAGAAGGCGCGCTCGTCGGGGTCCTGGAGCAGGTCGGAGATGCTGATGGCCTGGTTGACCCAGGCACGGGCCAGGCTCTCGTCACGCCGCTCCGGCGGGTAGTGGCGGGCGTAGAGCATCCCGGTCTCGTAGGCGAGCTTCATGTGGTGGGTCGCGCTCAGGGTGCGGGTACGGGCCTCGTGCTGGAGGGCCGCCGACTCGTCGGGCCGGCCGCCCGCCGCCAGGCAGGCACTGGCCTCGCGGATGAAGTACCACCAGGTGTCGGGGTGTTCCTCGGCGGTCAGGCACTCCCTCGCGGCCGCACTGATCTCGGCCGAGATGTGGTAGAAGCCCAGGTACTTGCAGTGGTCGAGGGCCCGGCGCGCCGCCGCCACCCCGGCGCCGACGGGGTCCGTGCCGCGTAGCAGGTGGTACGGCAGCGCTCCCAGGCTCAGCGAGGTCTCGCCCGCCTCGACCCGCTCGGCCAGCTCCCCGGCCCTGCGGTCGTGCAGGGCGGCCCGGTCGGAGGGCGTGAGTGCCGCGTAGGCGGCGGCCTGGCCCGGCTCGTCGCCCACGCAGTCGCCGTCCACGAACGCGCGGGCCGCGCGCCGCGTCTGGGCGGGATCCTCGGATTCGGCAGACGGTACGGCGTCCCGCTCCGTTCCCCGGTACGCGCCCCTCCCCCACTCCGTACCCGGATCCGCCTCCGTATCCGCCTCCGGCTCCGGCTCCGTCGGTCCGGTGACGGAGATGGCGTACGTCGCGAGCGCGTCCGGCAGCGAGACCGACACCTCGCCCGGGGGCTCCCGCAGCGGCTCCGGGCCCGTACAGACCACGATCGTCAGCAGCTCAGCCGGTATCCGGCGCAGGGCCACCGCCAGGAACTCCTGGTCGGTGACGTCGGCGTGCTCGACGTTCGTCACGACCAGGGTGCGGGGCGCGTCCTTCGCGTCGGGCAGCGCCGCGAGAAGGAACTCCACGAGCCCGTGCGCCACGCGCAGCGAGTGCAGCCGCGCCGGGTACCGGCTGATCTCACCGGCCGAGGACTGTTCCTGGATCCCCCGGACCAGCGGCGGTACCAGGGGGGTCAACTCGGGGGTGCTCTGCTGGAGTTCGATGTAGTGCCGTTCCGCGAGTTCGGGCCTGGCCCTCAGGATCTCCGGCGCGATCTCGCGCAGCAGCGTTCCTGCGGCGGTGTACGGACCGCGCAGTCGGCGGTGCGCGTCCGCGGTGAGCGACGGACCGGGCAGACCGAGGGCGTCCCGCAGCTGCTCCCGTCGGCGGGAGCGCGGGGCGGAGATCCAGTAGTGACCGCTCACGTTTCTTCCTTTCACTGAGGGCCTTCGGGGTGGAGACGGCCAGGTCGTCTCTTTCGGGTCGTGCCGGTCAGACCCGCGTCGTCCGGTGCCGTGCCGTGCATCGCAAGGCGGAGAGGCTGCCGCGTACGGGGGCGTACCCGGGTGTCTCGACAACGCGGCGAGGTGCGGTGCCGGGCGGCGCGGGCCAGGCAGGATCCGGAAGAGACGGCCTACGGGCCCCGCCGCCGGCAGGCGCGGCGGACGTCGGCGTCAGGCGATGACGTGCCGGGTCCGCTCGCGGCGCCTGCGGAGCCGGTCGCGGGCGGCGAGCCAGAGGGCGATGCCGATCTGGAGGAAGGTCAGCAGCAGGAAGACCGTGCCGTCCACGAGCATGACCCAGTTCGGCCGGTCGGCCGTGAAGCGGCCGAGGACGGCGCCGATCATGTCGAAGAAGACCGGCCCCAGGCCGAGCAGGAAGGTGCTCAGGCTGAGCGTGTAGCCGACCGGGATGAGCCAGGAGTACCAATGCGCCGCCCGCCGGTCCGCCGGATGCCACTCGGACTCGTCGAGGAGCCGGTCCGGGCGCCCCAGCAGCCGGTTGCACCGGTTGCGGAGCATCCGGGTGGCCGTGGTGTGCAGATCCACGCAGCCGAGGGCCGTGCTGATCAGTACGTAGATGTCGGTGCGCAGATAGAAGAAGAACTGCCACAGCACGCGGATCACCGCGGCGAAGGCCACCGCCAGGCAGACCCGTCCGGCCAGACCGACGCCGTCGGGCCCTCGGGTGAGGTCCGCGACGATGATCAACACACCGACCAGGACCACGTCGACGATCATTCCCGCCAGGATCGGCAGATAGCGTTTTCGGCGCTCCACCACGACCAGGCCGTCCAGGGAGGTCTCGACCACCAGGAAGTAGAAGCGGTACGACATCCGGGTGCGCGACCCGACGCCGAGGCGGCGGCCGGCCAGCGCGTGGTAGATCTCGTGGATCGCGATGAGCGGTGCGGCGGCGACCGTCATCACCACCATGATCAGGGAGTAGTAGTCGCTGAACACCATGGCCCGGGGGCTGGGCAGCAGGTCGGGGCTGCGCACCATCAGCACGGTCGCCCAGGCCACCACCGCTCCGTAACAGAGCCACGCAACCGGTGAGAACAGCGCCTGCCCGAGCCGCTGCCAGCGCACCGGCCGGACGGTCTCGGGGGCGGGGCCGGGCTCGGACCTCACGAAGTCGAGTTCGTACAGCGCCTCGACGATGTCGGCGACGTCGATGGGTTCGCCGTACTCGGTGGCGTACCAGTCCGCGGCCTGCCGGGGGGTGGCGCCTTCCTGGAGGCGGCGTACCAGGGCGGCGCCGTCCGGCGGGAGGATGGCGAAGGACTCGATGTCGGGTCGGCCGATCGTGACCTCGCCGTTCTCCTCCAGGTACACGAGACGGTGAAGCGTCAGCGGGCTGTCGAGGTCGCGCGCCACGGCGTCGTCCGAGGCGTCCGGCTGCGCGATGCCGTCACGAAGTTCCTGATCCGCCATCGCGGCTCCTTCATCTGCATGGTCCGGTACCGCGCACGACGCCCGTACACGCCCGGGTTCCGGTGGCGGACGACCGCCCGCCACCGGAACCCGGAACGGCACTCAGGTGCGCTGCACTCAGTTGGCGGCCGGGTACGTCGAACAGGCCGAAGAGGTCAGACGAACCGGACCGGCCTTGCGGATCTGGATCTTCTTCATGAGAGAACCCCTCTCTAGTGACGGCTGGTGACACATGGCCTGTTGGCCACCAGTGATTCTTCTGAGCCGGCCCAAAGCCGCCCCAGATCCCCGCCAAAGGCTCACGCGCCCGGCACTCCCGCCGGGACCGTGCCCTCCGGGAAGGTCCGGTTCCTCCACGGTCGGCGAGCACCGACACCACACCGCGCGCGAACACTCCTACGGCCCCTCCGAGGACGCGCTGTTCATGATGATCAGCGGCCTCGACCACTCCGACGACACCTTCGTCATCGTCCGGCCCGACGAGGACGACCCCGTCTGGTTCTCCTCCGTCGAAGAACTACCGGTACTCGACCAATCACCAGGTCGTCATCGACGCCGACACCCGTCTGGCCGTCGTGGTCGGCCGACCGCTCGCCGGGAACCGCAACGACTGCAAGACGTGGAAGGAGTCCGGCGCCAAGGCCACCGTCGGCAAAACCACGACAATCGCCGACGGCGGCTACCCAAACACCGGACTCGTCATCCCGCGCCGTCGGCAGCGCGGCCGGGTCGGACTGCCGGACTGGAAGAAGGAACACAACAAGTCCCACAAGCAGGTCCGAGCCCGCGTCGAGTACGTCTTCGCCCGCATGAAGAACTGGAAGGTCGTCCGCGACTGCCGCCTCAAAGGAGACGGAGTCCACCACGCAATGCTCGGCATCGCACGGATGCACAACCTCACTCTCGCCGGATTGGCGTTCGGCCGGCTCGGCTGTCGACAGGCGGACCAAGGGGTCGCCGACCGCTTGGTCGAATGGGCCGCCCTCCTCGGCCATGACCTGGAAACCGCCCGCAAGGCCCCGGGCCAGAGCGGATTCCAGGTCGGCCGGCGCGAGGGCGGGCATGCCCCGGTGACTCCGGGCACGCCCGCCTTCGCTGCGGTGCGCTCCTTACAGGCGGAAGGGGTTGCCTCCCTGGCCCGCGAGGACGTACCAAGCGGTGGCGCCGGTGTGGAGGGAGGCGTAGTAGATGTCACCCTCGCCGGTGGTGAGGCCGTCGCTGGAGGAGGCGACGATGCCGTAACCGTCGGCGTTGGGGACCGCCCCTCCCTGGGCGTCCTGCAAGGTCTTCTGGAGAACTGCCGCCTTCACGTCGTCACCCGGTGCGCGGCGGGCGTGGTAGGCGGCGAGCAGGTGGGCCGTGCCTTCGAGCCAGACCTTGCTGGTGTCGGCCTTGGCGAAGCTGACCCCCATGAGACCGTTGTCGGTGGCGGCGAGGTTGGTGGCAGCCCAGTCGACCGACGCGGAGAAGCGGGGGTCGAGGGTGGCCAGGTAGCTCCAGGTCTGGATGTCCTCGGGGACGCTGTCACGGTTCTGGGTGACACCGTCGTTGCCGGTGCCGGTCCACAGCCGGCCGTCGTCCGCCTGCATGCCGCGCACGAAGGCGAAGGCGTTCTCGGAACGCTGGGCCCAGGTCTGGTCACCGGTCAGTTTCGCCAGCATCGCGAAGAACGCGCCGACGTCGATGTTGTGCTCGGTCGCCTTCCATTCCTTGCGGACCATGGCCGTGCCGTTGCCGGAGGAGTCGGAGTAGCCGCCGGTGTAGCCGCCGAGCCCCCGGCTGTCTGCGGCGTTGTCCTGGATCCAGTCGGCGGCCCTGAGCGCCCCGTTGAGGAACCGCTGGTCACCGGTGACCGAGTACAGGCGCGCGAAAGCCATGCCGGACCAGGCCATGTTGCCGGTGTAGACCGACCAGCTTCCGATGTAGGGGGTGCCGACGGGGTAGTCGCGGCCGAGCGTGGTCACGAACGGGTCGGTCAGGTAGGACGCCCGGATCCGGCCGTCGTTCTGCGGGTCGTGGTCCTGGGCGTACAGCAGGCTGTTGCCGAGCCTGACGGCCCGTCCGACGTCACGGAATCGTCCCTGCAACTCCGCCGCGATGATCACTGAGTTGTCGTAGGTGAAGGACGCCTGGTAGCCGTTGGGGCCGTACTCCGGGCCGGGCCCGAAGTGTCCCCCGGTGTAGCTCTGCGGCACACCGAGGTCGTTCACCACGTTCTTGTCCATGGCCTGTTGAAGGAAGCCCACGGCCATGAGAGTCGACCCGGGGGGAGCATCGGCGACCTGCGACGAATCGCAGGCGCCGAGCGCTTGGAGATTCACGCAGGAAGCGGCGTTCTCCACCTTCCACTGCTGCTCGCCGAGTCCGGAGCAGGGCACGACTCGCAGCCGGGAATTCGAGTCCTCCTCCGAGAGCGTCAGGCACCCCCGGCGCATGAGTGCCGGATGGATGTCCGTGGGTCTCGGGTCGAGCACGTGGCTGATCCAGAAATGCCCCTGGCCATCGGTGTGGAACTGCCAGCTCGCCGCATACGGGTCGCTTTCGACGGGCCCCACATCACGTAGGTGGACCGTCCCGGTGACCGGATCGGCGATCAGGGCGGCACCACTCGGAGACCTCAGCTGCCAGCCACCGACCGTGTCCCTGGCGGGAGTCCAGGTCTGGGCCGTGGCAAAGGTCTGCCCAGGCCCAGGCGCCAGGGGCACCTCGTGGAACGCCGGGAGATCACCCGCGGGGATCAGCGTCCCCTGCGAGGTGAGAAAGCGGCGGCCCTCCACCGGCCACGGTCCACGAGCGCTCAGCGCGGCGCTGCCACCGTTCGCGACCGTCGGATCGACCGCGGCACCGAGGGAGTACTTCGCGTCCTCATCCGGGGACACCGACATCTCCGTGGCCGGTCGTCCTCCCGGGTTCGTGCACTTGAACCTCCACGCCGCCGCCCCGAAGCCCTGCGCCAGGTTTGCGGCCATCGCCGTCAGACACGCGCCCAGGGCCTGATGCCCGTACGCGTTGGGATGGATCGCCTCCTGCTGCGCACCCAGGGGACCGATTTCGGAGAAGCGGTCGGGGACCCATCGGATCCACTCGGCACGGTTGCTGGCCACTCCTCCCGCCGTTGTCGCCAGGTCGGCGAACTTGCTACAGAGTTCATGCCCTGCGAAAGCGTCGGTCAGGTCCAGGAACCTGACCCCGCCGATATCGTCTGCCGCCGTCTTCAGGCGTTCGGTGAGGTCTTTCATCAGGTTGTTGGCTGCCCATGTGGCGTCAGCGTCCTTGAAGGGGCAGCCTCTGCTGGTCCGGCTATCCGGCGTGAAGTCCCCTATTTCCTCCGGGAGGGGGCGAGGATACGATTGCAGGACCAGGTTGTAGTCCCAGGGCTGGTATCCTGCATCCCTCATCTTGACCTTGATCGCCTTGAGGACACCGTAGACCTTGGTTCGGATATACACATTGGCCGCAGCGAAATTCTTCTGCTGTTCTTCGTTGCAAGTTCCCCCGAAGGGGATCGTGTACGCCTTGATGCAGGCCTTGATGATATCGGCGAAACCGACGTCATTTCCGCCGACCGAGACGACTATCATCTTGACCCGGTTCGTTCGGGCGACATAGTCGAGCTGCGACAGCTGCGAAGGCTGACTTTTTTCGACCCACTGGTTCTCGAACTGGACGGTCTTGGCTCCCGAGCAGGCGAGGTTGAACTTCCTTACGTCCGCCTCGCCAGGCAGGCTGGCCTGTGTGATCTCGGCCTCGTTCGACCTGTCGCATTTATTGCCACCGGCTTCGTAGGACGTATCCTCGTCCAGTCCTAGATAGTTTTTCCCCCGGTAGATTCCGGTTCCCTTGTCGGTGGACGCCCTGGCTTCTCCGTCTCCATTCCCTTTCCACCGTCCACCCTCACCGGAGATGTAGCTGTCGCCCATCGAGACGATGGCAGCGGGAAGATTCTGGTCGTTCGGGCTTGCCTGGGCAGGAGCGATGGACGCAATTCCCCCTGCGGCCACCACGGCTACCGAGAGAAGAGCGGCGACGGCCTTTCGCCATCGCCCATAATCGGGCGGAAAAAATGTTGTACGCATAAACTCTGAACCTTTCACGCCGGGCCATGAGGCGGTTCCTCGCGACCTGAAACGGCCTCAGATTAGATGGCGCCGTGCCGGTTCTGTGGACTCGATGCGAAGACTGCGCATTTTCTGGGAACTTCTGCCTTTTCGGACACGGCACACGTGCCCGTTCGAACACGTCCGCCACCCCCCGGCCGCCACAGCGGACCGGCATCCGGGCGACCTGGTACGCCGGGGTCACCCGGACGGTCCAGCCCGACTCCCGCGTAGCCGCTGCCGCTCGGCGTCTACGACCAGCGCCTCCGTTCCGGCGCTGCCCGGAGTTCCCACCGGCCGGACCGGCTGCGGACCGCTGTCAGCCGAACGCCCACCCGATGAGGCGGGTCCTTCGGTCAGGAGCTGCTCGTCCGGGACCCGGCCCCAGCAGCCGGTTGGTGTAGACGACCCGTAGCCAAGGGTGCCGTGGTCCGAGCGGTGGAAATGGGCCTCCCAGACCACAACGTCTTCCGGGGCTTCTGCCAGGCTGTCAGCGCGGGGCGTTGGGGCGGGCCTGCGAGCCCGGCTTCGTGGTGACGGAGATGTCGCTGGTCACCCGGTGGAGATGCCCGGTGGCATCCTCGGCTCGGGCGAGACGCTTCGGCTGGAGTTCGCCGACGGGGTGTTGCGGGCGGTGTGGGAGGAGGGTGACACGCAGAAGCTGACCTTCACTGGAACGGCTGTCACTTCCCTGGCTCAAACCCGCGTTTGCGCCGTACGCCCGTCAACCGATGCGATCACCTCCCCGCAGAGGCGGGGAGCGATCTTCCGGCCTGCACTTTTATCCCACATCGGGGTGCTCGTTAAGTACGACTCGGCCGCGTAATCCCCCCACGAGGCCCGGTGGTCTGCGGCTTGTACGAGCGGGCCGGGCGCCCGCGCTTCCGCCTGGCCTCGCGGGCGCACGTTCCGGTATCCGTACGCGGATGGCTTCCGCACGCCCCTTGGATGCGTCGTCGCGCCGGACGTGTGGCATTGGCGGCGCAACACTATGCCGGAAGCCTGAGGGCATGGTGAGATCACAGGGCGCATCGAAGGTAAGAATCCACACGCGGAAAGTCGGCGCAGCCATGACCGCAGTCGCGGCGGCTGTCTCGGGGATGGTCTTGGCAGGGGCACCTGCCGCCGCCGCCGGTTCCATCTCGATCGAGGTCGGGGCGAGCTATTACAAAGGAACGCCCACCTGGTCGAACCGGTCGGTCTCCATCGACGGATCGTTCAAGGCCACCGGGTGCCGGCGGGTCTACGCTCGGGCGTGGGCGGGCACCAGCTCACTGGACTTCAAGAGCACCAGCACCTGGTGCAACAGATCCGGGGCTGCGGACTTCGCCCTCTCCGCGAACGTCGCCGGCGGGTCCGACTACATCTGGGTCTACATGACCGACGAGAACCAGAACTTCCTCGAAGGCCAGACCTGCTACCGCTCCGGCTCCTGCGTCGACGGCCTGCACTAGGGCCTCGGAGGAGCAGAAGCGCCGCGTGGCCGAGGCCGCGAATTGTCCGGGGAACTCGGCTCTCTGCCGGACGCTCGCGACAGGCAGAGAGCCGATGCGGCCCCGGCGGGCCCGCATCGCCCGGAACCACACACCCATTCAGCCCTGTCCCCCGTTGCTCGGGCTCGGCGGCCCTGCGATCCGGCCCCGCAATGGGGCCTCTGATGGGTGGTGGGCATCGGGCGTCATGCGGGGCAGACAGGCCTGACCTCCTGATCGGGGAAGTATCGCGCCTTCTCTTCATCGGTGAGGTCGCGCGAAACGGCCTTGCAGATGACGTCGGTCGCGGCGTCCAGCGCGACATAGGGCCACAACCGCGCGGTGTTGTCTGCGCTGGCGCTGGCGAGAGTACGGTCGTCGGGGCCGAACACCACCGACCTCACAGCGCTGGTGTGGCCGGTGAAGGTCCTGATCGGGGTGCCCGTGGCCACATCCCACAGGCGGACGGTGCTGTCTTCACCGCCGGTGGCGAGGGTGTGGCCATCGCGGCTGAACGCCACCGACCACACGGCGCTGGTGTGACCGGTGAGAGTGGTGGTGGTTTTTCCCGTGGCCGTGTCCCACAGGCGGGCGGTCTTGTCCGCGCTGGTGGTGGCGAGGGTGCGGCCATCGCGACTGAACACCGCCGAGAGTACGCCAAGGGTGTGGCCTGTGAAGGTCTTGATGGGGGTGCCGCTGGCCACATCCCACAGACGGGCAGTGCCGTCTTCGCTGGCAGTGGCGAGGGTACCGCCGTCCGAGCTGAACACCACTGACCACACGGCACCGGTGTGACCGGTGAAGGTCCTGATGGGGGTGCCGCTGGCCACATCCCACAGACGGGCGGCGCTGTCTTCACCGCCGGTGACAAGAGTGCGGCCGTCCGGGCTCAACGCCACTGAGAACATGCCGTCTTCCGCATAGCCGGCGAAGGTCCTGATGGGGGTGCCGCTGGCCACGTCCCACAGGCGGGCGGTGCCGTCCGTACTGGCAGTGGCGAGGGTGCGGCCATCGCGGCTGAGCACCACCGACCTCACGGCGCTGGTGTGACCGGTGAAGGTCCTGATGGGGGTGCCCGTGGTCGCGTTCCACAGGCGGACGGTGCGGTCTGCGCCAGCGGTGGCGAGAGTGCGGCCATCGCGGCTGAACACCGCCGAGAGTAAGCCGAAGGTGTGGCCGGTGAAGGTCCTGATGGGAGTGCCGCTGGTCGCGTTCCACAGGCGGACGGTGTGGTCTGCGCCAGCGGTGGCGAGAGTGCGGCCATCGGGGCTGAACGTCGCCGATCTCAGGGCATCGGTGTGGCCGGTAAAGGTGGTGAGGAGCTTGCCTGTGGTCACGTCCCACAGGCGGGCGGTCTTGTCGTCGCCGGCGGTGGCGAGAGTGCGGCCATCGCGGCTGAATGCCACCGACCACACGGAGCCGGTGTGACCGGTGAGAGTGGTGAGGAGCTTGCCTGTGGTCGCACCCCACAGGCGGGCGGTGCCGTCCGTGCCGGCGGTGGCGAGGGTGCGGCCGTCGCGGCTGAGCGCCACCGACATCACGGCGCCGGTGTGGCCGGTGAAGGTCCTGATGGGGGTGCCGCTGGCCACGTCCCACAGACGGGCGGTCTTGTCTTCACCACCGGTGGCGAGAGTGCGGCCATCGCGGCTGAACACCACCGACGTCACGGAGCCGGTGTGGCCGGTGAAGGTCCTGATGGGAGTACCGGTAGCTGCGTCCCACAGACGGACGGTGGAGTCACCGCCGGCGGTGGCGAGCGTGCGGCTATCGCGGCTGACCGCCACCGACTCCACGGGAGCGGTGTGGCCGGTGAAGGTGGTGAGGAGTTTGCCTGTGGCCACGTCCCACAGGAGGGCGGTGTTGTCCTGGCTGGTGGCGGCAAGAGTGCGGCTGTCGGGGCTGAACACCACCGAGAGTATGGCGCTGGTGTGGCCGGTGAAGGTCCTGATCGGGGTGCCGCTGGCCACGTCCCATAGGCGGGCGGTGCCGTCCGGGCCGGTGGTGGCGAGGTTGCGGCCGTCTGGGCTGAACACGACCGACCACATGTGGTCGGTGTAGCCGCCGAGGCGGTGGGCCAGGGGCCGGTTCGCATGGGAGCTGAGGCTGGTCACGGCTTCAGTGGTGGGGCTGGTGCGGTAGGCACTGACCGCGAGGAGGGCGGCGAGTTCAGGATTGACGTCGAGCAGGGAAACGGACTGGGCGGCGAGTTGCCGGGACTGTGCGACCCGTTGGGCGGCCTCTGCGGTCTGCTGGGCGGTGATCGCGGTCTGACGTTGCCAGAAGGCCATGCCTGCGGCGATCAGGGCGAGGGCGAGGGTAGTGGCCAGGATGGTGTTGAGGCGACGGCTCCGGCGGGCAGCGGTCTGCTGGCGGTGGCGTCCGGCCTTCAGGAAGTCGTCGAGGCCGGTGGGCAGTCGGCGGCGGTCCGACCAGTCGGTGCCTTCGGCGAGGACCGTTCCGGAGGGCAGGTCCTGGGGATCGCGCCGCTTCTGCCAGCGGGTGTACTGGTCGCGGGCACGGTTGAGCCAGTCGTGGAAGCGGGCATCCTGCTCGACCCAGTCGCGCAGGGCGTTCCAGTCGCGGATGAGGGCATCGTGGACCAGTTCGGCCACCGCCGTCCCGTCCGCGTCGTCGTGGAGCCGGTGGGTGGTGACGATGCGGTGTCGGGAGAGCACGGCCAGGACTTCGTCCACGGCCTGCGGCGCGTCGGGCGTGGCGTCGTCGTAGGCCAGTTCGCGCAGTTCGCCGAGCGGGAGCTGCTGGCGCGCCGCCGGGATGTTCAGGGAATCGTCGGCGGGGCGGACGAGGGCGGTGAGGATCCTGCGGGCGATGTCCCGCTGCCGGGGGTCGAGTTCGCTCAGGGCTGTGCCGCACCAGTCGGTAAGGGCGCCGGTGACGGCTCCGATGCGGCGGTAGGCGTCACCGGTGAGTCGGCCGTCGTACTCCAGACGGCGTTCCCACAGTCGGGTGAGGGCGACTTCGAGCAGGGGCAGCACCGTGACGGGCGCGCCGCCGGTGCCGTCGGCGCGGGGGTTCAGCTCCAGGACGTCGGCGATGATCTGCTCCGCGAGGCCCGGCTCGAAGGCCGTGTCCAGGTCGCGGGCGGGGCCGGTGACGATCGCGTCCAGGTCCGCGGCGCTCAGGGTGGCGGGGACGTTGAGGACGCCCCTCGCCCGCAGCGCGGCGTCCAGCAAGTCCGGGGCGAGCGCGGACAGACGGGAGTAGAAGTCGTCGCGCATCACGAGGACCACACTGAGCGGGGCGTCGGAGCGGATCGCGGCGGTGATCCGGGCAAGCGCCTGGAGAGCCTCGGGGCCTTCGGAAGGGGCGAGGAGTTCCTCGAACTGGTCGACGATCAGCACGACACGGGACTCAGGCGGTGCATCGGCCGCCCCGTCGGCGGCATCCGCATCGTGGGTGGCGTCCACCCCGGCGTCCCCGGGCTCGGGGCCGGGCAGGCCCGCGCGGGTGAGGGCGCCCGGCAGGTCTGGGCCCGGCCGCGTGAGCACCTGCCGCCAGCGGTCGCTGCCCGGCAGTCGCCCCGCCGTCAGCGCGGGCAGTACCCCCGCCTGGACCAGCGAGGACTTCCCCGAGCCGGACGGGCCGAGGAGCAGCACCACCCGCCGCCCGCCCGCGAGTCCCGCCACGACCTGGCGCACGGCTTCCTCGCGGCCCCGGTACCAGGGGGCGTGCTCGGCCGTGAACGGTTCCAGCGCCCGGTACGGCGACAGGTCCTTCTCGTCCAGTGCCGGCCGCACCTCGCGCAGGACAGCGGTGGGGGTGACGTAGGCGATGGCCTGGCCCCGGTCGTGGCCGTCGGGGGCAGTGATCGCGGTGAGCATCCCCACCACCAGACCGGTCGTCTCGTCCAGGACCGGTCCGCCGCTGAAGCCCTGGGTGAGGTCGTTGGCACCGGTCAGTTGCAGCAGCTCACCCGTACTGTCGGCCGCAGGCAGGAGTCCACCGGCCGTGGCGAACCCCAAGTGCCCGCCCGGCGGCGCCTGCTGGGGGAAACCGAAGGAGCGGACCCGGTGCCCTCGGGCGCCCGCCGCCGAACCCAGCGGCAGTGGCTCCACACCAACCTGGCGCTCCAGGCGCACCAGCGCGACGTCCTGCTCGTACGGCTCGCGCCACGTCTCCTCCAGCACCCGCCCGGTGACCACCGGAGCGCCGGGCGCGTGCGGGAAGGCCAGCATCACCACCGAATCGGGCCCGTAGCCGCCGTCCACCAGGACGTGCGCGCACGTCACCACGAGGCCGCCGTCGACCAGGAATCCTGCCCCCACCACCTGCCCGGCCCCGTCGCGGACCTGCGCGACGGCCGCCGGCAGGCCGTCCGCCGCACCGGCCCGCGTCGCCTCCCGTCCGACCGTCATCCCGTCAGGCCTCCGGATCGCCAGCGGCTGCGCGGACCGCGGTCTCAGGCTCGTCGTCCTCGGGAACACCGGCCGGAGCCGCGTCGCCCTCGTCCTTGCGCCACACCACGCGCACCGTCAGATGGCACTTGGCAGCGGTCTTCGTGATCACCACCCCCGCTGCGGCAGAGAGATCGACCCCGAACTCCACCTGCACCTCGTCCGGCCCCGCCGCCCGCAGCCGGTGCAGCACCGTGCGCGCCAGGCCGGTCACCGGCTCCAGTGCCGACCCCAGACTCTCCGGAAGCTCCCGCACCACGTCACCGACCCGGCCCGCCTTCACCGGACCCACCGCGGCATCCTCCGCCTCGACGAGAATCGAACCCCCGCCCTCCAACGGCACCCGCGCCAACTGCTGACCCATGCCACCCCTCCCAAACGCCGCCCCATGGCGGCCAGGGCCACACCGTAGTACTCGCATCGGTGTACAGCGAAACCGCGAACCCCCCAACAGACAGGGGTGGTTGGGCCGTTTCGACCGGCCGGTGGAAGAGCCGCACAAACACCACGCAGCGGGAACTTGTGCGCGCAGGCGCACACCGCCCGCATCCGCGTCGCGGCCGAGAACCGCGCGAAGGACAACGCAGTCGTCCTGGAACGGCCCGGCCTCGTCAGGCCACCACGCCTTCGGTCCTGCGGCCAGGAAGCCTTCTTCGAGGGACACGTCCACGTGTGTCGGCGTACTCGCCTATGTGCAGGGCTGCGTACGGATGAACATGCAGAGCAAGGAGACCCGTGAAGCGCGGGCGTCCTGGTTCGAGATGATGGAGCGGCGTCTCTTCGCTCTTTCCATCAGACCGGCTGGACCGCGATTCTCCATGGCACCGGCACCGAGATCGGCCGCATGGTGCGTGTGGAGGGTTGGGACCAAACGTCCGGGACGGCCCTGGTCGTCGATCCCAAGCGTGGTGCCTGCGCCCGGTGACGGACTACGAGGACTTCTCCCACTTGGAGCGAGCTGATCAGGCCGTGGCCGCGATACCTGGCGGACGGTGGCGGGTGCACTGGAAGGACGAGGGCCCCGGGGGGGGGGACGCCGCTGACGGAACAGGTACGGGCCTGGCTCATCGCGTCGCAGGGGCGGGCCACGGCCATCACGGTCGAGGCTCAGGGGCACGTCGACGATCCCGATGGCGCCGACGCTTCATCCCGCCGGGCGAGGACCCGGTGTCCTGATCGCAGCAGCCGGCCAGGCGCCCGGCAGACGGCGGTCCGTACGGACCGGCCCGCGTGGCTGCGACCACCGCGCGACCACCTCCACCGGCTCCGCGCCCTCGCGCCACCCGCCGCCAGTACCCTGGCGAACCGGCCCCGGACCGAGTATGCGACCACACCGCGACCACCACGCCCCCAGACGCACGAAAGGCCGCCCTCTCATAGATGAGAGAACGACCTCCGACCTGCGTTTCCGCGTGGTCGGGACGACAGGATTTGAACCTGCGACCCCTTGACCCCCAGTCAAGTGCGCTACCAAGCTGCGCCACGTCCCGATGCTCGCGTCCGTGGACTCGCGTCCTCGTCGGCTTGCAGGGAAAACATTACCTCACTCCGGAGGGTGCGATGACGCACGGGCTGTCACAGGGTCCGGATGGCCAGGTCCGCGCCACAGGCGATGGCCTGGGAAGTCACTTCGGCGAGGGCGGTCGGGCAGCCGCGTGGTGTGGGCGAGGTCCAGGCGGGCGCGGGCCTCCTCGTAGCGGGAAAGTGAGGCCGGCAGATAGGTGCCGGCCTCGGCGAGGAGCCCTTCGGTCTCTTCCAAGGCGGCGAGATGGTCGAGCGCGCTCTGGAGGAGCCGACAGGTCAGGTGGAACGGAACCTGAGTGACGATCCCGACACCTCATTCGGCCGACACGGTGCACCGGTCCCCGCCGAGACGCCGGATCTTGGCGAGCAGCACGGTCTTGCCCGCGCCCGCCTCACCCTCCCCCTGCCTGCCCGCCTCCCCCCCCTGTAGACGAGGACACTGCCGGTGGGAGTGAGGATGCCGGGTGGGGCGCTCACCACCGGAGACAGGCGAGGCGGAGACAGGCGAGGAGGGGTCCGTGTCCGAGGCCGCGCTCGGGTCCGTATCCGGGTCCATGCTCCAGTCCGTACCCGGGTGCATGCTCGGGACCGCCGGGCCCAGCGGGTCTGACCGTCCCGGGGGCCACAATGGGTGGGTGAACCCCACAGCGAGTGACCGTGGCAGGGACCGGGACGAGACGGGGCGGGCGCGGAGCGCGCGGCCTCGTGACGGTCTGGGCCGGCCGCTGCCCTACGGGTCCCCCGGCGTGCCTCGGCAGCCCGAAGGAGTGGTGCGCGAGCCCGGCGAGACCCTGCGGGAGGCGCAGCGGCTGCTCGACGCGGGGATGCCGTTCCACGCGCACGAGGTCTTCGAGGACGCGTGGAAGTCGGGGCCCGGGGCGGAGCGGGATCTGTGGCAGGGGCTCGCTCAGCTCGCCGTGGGTTTGACGCACGCGGCACGGGGCAACGGGCCCGGCGGGGCGCGGCTGCTGCGCCGTGGCGCCGACCGTCTCGCGAGCGGCCCGGGACGCACGGCCGCCGTGCCGTACGAGGTCGACGTCGAGGGGCTGGTGGCATGGGCCCGCGCCCTGGCGGACCGTGCCGAGGTCGACGCCGCGCCTTCCGTCGATCCGGTCGCCGCCGCGCCTCGGCTCCGCCGCGCTCTTCCCTGAGACGCGGCCGCCCGGCGCGGGGCGCCGTACCTCTCCGCCCCCGTCACCCCCCGACTCCCCAGCCGCACCACACCTTCCCTGAGGCCCGGCCGCCCGGCGAGGCGCCGTACCTCTCCGCCTCCGTCGCCATCCCCACCGCCCCCCCCAGCCGCACCACCCCCTCCCTGAGGCCCGGCTGCCCAGCGAGGCGCCGCGCCTCTCCGCCACCCCCACCGTCTCCCCAGCCGCACCAACCCTCCCTGAGGCCCGGTCACCGGGTGGGCACGACGCCCCGCATCAGTCGCACCACGCCCCCCTGAGGCGCAGTCGTCCAGCGGGAGGGCTACTGCTCCGATCCGCCGCCGCCGCACCACGCACCTTCCCCGAGGCCCGGCCACCCGGCGGGCGGCTACCCCTCCAGTTCCCGCCGCAGGACCGTCGTGTGGCTCACCGACGGGTCCTTGGCCGCCGTCAGGAGGGTGATCGTCCCCTTCGCCGCGAGCGTCCGCAGCCGGTCCAGCGCGGTGGCGGCGTCGGGGGCGGTCAGCTCGGCCTCGTAGCGGCGGCGGAACTCCTCGTACGTGCCCTCCGGGCCGTGGTACCAGCGGCGGAGTTCGGTGGAGGGGGTGAGCGCCTTCGGCCATTCGTCGATGTGGGCGTCGGTCTTGGCTAGTCCGCGCGGCCAGAGCCGGTCGACGAGGACCCGTACGCCGTCGTCGGGTGAGGGGGTCTCGTAGATGCGGCGGACACGGACGTCGTGGCGGTGTGCGGGCATGGTCCCAGGGTGCGGGACGGCCCGGGGTCTCACCCGTCGACGCGCAGTGCCGGAAGGAGGACGGCGTCGACGAAGGCCCTGATGCCCGAGACGTCGGCGAAGCGGTCCTCGAAGAGCCGTTCGACGCGGAGCATGCCCATGAAGCAGGGGGCGATGAAGGCGATGGCGGGATTGTCGGCGGCGACCTCGCCGCGCTCGACTCCCCGGGCCACGATCGTCTCGATGGCGGCGACCTCGGGGGCGATGACGGTCTCGCGGAGCGCGGCCCGCAAGTCGGGATGCTGGATGTACGCCTGGGCGACGGCTTCCATGAGTTCGGCGTCGCGCTCGCGGTGGGAGGCCGCGATGCGGCCGGCCTCGCGGAGGTCCCCGGTGAGGGTGCCGGTGTCGATGCCGCCGAAGACGGAGCAGCGGCTCCGGGCGAGCGCGGCGGTGACGAGCCGGGGCTTGGTGCCCCACTGCCGGTAGAGGGTGGCCTTGCCGCACTTGGTCCGGGCCGCGACGCCCTCCATGGTCACGGAGTCGTATCCGCCCTCGCGCAGGAGGCCGAGCACAGCCTCGTGGATCTCCGACTCGCGCTCCGGCGTGATCTTGCTACGGCGGGCTGCGGCGCTGGCCGCCTCTGTGGACATCGACCCCTCCCGGACACCTCTGTCTGCACATACGAGAGTAGGGGGTGCACAATCGAGACGCAAACGTATCGAGACGCTTGCGTCTCGATGAATTCACCTCTAGGCTCACTCCGTTTATTGACGTTTTGACGGATTAGAGGGCCGCGCGATGACTGGCGGGATACGCGGGATACGAGGACCACGTCCTGCGGGGACAGGGGGGAAGCTCGACGGCACCACCCGGCCGCCCCTCCTGCGCGAGCTGCTGCTCGTCACCACGCTCTTCCTCGTCTACAAGTTCGGCCGGCTCTTCGCCAACGGGCACGAGAGCCTCGCCTTCCGGAACGCCGACCGCGTCTGGGACGCCGAGCGCGCGCTCCACCTGCCGGGCGAGGGCGCGATCCAGCAGCTCCTGCTGCACGGCGAGACCCTGATCCGGACCGCGAACACGTACTACGCGGCCGTGCACTTCCCGGCCACCCTCGCCTTCCTGGTCTGGCTCTATCTGCGCCGCCCCGCCCACTACCTCTGGTCCCGCCGGGTCCTCGCGCTCGTCACCGGCGCCGCCCTCGCCCTGCACCTGCTGATGCCGCTCGCGCCGCCCCGGATGCTGGCCGCCAGCGGTCTCGTCGACACCGCCCGTGTCTACGGCCCCTCCGTCTACGCGGCCACGCCCGAGACCGACTCCATGGCCAACCAGTTCGCCGCCATGCCCTCGCTGCACTTCGGCTGGGCCCTGATGGTCGCGATCGGCCTCATCGCCGCCACCCGCTCGCGCTGGCGCCACCTGTGGCTGCTGCACCCGCTGTTCACGCTGCTCGTCATCGTCGGCACCGCCAACCACTACTGGTTCGACGCGCTCGCCGCCGCCACGCTCCTCGGCCTCGCCCTGCTCGCCGTCCGCGCCCCCGCCCGCAGTACGGCGCCGCCGCCCGTGCCGCACGCCCTCGGCGCGCCCCCCCTCGCGGCCGGAGCCCTCCGATGAGCCCCGCCCTCGGCACCGTCCTCGCGGTGCTCCTCTCGCTCGTCTCCGCCGTCGGGTACGCGCTCGCCGCCGTCGCCCAGTCACGGCTGGCCGCCGCCTCCCCCGTCCAGGACGGGCGCGGGGCGCTGCGCGCGCTGCTCGCCCGGGGCAAGTGGTGGGCGGCCGTCGGCCTGAACGCCGCCGGAGCCCTCGCCCACGTCGCCGCCCTGCACTACGGACCGCTGACCCTGGTCCAGCCGCTCGGCGCGCTGACCCTCGTGGCGGCGCTGCCGCTCGGCGCGTACGCGGCACGGCGCCGGGTGACCAGGACCGAGTGGCGCGGTGCGCTGTGGACCCTGGGCGGCCTGGTCGGCCTGGTCGCCGTGACCGGGCCCACCGCGCCCGGCGAGGCGCTCTCCCTCGTCGAGTGCCTCGTCGTCGCGGCGGCCACCGCGCTCCTCGTCGCCGCGCTGGCCTCGGGCCGGGCCGGGGCTCCCGGGCGGCCCCGGCGCGGCCTCGGCCACGCGACGGCCTCCGGAATCGCCTCCGGCGTCGCCTCCGCCCTCACCCAGACCCTGACGTCCGCGCTCGCGCTCGAACTGCCGGGCCGTGAGCCGACCTGGTGGCAGACCACGCTGCTCGCGGTCCTCATCTCCGGCTTCGCGACGGGCGGCCTGCTGCTCTCCCAGGCCGCCTACCGGGGCGGCCTCGCGGCTCCGCTCGCCGTGGTCAACCTCTCCAACCCGGCCGCCGCCGCCGTGATCGGCGTCGCCCTCCTGGGCGAGACCTTCCGGGCCGGAGTCTGGGGCTGGCTGGTCGCCGCCACGGCCGCGCTGGTCGCCGCACGGGGAGTGATCCTCCTGACGAAGAGCGGCGGCGAGGCGGGGGCCGGTGCGGACGGGTCCACGCGTGCGGACACGGCCACGCGTGCGAGTGAGTCCACGCATGTGGGCGTGGGCGTAGGTAGGGGCCTCGACCTTGACGACCTCGCTGTGGCCGGGCTTACGGATGCGGAGCCGGCCACGGACACGCGTACCGCCTGGCAGGCGCGGGCCGTACCGACGCCCCGCCCGGCCGGTCAAACCGACCCCGACCGGGCGACCGGCGACCGGGGCATCGGCGGCGCGGGCCTCACCGGGCTGATCCTGCCGGACGGGGAACCCGCGCCCGCACCGGTCGGAGGCTGAGCCCTCAAGGACCGGGAGCTTGGGGGCTTCCGGTCCTCAGGGCCTGGTGGCTCGGGCCCCGGATCTCGGGGCTCGGATCTCGTGGCTCGGATCTCGTGCCGCCCGTCCAGGACCTCGGATCTCGGGCCTCGGATCTCGGGTCTCGCGCCCAAGGCCCCGGATCTCGGGGCTCGCGCCGCCCGTCCAGGGCCCCGGATCTCGGGCCTCGGGCCCCTGATCTCGCGCAGCCCGTCCAAGGCCCCGGATCTCGGGCCCAGGGAGGAACCCGGGCGCCTGGACAGTCCCGAGGCTCCGGGGTTCCGGGGTCCTGGACGGATGTCGCGGGATTCCCGGGCCCCCTCCCCGAGGCGGCCGGAATCGTTCGGTCCGAGGCGGGGGCAGGGCTCCACGGCGCTATGCTCGGCGCGCTTTGTCCGGGTTGGGCGTCGGCGGTGCGTGTCGGCCTCGTGTGCCGACCGGACGTCCGCCGCCCGTTCCCGGCTGTCGAAGGAATCCCCCATGGCCTCCGTCTCCTCCGGCTCGTTGTCCGTCTCCCCCGCCACGGTCCAGGACTGGGAACTCGTCCTCTCCTGGGCCGCCGACGAGGGGTGGAACCCCGGCCACTCCGACGCGCGCGCCTTCTTCGCGCAGGACCCGGACGGCTTCTTCCTCGGCCGGCTGGACGGGGAGCCCGTCTCGGCGATCTCGGTCGTCACCTACGACGACGCGTACGCCTTCCTCGGCTTCTACCTCGTCCGCCCCGAACTGCGCGGCCTCGGCCACGGTCTCGCCACCTGGCGGGCGGCGCTCGCGCACGCGGGCGGGCGGTCCGTCGGGCTCGACGGGGTCCCCGCGCAACAGGACAACTACCGGCGCTCCGGCTTCGCCACCGCGTACCGGACGGCGCGTTACGTGGGCGAGGTCCCGGCGCCCGACCGTCCGGCGGCCGGGGTCGTCCCCGCCGAGCGGGTCGATCCGGCCGCCCTCGCCGCGTACGACAACGCCTGTCACCATGCCGACCGGCCGCGTTTCCTCGCCGCCTGGCTCGCGG
The DNA here is from genome assembly GCF_014596525.1 of Streptomyces sp. CBMA291. GTDB lineage: Bacteria > Actinomycetota > Actinomycetes > Streptomycetales > Streptomycetaceae > Streptomyces. Next base: position 64,615 of record NZ_MSJP01000104.1, read on the forward strand.
CACCGGGACACCGCGCGCTCGCGCGGGTGACCGACGGGCGGCTCACGGGGTACGGGGTGGTGCGCGCCGCGCAGGACGAGGCGCGGATCGGGCCGCTGTTCGCGGACACCCCGGGCGACGCGGCGGTGCTGCTCGACGCGCTCGCCGCCGAGGCGCGGGCCCTAGGCTCGGCCCGGATCGCGGTCGACATGCCCGAGTCGAACCCGGCGGCCGCCCGGCTGGCCGAGGAGCGGGGGCTCCTGCCGACCTTCGAGACGGCCCGCATGTACACGGGGCCGGTCCGTCCGGTGGCACGCGAGCGGGTCTTCGGCGTCACCACCCTCGAACTGGGCTGAGCCGACAGCCCTGGGGGACGGGACCGCCGGGGGGGGCGGGGCCGGACCTCCGGGGGCGAGGGGCGAGGGGCAGGGGGCCGAGGCGCAGGGGCGAGGCGATCCAGAGACTCCGGCCCCTGCCCTCGCCCCGCCTCGCCTCGCCTCGCCTCGCCTCGCCTCGCCTCAAGAACCGTCGCCCTCTCCCCTTCCCCCTCCTCCCCCTCCGCGTCCCCCGCGAGTGGACAAGGGTTTTCCCCGTTTCGGGTTGGCCACCCCGTTCCCTACTGTCCTGCGCACCGGCGGATATCATCCCCCGAGCGCACCGTGACAGGTGCATGCGGAGGGTGGTGTCCGCCGGTGACGGCCTTGACCCGGGTCGTCGCGCCGGTGGCGGCGCATGGGCCCCCCAAGCCCAGGGACCTGCGGAGCGTGACCCCATAGCGCCCCGCGCGTCCCGCGCCGCCGCCACCGCACCGCGTCGACGTCGTACTCGAAAGGGCCACACTTTGAACGGTTCCAGGCGGAGAGTCATATCCGTGGTCGCGGGCGCCGCGATCCTCGGTGCCGCTGCCACCACCTCCGGGGCGTCCGCCGTCGCCTCGGGTGCCTCCCCGAAGCCCGTTCCGGCTTCGCAGACGATGCGGGCGCTGCCCCGCGCCCCCGTCGAGAAGGTCATCGTCACCTACAAGAACCGGACCGCCGAGGCCGGTTCCAACACCGCCGCCCAGAGCGACACGGCGGAGAAGGCCACGAAGACGGGCCGGAAACTCTCCTTCGAGCGCCGCCTCTCCGGTGGCGCCTCCCTCGTCCGGCTGGGCGGCGCCGCCACCCCGCAGGACGTGAACAAGGTCATGGCCGCCTTCCGCGCCGACCCGTCCGTCGCCTCCGTCGAGCCCGACATCCGCGCCTACGCGATGGCCGTCGCGCCGAACGACACCGAGTACGCCAAGCAGTGGGACCTCCTGGAGCCCACCGGTGGCATGAACGTTCCTGCGGCCTGGGACAAGACGACCGGCTCCGGAGTCACCGTCGCCGTCATCGACACCGGTTACGCCGCCCACTCGGACCTGGCGGCCAACATCGTCGCCGGGTACGACTTCATCTCCGCCCCCTCCGACGCCCGCGACGGCAACGGTCGCGACGCGGACCCGAAGGACGAGGGCGACTGGACCGCCGTCACGGGCGAGTGCGGCGACGGGGCTCCTCCCTCGCCCTCCTCCTGGCACGGCACCCATGTGGCCGGCACCATCGGCGCCGTCGCGAACAACACCAAGGGCATCGCGGGCATCGCGTACCACGCGAAGATCCAGCCCGTGCGGGTGCTCGGGAAGTGCGGCGGCACGTCCTCCGACATCGCCGACGCCATCACCTGGGCCTCCGGCGGCAGCGTGCCGGGCGTCCCCGCCAACGCGACCCCGGCGAAGGTCATCAACCTGAGCCTGGGCGGCTCCAGCAACACCTGCCCGAGCGTCTACCAGAACGCGATCAACGGCGCCGTCACACGTGGGACCACCGTCGTCGTCGCGGCGGGCAACAGCAACGCCAACACCTCCGGGTTCACCCCCGCCAACTGCGCGAACGTCATCACCGTGGCGTCGACGAGCCGCGAGGGCAACCGGTCGTACTACTCCAACTTCGGCACCGCCGTGGACGTGGCCGCGCCCGGCGGCGAGACCCGCCGCTCCCTCGACACGCCCGGGACCGTCACCACCCCCCAGAACGGCATCCTCTCCACCCTGAACGCGGGGGCGACCACCTCGTCGAGCGAGACCTACAAGCCCTACCAGGGCACCTCGATGGCCGCGCCGCACATCGCCGGGCTCGCGGCGCTGCTCAAGTCGGCCAAGAGTTCCCTCACCCCCGGCCAGATCGAGGCCGCCATCAAGGCCAACGCCCGGCGGATCCCCGGCGCCTGCACCGGGGGCTGCGGAGCGGGCATCGCCGATGCGGCGAAGACGGTCGGCGCCGTCACCTCCCCGTCGACGGGCACCTTCTTCACCAACACCACCGACGTCGAGATCCCGGACAACACCACGGTGACGTCCCCGATCGCCGTCACCGGCCGGCCCGGCAACGCGCCCACCGTCCTCAAGGTCGGCGTGGACATCAAGCACCCCTGGCGCGGGGACCTGGTCGTCGACCTGGTCGCCCCCGACGGCACGGTACGCAACCTCAAGGCGTCCTCCCCCTCGGACAGCGCCGACGACGTCGTCGCCACCTACACGGTCGACGCGTCGGCCTCGGTCGCGGCGGGCACCTGGAAGCTCCAGGTCCGCGATGTGTCCACGGGTGACACCGGCTACATCGACGCGTGGAGCCTCACCTTCTGACCCACCCCCCACACCAGCGTCACCGCTGGTCAGCGACGTGCCCGTGGCCTCTGCCACGGGCACGTCCCGGTTCCGGGACGTTCGGGCGGTCCCACGGGACCGTCCGCATCCCGGACAGAAGGCCTGGACTCCGCCGTCCGGCTCCGTATCCTCTGCCCAGGGCCACGGGCCGGGCCCCGGGGCGGAGGAGATGGACAGTGTCGACAGCTCCGCACCCCGTTGCCCGTCCCGGCGGTACGGCGGCGCGCCCGGCGCCCGTCGGCCGCGAAGAACTCCTCAGCCGCCTCGAACACGCCCTCGCCACCCGGGGCCGGGCCCTGCTCACCGGCCCCGCCGGGGTCGGCAAGACGGAGATCGCGCTCGCCGCCGCCACCCGCGCCGAGGCACGCGGCGAGACGGTGCTGTGGCTGGCGCCCCTGCCGGCCGACCGCGCGATACCCGGGGCGTCGGCCGCCGCGCTCGTCGCCTCGGTCGCCTCGGCGACACCCCCGCCGGGCCCCGCCGAACCCTCAGGGGTCTCCGCCGAACCCTCAGGGATCCTTGCCGCGCTGCCCGGACCCCAGCGCACGGCAGTCGCCATGCTCTGCCGCGAAGCACCCCTCACGCCGGACGGCTGGGACCCGATCGCGCTGCGGCTCGGCATCGCCCAGATCCTGCGCGCCCTGACCTGCCGGGGGCCCGTCCTCCTCGTCGTCGACGGCGTGCAGCACATGGACCCGGAGAGCGCCGACCTGCTGCGGTCCGCCCTCCAACTGACCCCGCCCGGTCTACGGGTGACGGCCGTCGAAACGCCGGAGCCTTACGCGGAAGCCCGCGAGCCGTACGCGAGAGCCCGTGAGCCGCATACGGGAAACCGCGATCCGTACACGGACGTCCCTGAGCCGTACGCGGGGAACCTCACGCCGTACGCGGAAGCCCGCGAGCCGTACGCGGGGAACCAGACGCCGTACGCCGCGAACCCCGAGCCGTGCGCCGCGCACCCCGAGCCGTTCAGCGGGCGCCCCGAGTCGTACGCCGGGGCCCTCATCCTGTACCCCGGGAGCCCCGAGCCCTACGCCGGAACCCGCTCTCCGCGCTCGGAGACCCTGACTCCGTACCCCGGGAACCCCGAGCCGTCCGTAAGGGACCCTCGGGAGAGCCACGCGCCACGCCGCCCCTACCGCGTTCCGCACCGGGCCGAGGACCCGTACGCCTCCCGGCTCTGGGTGCCGTCCGAGGCGGACGTCCTGCTCGTGCCGCCGCTCCAGGCCGATCAGATCGCCGAACTCCTCATCCACCACAGGCTGCCCTCCCGGATGGCCGGCCGCATCCACCGGGCCAGCGGCGGCAACCCCCGGCTGGCGCTGGCCGTGGGGCGCTCGCTCGCCGACGCCAGGACCCCCCTGCACCACGCGGAGGCGCTCACCCTCTCCGGTCGTGCCCGCGACCTCGCCCGGCAGCTCCTCGGCGCCGCGCCGCCCTCCGTACGCGAGACGCTGCTGCTCGCCGCGCTCGCGCTGCGCCCCTCGGCGACCCTGGTGCGCCGGGCCGGGCGGCCCCGCGCCGAGGCGGATCTGACGGCGGCCGAGCGAGCCGGGCTGATCTCACTGGCCGAGGACGGCGCGGTGTCCTTCACCGCCGGGCTGCTGCCCTCCACGCTGACGCACGACGCCTGCTGGGCGGAGCGGAGCGCCGGGCACGCGGCCCTCGCCCGGGTCGTGGACGATCCCGTCGAGGCGGTACGGCACCGGGCGCTCGCCGCCGACGCCCCGGACGAGGAGCTGGCCGCCGAGGTCGCGGCCGCCGCCGACGTGGCCCGGCGGCGGGGAAACAGCGCGCTCGCCGCCGAACTGGCCTTGCTCGCCGCCGAGTCGACCCCGGTACGGCACGGCGCCCGGCGGATCGCCCGACTCGTGGACGCCGCGGAGGAGGCGGCCCGCGCGGCCCGCGCCGACCTCGCCATGCGCGCCGCCACCGATCTGCTCGCCCGGGACGCGGCCCCCTCCGACCGGGTCAGGGCGCGGCTCGCCGTGCTCGACACGGCCGGTCAGGGTCTCACCGGTCTCGACGAGATGTACGCGCACGCCATGGAGGACTCGGAAGGGGACACCGCTCTGCGGGCAGCCGTACAACTGCGGCTCTCGCTCAAGTACGTTCTGGCGGACGGCGATCCGGAGCGTTCCCGTACCGCCGCCGTCGCATCGGCCGCGCTCGCCGCCTCGATGGGCGACTCCCGCCTGACCGCGCAGGCTTTGACCGTTCAGGCGCGAATGGAACGGGCCCTCGGCGCGCCCGAAGCGGAGACGGTCCTCGCCCGCGCCCGCGCACTGGAGTCGGCCGAGGGTCCGCCCGGCATCCACAACGCCGCCCGCATCCTGACGATTCGTCACGCCCTGTACGACGACCGGCTGTCCGAGGCCCGCGACGACATCGGCACGCTGCTTCCGCTGGTGCGGCGGCGCGGTGCGGTGGAGGACGCGATCGAGCTTTCCCGCACCCTCGCCGAGATCGAGTCCAGGACCGGCCCCTGTCCGGCCGCTCTCGCGCACGCCGGACAGTCCCTCGCCCTCACCCTGGAGGCGGGGCTCTCGCCCGGTCCCGCCTGGTACGCGCTGGCGCTCGCCGAGACCGCCGCCGGGAGCTTCGCACGGGCCGCGAGCTATGCCCGCCGCAGCGTCCAGGCATCGGAGGAGGAGGGGGACCGGGTCTTCCTCTCGCGCAGCCGGTACGCGCTCGGCCGGGTGCAGCTCGTCAACGGGGACGTGGCCGCCGCCCTGGAGAACCTGCGTCGCGTCCAGGCCGACGAGCGCGCCCAGTCGACCGTGGACCCGTCGATGCTGCGCTGGCACGAGGAACTGGCCGAGGCGCTGCTCGCCCATGACGCGGGCGACGAGGCCGCGGCCCTGCTCGACGAAGTACGCCCGGTGGCGGCCCGGTTGGGCCGGACGACGGTCCTCCTCGGCTGCGACCGGGTGCACGCGCTGTGCCTCGCGGCGGAGGGGCGTACGGACGAGGCGGCGCGGCTGCTCACCCGTACGGCGGAGCGGTTCGGGGCTGCCGGGCTTCCCCTTGAGCGGGGACGGGCGCTGATCGCGCTGGCCCGGGTGGAGCGGCGCAGACGGCGCAGGTCGGCGGCGCAGAGCGCGCTGCACGAGGCGGCGACCGTGTTCGAGCGGGTGGGGGCGGCGCCGTGGCTGGCCCTCGCGAGCGAGACCCCGGCGGGCACGGCGCCGGAGAGCCCCGGGACCGGCTCCGGTGGCGAGGCGATTCCGTCCGCGCTCGCCGCCCTGACGGAGGCGGAGATACGGCTCGCCCGGCTCGTCGGACAAGGCGCGAGCAACCAAGAGGCGGCGGCGAAGCTGTACTTGAGCGTGAAGACGGTGGAGGCACGGCTCACCCGCATATACCAGAAGCTCGACGTACGCTCACGATCCCAACTGGTGACGGCACTGCGCCCGTGAGGGACGCTCCCGTCCACGCGGGTCGCTCCCGTCCACGCGGGTCGCTCCCGTCCAGGCGGGCCTCTTCACGCGCGGTCTCGATCTTGGCGAGAATCTCCGGCCGTCCGCTCATGCCATGGGACCATCGACCGTCCCTTCCGTACGCACCCCGCTCCGCCCCCTTCCGTCTCCCTGCCGAAGGCCGCCCATGCGCCCCGTTCCCACCTGCGTCCTCGGCAGCGGCAGAGCCCCCCAAGTCCTCTATGGGCACGCTCTCGACGCGTTCGTCCCGATCGGGTCCCTGACGAAGACGCTCACCGGAACCGCCCTCGCGCGGCTGGCCGCCGAAGGGGTACTCCGGTTGGACGACCCCGTGGAGCGGTTCCTGCCCACGCCCCCGGGCACCGGCATCACCCTGAGGCATCTCGCCGAGCACACGTCCGGCCTGCCACGGCTTCCTCCGCGCGTGGGACGGCGCGACCCGTACGCCGCCTTCGACGCCGCCGCCCTCCGTTCCGTCCTGGAAGGGCTGAACGGGCTGGTCACCACCGCCCCCGGCCGTACCGAGCTGTATTCCAACCTCGGGTACGCCGTCCTCGGAGCCGCGCTGACCTCCGCGGCGGGCATGCCCTACCAGGAACTCGTGGACCGCTGTGTCCTCGCCCCTCTGGGCATCACCGAGATATCCGGCGCTCCCCCGGCGGACAGGCGGCTCCACAGCCGCGGGCTGTTCGGCCGGCCGCTTCGTCCCTGGACGATGACGGGCGCGATTCTGCCCGCCGGCGGGCTCTGGGCCACGCCCCGGGCCGCCGCCGACCTGGTGACCGCGCTTCTTGTCGAGCGGAGACTGGGTGAGCCCGCGCTGTCCTGGCAGAACTCCGGCACCCTGTTCTGGCACAACGGCGCCACCGGTCACGCCTCGGTGTTCGCCGGTGCCCTGCCGGACGGTGGTTGGGGGCTGGTCCACCACCTCACCCGGCGATCCGGCTCCGTGACGCCTCCGCCGGGCGGTCGGACGGGCGGGGCAGGCAGGCAGGCGGGGCGGGGCGGGCCGTCGGGTGGCCTGATTCTCAGGGGGCGAGGACCACCACGGCTTCGTCCGTGTAGGGGAGGAAGGTCAGCGTCTCCTGGAAGTAGAGCTGGACGCTGTGTGCGTCGTGGCTCGTGTAGCCGATCGACAGGTCCTGTCCGAGGCGGAGTTCGAAGTCGCCGCCCCGGGTGGAGAGGACGAAGCCGCCGCTGAGCGCCGGGGCCCAGATCGGCGAGCCGTCGAGCATGCGGGCCAGGTGAGCGGCGATCGGGTAGCCGTGGTCGGAGGTCTCGCTCACCGCGCGGTACTCGTCCGGGCCGAGGAGCAGCGCGTACGGCCCGTCGACACCGGCGAGACGCAGCTCGGTCAGCGCCCGGCTCACCGCGTCGGGGTAGTCGCTCGGCTCGGCGGGCAACTGGACCACCGGGTTGGAGGAGCGGGCGCGCAGCCCTTCGATGCCGGCCGCTTCGTAGCCGTCGAAGATCGTCCGGTCCTCGACGAACGCCATCGCGCGGGCCGCGTCCTTGACGGGCTGCCAGTCGGAGTCCTTGGAGCCGCGCTCGACGTCGTCCACGGCGGCCCGGTCGACGGTGAACGGCACCCGGAGTTCGACCAGCGGCTTCGACTCGCGCAGCCGTGCCGTGACACCGGGGGCGGGCGGGGTCATGTCGGCGAGGTGGCCGGTGCCGACGGCGGAGAGCCCGGGTCCCGCCGGGTCGGGGACGTCGACGACCCGGCGCCCCGCGACATGCCGGCGGAAGGTGCGGCGGGCCTCCTCCTCGATCTCGGCCCAGGCCGCGGGGGTGATCGGGGCGAGTTCGCGGTGCAGGTTGTTCGTGGTGAGTCCGTGGTGGACGTGGCTCGTGGCCTCAGGGGGCGTCATGAGGGCTCAGGCTCCTTTCAGGCCGCCGATGCCCAGGGTGTCTCCCTGGGGAGCGGCGGACGGCGGCGCGGCGGGCAGGTCGTCGAGGAGGTCGGCGCTGGGGACGAAGAACAGGCAGCCGGTGACGGCCCGGGAGAAGTCGAGGATGCGATCGGTGTTGCCCGGGGGGCTCCCGAGGAACATGTTCCGCAGCATCTGCTCGGTGATGCCGGGGTTCCGCGCGTACCCGATGAAGTAGGTGCCGTACTCGCCCTGCCCGACCTGGCCGAACGGCATGTTCGCGCGGACGATCTGCTGGGAGACGCCGTCCTCGTCGGTGACGGTGTTCAGGGCGACGTGCGAGTTCGCCGGTTTGACGTCCTCGGGCATCTCGACGTTCGTCGCCTTGGTCCGGCCGATGGCCTGTTCCTGCTGTTCGACGGTGAGCGCGTCCCAGGCCGCCATGTCGTGCAGGTACTTCTGGACGATGACGTAGCTGCCGCCCCGGAAGCCGGGGTCCTCGTCGACGATGTGGACGGCTCCGGTCGCGGCGGCGCCCATCGGGTTCTCGCTGCCGTCGACGAAACCGAGAAGGTCGCGCTCGTCGAAGTAGGTGAAACCGTGCACCTCGTCGACGACGCTCACGGCGCCGCCGAGGCGGTCGACGATCAGCCGGGCCAGCTCGAAGCAGAGGTCCATGCGCCGGGACCGCAGATGGAAGAGAAGGTCACCGGGGGTGGCGGGAGCGCGGTGCCGGGGGCCGTTCAAGGCGGGGAAGGGGTGCAGTCCGCGGGGTCGGGGGCCGCCGACGAGCCGGTCCCAGGCGTCGGAGCCGATCCCGGCGACGCTGACGAGTCCGGCGTCGCGCTGCCGGAAGGAGACGGAGCGGGTCAGACCCGACAGCTCCTGGAGCGCGTCCCGCACCGCGGCCTCGCCGCCGGGGTTGACGGTGAGCACCAGGAACACGGCGGCCTGGGTGGGTGGCGTGATGACGGGCTGAACGGCGACCATGACACTCCCGGGCACATGATGATCAACAAGCACCATAAAAGCATAGAAAGTGACAGAAAGAGACAGGGTCAGCGTAGGCGCGCGGGATCCGGTGTGCAGCCCGGCGGTGAGCCCCGCGAGGGACACCGGCCCCCGTGGCCGGGGTGGGCCGTCGGCGGGCCGCGTGGCAGAGTCGTACGAGGCCGCCGGGAGAGGCACGCCCACCACCACACCCGGGGCAGCGCTCCGAGGAGAGGAGCAGACCATGGGTCGAGTGACCGTACGGCGACGCGTCCTGCGCGTGCGGGCGGGCGAGGCCTCCTACCGCCCGGACACCCTGGCCGCCGAGGAACCGATGGAGATACGCGTCGGCGGACGGGCGCTGACCGTGACGATGCGCACCCCGGGCGACGACTTCGACCTCGCGGTGGGGTTCCTGGTGAGCGAGGGCGTGGTGCACAGGGCCGCCGACGTGGCCGGAATCCGCTACTGCGCGGGCGCCACCGCCGACGGCGGCAACACGTACAACGTCGTCGACGTGGCCCTGGCTCCCGGGGTCGCCGCCCCCGACGCCTCCTTGGAACGCAATTTCTACACGACCTCCTCGTGCGGTCTGTGCGGCAAGGCCAGCCTCGATGCCGTGCGCACCACGGCCGCCTGGTCGGTCGCCGACGACCCGCTGCGGGTCACGGCGGAGACCCTCACCGCCCTCCCGGACCGGCTGCGCGCGGCCCAACGGGTCTTCGACACGACCGGGGGACTCCACGCCGCCGGACTCTTCGACGCCACGGGCGAGCTGCTGTGCCTCCGGGAGGACGTCGGCCGCCACAACGCCGTCGACAAGGTCGTCGGGCACGCCCTGCGCGAGGGCCTGCTGCCGCTGCGCGGATCGGTCCTGATGGTGAGCGGCCGGGCCTCGTTCGAACTCGTACAGAAGGCGGTGATGGCCGGAATCCCTCTGCTCGCGGCCGTCTCCGCACCGTCGTCCCTCGCCGTGGACCTCGCCGAGGAGAGCGGCCTGACCCTGGTGGGCTTCCTGCGCGGAACGTCGATGAACGTGTACGCGGGCGGGGAACGGCTACTCGTGACGGACCCGACGCACTGAGCGGGGGCGGGGCCGGACCCGTATCCGGGTACGGGTCCGGGACCCCTTAGGGGTATGGGTACGGGTGCGGGTGCGGGTGCGGCCCAGGGTCGGGTCCGGCTGCGGCCCGAGCGTCGGACCAGGTGACCGTAGGGGTCCCGGGCTGGTCGGCCAGGGTCCCCTACCGCTCACGTCAGGCCGCCACTCCGCTCTCCGCCGCCTCGCCGCCCTCACCGGCCGCCGCTCCCCCGCCGCCGTCCGTCGGCTCGGGCTTGCGGACCGTGCAGTGCAGCGAGTCGTCGAGGACGTCGGCGACGATGGTGTCCCCGGGATCGGCCTCGCCGCCGAGCAGCAGGGAGGCGACGCGGTTGTCCAGCTCGGTCTGGATCGTGCGGCGCAGCGGACGCGCGCCGAACTCCGGTTGGTGCCCGTGGGCGACGAGCAGCTTCTTCGCCGCCTCGGTGACCTCCAGGGTCATGCCCTGTGCGTGCACCCGGTGCTTGCTGCGCTCAAGGAGGTGATCGACGATCTCCGACAGGTCCGCCTCGGTGAGGCTGTGGAAGACGATGATCTCGTCGATGCGGTTGAGGAACTCGGGCAGGAACCGGCCGCGCAGCTCCTCCATCAGCTCGTCCTTCAGATCGGCGGCGTCGCCCTCGTGCGCGAGGATGCGATGGGCGCCGATGTTGGACGTCATGATGACGACACAGTGCCGGAAGTCGACCGTACGGCCCTGTCCGTCGGTGAGGCGTCCGTCGTCGAGGATCTGGAGCAGCGTGTTGAAGACGTCCGGGTGCGCCTTCTCCACCTCGTCGAAGAGGACGACGCTGTACGGGTTGCGGCGTACTTTCTCGGTCAGCTGCCCTGCCTCCTCGTACCCCACGTATCCGGGAGGCGCACCGACCAGCCGGGCGACCGTGTGCTTCTCCTGGAACTCGCTCATGTCGAACCGGATCATCCGGTCCTCCTCGCCGAAGAGCAGTTCGGCGAGGGTCTTGGCGAGTTCGGTCTTGCCGACGCCGGTCGGCCCGAGGAAGAGGAAGGAGCCGACGGGACGGTTCGGGTCGCCCATGCCCGCGCGGCTGCGGCGGACCGCCTCGGAGACGGCGGTGACGGCCTCGTCCTGACCGACGATCCGCGCGTGCATCTCCTCTTCCAGCCGGAGGAGCTTCTCCTTCTCGCTGGCCGTGAGCTGGGAGACCGGGATGCCGGTCCGCCGGGAGACGATGTCGGCGATGTCGGAGGCGGTGACCGAGACGACGCCCTCCCGGCGCTCCTCGATGCCCGCGAGTTCGCCCTCCACGTCGGCGATGTGCCGCTTCAGTTCGGCCGCCCTGTCGAAGTCCTCGGCGGCGACGGCCTGGTCCTTCTCGCGCCGCAGCTTGGCCAGGCGGTCCTCACGGCTGACGACCTCGGTGGAGCGGCCCGCGCCGCGCAGCCGTACGCGGGCGCCCGCCTGGTCCATCAGGTCGATCGCCTTGTCGGGCAGGAAGCGGTCGCTGATGTACCGGTCGGAGAGTTCGGCCGCAGCCGTCAAGGAGCCGTCGGCGAACCGGACTTGATGGTGGGCCTCGTACGCGTCCCGCAGCCCTTCGAGGATCTGCACGGTCTCCTCGACGGTGGGCTCCGGGATGAGGACGGGCTGGAAGCGGCGCTCCAGGGCCGCGTCCTTCTCGATGTGCTTGCGGTACTCGTCGATCGTGGTGGCGCCGACCACATGCAGCTCCCCGCGCGCGAGGGCCGGTTTGAGCATGTTGCCCGCGTCCATCGAGCCCTCGCCCGTGGCGCCCGCGCCGACGACGGTGTGGAGTTCGTCGATGAAGACGATGATGTCGCCGCCCGCGTTCTGGACGTCCTCGATGACCTTCTTCAGACGTTCCTCGAACTGGCCTCGGTACTGCGCACCGGCCACCATGCCCGACAGGTCGAGGGAGACGACCCGTTTGCCCTTGAGGGTGGCCGGGACCTCGTCGGCGACGATCCGCTGGGCCAGCCCCTCCACGATGGCGGTCTTGCCGACGCCGGGTTCGCCGATGAGGACCGGGTTGTTCTTGGAGCGCCGGGAGAGGATCTCGATGGTCTGCTCGATCTCCTCGGCACGGCCGACGACCGGGTCGAGCTTTCCCGCCCGCGCCTCCTCCGTCAGATCGCGTCCGAACTCGTCGAGGGTGGTGGCCGGTTGCTTCTGTCCGGTCGGGGCGGCGCCCTCGGGGCGGGCGGCCCGGTCCGCGAGGCCGCGGAGCTTCTTCACGTCGTGGTCGTCCGCGCCCAGAAGGCGACCGGCTCCCGAGTCGGAGTCATCGAGGAGCGCGGCGAGGATGTGCTCGGGGCCGATGTACGACACGCCCGCCTGCTGCGAGCGCCCGTAGGCGGCGGCGAGGGTGCGCTTCGCCGCCGGAGTGAGTCCGGGCTCGGATGAGGGTTCGCCGGACTCCCTGGGAAGGACTTCGTCGAGCTGGGCGGCGAGTTCCTCGGGGTCGATGCCGACCTGGGAGAGGAGCCGGCGCGAGGGGTCGACCCGTGTCGCCGCCCACAGCAGGTGCTCGGTGTCGAGATCGGAGGTGCCGTCCTCCGCCGCCTTGCGGGTGGCCAGGCTGAGCAGCTCGCGCGAGGACTCGGTCAGCAGCCGCCCGATGGGGACGCGCTGCACGGCCGGGGGCGACGACGCGGGCGACATCCCGAAGAACCGGTTCAGCATGTCACTAAACGGATCGGACGAACCAAAGGGTGAACCGAACGCCATCGACATGTCTGCTCCAGGGAGGCGGAGGGGGGATCGTACCCACTCAAACCCGGCGAAACGGGCTCCGCAACCGGAATGCCTCCCGGGGGTTTCCCCGGCGTGGGGCCTGGCGGACGGCCCAGCGGGAGGGCGGACGGGAGGGCCGGCGGGGCCCCCTTGAAGCCTTCGGAGGTCTCCTGGAAACCTGCGCCTCCGGGGAGGACACCGAGGTGTTCGGACCATGACCGTGGCGCCAGGGGGGGCACCTCCATGGCGCTCGGACGATGACCGTGGCGCTCGGGAGCACGCCCCAAGGCGCTCGGGAGCACGGCCAAGGCACTCGGACGATGACCATTCCGCCTGGGGCCCCGTCCCTGGCGCCCTGAAGCCCTGAAGCCCTGGCTCCCTGGCTCTACGGGACGACGCGTACCCCGCCCCGCCCGGCCAGCCCAAAGGCCCGACCTGTCTGACCCGCCGCGCCCGCCCGGCGAGACCCGAACACCCGGGCGCCCGGCGGGCCCGGCCCCCTGCCCACCCCGGGCTCCCGGCCCGGTGTGCGGACCAGGCCGCCCGGATCCGCCCCAGAGACGTACCCGCCCCCGGTGGTTACCGCCAGTCGTCCCAGGGCGGCGGCTCCTCCGCCCCGTCCAGGTCGTAGGGCGGCTCCTCGTCGTACGGAACGTCGTCCGGGAAGGCCCCAGATCCGGAGACGGGGGCCGAGGTCCTGCCAGTCGCGGGACCGGCTCCCTGGGCGGCTCCGGAACCGGCGGCGGCTTCCGGAGCCGTCCCGCCGAAGGCGACCCCTGCGGAGGCGACCCCGGCGGAGGCGACCCCTGCGGAGGCGCCGACGGGAGACCCGGCGGAGGCCCCGGCAGAGTCACCCGCGCTCCCCTCGGCACCGAGTTCCGCGAGCGCGCCCAGCACCCCTTCCCCGTACTTGGCGAGCTTCGCCTCGCCGACGCCGCCGACCGTGGCGAGGTCCGCCACCGAGGTGGGGAGCAGCGTCGCGATCTCCCGGAGCGTCGCGTCGTGGAAGACGACGTACGCCGGGACGCCCTGCTCGCGTGCGGTCGCCGCCCGCCAGGTCCGGAGGGCTTCGAAGACCGGCACGGCGGCGGGCGGCAGGTCGACGGGGACACGGGCGCTCTTGCCGGTGCGCGAGCCGGATTCCTTGCGGGCGGAGGCGGCCGGTGCCTTCTCCTTCCGCATGGTGACCGTACGGCGGCCGCCCAGGACCTCGCCGCTGTCGTCGGTGAGGACGAGCGTGCCGTAGTCGCCCTCCACCGCGAGGAGCCCCTGGGCGAGCAGCTGACGGACGACGCCCCGCCACTCGCCGGTCCCCAGCTCCGCGCCGACGCCGAACACGGAGAGCCCGTCGTGGTCGAACTGGATGACCTTCGCGGTCCGCTTGCCCTGGAGGATGTCGATGATCTGACCGGCGCCGAACTTCTGGCGCCGTTCCTTCGCCAGCCGCCACACCGTGGACAGCAGTTTCTGCGCGGCAACCGTGCCGTCCCAGGATTCGGCGGGGGTCAGACAGGTGTCGCAGTTGCCGCAGGGCTTGCCGGTCTGGCCGAAGTAGGCGAGCAGCCGCACCCGGCGGCAGTCGACGGTCTCGCAGAGCGCGAGCATCGCGTCGAGGTGCTGTGCGAGGGAGCGCCGGTGCTGCTCGTCGCCTTCGGAGCCGTCGATCAGCTTGCGCTGCTGGACGACGTCCTGGAGGCCGTACGCGAGCCAGGCGGTGGCCGGTTCGCCGTCGCGTCCCGCGCGGCCGGTCTCCTGGTAGTAGCCCTCGACGGACTTCGGCAGGTCGAGGTGGGCGACGAAGCGCACGTCCGGCTTGTCGATGCCCATGCCGAAGGCGATGGTCGCCACCACGACGATGCCGTCCTCCCGCAGGAACCTGGACTGGTTCGCCGCGCGCGTCCGGGCGTCCATGCCCGCGTGGTAGGGCACCGCCGGGATGCCGTTCTCCACGAGGAGGGCGGCCGTCTTCTCCACCGAGGAGCGGGAGAGGCAGTAGACGACTCCGGCGTCGCCCTCGTGCTCGGTCCTGATCAGTTCGAGCAGCTGCTTCTGCGGGTTGTTCTTGGGGACGATGCGGTACTGGATGTTGGGCCGGTCGAACCCGGCGACGAAGTGCCGGGCGTCCTCCAGACCGAGACGGCCGGAGATCTCCCGGTGGGTGGCTTCGGTGGCCGTCGCCGTCAGCGCGATCCTGGGGACCTTGGGCCAGCGCTCGTGGAGCATGGACAGGGCGAGGTAGTCGGGCCGGAAGTCGTGGCCCCACTGGGCGACGCAGTGGGCCTCGTCGATCGCGAACAGCGACACCTTGCCCCGGTCGAGGAGCCGCTGGGTGCCCTCGGTGCGCAGCCGCTCGGGGGCCAGGTAGAGCAGGTCCAGCTCGTCGGCGAGGAACGCCTGCTCGACGGCCTGCCGCTCGTACGTGTCCTGGGTCGAGTTGAGGAAGCCGGCCCGCACGCCGAGCGCCCTGAGCGCGTCGACCTGGTCCTGCATGAGGGCGATGAGCGGGGAGATCACCACGCCCGTGCCGTCCCTGACGAGCGCCGGGATCTGGTAGCAGAGGGATTTGCCCCCGCCGGTCGGCATCAGGACGAGGGCGTCGCCACCGTCGACGACCTGCTCGATGATCTCCCGCTGCTCCCCTCGGAAGGAGCTGTAGCCGAAGACGCGTTGGAGCACCCGCTCCGCGTCGGAGATCTCGGAGGATTCGTCGGTGAGGACCATTCGTCCAGCCTATAGGCCGCCAAGGACACTCCGGCGGCCTCGCCGAAACCTGTGGAAAACGTCCCGAAGGAACCTGAGGACGACTTCCCGGGGGGCGGCCCTCGGGCCGTTCCGCCGGGCAACCCCTCGGGGTGCGTACGACGTCTTCCTCTCCGGCAGGTCCCGGCCGTGCGGGCCGCCACGACACCCCCTGCCGGGGGAAACAGGAGCAGGAGACCATGAGCGACAAGGCCCGTGTCCTCTTCGACGCGCTCGACCTCGACCAGGACGGCGCTCTGATGCGTACCGAGGTCATCAGCGCTCTCCGGGCCAAGGGCCCGACCCTCGCGGCGCGGGGTGTGATCCCCTTCTGGGGCGTGGGGAGCGAGGACGACTCTTCGGCGCTGTTCGACGAGGCCGATCTGAACGGCGACCGGATGCTGAGCTTCGAGGAGTTCGCGACGCTGGTCGACCGCCGTTTCGGCTGGTGATCCGAACGGCCCCGAGGGGCGGCGCCGCGAGGGTGGCGCCGCCCCTCGGGGCCGACAGGCACGGCCGACGGCCGGGCGGGGTCAGGTGCTGATCGCGGGGAGGAGCCCGGCGACCGGCGCCGCCTGGTCGGTGAGCTGGTGGAGCTGGTGGAGTTCGTGCAGTCGGCTGAGTCCGCCGAGCTGCTGCCGGACCGTGGGGAGCTGCCCGCGCGACTCGGCGGGGATCCCGGTGCTGGTGATCGCGTCGAGTTCGGCGATCGGGCTGATCGGCGGGCCGAGCGGGCTGGTGACGGCCTGCGCCTCGGCGGCGCCTCCGAGGCAGGTGAAGGCGGCGGCCACGGCGAGGAGCGAGGTGATGCGTCGTGTAGAGGTCACACCCTCACAACGGCGCGCCGGGCCGTCGGACACGGCCGCCGCCCGTCCCGACCGCTTGAAAGGACCATCACACCGCATCCCGTAGGGGCCAGGGGCGCCCCGTACGGGTTGCCTTCACGCCCCGCTGGGGGAACACCCGCGCCCCTTACGGGAGGGCCGCGATGCCCCGGGCAAGAGGGTTCCTCCTACGGGGGCCTTCCCACCCCCATGGAGAAAGCCCACCTCCCCTACGGGAGCCCCCCCCGCCCTCCCCGTACGGACGGACGCACACGCCCCTACACGCGCGCCCCCACCTCCCGTACGGGAGCCGCCGTGTCCCGTACGGGGTGCCTGCTGAGGATCGAGACGCGGTTGAAGGCGTTGATGGCGATCGCCACCCAGATGACGGCGGACAGCTCGTCCTCGTCCAGGACCGTGCGGGCCTCCGCGTAGGCGCGGTCCTGCGCGAGGCCGTCCGCCGGGTGGGTGGTGGCCTCCGCCAGGGCCAGTGCCGCCCGTTCCCTGGGGGTGAACAGCTCGGTCTCGCGCCAGGCGGGGAGCACGCCGAGGCGCCGGGTCGTCTCGCCGGCCCGGAGCGCGGCCCTGGTGTGCACGTCGAGGCAGTAGGCGCAGCCGTTCAGCTGGGACACCCGGAGGTTGACCAGCTCGACGAGCACCCGGTCGAGACCGGCCTCCGCGGCGGTGGCGCGGACGGCGTCGGCGGTCCTGACCAGTGCCTGGTAGGCCGCCGGGTTCTGCTTGTCGAGGTAGATCCGGTGGCCGTCGGGGGCCGGTGTCATGTCGCTCACGATGCACTCCTTCGGCGGGCCCGTGCGCTTCACGGGTTCTGGGGCTATGATCCCCCATAATTGTTGAAAACGAAACTACACCGCTTGATGTGAAAGGGGTCGGCCGTGTCCGACACGGAGGTCGAGATCCTCACCGCCCGGGACGTTCCGCTCGGCGGACCGCGCGCCATGACCGTACGCCGCACCCTGCCCCAGCGCTCGCGGACCCTGATCGGCGCGTGGTGCTTCGCCGACCACTACGGCCCCGACCTGGTCTCCGAGTCCGGCGGCATGGACGTGGCGCCGCACCCCCACACCGGTCTACAGACGGTGAGCTGGCTCTTCACCGGGGAGATCGAGCATCGCGACAGCCTGGGCAGCCACGCGATGGTGCGGCCCGGCGAGCTGAACCTCATGACCGGCGGCCACGGCATCAGCCACACCGAGGTCTCCACCCCCGGCACCACCGTCCTGCACGGCGTACAGCTGTGGGTGGCCCTGCCCGACGCGCACCGGCACGCGGACCGCGCCTTCCAGCACCATGCCCCCGGGCCGGTCCGGATCGACGGCGCCGAGCTGCGCGTCTTCCTCGGCAGCCTGGCCGGGGACACCTCCCCCGTCCCCACCTTCACCCCGCTCCTGGGCGCGGAGATCCTGCTCGACGCCGGGGCCACCGTCACCCTGGACGTCGACCCCGCCTTCGAGCACGGTCTGCTCGTCGACGAGGGGACCGTACGCCTCGCCGGGACGGTCGTGAACGCCGCCGAGCTGGGTTACGTCGACACCGGGCGCACCGCGCTGACCCTGACCAACGAGTCCGGCCACCGGGCGCGGGCCGTTCTCCTCGGCGGCACCCCCTTCGGCGAGCGGATCGTCATGTGGTGGAACTTCATCGGCCGCACCCACCAGGACATCGTCGAGGCAAGGGAGGAATGGGAGCGGGAGTCCGACCGTTTCGGCAGTGTCGACGGCTACCCGGGCGACCGGCTCCCCGCCCCCGCCCTCCCGAACGCCTCCCTCGCCCCGCGCGGCAATCCGCCCCGCGCCTGAGCCGCCCCGCCCCCTGCTTTCCCCCACCCCACCCGTTCCCCCCGCGACTCCCCTACGGGTTTCCCCTTACGAAAGGCACCCTCATGAGCGAGCAGACCGGCGCCCCCGTCGTCCGGAACGTCGACGCCCGTCACCGCTACGAGATCCTGGTCGACGAGCAGCGCGCCGGCCTCACCTCGTACCGGGACCGCGACGAGCAGCGGGTCTTCTTCCACACGGAGGTCGACGACGCCTACGCGGGGCAGGGCCTGGCCTCGATCCTGGTCGAGCAGGCGCTGACCGATGTCCGTGCCCTCGGCAAGCGGATCGTCCCGGTCTGCCCCTACGTGGCGAAGTTCCTGAAGAAGCACGAGGAGTTCGCGGACATCACGGACCCGGTGACCCCCGAGATCCTGAAGTGGCTTGAGGAGCGGCTGGCCCGCTGACCCGGCACGGAGGGGAACCCGTAGGGCCCCGATAATGGGCCCCTACGGGTTTCGGCCCGGCCGACCGGGAGGAACGGAAGCACCGATGGCATGGACGGCGGGCCGACGCGTACGGCTGACGAAGGATCTCAGGCTGACCGGCCCGGTCGCCCTGGACGACGGGACGCCCGCCGGATTCCTGGCCCTGGGCGCGGGCGCCGAGGGCGCCGTCGAGCGGGTGCACACCCTCGAACGGCAGCCGAGCGAGGCGGCTCGCGAGTACGAACGCCTCAAGGCCCTTCTCGACTCCTACGGGCAGCAGATGCCGCCGGAGAGCAGGACCCGCCTGGCCGAGCAGGTCACCGCCCTGGAACCCGCGTGGGCCGCCTTCCAGCGCGAGAAGACCCGGGTGACCCTCCGCGTCCGCTTCGACAACGGCTTCGTCCTCGACGAGACCCCGGAGGACGCCTTCACGGCACTCTGACCCGTACGGGCTCCCCCGGCGCCTTCCCGTACGGGCCCCACGGCCTCCCCTACGGGACCCACGACCTCCCCCGTACGGGATCCCGGCCCCCTGCGGCCGTTCGGCCCCTCAGGGCCCGCTCGGGTGGTTCACCGGGGCGGGGCTGTAGCCGCGTTCCCGGACGAGGGCGTGGGTCAGCTCGGTGAAGGCGCGGGCGGCGGCGCTCTCGTAGGCGTCCGCACGCCGCAGAAGAGTGACCGTACGCGTGGGCAGGGGCGGGTCGAGGGGCGCGGGGGTGAGGTGGGGGTGGTCGTGGGCGACGGCGTCGGGCAGGACGGTGGCCAGCGGGGTCCGCTGGACGATCTCGACGAGGGCCTGGACGGAGTTCGCCTCGATGGCGATACGCGGGCTGACGCGGTGCCGCGAGAAATACGCGTCGACGTGACCGCGAGTCGCGAAGTCACCGCTGAGAAGCGCGAGTTGCCGATCGGCGATCTCTCCCACCGGCAGCGGTGACGCCTGGTCGGCGGCGGGCTCGCGGCAGCCGGTGACCAGACCGAGGGTCTCGGTGAACAGCGGGGTGGCGGCGACACCGGGAAGGTGCGGTCCCGCGAAGGCGATGCCGAGATCGAGGTCGTCGGCGAGCAGCGCCGCCTCGATGCGCCCCTGTGTCATCTCCTCCAGGGAGAGGCTGACGCCGGGGTGGCGGGCGTGGAGCCCGGCGGTGAGCGGACCCGCCAGATAGGCGGTGAACGTGGGGGTGATCCCCAGGCGCAGATGGCCGCGCGAGAGGTCCTGGACGTCATGGACGGCCCGTTCGGCGGCGGCCAGATCCCGCAGGGCCCGTTGGGCGTGGTCGACGTAGACGGCACCGGCGTCGGTGAGCCGCACGGAACGGCCGGTGCGGTCCAGGAGCTGCACGCCGAGGGTCCGTTCCAGCTGCTTGATCTGCTGCGAGAGCGTGGGCTGCGAGATGTGCAGCTCCTCGGCGGCGCGGGTGAAGTTGCCGTGATCGGCCACGGCGAGCAGATAGCGCAGGTGACGCAGTTCGATGAGGGCCATGATTCGACTATAGATGGGATCAATAGCTCTTATGCGTAATGACTCTTGGACACTATAGACGCAGGTCATGCATGGTTGTTCTCACCAGCCCGCAGGGGCCGATCACCCCCGAAAGGAGTGACCATGCAGGACCTCACCGATGGCGTCGCCCGCTTCCAGGAGGACGTCTTCCCCGCGAAGGCTGAGCTTTTCGCCCACCTGGCCACACATCACGCCCCGCACACGCTGTTCATCAGCTGTTCCGACGCCCGCGTCGTCCCCGAGCTGATCACCGGCGCCGAGCCGGGCGACCTGTTCGTCATCCGTACGGCCGGGAACCTGGTCCCCGCCTACACGCCCGGCGCCGACGGTGTCGCGGCGAGCATCGAGTACGCGGTCGCCGCGCTCGGCGTGCGGGAGATCGTCGTCTGCGGTCACTCCTCCTGTGGTGCGATGACCGCCCTGGCCGAGGGTCACGACCTCTCCGGCGCCCCGGCGGTCGCCGACTGGCTGCGGCTCGCGGACTCGTCCGCCGCCCGCACCGCCGCGACGGGTGACGTCCTGGCCCTGGTGCGGCAGAACGTCCTCGCCCAGCTGGCGAATCTCGCCACCCACCCGTCGGTCGCCAAGGCCCTCACGGAGGACAAGGTCACCCTCCACGGCTGGGTCTACGACATCCCCACCGGCCGGGTCGAGGACCTCACCGCCACCGGCTCCGCCGTCGCCGCCTGACCACGGCCCTCTACCGCCACCGGACCCGCTCCCCTCCAATGGACGGAACTCCGTCCCCACGGGCAGAGCCCCTTCCCATGGCCGGAGCGGCACCCCATCCGTCACCGACACCACAAAGGAAGCACCGATCATGACGCAGTCGCAGTTCTCGCAGACCGCCCGTGAGGCCCTGGCCGACCAGGCCGTCGCCGCCAAGGCCCGCAAGGGCCTGTCCTGGAAGGAGATCGCGGAGGCCTCCGGCCTCTCGGTCGCCTTCACCACCGCCGCCGTCCTCGGCCAGCACCCGCTGCCCGAGGAGTCCGCCAAGGCCGTCGCCGACCTCCTGGGGCTCGACGACGACGCGGCACTGCTCCTCCAGAGCATCCCGGTCCGCGGCTCGATGCCCAACCGCATCCCCACCGACCCGACGATGTACCGCTTCTACGAGATGCTCCAGGTCTACGGCACCACGCTGAAGGCCCTGGTCCACGAGGAGTTCGGGGACGGAATCATCTCCGCCATCAACTTCAGGCTCGACGTGAAGAAGGTCGCCGACCCCGAGGGCGGCGAGCGAGCCATCATCACTCTCGACGGCAAGTACCTGCCCACCAAGCCTTTCTGACGTCCAGCCAGAAGCGCCACAGCACCGCAGGCGCGGGTGGGCCGGAAACAGCTCCCTCCGGCCCACCCCCTCCCCCGCCCACTCCCTCGCCATCCCGGAGGCTTCCCGTGGACTTCGCCCAGCGCACCATCGACATCGCCCGGCGGAACGTCGCCGAAGGCGGCCGGCCGTTCGCGACCGTCATCGTCAAGGACGGCGAGATCCTGGCCGAGAGCCCGAACCTGGTCGCCCAGACCAACGACCCCACCGCCCACGCGGAGATCCTCGCCATCCGCGAGGCCTGCACCAGGCTCGGCACCGAGCACCTGACCGGCACCACCGTCTACGTACTCGCCCACCCCTGCCCCATGTGCCTGGGTTCGCTGTACTACTGCTCGCCGGACGAGGTCGTCTTCCTCACCACCCGCGACGCCTACGAGCCGCACTACGTCGACGACCGCAAGTACTTCGAACTCGACACCTTCTACACCGAGATCGCCACCCCCTGGCAGGACCGCCGTCTCCCCATGACTTACGAAGCCCGCGACGAGGCCGTCGAGGTCTACCGCTTCTGGCAGGAGCGCAACGGCGGCGAGCGGCACGTGGCGGGCGCGCCCACCAGGTAGGCCCCGCCGAGCCGCGGCCACCACTCCCGTCCGCACGCCACCCGCCCCCATCCGCACCCCATCCGCACCCTCCTCCCCACTGCCAGGCGCCGGTTCGACCGGCGTCGTGGCGTTCCCCGGCCGACCGAGGCAAACCGGCCCACCGGACCGCCGACGGCCCCTTTAATGGGTGGCGTTCGCGTGAACGTGTGATACGCGTCACGATGGCCCGGACAGGATACGGACGTGAAGTGGTCGAGCATCTGACGATGATCCGGTCGCAGCGACGGGCCTCGGCCCTCGTCGGAACAGTGGCCGTATCCCACTACGCGCAACCGGCGGGTGCACGCCGTTTGCTTCCCGACCTCCCCGAAATCGCCCCCGTCCGCGACCGGTTCACCGGCATCGCCCGGGACCGACTCGGGTTCGACGACGCCCTCTCCCTCGACGGGGAGCGTGCGGAGGGCTCGGAGGGAGCGGGGCGCGCGGGGAGCCAGGGGTACACGGGAGGCCAGGGGGGTGCAGGGGGCCAGGTGGGTGCAGGGGGCGCCACCAGCGCGCGGGTGCGGTCGGGGCTCGACGCGTTCCTCTCCCACGGCGCCGAGCGGAAGATCCTTTACTGGGCGGGGCACGGCTACGACCTCGGCCCCCTCGGCTACTTCCTGGCCTGCGAGGACTCCTGTACCGACGGCCGGTTCGATCCGGGGCGCGCGATCGCCCTGACCGAGCTGGTCGACCGACTGCTGAGCCCCGGCGCCTCCTCCCACATCCTGCTGGTCGTCGACATCCGCCTCGCCGCCGGGAAGTTGCCGGGCGCTCTCGACCGCGCCCTCTCGGCCGGCCGGGAGCGCGTCGGCCGTGCACGACGGGACGGAGGGGGCGGATTCGCGGCCGTCGCCACGTGTGGATTGGGCGCGGTGGCACCTGGGAGCCGTTGGGTCGACTGGCTCGAAGAGGCCTTGTCCGTACCGGAGTTCGTCGCGGGGGACCGCTCCCGTCCCTTCGACCCGGCCGCGCCGTACCTGCCGGTGCCGTATCTGCTGGAGGCCCTGGACGGTGCCGCCACGGCCTCCGGCATCGACGAGCCCGACAGGCTCCCCTCGTACCGTGAAGTACGCGCCCTGCCAAACGACTTCCTCGACAACCCCTACCGCGCGGAGCCCCGGCGCGCGGAGCCGACCACGGCGGTCCTGCGCGACCGGTCCCCCTGGTTCGGCGCCGAGCGGTTCGGTCTGGAGGACGACGGCGGTCATCCGCGCCGCCACTTCGCCGGGCGGCAGGGCTCCCTGGACCGGGTGGTGCGCTGGATGGACACCCACCCCCGAGGGCTGCTCGTGGTCACCGGACCCCCGGGCAGCGGCAAGACCGCCCTCCTCGGGCGGCTCGCGCTCACCTCCCTCCCGGCGTGGCGTGACGGTCAGCGGCCGGAGCTGCCGTCGTCCGCCCTCCCGCGCACGGGCACGATCCACGCGGCGCTTTCCTGCCGGGGCCGGTCCCTGCACTCGCTCACGAGCGCCCTGTGGCAGGTGCTCGCCGGGCTCGACGGCATGGCCCCGCCACCGGCGGGCCCGGCGACGCCGGACCGCTGCCACCGCGCGGTGGAGCGGCTCGTCGGCACCTCGGGCTCGCTGAACCTGCTCTTCGACGCCCTCGACGAGGCCCTTCCCGAACAGGCCCACGAGATCGCGCGCCGCCTCCTCAATCCGCTCGCCGCGCTCCGGGGCGTCCGGGTGGTCGTGGCGACCCGCCCCCGGCCACGGCGCCGGGCCACCGTCCAGGGTGCGGAGGAGAGCCTGACCGACGCGCTCGACCAGAGCGTCGCCCCGCTGGTCCTCGGCGACGACGAGGAGGCGGGCGAGAGCATCGCGGGCATGGTGGCATCGGTGCTGGCCGAGGCACCCGCGTACCACCGCGAGGAGGACCGGGCGTGGATCGCCCGGACGGTCGCCGCCCGCAGCCGGGGTTCCTTCCTGGTGGCCCGGCTCGCCGCCCGTTACCTGGCGCGGCGGCGCTGGGCCATGACCGGGACCGAGCTGGCCCGCTGGATGGACGAGGGCCGGATGGACCTCGGCAAGCGGTTCGGCGAGGAGATCGGGCACCTCGCCGGACAGCGCGGTGCCGAGCGGGTCGAGGAGATGCTGCGCCCGCTCGCCGTGGTGCAGGAACCGGGGCTCGCCCGGCGCGGCCCCTGGCTGGCGCTCGCCAACGCCCTGCGAGACGAGGGAAGTTCGGAACTCACCCCGGCCGATCTGCACCGGATCGGGATCGGCGCGGGCGGTGACCTCGTCGCACGGCAGCTGCTGCCCGGCGGCCAGGACGTCTCCTTCCATCTGGCCCACCCGGACTACGGGCCGCAGTTGCTGCGGCGGGCCGGACTCGACCCGGCCGAGGCGCACTCCAAGGCCGTCGCCGCGCTGCGCGAGCGGGCGGCGGAGGGCTGGCGGCACGCGGACACGTACACGCTCGGGCTTCTCGGCGCCCATGCGGCCGAGGCGGGACCCGGTCATCTGCGGGCCCTCTTCGAGGACATGGAGTTCCTGGTACGGACCGACCCCGCCGTCATGGTGCCGCTCGCCTCCGCGCTCGCCCGCGACTGCGACGGGGCGGCGCTCTACGCGCGCGTCGGCGAAGCCTTCCGAGACCTCGGCGTGCCGGAGCGGCGGGCGCTGCTGCGGGCCACCGCGTTCGTGAGCCACCGGGAGACCACGTACGCGCTCCTCGACCGGGACGAGGACTTCCTGCCCTGGCAGGAGTACTGGACCGATCAGCCGCCCGAGCCACTGGAGTGGCGGCTGCCCGCGCCGCTCGGCGGGGCGCACACCCTGAGCTGGACCGCCGACCCGGACGAACAGCGGTCCGGAAACCGTCTCGTGGCAGGCGGTCGCGGTGAAGTCCTGCTCCTGGAGCCGGAGTCGGGACTGCGGCTGCTGACCCGTCGTACGCACGGATCCGAACGGTCCCGGGGCGAAACCCTCGCGGAGGTACGGGAGGTGGGGGCGGGTCCGTACCGGACGACCGTCGCCCGCGACGACCGCGCCGTCCACTTCTGGCGGTCGGACGCGCGGCGGCCCGAGTACGCCTACCGCTGGGGCGGCGCGGTGCGGACGCTCGCGGCGGTCGAGCGGGGCACGGAGACGCTGGTGTGGGCCGCCGACGGGCGGCACCTGTGGATGTGGCGCCGCCGGCACGACTCCCCGGACGGGCAGGACGAGGGCCTGGCCGACATCCGCGTGGCCGACACCGAACGGCTCGCCGCGCTGGTCCTCGGCCGTCGGGTGTTCCTCCTCGCGGCGGGCCGACGGGCCGTGCTGCACGAGGTCGACCTCCGGGTACGGGGCGGCCGGGGGCTGCTGCGTGCCGGTATCGACCTCGGGGCGCTGGCCCATCCGGCGGTGGCGGCGTGCGCGCTCGACGTACCGGCGCCGGACGGGCGCCGGCAGGGCTGGCTCGCGGTGGCGGACGGCGGGCGGGTGTCGGTGTGGCTGTGCGAGACGGACGACCGGGCGGGCGGCGCGCCTCTCGACGCGTCCCCGGTGCACGTCTTCGCCTCGGCGGCCCGGGGGTTGACCTTCGGGCGGTACGGCGACGTGACGCTCCTGGCCGTACAGGAGGGGCCGACCGTCCGGGTCCTCGACCCCGCGGATCCGGACCGCGAGGCCCGGTTCGCGCTGACCGCGCCCCGGATCGGCGCGCTGGCGTTCGAGCCGAACGGGCGGGGGGTGCTCGCGGTGGCCGACGGGCCCCACATCCGCATGCTGGAGGTGGCGTCGGCGCTGGGCACGGGCCGCGGTCTGCCCGGCCCCGGCCATGAGCAGCGGCCGCAGGTCGCACTCGCCGAGGCGGGCGGGGAGGCGCCGCTGCTCTGCCGGGTGCGGGGGAACCGGGTGCTGGCGTCCCGGCCCCGCCGGGGCGCCCCCGCGTCACTGCCCGCCCTCGCCTTGACCCATGTCGACCAGGTGACCGCGGTCCGCGCGGCGCGGTACGCCGGGGGGTGGGTGGTGGTCGCGGCGGCCCGGCGGACGGTCCGGCTGTGGCTGGTGTCCGAGGAGCTTTCCGTACGAGCCGAGCACGATCTCGAACTCGGCGGCGACACCGGGAACATGGTGACCGCGTGGGGCCTGACCGTGGACGCGTCCGCCGGTCGCGTCCGCCTGTACGCCCCCGACCGGCAGGGCGTCGCGTACGCGGAGCTGCCACTGGACGGGGCGCGCGGCTGGCGACGCGGCGGCGCCGTACCCGCGGGACCGCGCGTCTGCGGGGTGGACGCCCGGACCATGACCGACGGCACGACGTGGCTGGCCGCCGACCTGGGACACGCGATCCTGCTGTGGGAGCACGGAGACGAGGGCCTGACGGAGACACGCCGCATCGACTTGCCGGGCCGCGGGGACACGGGCCCGCAGACAGGCAGGTTCACCCTGGGCGAGCGGTACGACCCGGAGAAGGCGAAGTCCGTACCGCTGCTCGCGTGGGCCGACGCGGGGACGGTCGGACTGGCCGGGTGCACAGCGCCGACCGACGACCGAAGAACCCTCCCGGGGGACCCCCGCGCGATCACCTCACTCCTCTTCACCGGCCCCCCGGAGCACCCCCTGCTCCTGATCTGCGACGAACACCACGCACCTGCGGTATGGGACGTACGGGCCGAAAGCTGGCGGGGCGGGGCGGGCGAACGGGGCGTACCGGGTCGCGGCTACCCGGTACGAGCGGTGGACGCGGCGCGGGAGGGGGGCGGCCTGGTGGTGGCGCTCCAGGGCGATCACCGATGCGACCTGATCCGGTTGCCCGAGGGGCTTACGGGAGGGGGTCAGGCCCGTCGTCCCTCCGAGTCCCAGCACAGCCCCGTCCGGTCGCCCGGTACCGCGTGCCGCCCTAGCTGATCACCCGTCAAACCCACCGGCCCCTCCGCCCGCAGGCGGCCGTTCGGCATGCGGTCCCCTCCGGGCCTCGGCGCCCACGCGAGTGGTCCATTGGGATGGTTCGGGCTCGGCTCCAGGGGCTGGGGGCTCAAGTCGTCGTGTCCGGTGGTCCGAGACAACAGGCATGGACAGAGAAGAGCAGGACAGCCGACCGGAGTCCGACGAGCGTGTGACCGGGGAGGACGAGGCCCCGGAGGGGGCTGACGCGGCCTCCCGGCAGCGGGGGACGAAGGTGTTCCTCGGGACCGTTCTGCACTTCACCGATGACCCTTGGGTGCCCGGTCACGAAGGCGAGGACGACCCGGAGGCGTATCACCTCCACGACCCCGGCGCGCTCGTCGTACGCGATGGCCTCGTCGTCTGGGCCGGGGACCTCGACGCGTGCCCCCGGGAGTTCGTCGACCACGGTCACGTCGTCGACCACCGCGGCTGCCTGATCGTGCCCGGCTTCGTCGACCCGCACATCCACAGCGGGCAGGTGGACTCCATCGCCAGCCCCGGAGGTCAACTCCTGCCGTGGCTGCGGGACTACATGTATCCGGCGGAGATGAAGTTCTCCGATCCCGACTACGCCCGCGCCGCCACCGCCTTCTTCCTCGACCGGCTCCTGGAGTCGGGCACCACCACGGCGTGCGTCTTCACCACCACGCATCCACAGGCCACCGACGCCTTCTTCACCGAGGCCCATCTGCGTCGGCTGCGCATGGTCTCCGGCAAGCTGCTGATGGACGACGACAACGGCGGCACGGTGCCCAAGGACTACCTCGATCGCAGCGTGGAGGAGGCCGAGGAGGAGAGCCGCAGGCTCATCGGGAAGTGGCATCACACCGGTCGGCTGCGTTACGCCGTCTCCCCCCGGTTCGCCCTGACGTCCACCGTGGCGGCGCTGCGCATGGCCGGGAACCTCTACCAGGAGGCCAGGCACACGGATCGGCCGCTGTGGGTGCAGTCGCACCTCGCCGAGAACCTCGACGAGGTGAACCGGACGGTGGAGAAGTTCAAGGAGCTGAAGCCCCGTTCCTATCTGGACGTCTACGACAAGTGCGGCCTCGTCGGACCTCGCAACATGTGGGGCCACTCCGTGTGGATCGACGACGCCGACCGTTATCTGCTCGCGGACTCCCAGGCGGGCGTGGCCTTCAATCCGACGTCCAACTTCTTCCTCGGCAGCGGCCTGTTCGACCTGGACCGCGCCGGTCACGCCCGGGTCCGCGTGGGGCTCGGCACCGACGTGGGCGGGGGCACCAGTTACTCCATGCTCCAGACCATGAACGAGGCGTACAAGGTCGTCGCCCTCGCCAACACCTTCCCCAAGCACCTCGAAGAGAAGGACCGCAAGACCCTCACCGCGCTGCGCGCCTTCTACCTGGCCACGCTCAGCGGCGCCCGCGCGCTGCACCTCGACGAGCACATCGGCAGCTTCCAGCGCGGCCGTGAAGCCGACTTCGTCGTCCTCGACTGGGCCGCCACTCCCCTCCTCAAGCGCCGCACCGAGGCGGCACGGACCTTCCGTGAGCGGCTCTTCGCCCTCGCCACCCTCGGGGACGACCGCGCCGTCAAGCAGACCTACGTCCTCGGCGAGCCCGCGCGACCGGGCCGCCAGTCGTCCGACTCGGCGCCGTCCCCATGGGGACGGTGAGTGTCCGCTCCGTCGAACCGTGCCCCCTTCCCCGGTGGCGCATCCTCCGGAGCCGCCTCTTCGGCATCGCTCCGGGGCTCCGTCCCCCCGCAGCCGTACGGCCAGCGGGCCGGCACCCGTGCCACCTGGGGCGGAGGACACCTGCGCGATCCTTTAGGCGTATTGTTTAGTTACCGACGATATGCGCCGTGTGGGGTAGGTGTCCTATTTCGCGGCTCGACTTCAAGCACGGCGCGCACAGGCTGACGAAGGGGTCAGAGCAAAGTGAAGGCTGCGCGCTACTACGACCGTGGTGACATCCGTATCGAAGACGTCCCCGAGCCCACCGTCCAACCGGGCACGGTAGGAATCGACGTCGCGTTCTGCGGGATCTGCGGAACGGACCTGCACGAGTACCTCGACGGGCCGATCTTCGTTCCGCCGGCCGGCCACCCCCATCCCGTATCGGGCGAAGCCGCTCCCGTGACCCTCGGCCACGAGATGTCCGGCACCGTCTACGCGGTGGGCGAAGGCGTCGAGGGGGTCAAGCCGGGCGACCGCGTCGTCGTCGAGCCGTACATCCTCCGCCCCGAGGTCGACACCAGCGAGAACAACCCGACCTACCACATCTCCCCCGACATGAACTTCATCGGGCTCGGCGGTCGCGGCGGCGGTCTCGCCGAGAAGATCGTCGTCGAGCGCCGGTGGGTGCACCCGGTCGGCGACGTCCCGCTGGACCAGGCGGCCCTCATCGAGCCGCTCTCGGTGGGCTACCACGCGTTCCAGCGCTCGGGCGCGAAGGCGGGCGACTTCGCCCTCGTCGGCGGCGCCGGTCCCATCGGGCTGCTCACGTGTGCCGTTCTGAAGGCGATGGGCGTCGAGGTCGCGGTCTCCGAACTGAGCCCGCTGCGTCGGCAGAAGGCCCTGGACGCCAAGGTCGCCGACCATGTCATCGACCCCGCCACCGCCGACGTCGCCGAAGAGGTCCGGCGGCTCACCGACGGCAAGGGCGCGGACGTCGCCTTCGAAGCCACGTCCGTCAACGTCGTCCTCGACACACTGTTCGACGCCGTGAAGGCGGGCGGCGTGATCACGGTCATCTCGATCTGGGGCAAGCCCGCTTCGATCGACATGCAGAAGCTCGTCCTCAAGGAGGTCGACCTGCGCGGCACCATCGCCTACGTGAACTCCCACCCGGAGACCATCAAGCTCGTGCAGGAGGGGCGCATCGACCTGGCGCCGTTCATCACCAAGACGATCGGTCTCGACGACCTGGTGAGCGAGGGCTTCGACACCCTGATCCACCACAACGAGACGGCCGTCAAGATCCTGGTCGACCCCCGCGCCTGACCCAGGGACGGGAAAGCGGCCACGCCCGGAAGCCTCGGGCGTGGCCGCTCGTACGACTCCGAAGAGCGACCGGCTCCGAACCCTTTACCGGGCCGGGCTCGCTACCGGGTCGGCTTCGCTGCCGGATCGCTTGCGCTACCAGCTCGGGCGCGCGACCGGCTCGGATCCGCTTCGCCGTACCCGTCAGGCCGATCCCACGGCCCGGGGGTCCACCCGGGCCAGCTTGAGCGTACTGAGCGCGATCAGGGCGAGGCCCGCGCCGATCGGCACCAACCACCAGCCGGTGCTGACCACTTCCTTGTACAGCGCGACGCCGAGAGCGAGGCTGACGAGCGTGTCGCCGAGCGTCAGCGCGGGCTGGGACGCCGAGATCGGGCCCGCCTGTAGCGCGTTCTCCAGCAGGAGGATGGCCAGGACGCCGCAGAGGGCGAACCCGTAGGTCTGCCACACGGTCAGGAACGCCGTGAACCCGTGCGCGGAGAAGGTGTTCGCCGCCGACTTCATCAGGGCGGCCGTGAGCGCGTTTCCCACCGCCGCCGCCGATCCCAGACAGGCGGCACGCCGTGCACCCGGTGAAAGGCGTCGGGCGACGGCCACCAGACCCGCCATGGCACCCAGGCACAGGACGAGTGCCGGGACCCACGAGACCATCGGCGCCTGGGAGTTGCCGCCGTGCGGACGTGCGGCGATCAGCACCACGGCCAGTCCGGCGACGATCGCCCCGATCGCCCGCCAGCCCACCGGGGGGATGCGTCGGCGGAGTACCCGTGTTCCGATCATCAGGGCGAACGGGAGTTCCAGTACGAAGACGGGTTGGGCCAGTGCGAGAGGTCCGGTGACCAGGGCGAGGGCCTGGAAGACCGCCGCCAGCGCGACCGCTCCGATACCGGCCGCCCACACCGGCTGACGTGCGAGGTCGACGAGGAGCCGGGGGCGGAGGGCATGGTCGGCGGGCGCCCTCAGCGCGGCCTTGCGTTGAAGCACGGTGCCGGTCGCATTGCTCAGCGCGCCGAGAAGCGCGAGCAGAACACAGAGGACGAGCAAGGCGGGGCACCTCCGGGTTTCTTCGACGCGTACCAGAAGAAACGCGACGGTTTCGCGCCGGTCGACCGTCTCCTCCGCCCTGCATACACCCGGACGCCGCCGATGACGGCCTTGTCGAGTTCGGCATCCGTGTGAATGACGATGCCGACGGCAATTTCGGTCCAGAAAGAATGCGGCGGGAATGGATGAGGGCTCTTCGCCTTACGGTTCTCCCCGCATGCGCGCGTCGGCCGGCTCGGACAGGCACACCGGATCGGCCGCGACGCGGGTTTACGCGGACCGGCCGTCAACGGACCATGGACCGACCGCCGACGCCTACCGGCTACCGGCTACCGACCCATGACCGATTGCCCGGGGCCCCCGCCCGAGCGGCTACGGGTCAGAGCCATCCGCGTTGTGCGGCCTTCACACCGGCCGAGAAGCGGCTGTGGGCGTCGAGTCTCTCCATCAGCGCCGCCATCGTGCGGCGGGCGCTGCGGGCGGAGATGTGCAGACGGGATGCCACCGCCTCGTCGGTCAGCCCCTCCCCGGCGAGCTGGAGCACACCGCGTTCGAGGTCGGAAAGGCCCGGCTGGGCGGGCTCGGAATCGGCGCCGAGAGGCGTCGAATAACTCCACACCCGCTCGAACAGCGAACGCAGCGAGGCCACCACACCGGGGCTGGTCAGATAAAGGATTCCGGCTCTGGTGTTCGCCGGATCCAGAGGGACGAGCGCCGCCTGCCGGTCCACCACGATCATGCGGGGAGGAAGTGCGGGGGCGGTACGGAACTCGCCGCCGTGATCGGTCAGCCATCGGGCGTGGTTCAGCGTCGGTTCATGCTGGCGAATGCTTTCCAGCGCGATCGTACGCATGGGAACTCCCCGGGCCAGGACCTGAGCGTCGTTTCGACGGGCCGCCTCAAGAGCCGGGGCGGAATGCCCTCCACCGGGCATGAGCGTAAGGATTTCCACCGAAGCCTGCTCGGCCAGGAGTTCGAGCCGCTGTTGTACGGCGTCCATGCCGGACAGCTTCTCCACCTCGGCCACCGTTCGGGCGGGCTCGGGGGCGAGGGCGATCCGGCTGATCATCCGTGTGACGGCCGCGTGCTGCTCGGCCATCCGCAACTGCTGCCGGGCGAGGTCGTCTTGTTGATGCTGGAGGACGATGCGGAGCAATTCGTCCCGCCCGACCGCCTTCACATGGCCGGGCCGGTCGTAGGAGTCCCGTATCAGACGCAGCTCGAACAACGCGTCCAATGCCGACCGCACTTCGGCTTCGGTGAGACGCAGATGACGGGCGAGATCGATCACCCCCCACGTACTGTGTTCGACCATCGCCTGGTAGACGGACTCATGGACTGCCTGAAGCCCGAGCATGCCGAGCACGGGTCCCCCACTCATCGATGATCCCTCGGAATTCACGCGTGCCGCACCGGCGTGTCGCCTCAATCGACTGCATTCTGCACGGACGGGATGGAGATTGCACGAGGCGAGTTCGGCCGGGGTGGAAGGTGGCCGGATATTTCCGGGACGGCGGGGTGAGGCACCCTGATCGGAAGGCGTGCCGGAGGCCGGTTCGGAAGCCGTGGCGGAAGCGTCCTGGACGCTTCCGCCACGGCTTCGCCTCTGTCCACGGCCGGTTCGGCGAGGCCAAGCTGTGGTCACCGGGACAGCGGTCGGCCGACAGCCGGAAGCGCCGCTCGGACCGGTGTCGTCGTCTTCTTCGTGCGTTGTCCTGACAGGGGGATCCATCATGGCGGTCGTCGGTCGCAACACGGTTCCGGTCTTCTCCGCGGTGACCGTCGCAGGTCCGGCGCGGGCCGTCGGAACCACGGTCGCCAAGGCCCACCAGAGCCTCCTGGCCGGGACCGTCGCCGCAGGCGGCCCCGGCAGCCTCATCTGGGACTGACCGCACCACCACGTCCATGCGCCTGACGCTGCTCGCGATCGCGTACGACGGCCCCCCGCAGCGGCAGGCGCCCTCCCGCACGCAGGTCGTCGCGTCACTGCTCGGGACGCCCGAGAGTGACGCCGGGCCGCTCCCGACGGGCACCGACCACGACACCGACGTGTTCCTTGAGCACGTCAGCGTCAGCATCGGCCCCCGCCGCATCGTCCTCGGCCTCTTCAGCCGAGGCACCGCGAACGCCGCGAACGCGCGGCACACTCTGACGGCCCTGGTCGAACGGGCACTCGCGTCCGGCGAGGCCCTCTCCGGCTGGCGGATCGATCCCGGGGTGTTCCCCGGCGACCTCCCGTAACGGGCCCCGTACATCAGTTCCTCACCGACGGCGACCACTGGGCTTCGGACTTCGGGCTTCGGACTTCCGGCTTCCGGCTTCCGGCCTCCGGCCTCCGGCTTCCGGCTTCCGGCTTCCGGCTTCCGGCTTCACCAGGTCACCCGTACGGCTCTCTCCTCATCGCCCCTTCTCAGACAAGGAGCACCATGAATCTCAGGCATGCCTTCACCGCCGCCGCCCTCGCCGGCGCCGCGACCCTCTCCACGCTCGCCATGGCACCGACGGCCCAGGCCGCCCCGAACAACCCCAACTGTCTTGGGGCGCGGGCCTTCTGCCTCTGGTACAACAGCAACCAGAGCGGCTCGGTCGCCGGTTGGGACCTCAGCACGGGCTTCCGCGGCTTCGCCAACCTCGCCACCGCGGGAGCGTTCCTGACTCCCGGCGCGGGCCAGGGCGTCTCGGTGAAGAACAACGCCGCCTCGGCGACCTACCAGTACCCCGGTGTCTGCTATGGCAACGTCCAGGTCTTCTACAACAGCAACTGGATGGGCGCGTCCGACACCGTCCCGGCCTGCGGAAACATCAACCTGGTGGCGACGAAGAACAACGACGCCTCGTTCCTCGTGAACGGCTGACCGTCAGCCGATGGCCGGGTGGCCGGTGGCCGGTGAAAGCCGACTGGTGACCGCGGAGAGAGGGTCACAGCCCTCTGAACGGTGACCACTGAGCAACGACCACCGAACGCGGACCATCCCGCCGGGCCACCCTCCAGGGGGCCCGGCGCCTGGCACCCGTACGCACAGCCTCCGGATCCCCCCTACCCCACTCACTCCCCTTCCCCCCGCCCGTCCAGCGATCGCGAGGTCCCCATGCTCCGGTTCCGCGCTCCCGTGGCCGTCGTGGCCGCCGCCTTCGCGGGCTGTTTCCTCACCTCCTGCGCCGCTCCGCAGAGCCCCCCGGCACCCTCCGGTTCGGCTGCCGAGGACTCCGTTCCGCGCGCCACCCTGACGGGGCCGCTGGAGGACCCCGGGGTGGCACTGCCACTGGACTCCTACTTCCTTTCCGCCGCCGACAACGCCCTCACCCATCGGGCACTCGACTCCCTGGTGGCAACCTGCATGCGCACGGCCGGACTTCAGGCTCCCGCGACTCGACCGCAGTCCACTCAGCCGCCGCGCCACGCGCGCCGGTACGGCATCGTGGGCACCGGCACCGCGCAGGCGATCGGCTACCACCTCCCCGCAGACCGCTCGTACGCCGATCCCCCGCTGTCGGCCGCCCAACGGGAGGCTCTGGGCGGCACTCCGGGCAGGAAGACCCCCGGTCCCGGCGGCGCGCCGCCCGAGGGCTGCGTCGTGGCGGCCGCACGCCAGATCACCGGCACCGACAGCTACCCGGTGGACGCCGAGGTGGTCCGCCGGATCAATGTCGACTCCTTCGGCGAGTCGCTCGACTCACCCGAGGTCCGTCGCGTCTTCGCGGACTGGTCCCGTTGCATGAAGGCATCCGGATACGGCTATTCCAGCCCCTTGGAGCCCTCGTTCCGTACCGCCGAGGTGTCCCAGGACGAGCGCCGCACCGCGCTCGCCGATGTCTCCTGCAAGAAGAAGACCGACCTCGTACGCCTCTGGAACTCGGTCGAATCCACGTACCAACGGCGGCTCATCAGCCACAACGCCTCGCAGCTCGCCGAAGCCGGCAAGGCCCGGCACCGCATGCTCGACCGCGCGACCGCCGTGCTGGCCCCGGCGGCGGCAGCAGCACCGGCGGCACCGGCCAACCGCTGAGGCGAGCGACGACCGGGGGCGCGCCGGTGGGGCAGAAAGCCCATGCCTTCCACCGGTCGGAGTGAACGGCTGGTTGTGGGTATTCCCGTCGGGGCGTACTGCCGGTACACCTGGAAGGCACTGTTTCGGTGCGTTGGATCCGGCTTGTACGACTCTCGTGGATGGGCTGATGACCGAGCAGGGAACTCCGCTTACGTCCGTTTTCTATCGCCGTGACGGGCTCGATCCAGGACCGGAGCTTCGTGCCGCACAGCGCGAGGAACCGGTCCGCCACGTCCAGGACTTCTGGCTCTACACGACGGGCGAGTACTGGCTCGTCACGCGGCACGCCGACGTACGCCGTGTGCTGGCGGACTCCGAGACGTTCGCCATGCACGACCCGGACCGCTCCCGGATCCTGCCGCCGGAGCTGCTCAACGCGGACGCGCCCGAGCACACCCGTCTGCGCCACGTCCTGGCACCCGAGTTCACCGTGAAGCGGGTACGCGGGCTGGAGCCGATGATCACGGCTGCCGTGGACGGTCTGCTCGACGGCATGGAGTC
The DNA here is from genome assembly GCF_014596525.1 of Streptomyces sp. CBMA291. Classification (GTDB taxonomy): domain Bacteria; phylum Actinomycetota; class Actinomycetes; order Streptomycetales; family Streptomycetaceae; genus Streptomyces. Next base: position 100,082 of record NZ_MSJP01000104.1, read on the forward strand.
CACCGGAGCCCCGGCGGATCTGATGAGCGCCTTCGCCCTGCCTCTTCCGGCCATGGTGATCTGCGACCTGCTGGGTGTGCCGGTGGAGGACCGGGAGGACTTCCAGCGCCGGGCCAGGATCTCGCTGGATCTCAGCCTTCCCATGGAGCAGCGGCTCGCGGCGAACCAGCGGTCGCACGACTACATGGCCGTACTGGTCGAGGGGAAGCGGCGGAACCCGGACGAGCGGCTGATCGGCAGGCTCATCCGGGAGCACGACGACGCCGTCTCGGACGACGAGCTGGTCGGCGTCGCGGACATCCTGCTGCTCGCCGGCCACGAGACCGTCTCCAATATGATCGGCCTGGCCACCCTGGCCCTGCTGACCCATCCCGAACAGGCGGCACGGCTGCGCTCCGCCGCCCCGGACGATCCGGTGATCGGCACGGCGGTCGAGGAACTCCTGCGCCATCTGGCCGTCTCCAGCACCGCGCTGGCCCGGACCGCACGACGGGACACCGACATCGCCGGCGTCGCGATCAAGGCCGGTGACCAGGTCGTCTGCCAGCTGCCCGTCGCCAATCGCGACCCGGCGCTCGGCACCGGCATGGACCACCTCGACATCGAACGCGAACCCGTCTCCCACCTGACCTTCGGCCACGGCGTCCACCGCTGCCTGGGCGCGTCACTCGCCCAGGCGGAATTGCGCGTCGCGCTCCCCGCACTCCTGCGCCGCTTCCCCCGCCTCGCCCTCACCTGCGCTCCCGAGGACCTCCCCTACCGGCACAACCACGAGGTCTACGGGCTGTACTCGCTGCCTGTGACCTGGTGATCCACGGCCCGAGGCGGGTGGCGCGTCGGGGGTGAGGGAGCAGGCGTCCCCGACAGCCCAAAAACGATCGAGGGGCTGCTTCGGATCTCTCCGAAGCAGCCCCTCGATCTACGACTCTTTCGAGTCGGGACGACAGGATTTGAACCTGCGACCCCTTGACCCCCAGTCAAGTGCGCTACCAAGCTGCGCCACGTCCCGATGCCCGTCTGACCTGGGGTTTTCCCTGGCCGTTCGTGCATGAGAACAATACCGCACTTTCCCCGGTGGTCACGAACCCCTTTCCGGGAGGCCGGAGCGTGTACGCTCCGTGACGGTTCGGCTTCGGAGTCAGAGCAGGCCGTCTTCGCGGCGGTGGATCTGGTCCATCAGTTCGGCGGCCATCGCCTTGATCGTCTCCAGGCCCATGCGGCCCCAGGCCCGTACCTCGGTGTCGAAGACGCACACGGCGCCGAGCGCGGTGCCCGTGCGGTCGATCAGCGGGGCGCCCATGTACGAGCGGACGCCGATCTCGTCGACCACCGGGTTTCCCGCGAAGCGCGGGTAGTCGCAGACGTCCTCCAGGACCAGGGCCTTGCGCCGTACGACCACGTACGGGCAGTAGCCCCGGTCGCGGGCGAGCGAGCGGCCCAGGTGACCGGCGGCGGCGCCCGCCGCCGCCGCGCCCAGGTCGCTGCCCGAGAGGGTGCCCTCGGGGGTGTGCATGCCCGCGAAGAACTGCCGGTTCTCGTCGATGAAGTTGACCATCGAGAACGGCGCCCCGGTCGCCTCCGCGAGGCGCCGGGCGAACGCGTCGAACGCCGGGTCCGGCCGCTCCCCCAGGCCCAGTTCCCGCAGTCGCCGCGCACGGGCCGAGGCCTCTTTGTCCACCGGGTTCAGCAGGAGGTGGCCCGTCGGGTCGTACGTCATGGCATGGCTCCGTAGCTCGGCACGCCGGCCGGGACATGGGTGAGCAGATACTGGACGAGGGTCAGCAGGGTACGGATGCCCGAGCTGGACATCCGGGCGTCGCAGAGGACGACCGGCACCTCCGGTCTGAGGTCGAGGGCGGCCCGCACCTCGTTGGGCTCGTAGCGGAAGGCGCCGTCGAACTCGTTGACCGCGACCACGAATTGGATGCCTCGCCGCTCGAAGAAGTCCACGGCGGAGAAGCAGTCCTGGAGCCTGCGGGTGTCGACCATCACGACGGCGCCGAGGGCGCCTTCGGAAAGCTCGTCCCACATGAACCAGAAGCGTTCCTGCCCCGGGGTACCGAAGAGGTAGAGGATGTGCCGGGCGTCGAGCGTGATGCGGCCGAAGTCCATCGCGACGGTGGTCGTCGTCTTGGACTCCACGCCCTCCAGGCTGTCGATGCTCGCGCTGACCGAGGTCAGCAGTTCCTCGGTGCTCAGCGGCGCGATCTCGCTGACGGCGCCCACGAAAGTGGTCTTACCCACCCCGAACCCGCCCGCCACCAGGATCTTCAGAGCGGTGGGGAAGGCGTCGGCCGCGGTACCGCCGCGGCGCTCAGAGCCGTCGTCGTAGACCATCGAGCACTGCCTCCAGCAAGGAACGGTCGGTCGGATGGGCGTTGAAGCGCGGTGCGCGGGTGGTGAGCGCCCCGCAGTCCACCAGGTCGGAGAGCAGGATCTTGGTGACCACGGCGGGGAGCCGTAGATGTGCCGCGATCTCGGCCACCGAGGTGGGCCCGTCGCACAGCCCGAGGGCCAGGCTGTGCTCGGGCCCCAGATGCGTCCGGGGCGAGGAGCCGGTCGCCATCACCAGGGACAGCAGGTCCAGTGCGGTGGTCGGCTCGGTCCGGCCGCCGCTGACGGTGTACGGGCGGATCAGCCGCCCTGCCTCGTCGTCGAGCCAGGGTCCTTCGTGAGGGAATGTCACGCGCGCTGCCCGAAGCCGCCCATCACGCCGGCCGGCTGCCGCGCAGGGGTGACCAGGTACGGCCGGACGCTCTTGACGAGCATCGCCATCTCGTACCCGAGGACGGCGGCGTCCGCCTCCCGCCCCGCGAGGACCGCGAGGCAGGTGCCGGAACCGGCCGTGGAGACGAACAGGAGGGTGGAGTCCAGCTCCACGACCACCTGCCGGACCTCGCCGCCGTCGCCGAACCGGGCGCCCGCGCTGCGCCCGAGCGAGTAGAGCCCGGAGGCGAGGGCGGCCATGTGGTCGGCGGCGTCGGGGTCGAGACCGTGGACGGATTTCACCAGCCCGTCGGAGGAGAGCAGAACGGCGTTGCGGGTGTACGGGACCCGCTGGACGAGTCCGCTCAGGAGCCAGTCGAGATCCGAGGAATGGCCTGTCGGTACATGGCTCGCCATGGTGCATCTACTCCTTGTGCGCGTCGCCTGGGTGCGACGGATCGTGGGGGGTGGGCTGGGATTCGGCGAGACCGATGCCCCGCTGGAACGCGGCCATCAGACCGGGGTCGTGCAGGGCGGGCTCCTCGTCGGTGCGGGTCAGGGGCTCCTCGCGCAGCTGGGGTGCGAGGTGTTCCTGGGCGCGTCGCCGGGGAAGCAGGGGCCTGCCACCGGCCTCGGACGCTGTGGGGAGCGGCGTGAGGAGGGAGGCGGGCGGGTCCGTACGCACGTCGTCGGCCGCCCGTGCCGGTGTCACGGGGGTGCTCCCGGTCTCCCCGAATCCGCCGGCCGACGGGGTGGGGGCGGTGGCGGTCGGGTCCGGGTGACGGCGGGGGTCGGGCGTGCGGGTGGGGTGCGGGTAGTCGTGCGACTGGGGGGTGGGGCCGGTGTGACCCGTGAGGCCGGTGGGACTGGCGGAGCCGGTGGGACCGGCGGGACCGGTGGGGATTCCGAAGCCGTTCGATGGGGGGTTGACGCGGCTGGGGTCCTCGTACCCGTTCGACGGAGGGGCCGGGCGGGTCGAGCCCTCGTAGCCGTTCGACGCGGGGGTGGTACGGGTGGGGCTCTCGTAGCCGTTCGAGCCGGAGGTCGTACGGGACCGGTCCTCGTAGCCGCTCGGTGCCGGGGTCGCGCGGGTGGGGCTCTCGTAGCCGTTCGGCGTGAGGGTGGTGCGGGCCGGGTCCTCGTGGCCGTTCGTGCGGGTGGGGGGTGGTGTCGTCGCCGCGTCGGGGCTCGTGGGGGCGGGGCGGGGCCGGGGCGGTACGGGGGTGCCGGCCGGGGGTGTGGACCGGGGTTGCACCGGGGAGGAGAGCGGCGCCTGCGCCTGGTGGGGCACGGGTGCCGGGGTGGTGGTGTGCGTGGGGGTCCGGTGCTCGTGCGGGGTGAGGGTCTCCGGGTCGGCGCCGAGGAGGGCCTGGGGCACGATGAGGACGGCTTGGACCCCGCCGTAGATATTGGACTGGAGGCGGGCGGTGATGCCGTGCCTGCGGGCCAGGGCCGAGACGACGAAGAGGCCGATGCGTCCGTCCTGGAGCAGATGGGCCGCGCTGACCTGTTCGGGGTCGGCGAGCAGGGCGTTCATCTTGGTCTGCTCGGCGGCGGGCATGCCGAGGCCCCGGTCCTCGACCTCGATCGCGAGTCCGGCCGCGACGTACTGCGCGCGGAGCAGCACGGTGGTGTGCGGTGCGGAGAAGAGCGTGGCGTTCTCGACGAGTTCGGCGAGGAGGTGGATGACATCGGCCACGGCGTGGCCGCGGAGGGTGCCGTCGATCGGGGGGACGAGCTTCACCCGGGGGTACTGCTCGACCTCGGCGATGGAGGAGCGCAGCACCTCGGTCATGGAGACGGGGTTCGACCACTGGCGGCGGGAGACGGCGCCACCGAGCACCGCGAGGTTCTCCGCGTGCCGGCGGACGCGGGTGGCCAGGTGGTCGACGTGGAACAGGCCCTTGAGCAGCTCGGGGTCCTCCACCCCGTTCTCCAGCTCGTCGAGGAGCTGGATCTCGCGGTGGACGAGGGACTGGAGGCGCCGGGCGAGGTGGACGAAGACCTCGACCTTCTGCTCGTTCCCGGTGCCGCCGGAGAGCTGTGCCGCCTGGACGACTGCGGCCATGGCGGCCTCGTGGGAACGGGTCAGCTCCCGGGCGAGCAGGTCGAACTCGTCGTCTCCCGAGGTGTTCGCCGGCAGGGTGGAACGGGCCGGGATCTCCTCTCCCTTGCTCAACTGTTCGACGGCGGTGCGGAGTTCGGACTGTGCCCGTGCGCTGGAGCGGCGCAGGGCCTCGCAGCGGTCGCGTACGGCTCTGGCGGCCCGGCACGCACCGAGCGCGGCGGCCGTCACGGCGGCGATGGTGAACGCGCCCGCGCCGCCGAGCGCCGTCCAGAGGTCGCGGGTGATGCCGCCTCCGGTGGAGCGGATGGTGAAGAGGACTACCGCCGCCCAGCCGAGCGCCACCGCGACGGCGGGGAGCACGGAGGCGCGCAGCAGCTGAGGACGTATGCGGGCTTCCGTGATGTGCGGCGCGGTGGGCTGCGTCTGGGGGGTGTCGCCGTTGCCGGAGGTGGAGCGGGCGCCTGACCGGCCGTGCCGCCCACCCTCGCGTCGATCGGAGCGCGGGGAGGGTGCGCGAAGTTGAGACATGAGTGTCCTTGGTACGTGCCCAGGAATCGGCGTTGCGGAGGGGGGTCGCTGGGTGGTTCTGCACGGAATGTACGACAGAGTGCGGTGACCCTACGACCATCACTAACCACACAGTGTAGTCGTCAACCAGTCATGTGCAGCGCTCAGTTGGCAAACTCACCCGTAGGGGCTTGCCTATCTGGTATTGGCGCTCGTACGACATATGAAGAAGCGGCGGCTGAAAGTGCATCACATGGCCGGGAAATGTCGCTGAAAGGAGCGAACTGCGGCAGCCGCGGGGGCCGTCACACCTGCGTCCGCCAGGGACATCGCGCCGGAGCGGGACCCCGGGCGGTGGCCCGGGTCCTTCGACGGGGTCCCGGCACCCGCGATCGTCTTCGATTTCGCCTCGGCCGTCGGCGTGTCGGGGCCCGGATCGTCACCTTGGGTGACGGCCGGGAGCGCCCTGGCCGTCACCGTTGCGCGGCGGTCGCGGCCCGATTCCCGCCGGTCAGACCGGTTCGGACCGCGGCCGTCGGCAGCGGGCCCGTCAGCCGATCCGGTCCGGTCTCCGGTGGGGGTACGGGCCCGGGGCGGGGGTGCCGATGCGGGGCTCGGGGCGCCGTGCCGCCCGGCAGTCCCCGATGAGCCGCCCGCGTGTGGCGGACCGGCTGCGGAGTCCTCCACGACCGGCTCCACGGGGCCGCCGCGCTCGGCCGGGGAGTGGCCGATGGTCATCTCCTCGATGCGGACGTCCGGATCCGCGACATCGACGTCCGGATCCGTGGCTTCGGCCAGGAGGCGGGCCGGTTCACCCGTCTGGTCCCCGACGGACATGCGCACGGCGGTGAACCGGGACGGTTTCCGGCCGTGTTCGCCGGGCGGGCGGCCATGGCCGTTCCCGCCACGGCCCCACAGCCGGGGCTCGCTCCCGGCGATACGGGTGACGCCTCTCAGCCCTTGCTTGGCGAGGCGGGATGCGTCGACCGGGAGACGTCGGCCGGGATGCGTCGGCCGGGATGCGCTCCGGGTACGCCGCCATGAGGCGTCGACCGCGTTGACCGCGTCGACCGCGTCGACCATGCTGATCACCTCGTCCGCATCGAGAGGCGCATCGTCTTGGGGGTTCAACTCGACGCCTCTGGTGGCGCGTTACGCGACCTCGCGTAGTAAGAAGTGTGGCCGCGCCGGAAGGGGCAAGGGGCAGCACAGGCGGCCGAAGGGCGGGTCTCCGCCCCTCCCGCACGGGCGGAAGAGCAGAGACCCGTCCGCGTGGTCACGTGGAGGGTGTTGCTGTCTTGCGTCGGGTTGAGGCGCGGAGTGCGGCGGTGAGGGTGAGGGCCAGGGTGGCGATGGAGATGGCGGTTACCACGTAGAGGCCGGAGTGGTAGCCGGTGAGTGTCGA
>NZ_MSJP01000105.1 GCF_014596525.1 Streptomyces sp. CBMA291
CGGCCGGGCCGCCGAGGCCCTGCCCGAACTCACCGCCCTCTGCGCCGCCCGCCCCCTGGACGAGCCCCTCCAGGCCCTGCGCATCCGCGCCCTGCGCGACACGGGCCGCGCCGCCGAAGCCCTCGCTGCGTACGAGACGTTCCGCCGCGCCCTGTCGACCCGCCTGGGCACCGACCCGTCCCCGGCCCTGCGCACCCTCCACGCGGAACTCCTGACGGGCTCCGGAGCGACACCCGAGGACACCCGCCACGGGAACCGGAAGCCCCCGAATCCGCCCAGGGAACGCCTCCAGCCCCGTGGACCCCACCCCGAGGCCACCACCCCCCACGGGACCCGCCCCTCAGACCCGGCCCCCCTCCCGAAGACCGCCCCTTACGGGACCCGCTCTTCGGGCTCGGGCTCCGTCTCCGAGGCCGCGCCTTACGGGGCCAGGCCGACAGACTCCGGCTCCCTCCCTGAGGCCGCCCCTTACGGGACCCGCCCTTCGGGCTCGGGGCCCCTCCCCGAGGCCGCGCCTTACGGGGCCAGGCCGTCAGGCTCCGGCCCCTTCCCTGAGGCCGCGCCTTACGGGGCCAGGCCGACAGACTCCGGCCCCTTCCCTGAGGCCACCCCTTACGGGACCCGCCCCCCGGGCTCGGGCCCCCTCCCCGAAGCCGCCCCCTACGAGACCCGCCCCGAGGCCACCCCCTACGGGACCCGGCCCCCGGTTACGCCCGCAGTCACGCCCTCGCCCACAGCGGCCGACCCCCACGCCCCCTGCCCGGACCCGGGCCCCCGCCCGGACCCGCTCCCGGGCATCCCCGGGGTCCTGCCGGGGCCCGCCCCCTACGGGACCCGGCCCCCGGGCTCGCCCGAGCCCGAGCCCACGGCGGCGCATCCGCCCACCCCCCACCAGGACTCGATCCCGGGCCCCGCCCCCCATGAGGGCCCGATCCCGGGCCCCGCCCCCCACCAGGACCCGATCCCGGGCTCCGCCCCCAGTCCCGGCCAGGGCCCGTTTCCGGAGCGGCCGGGGAATCTGCGTGCCCGGCTCACCAGTTTCGTCGGGCGGGACGAGGAGATCGCCGCGCTCCAGGAGGATCTGCGGGTCTCCCGGCTCGTCACCCTGCTCGGGCCCGGGGGCGCGGGCAAGACGCGCCTTTCGCAGGAGGCGGCCGAGCGCGGGGCACAGGCGGGCGGCTGGCCGGACGGGGTCTGGGTCGCCGAGCTGGCCGCCGTCACCGACCCGGAGGCCGTCACCGAAGCCGTGCTCGTGGCCGTCGGCGCCCGGGAGACGGTGCTGCGCGGCGCGGGCGCCGAGGAGCTGCGGACCGGCGACGACCCGCTCGCCCGGCTCGCCGAGCACTGCGCGAACCGCCGGATGCTGCTCCTCCTCGACAACTGCGAACACCTCGTCGGCGCCGCCGCCGCCCTCGCCGAGACGCTCCTCGCGCGCTGCCCCGGCCTGCGCGTCCTCGCCACCAGCCGGGAGCCCCTCGGCGTACCGGGGGAGACCCTGCGGCCCCTGGGCCCCCTGCCCGAGAGCACCGCGCTGCGGCTCCTCGGCGAGCGGGGCGCGGCGGCCAGGCCCGGCTTCCGGGTGGCCGACGACCCGGAGGCGGCGGCCGAGATCGTGCGCCGCCTGGACGGTCTCCCGCTCGCCGTCGAGCTGGCGGCGGCCCGGCTGCGGCTGCTCACTCCGCGCCAGATAGCGGACCGGCTCGACGACCGTTTCCGCCTTCTGACCTCCGGTTCCCGTACGGTCCTGCCCCGGCAGCAGACCCTGCGCGCGGTCGTCGACTGGTCCTGGGACCTCCTCGACGCGGCCGAACGCGCCGTCCTGCGCCGCCTCGCGGTCTTCACCGGCGGCTGCGACCTGGAGGCGGCCGAGGCGGTGTGCGGCGACGCCGACGCGGCCGGAGACAGCGGCGTTCCCACCGCTCCCGCCGCGCTCGACGTACTCGACGCCCTCGGCTCGCTCGTCGACAAGTCCCTCGTCGTCGCCACGCCCGACGGCACCGGCATGCGCTTCCGGCTCCTGGAGACCGTCGCCGAGTACGCGCGGGAGCGCCTCGCGGAGGCCGGGGAGCGGACGGAGACGGAACGCCGCCATCTCACGTACTACCGGGAACTGGCCCGCCGCACCGACCCCGAGCTGCGCGGGCGCGGTCAGCTCGACGCCATCGCCCGCTTCGGCACCGAGTACGGCAATCTGCGCACCGCCCTGCGCCGGGCCGTCGACGCGGGCGAGGAGGACGAGGCGCTGCTCCTCGTCCACTCCCTGCTCTGGTACTGGCAGATGCGGGACCTGCGCACCGACGCCCTGCACTGGTCGCGGGCGGTGGCCGCGCTCGGCCCCGACCCGTTCGCCTCGCCCACCGCCCCCGTCGTCCCGCTCCACGAGCCGTGCACGGCCGCGCCGCCGCCGCTCTCCGAGGAGCAGCGCTGGGAGGCCAGGCGCGGGGTGCGGCTCGTCGAGCTGATCAACATGAACCACGAGACCGGTCGTTGGACCAGCCCCGAGGGCAACCGGCGGCTGCGCGAGATGACGGCCGTCTACGGCCCCGGGCTGCCCCAGACCTGCCGGCTGCCCGGCTCCTTCGCGTTCTTCGCGGTCCTCCTCGTCGGGGAGCCCGGCCGGATGCGGGAACTCCTCGACACGACCGTCGAGGCCTGCCGGACGTACGGCTACGAATGGGATCTCGCCAACGCCCTCCAGCTGCGCGCCAACGTGTTCGCCAACCGGGGCGACCTGGCGGGGGAGGGGATCCGCGACGCCGACGAGAGCCTGGCGATCTTCGTCGGGCTCGGGGACGCCTGGGGCGCGGCCGAGGCGCTCTCCTCCCGTGCGGAGGCCAGGGAACGGCGGCTGGAGTTCGAGGAGTCGGCCGCCGACTTCGCCGCCGCCATCGGCTACACGGAACGGATCGGGGCGCAGGCGCAGACGGCGCTGCTGCGGGCGCGGTACGCCGGGACGCTCGTGGAGACCGGGCGGCTCGCCGAGGCGGAGGCGATCCTGCGCGAGATCCTGGACGGTGCCCATGGGCGGAGCCAGGAGTGCCTGCTCGGCACCCGGATGTTCCTCGGGCTCGCGCTGGGCCGGGGCGGTCGCACCGCCGAGGCGCGGGAGCACTTCCTGGCGCTGCGGCGGGACTTCGACGCGGAGGCCCTGTCGCTCTTCGAGGGCTTCACCCTGGGGGCGCTCGCCTGGCTGGACGCCTTGGACGGCCGGTACGCGTCCGCGCTCGGCCTCACCCTGAGGGCGTACGGGCACTCCCTGAGCCCGATGCTGCTCGCGGTCGCTCCGCAGCTGCCCGCGAACCACCTGGTGATCGGTGCCTGGGCGCTCGCCGGGCTCGGCGGTCCGTCGGCGCGGACCGGCGCGGTGCTGCTCGGGGCCAGTGCCGGGCTGCTTCCGCCGGGGCATCTGTCGCCGCCCGCCGAGGCGGAGAACCTGGAGCGGGCCACCGCGCTGGCCCGGTCGGTCCTCGGCGAGGACGCCTTCGCGGCGGCGTACGCCGAGGGCGACGGCCTCTCCAGGGAAGAGGCCGCCGCCCTGCTCGGCCGCGCCGTCGACGCGATCGGGGTGCGCGCCGAGTCCTGAACCCCCGTGTCCCGGCTCAGGTCTTCTTGCGGAACTTGGCGACCGCGAGGGGCGCCGTGACGGCGGTGATGAGCAGCGACCAGCCGAGGACCATCCACACGGAGTGGGCGACCGGGCCGCCGTTGATCAGGCCCCGGGCGGCGTCGGCGAGGTTCGACAGCGGGTTGTAGTCGGTGAACGCCTTCAGCCAGCCGGGCATCGAGGTCGGCGGCGCGAAGATCGACGAGCCGAACTGGAGCGGCATCAGGACCAGCATCGCCGTGCCCTGGACCGCCTGGGCCGTCTTCATCGTCAGACCGAGCAGGATGAAGATCCACATCAGCGAGGCGCCGAAGGTCATGGAGAGGCCGATGGCGGCGAACAGGTGCAGGACCGAGGTCTGGATGTCCAGACCGAGCAGGAAGCCCATGCCGAGCAGGATCGCGGTGGCGATCAGCATCCGGCCTATCTCGACGACGATCTTCGCGATGAGGACGGAGGACCGGGCGATCGGCATCGTCCGGAACCGGTCCATGACCCCCTTCTTGAAGTCGTCGTTGATGCCCACGCCGACGGCCATGGCGATGTTCATGCCCATCATCGCCATCAGGCCCGGCGTCACGTAGTTCACATAGGCGTCGTTGTTGCCCTTGCCCGCGATCGCGCCGCCGAAGACGTACACGAAGAGCAGGATGAAGATGATCGGCATCAGGACGGCGTCGAACATCGACTCCGGGTCCTGCTTGATCTGGAGCGCGTTGCGGCGGGCCAGGGCCGAGATGTGGCGCAGGTTGGCGCGCAGGCCGATCCGGCCCTCCGCGACGGGCGCGCGCCGTGCCGGGGTCGGGGCGGGCGCCTCGGCGGGGGACTGGGTGACCGTGGTCGTGCTCATGCGGCGACCTCCTCGTGGGTCTCGGCGGAACCGGCGGAACCGGCGGAACCGGTGGTCTCCCGGTCTTCGGCGGTCCGGCCTTCGGTGGTCTTCTGGCCGGTGATCGCCAGGAACACCTCGTCCAGGCTGGGCAGATGGGTGCCGATGTGGGCGATGCCGAAGCCGCGCGCGCCGAGCAGCGCCACCACGGCGGTCAGCTGCTCGTCGGTGAGGATCGGCACGTACAGGGCGCCCTCGTCGGCGACGACCGTCGATCCGGCGACGCCGTCGAGTCCGGTCTCCCGGAGCGCGGCGGCCATCGCGGGCAGCTGCGCCGGGTCCACCGGGCGGACCTTCAGGGTCCGGCCGCCGACCCTGGCCTTCAGTTCGTCGACCCCGCCCCGGGCGATGACCTTGCCCCGGTCGACCACGGTCAGCTCGCTGGCGAGCTGCTCGGCCTCCTCCATGTACTGGGTGGTGAGCAGGACGGTGACGCCCTCGGCGACCATCCGCTGGACCTCGTCCCAGACCTCGTTGCGGGTGCGCGGGTCGAGACCGGTGGTCGGCTCGTCCAGGTAGAGGACGGCGGGGCGGCCGATCATCGAGGCGGCGAGGTCGAGGCGGCGCCGCATGCCGCCGGAGTAGTTCATCGCGGGCCGCTTGGCGGCCTCGGTGAGGGAGAAGCGCTCCAGCATCTCGTCGGAGCGGCGGCGGGCGTCGGCCCGGGAGAGGTCCAGGAGGCGCCCGATCATGTACAGGTTCTCCCAGCCGGACAGCTTCTCGTCCACCGAGGCGTACTGGCCGGTGAGGCCGATGGTGCGACGGAGCTGGCGCGGCTGCTTCACCACGTCGTACCCGGCGACGGTGGCGGTCCCGGCGTCGGGGACGAGGAGGGTGGACAGACAGCGGACGAGGGTGGTCTTCCCGGCGCCGTTGGGCCCGAGGACGCCGAGGACGGTGCCCTCGCGGACGTCCAGGTCGACCCCGTCGAGGGCCTTGGTGGCACCGAAGTGCTTCACGAGGCCCCGGACCTCGATGGCGTTGGTGTGTGATCGCGTCATGTCCACCATGGAACACGGCGCCACCGACAAGCCCCCGACAGACGGCCGACAGCCCCGCCGACAGGAGTCGGCGGGGCTGTCGGCGGCTTGTCGGCGACCGAGGTCCCGACCCGGCAAGACCCGGAAGAGACGGCCTAGTGGAAGGTGTGCTCCTCGGCCGGGAACGCGCCGCCGCCGACGTCCTGGGCGAAGGCGCGGGCCGCGTCGCCGAGGGTCGCGCGGAGGTCGGCGTACTGCTTGGTGAAGCGTGGCACCTTGCCGCCGGTGAGCCCGGCCATGTCGGTCCAGACGAGGACCTGCGCGTCGGTGCCGGCCCCGGCGCCGATGCCGATGGTCGGGATGTGCAGCGAGCGGGTGATCTCGGTGGCCAGTCCGGCCGGTACGAGTTCCAGGACGACGGCGAACGCGCCCGCTTCCTGCGCCGCCTTGGCGTCCCGGAGCAGCTGGTGCGCGGCCTCGTCGGAGCGGCCCTGCACCCGGTAGCCCATGGTGTTCACGGACTGCGGGGTGAGGCCCAGGTGGGACATGACGGGGATGCCCGCCTGGACGAGCATCTCGGTCTGCGCCAGGGACCGCTCGCCGCCCTCCAGCTTGACCGCGCCGACCCCGGCGTCCTTGACGAGCCGGGTGGCGTTGCGCAGCGCCTGGACGGGCCCCTCCTGGTACGAGCCGAAGGGCAGGTCGGCGACGACGAGGGCGCGCCGGGTGCCCCGCACGACGGCGGCGGAGAGCACGGTCATCTCGTCCATCGTGACGGGCACGGTGGTGTCGTAGCCGAGGTGACAGTTGCCCATGGAGTCGCCGACGAGGAGCACCGGGATACCGGCCTCGTCGAAGACGGAGGCGGTCATCGCGTCGTAGGCGGTGAGCATGGGCCACTTCTCGCCGCGGGACTTGGCGGCGGCGATGTCGTGGACGGTGATGCGGCGCGAGCCCGTGCCGCCGTACAGGGTCCTGCCGCTGTCGGCGGGTGGCTTCTGGGCAGCCTGAAGCGTCATGGTGAACGGCTCCTTGTGTCATCTCGAGGCGCCCTGACGGCGTCCCCGGATCACATCCATGGTGGCACTTCGCCGGGTGGCCGGGGAAGTGGGGCGGAGTGGTGCTGTTCACCACGTAAAAGATCGGTCAGCTTTTTCGATACGAGACGGTCCCGTATCGAAATCACTCTAGGGTGGTGCGCATGTCGCAACCGTCCACCGCGCCCGCCGCACCCGCCGGGCCCCGGGTCCCCGAGGCCGTCCACCGGCGTCGCTGGGCCATCCTCGGCGTCCTGATGCTCAGCCTGCTGATCGTCGTCCTCGACAACTCGATCCTCAACGTGGCCGTCAAGACGATCTCGGCGCCCGCGCCCACCGGGATCGGCGCCACCCAGAGCGAGCTGGAGTGGTCGATCAACTCCTACACGCTCGTCTTCGCCGGACTCCTCTTCACCTCGGGTCTGCTCGGCGACCGCCTCGGCCGCAAGAAGGTCCTCCTCTTCGGCATCACCGTCTTCGGCATCGGCTCCGCCCTCGCCGCCCTCTCCGACTCCTCGGCCGAGCTGATCGCCTTCCGCGCCGTCATGGGCCTCGGCGCAGCCTTCGTCATGCCCGCCACCCTCGCCGTCCTCATGAACGTCTTCGAGCGCGACGAGCAGCCCAAGGCCATCGGCATCTGGGCGGGCAGCGTGGGTCTGGCCATCGCGATCGGCCCGATCACCGGAGGCATCCTGCTCGAACACTTCTGGTGGGGCTCGATCTTCCTCGTCAACGTGCCCGTCGTCGTCCTCGCCGTCGTCCTGATGGCCTGGCTCGTCCCCGACTCCCGGGACCCCGACCCCGGCCGGATCGACATACCCGGCGTGTTCCTCTCCGTCGTCGGCCTGGTCCTCCTCGTGTACGGCATCATCCGGGGCGGCGAACTGGCCGACTTCACCGACGCCACCGTCCTCGCCCCGGTCCTCGGCGGTCTCGCGGTCCTCACGCTCTTCGTCCTGCACGAGCGGCGCAGCGACCACCCCGCCATCGACATGGGCTACTTCAAGCGGCCCGCGTTCTCCGCCGCCGTCGCCGCCATCGCCCTGGTTTTCTTCGCCCTCATGGGCGTCACCTTCTTCTCCGCCTTCTACCTCCAGAGCGTGCGCGGCTACAGCGCCCTCCAGGCCGGTCTGCTCATCGTGCCGCTCGCCGTCGCGCAGATGGTGTTCGCCCCCCGCGCCCGGCTGGTCGTCGAGCGCTTCGGCGCCCGCGCGGTCTGCACCGGCGGCATGTTCCTGGTCGCCGTCGGGCTCGGCGCCTTCGCCCTCTTCGACGCCGACACCCCGCTCTGGCTCCTGGAGGTCGTCTTCTTCGTCCAGGGCGCGGGCATGGCGCACATCATGCCGCCCGCCACCGTCGCGATCATGCAGTCGCTGCCCCGCGAGAAGGCCGGCTCCGGCTCGGCCATCAACAACACCTTCCGGCAGGTCGGCGGCGCGCTCGGGGTGGCCGTCCTCGGCTCGGTGCTCTCCTCCACCTACCGGGGCGAGATCGAAGGACACCTCGGCGCGGTGCCGGGCGCCCTGCGCGAGACGGCGGGCGAGTCCATCGGGGCCACGCTCGCCGTCGCGGAGAAGCTCGGCCCGGCGGGCCAGGGCCTGATCGCCCCCGCGTACGACGCCTTCCTCAGCGCCATGCACGTCACGGCGATCGGCTCCGCGGCCGTCGCCCTCGTCGGCACGGTCGTCGTCGCCGTCTTCCTGCCGCCCCGCGCCCCGGCCGGACCGGCCCCGGACGCGTCGGTGCCCGCCGGGACCGCGAAGGCGGGAGAATCGGCCGGAAGGCGGTAACCGAACGAGAGGTGGAGCGCACGTGTCGCGGCAGGACCACGGGACCACGGAACCGCACGACACCGGACGCCGGTCCGGCCCGGCCCCGGTGACCCCGGACCAGGCCCAGGACCCGACCCGAGCCCAGGACCCGACCGGACCGGGCTTCCGGCCCGCCGCGACCCGGGCCCCGGGCGGCGGCGCGGGCACGGGCGGCTCCAGGGCCTCCGCCTCGGGCACGCGCACGGGTACGGGCGGCTCCCGAGCCTCCGTGGAGGGTACGGGTACGGGCGGCTCCAGGGCCTCCACGTCGGACACGCGTACCGGCGCCGCCCGCCCCGCGCCGCCCCCGGAACCCCAGAAATCCCAGGCGCCCCAGGAACCCCCTCTCTTCGCCTCGCCCCCCACCTGCGTCCCCCTCACCCCTGCCCCTGACCCCGCCCCCGCTTCCGCCTCCGCCTCCGGTGAAGGTCCCGGTGTCCGGCGGGGACGGCCGCGGAGCGAGGGGGTCGAGGAGGCCGTGTTCGACGCGGTCGTCGGGCTGCTCGACGAGGGCGTGCCGCTCGCCGAGCTGTCCATCGAGCGGATCGCCCGTACCGCCGGGATCGGCAAGGCGACGCTCTACCGCCGCTGGACCGGCAAGGAGGAACTCCTCGTCGAACTGCTCCGCTCCATCGAGCCCCCCGAGCCGGTGCTGCCCGGCGGCTCGGCCAGGGCCGACCTCATCGCCCTCATGGAGTCCATGCGGGAGCGCGGCATCGCCAAGCGGAACTCCGCCCTGCTCCACAACCTGTTCGCGCAGATGCAGCTCTACCCCCGGCTCTGGGACGCCTACCAGCGCTCCGTCATCGAACCCCGCCGCAGCCTCGCCCTCGCGGCCGTCCGGCGGGGCATGGCGGACGGCGAGATCCGCGCCGACCTCGACCCCGAGTTCGTCAACGACCTCATCGCCGGACCGCTGCTGCTGCGTACCGTCATCCGCCCCGGCTCCCCCCTCGAACCCGACCTCGCCGAACGGGTGGTCGACACCGTCATGGAAGGACTGCGTCCACGCGACTGACCACCCGGCCGGTCGACCGGCCACACACCCGGCCACACGCACGGAAACCGCACGAATGTGCTTGTTCTGTCACAGCCCGGTCCCTCTCGCCACCAGGAGGAACTCGCCACGCGCCCAGGTCGTCCCTCGGGGAGTACGGCGGCCCCGGCATCGCCTAGGGTCGACGTCGGGTCACGGGGCAAGGCAGCACGGCAGCAAGGCAGTGAGGACAGTGCGATGGCGCGGGTGGACATGACGGAGACCGAGCACGACGGCACCGGGACCGAACCGGGCGCCTCCCGCTTCCGGGCCCTGCGCGACCGGCTCCGCAGCGACCGGGGCATCTGGCGCCGGGGCATCCTGCTCGCGCTCTGCGCGATGGCCCTGACCCTCCTCATGGGCTTCCACTCCGACATCCCCAACCGGGTCGGCAACCTGGGCAGCCTCACCGAGACCTTCCTGCCCTGGCTCGGTCTGTTCGTGCCGCTGCTGCTCGTCCTCGCCCTGATCCGCCGCTCCGCCACCGCGCTCGTCGCGCTGACCCTTCCGGCGGTGGTCTGGCTGAACATCTTCGGCGGACTCGTCGCCGACAAGTCCGCCCCCGGCGCCCCCGGCGACCTGACCGTCGCCACCCACAACGTGAACGCCGACAACCCCGACCCCGACGCCACCGCCCGCCGCCTCGCCGTCTCCGACGCCGACGTCCTGGCGCTCGAAGAACTCAAGAGCGACGCGGTCCCGGCGTACGAGAAGGCCCTCGCCTCGGTCTACCCGTACCACTCCGTCCAGGGCACCGTGGGCCTGTGGAGCAAGCTGCCCCTGCGCGCCGCGCGGCCCGTCGACATCCGGATGGGCTGGACCCGCGCCATGCGCGCCACGGTCGTCACCCCCCGGGGCGACGTCGCCGTCTACGTCGCCCACCTGCCGTCCGTACGAGTGAAACTGAACGCGGGTTTCACCGCCAACCAGCGCGACAAGAGCGCCAACGCCCTCGGCGAGGCCATCTCCCACGACCCGACCGAGCGGATCGTCCTCCTCGGCGACCTCAACGGCACCATGAACGACCGCTCCCTCAAGGCCGTCACCTCCCAGCTCCGCTCCACCCAGGGCGCGGCGGGCGACGGCTTCGGCTTCAGCTGGCCCGCCTCCTTCCCCCTGGCCCGGATCGACCAGATCATGGTCAAGGGCGTCGAACCGGTCTCCTCGTGGGCCCTCCCGGAGACGCTGAGCGACCACCTCCCGATCGCCGCCCGCGTCCGCCTCTGAGGCGAAACCCGCCCGTCATCCCCCGGAAGCCGGCGGGAAGAAAACATCTGAGAGCCTTTGTTCCGCCCAAGAATCAACCGGAACCGACCGGGACCGACCGGCGCTGACCCGGACTGACCGCCATCGCCCGGAACCGCACGGAACCGACCGGAATCATCTGCGGGAAAGGCTCGCCCCACCCATGCCCCTGGCTCTGCTCGCCCTGGCCGTAGGCGCCTTCGGCATAGGCACCACCGAGTTCGTGATGATGGGCCTGCTTCCCCAGGTCGCCGACGATCTCGGCACCTCCGTGCCCACGGCGGGACACCTCGTCTCGGCGTACGCGATCGGCGTCGTCCTCGGCGCCCCGCTGCTCACCGCCCTCGGCTCCCGCGTCCCCCGCAAGCGGATGCTGCTCCTGCTCATGGGCCTCTTCACGGTCGGCAACCTGGCCTCCGCCCTGGCCCCCGGCTTCGGCTGGCTGATCGCGGGACGGGTCCTCGCCGGACTCCCGCACGGCGCCTTCTTCGGCCTCGGCGCGGTCGTCGCCGCCCGCCTCGTCCGCGAGGACCGGCAGGCACGGGCGGTCGCCACCATGTTCCTCGGTCTCACCGTCGCCAACATCCTCGGCGTCCCCGCCGCGACCCTGCTCGGACAGCGCCTCGGCTGGCGGGCCACCTTCCTCGTCGTCGCCCTCATCGGACTGCTCGCCGTCGCCGCGCTCGCCCGCCTCGTCCCGCACCTCCCCGTCGACGAGCGGCAGGGACTCGCCCGCGAGGTCCGCGCCCTCGGCCGCCCACAGGTCCTGCTCGGACTGCTCACCGCAGTCTTCGGCTTCGCGGGCATCTTCGCCGTCTACTCGTATCTGGCCTCGATGACCACCGAGGTCATGGGCTTCGGCGACGCGACCGTCACCCTCGTGCTCGCCCTCTTCGGGCTCGGCATGACCGGCGGCGCGCTCGCGGCGGGCCCGCTGACCGACCGGGCGCCGCGCCCCACGCTCTACGGTTCGCTCGCCGCCCTCGTCCTCGCCCTGGTCGCCTTCCGCTTCACCGTCCACGTGCCCTGGCTGGCCCTGGTCACGGTCGTGGTGCTCGGGGCGGTCGGCTTCATGACGACCACCCCGCTCCAGATGCTCGTGATGAACAAGGCGAAGGACGCCCCGACGCTCGCCTCCGCCTCCAACCACTCCGCCTTCAACCTCGCCAACGCGGGCGGCGCCTGGGCGGGCGGCGCCGCCGTCTCCGCAGGCTGGGGCTGGACCTCGCCCACCCTCGTCGGCGCGGTCCTCACCCTCGTGGGCCTCGCGATCGCCGTCGTGGCCGGTCTGCTCGACCGTGAGGAACGTACGGGGAAGGGCGCCTCCCGCGTGATCGCCCAGGGCCCCGGGGACGCGCCCGGACGGACCGAACCGGCGGTAGGGACCTCGGGCACGACCGCGCCCTAGCGGCGACGGGCCGGGGCGCGCCCACGGTCGTACGGGCCCCGGGACGCCGCCCCGCGCGGAAGCCACCCCCGTACGCCCGCGCGGAAACCGCCCTTCGTACGCCCCAGGGGGACCCCCCCCCGTGCGCCCGCCCTCACGCCCCAGGCGTCTCACGCCCCCGGCGTCTCACACTCCCGGCGTCTCCCGCCCCCGGCGTCTCCCGCCACCGGTTCGTCACCGGCAGGCGGCGGTCCTTGCCGAAGCCCTTCGCGGAGATCTTGGTGCCCGGCGGGTACTGGCGCCGCTTGTACTCCGCCGTGTCCACCATCCGCAGCGTCCGCACGACCAGGTCCTCGTCGAAACCGGCGGCCACGATCTCCTCCCGCCCCCGGTCCCGGTCCACATAGAGCGCGAGGAGCGCGTCGAGGACCTCGTAGTCCGGCAGCGAGTCCGTGTCGACCTGCCCGGGGCGCAGCTCGGCGCTGGGCGGCTTCGTGATCGAGTTCTCCGGGATCGGCGGGGTCTGCCCCCGCTCCTCCGCCGCCCGGTTGCGCCAGCGGGCCAGCCGGAACACATCGGACTTGTAGACGTCCTTGATGGGCCCGAACGCGCCGACGGAGTCCCCGTACAGCGTCGAGTACCCCACCGCCAGCTCGGACTTGTTGCCCGGCGCGAGGACGAGATGGCCCTCCTCGTTGGAGATTGCCATCAGCGTCGTACCGCGCAGCCGCGACTGGAGGTTCTCCTCGGCGAGACCGGTCAGCGCCAGCTCGCCCATGAAGGCATCGAACATCGGTTCGATCGACACGGTCCGGTAGTGCAGCCCGGTCCTGCGCGCCAGCTCCGCCGCGTCCTCGCGCGAGTGGGCGGAGGAGTAGCGGGACGGCATCGACACCCCGTGGACGTGCTCGGCGCCCAGCGCGTCACAGGCGATCGCCGCCACGAGCGCCGAGTCGATCCCGCCGGAGAGCCCCACGAGCACCGAACGGAAACCATTCTTCGCGAGGTACGCGCGGACCCCGATCACCAGGGCGGAGTACACCTCCTCGTCGTCGTCGAGCCGGTGCGCCCGACCGCCCTTCAGCTCCGGCTCGTAGCGGGGCGGCGGCTCCGCCGAGAGCACCACCCGGTCGATCCGCAGCCCGTCGTCCACCAGCCCCTCCGGCGCATCGGCCGAAGCCGCCGGAAGCTCCAGGTCCAGGATCACGCTGCCCTCCACGAACTGCGGGGCGCGCGCGATCACCTCGCCCTCCGCGTCCACCACGATCGAGTCGCCGTCGAAGACCAGCTCGTCCTGACCGCCCGTGCTCGCCAGATACGCGGTCACGCACCCCGCCTCCCGGGCCCGGGTCCTGACCAGGTCCAGCCGGGTGTCGTCCTTGTCCCGCTCGTACGGCGAGGCGTTCACCGAGAGCAGCAGCCCCGCCCCCGCCTCGCGCGCCGCCGGGACCCGGCCGCCCTCCTGCCACAGGTCCTCGCAGATCGCCAGGGCCACGTCGACACCGTGCACCCGGACGACCGGCAGGGTGTCGCCCGGCACGAAGTAGCGGTACTCGTCGAAGACGCCGTAGTTCGGCAGGTGGTGCTTGGCGAAGCGGAGGGCCACCCCGCCCCCGTACAGCACGGCGGCGGCGTTCTCCGGCGAACCGGCCGGCCGGCCGAGCCTCGGCGCGTCCCGCTCCGAGCGGTCCAGATAGCCGACGACCACGGGCACCTCCCCGAAGCCCTCGTCCGCGAGCCTGCGGGCGAGCGCGCGCAGCGCCGTCCGGGAAGCCTCGACGAAGGAGGACCGCAGCGCCAGGTCCTCCACGGGATAGCCGGTCAGCGCCATCTCGGGGAACGCGACGAGATGCGCGCCCTGCCCGGCGGCGTGCCGGGTCCAGTGCACGATCGCCTCCGCGTTCCCGGCGATGTCTCCGACGGTCGAGTCGATCTGATTCAGAGCGAGACGTAGTTGAGGCACGCCCCCAGTTTAATCGTCAAACCGACACGATGTCCTGGGAAAGACGCTCCGATACGGGTGGGGGCCGGGCCCGCTCGACATGCGGGTCCGGCCCGGCCCGTCGATCATGGCTCCATGACGACCACTGACGACCCGGCGGAGTCGGCACGGCCAGGACGCTCCGGGGCGGCGGGCGCCCAGGACGACGGCACCAGGAGACAGTTCATCTCCTGGCTGACCCTCGCGTTCATGACCACCGCGTCCGTGGCGAGCCTGCGTCCCTCCCCGGCCATGGCCATCTACGGCCTCGCCGCGATCTTCCTCTATCTGCTGCCCGCCCTCGTCTTCCTGCTGCCCACCGCCCTCGTCGGCGCCGAACTGGCCTCCGGCTGGAACGGCGGCATCTACCGCTGGGTCAGCGAGGCACTCGGCAAGCCGCTCGGCTTCCTCGCGGTCTGGTGCCAGTTCGCCATGACGATCGCGTACTACCCGAGCCTCCTGGCGTACGTCGCCTCCACCTTCGCGTACGTCATCGACCCCTCCCTCGCCGAGAACGGGCCCTACGTCGCGATCGTCATCATCGTCGTCTACTGGTCCGGGGTCTGGATCTCCTCGCGCGGCACCAAGACGATCGCCGGGCTCTCCTCCTTCGGGCTGATCGTCGGCACCCTCGTCCCCGGTGTGCTCCTCGTCGTCCTCGGCATGGTCTTCCTCGGCCAGGGCAACCCGTCCGCCCAGCCCATGAGCGCCGACCACTGGCTGCCACCGTGGACCGGCCTCGCCAGCCTGGTCCTCATCGTCAACAACTTCCTGTCCTACGCGGGCATGGAGATGAACGGCGTCCACGTCTCCTCGCTGCGCGACCCCAAGCGCGAGTACCCGAAGTCCATGTTCCTGGCCACCGGTCTCGTCCTGCTGATCTTCATCCTCCCGGCCCTGGCCATCGCCTGGGTCATGCCGTCCTCGCAACTCAGCCTCACCGCCGGTCTGATGCAGGCCTTCCAGGCCTTCTTCGACCACTTCTCCATCGGCTGGATGACGAAGGTCGTCGGCGTCATGCTGGTCTGCGCGGCCCTCGGCGGCATGCTCACCTGGCTCGCGGGACCCGCGAAGGGGCTCGTCCTGCTCTCCCGGCAGGAGGGCTATCTGCCGCCCGCCTTCCAGAAGTTCAACAAGTCGGGGGCGCCGGTGAACATCATGGTGGCGCAGGGCGTCATCACCACCCTGATCGGCGTCCTCTACGCCTTCAGCGACGACGTCTCCAGCGCGTACTGGATGTTCTCCGTCATCACCGTGCAGATCTACCTCATCGCGTATCTGCTGATGTTCGTCGCCGTGGTCAGACTCCGCAGGACCCAGCCCGGCGTCGAACGCGGCTTCCGCGTCCCCGCCGTCGCCTGGGTCGCGAGCATCGGCTTCGTCGCCTCGGTCGCCGCGCTCGTCATCGGCTTCGTACCGCCGGACCAGTTCGGCGGCCAGCCGCTCTGGCGCTATCTGCTGATCGTCGGCGGCGGCCTGCTCCTGATCGGCCTGATCATCCCCGGCGCACTCCTCAAATTCCGCAAGCCGGGCTGGATCCACCCGGAACACCGCGAGCCGGCGTCACCTTAGGGCCCGTGGCGGAAGCGGATCCCGGGTGCGGGGGCGGGGGCGGTTCCGGAAGCGTCAGGACGTCGTAGCGGCCCGGTCGGAGCCCGCCGCGCAGCACGCAGGACTCGTTGCCTCTGCGAGGACCGCCCAGCCACAGCCGTCAGGGTTCCGCCGATCGGTGGCGAGGCCGGCACCGAGGCCCAGGAGCCGTCGATCGCCACGTCCTGCACTGGCGAAACCACGCGTGCGAGCCTTCCCGGTTCCCGCACCGCACGCCACCGAGCCGGGTTCGCTCTTCGCGCGTACGGCTCAGGTCGGCGCCGGTGGCGTCTCCGACGAGAGCGGTGCCGCGATGTCCTCAAGGGAGCGGCGCTCCGCGTCGACCGCGAGGAAGGCCGCCACCAGGCCCGCCGCGCACATCAGGGCGGCGCCGATGGAGAAGGCGAGCGCGGTGTCACCGGCGTTCCCGGACTCGGTGAGCCCGGCGAAGACCAGCGGTCCTGTGATGCCGCCCGCGGCGGTCCCGAGGGCGTAGAAGAAGGCGATGGCCATCGCCCTGGTCTCCATCGGGAAGATCTCCGACACCGTCAGATAGGCGCTGGAGGCCCCCGTCGAGGCGAAGAAGAGCACCACGCACCAGCAGGCGGTGAGGGTGGTCGCGGTCAGGGAGCCCCGGTCGAAGAGCCAGGCCGTGGCGAAGAGCAGCAGACCGGAGAGGACGTACGTGGAGGAGATCATGATCCGGCGTCCGACGGTGTCGAAGAACCGGCCGAGCAGCAGCGGACCGACGAAGTTCCCGGCGGCGATGACGGCGAAGTAGTAGCCGGTGCCGCCGGTGGGGACCCCGTAGAAGGTGACCAGGATGGTGCCGAAGCCGAAGGTGATCGCGTTGTACAGGAACGCCTGGCCGACGAAGAGCGCGAGACCCAGGGCCGCGCGCCGGGGATAGCGGGCGAAGACCGTCCGGGCGACGGTGCCGAAACCGATGCTCCCGCGCTGGTGGAGGGTGATCCGCCCGGCCGGTTCCGGCAGGCTCCGGCCCTTCTCCCGCTCGATCTCCTCCTCGACCGAGCGGACGAGCCGTTCCGCCTCCTCGCCGTGCCCGTGGATGAACTGCCAGCGTGGACTCTCCGGTACGTGCCGCCGGACGAGCAGGATCACCAGACCGAGGACGACACCGAGGGCGAAGCTGAGCCGCCAGCCGACGTCGAGCGGGAAGATGTCGGTGTCCAGCATGACGATCGACAGCAGGGCCCCGCCGATGGCCCCGAGCCAGTAGCTGCCGTTGATGACGAGGTCGACCCGGCCCCGGTAGAGCGAGGGGATCAGCTCGTCGATGGCGGAGTTGATCGCCGCGTACTCGCCGCCGATGCCGAAGCCGGTGAGGAACCGGAAGAGGAAGAACCACCAGGACTCGGTGGACAGCGCGGTCAGGGCGGTCGCCGCGAGATAGACCGCGAGCGTGACCATGAAGAGCTTCCGGCGCCCGTGCCGGTCGGTGAGCCACCCGAAGAACAGCGCGCCGGAGCACGCCCCCGCCACATAGAGCGCGGCGGCGGTGCCGGTGACCTGCGCGGCCGTGATGTCGAGCCCGCTGCCGTCCTCGGCGAGCCGCCCGGCGACATTGCCGACGATGGTCACTTCGAGCCCGTCGAGGATCCAGACGGTGCCGAGCCCGACCACGATCATCCAGTGCCAGCGGGACCACGGCAGCCGGTCGAGCCGCGCGGGGACGGCGGTGGTGACGGTGGGGGCAGAAGGGGCAGAAGGGGCAGAAGGGGCAGGAAGGGCAGGGGGGATGGTGGGGGCAGGAGGGACGGTGTACGAGTCCGGCTCCGGGACCGGCTCCGGCGGGGGCTCCGGCTCCGGTGACGCGGGCGTCGGCATGCGCGTTCCCTCTCCTCACGGGCAGGTCCGGGCCCCACCATGCGCCGCGCCGCCCCGCCCCACGAGCGGAGGGACCCCGCCGGGCCCCGAGGCCACTCGTCCGGTCCCGTGGGACTCACCCGGCCGAGGACCCGCCGGGCCCGGGGCCCGACCGGAGCCCCGGGCCTGCGGGGCACCCGGGCCCGGACCCTGCCGGGCCCGGGTACCCCGGTGGGGTCCGGGCCCGGCGGTCCGCCGAGGCCCGCCGAGGTCCGTTCAGGAAGCCCCGCACGCGTCGGCGTCAAGAAGCCGCGTACGCGTCGGCGTCAAGAAGCCGCGTACGCGTCGGCGTCAAGAAGCCGCGTACACGCTCGCGCAGAACGCCTTGATCTGCTCGTCCGACAGATGCTGGGCCAGATCCGCCTCGCTGATCATGCCGACCAGCCGCTTGCCCTCGATCACCGGAAGCCGCCGGATCTGGTGGCTCTGCATCTCCTCCAGGACGGCGCCGACGTCCGAGTTCGCCTCGACCCAGCGCGGGGTGCCCTTCGACAACTCGCCGCACGTCACCTTCGCCGGGTCGTGCCCCATCGCCACGCAGCCGACCACGATGTCCCGGTCGGTGACGATGCCGCAGAGGCGTTCGTTCGCGTCGGCGACCGGCAGCGCGCCCACGTTCAGGTCGCGCATCAGCTGGGCGGCGCGGTCGAGTGTCTCGTGTGCCGGGATCCACTGGGCTCCCGGATGCATGATGTCCTTCGCCGTGGTCATGAGCTGGGCCCCTTTCGTCGGACGCGGTCAGGCGTACGTACGTCCCCGAGCACCCTCAATTCTCGTGACGCGACGGAGCCCCCGCGACCGCAGTGGTCTCGGGGGCCCCGCCGGACGTCCGGCGCGCTCAGCCCCGGCGCTTGTTCAGCATGTCCGTCATCAGCCTGATCTCGGACTGCTGGGAGTCGACCATGCCCTGCGAGAGGTTCCGCACGGTGTCCACGGTGCACTTCTGGACACAGCCCTCGGCCATGTGGACCCCGCCCCTGTGGTGCTCGGTCATGAGCTTCAGATAGAGGACCTCGGCCTCCCGGCCGCTCGCCTGGCGCAACTCGTTCAGCTGTGTGTTGGTCGCCATGCCGGGCATGAGGGCCCCGTCCAGATCTCCCGGGTCGCCGGAGCCGCCCATGCCCATCCAGGTCATCGGCGCGACGCCCGACACGGTCTTGGGCAGCCCCCACAGGTCGAGCCAGCCGAGCATCATGCCCCGCTGGTTGGCCTGGGTGTTGGCGATGTCGTACGCGAGACGGCGCACGTCCTCGTCCCGGGTGCGGTCCCGGACGATGAACGACATCTCGACGGCCTGCTGGTGGTGGACGGCCATCTCCCGGGCGAAGCCCGCGTCGGCGGAGTCGGAGGAGGGCGTAGGGGGCTTCTCCTCACCGCCCGTGGCGACGGTGACCGCGCCTCCGGCGAAGAGCAGCGCGAGGGCGACGGCGGCGATGGCCGCGCCCTGCGTGCGGGTCGGCCTCACTGGCCCATCCCGGCGCCGCCGCCCGCGCCGTCCGCGCCGATCCCGCCGGTGCAGGCGGCGCCGGGCTCGGGGGTCTGCGGACCCTGGACGTACTTGGTGAAGAAGGCGTCGACACGCGGGTCGGCCGCGCTGTCCACGGTGACCTGCTTGCCCCAGGCGGAGAGCATGAGCGCCCCGGCCTGCTCGTCCAGGGGGCTGATCAGCGTGTACTTGGTCTTGCCGACCTTGTCTTCGAGCTTCTTCACGTCGTCGGGGGAGGCCTTCTTGTTGTACGTCACCCAGACGGCGCCGTGCTCCAGGGAGTGCACCGCGTTCACCTGGGCGAGGGGCTTCTTGTAGACGTCGCCGTCGCAGTTGGCCCAGATCTGGCTGTGGTCGCCGCCCACGGGCGGGGTCATCTCGTACTTCACGGGGGTCTCGACGTGGGTGCGGCCGAGCTTCTTCGGGTCCCAGGACTTCTCGCCGGCGATCGGCCCGTCCTTGTCGGGCCGCTGCGTCAGCACATAGGTGCCGAAGCCGACGAGACCCAGGACGACGATGCCGGAGACGCCGAGGGTGATCAGCCGGTTGCGGCGCTCCCGGGACTGTTCGGCGCGGCGCATCTCCTCTATTCGGGTGCGGCGGTCGGGCGTGGTGGAGCGGTTGGCGGCCATGGTGAAGTCGTCCTTCTACGGGGAGGGAGGTGAGTTCGGTGCGGGACACGCGGAGGCGGGGCGGAGGTGCCCGCCGCCGTCACGTCCGGAGAACTTGAAGGACGTGCAGGTCCGGCGCGCGGGGCTGGGCGCCGGAACGGGGGACCCGGCCCTCGCCCGCCACCGGCGCGAGACGCGGGAGCCCGGCCACCGCGGGGAGCGGGGGATCGAGCGGCGCCGCGCTGAGCACCGCGGGGGAGAGGGACGGGAAGAGGGAGCAGCCGCCACGGTCGTACGGGCAGATGTACTCGGTGGCCACGCTCCGGGGCGGGGCGGCGGACCGGGTCACGGCGCCGGTCATGCCCCCGGACCCGGTCATGCCCCCGGACACGGACCCGGTCACGGACCCGGACCCGGTCATGGCACTGGTCACGGCCATGGCCCCGGTCGTGGGCGGCTGCGCCGGGTGAGCCCGCTGGGACGGGGCGCCGTGATGGCCCTCGGGACCCTGGCCCGCGCCCAGACAGAAGAAGAGCGCGGCGAGGAACGTCGCCACGGCACTCAGCAGTGCCATGGGACGGGTACGCCGGGACGGCGGTCCGGAAAGTGGGGCCCCCATGGGCGCAGATCGTAGTGGGCGCGGGCCCTCTGTGGGCCGAACGGGGGATCACTCGGTACGGAAGGAGGGGCGGCGGGGCGGCGAACGGACACCCGGACGGGGCCGTTCTCGCGTTACCCGAGTCACACCGAGCGGGCAGTATGGGTGTGCAACGTGCGCGAAACCATGTGGTGGGATGCTCAGGTGCCCCCCGAAGTTGCCCGAGGCGGTGGGAGCAGGCGGCCTGACCAGCAAGGATGGGTGTGGAAATGGACAAGCAGCAGGAATTCGTGCTCCGTACGCTCGAAGAGCGCGACATCCGCTTCGTACGTCTGTGGTTCACCGACGTGCTCGGGTTCCTGAAGTCGGTGGCCGTGGCACCGGCCGAACTTGAGCAGGCGTTCGACGAGGGCATCGGCTTCGACGGCTCCGCGATCGAGGGCTTCGCCCGCGTCTACGAGTCGGACATGATCGCCAAGCCGGACCCGGGCACCTTCCAGATCCTGCCCTGGCGGGCCGAGGCGCCCGGTACGGCCCGGATGTTCTGCGACATCCTGATGCCGGACGGCTCGCCGTCCTTCGCGGACCCGCGCTACGTCCTCAAGCGGGCCCTGGCCAAGACCTCGGACCTCGGCTTCACCTTCTACACCCACCCCGAGATCGAGTTCTTCCTGCTGAAGGACAAGCCGCTCGACGGCAGCAGGCCCACCCCCGCCGACAACTCGGGCTACTTCGACCACACCCCGCAGAACGTCGGCATGGACTTCCGCCGCCAGGCCATCACCATGCTCGAATCGATGGGCATCTCGGTGGAGTTCAGCCACCACGAGGGCGCGCCGGGCCAGCAGGAGATCGACCTCCGGTACGCGGACGCGCTCTCCACCGCCGACAACATCATGACCTTCCGCCTGGTCATGAAGCAGGTCGCCCTGGAGCAGGGCGTGCAGGCCACGTTCATGCCGAAGCCGTTCTCCGACTACCCGGGCTCGGGCATGCACACCCATCTGTCCCTCTTCGAGGGCGACCGGAACGCCTTCTACGAGTCGGGCTCCGAGTACCAGCTCTCCAAGGTCGGCCGCTCCTTCATCGCGGGTCTGCTGCGGCACGCGGGCGAGATCTCCGCCGTCACCAACCAGTGGGTGAACTCGTACAAGCGCATCTGGGGCGGCTCGTCCCGCACGGCGGGCTCGGGCGGCGAGGCCCCCTCGTACATCTGCTGGGGCCACAACAACCGCTCGGCCCTGATCCGCGTGCCCATGTACAAGCCGGGCAAGACGGGCTCCTCGCGGGTGGAGGTCCGCTCCATCGACTCGGGTGCCAATCCGTACCTGACCTACGCCGTCCTCCTGGCGGCCGGGCTCAAGGGCATCGAGGAGGGGTACGAACTCCCGGCGGGCGCCGACGACGACGTCTGGGCCCTCTCCGACGCCGAGCGCCGTGCGATGGGCATCGAACCGCTCCCGCAGAACCTGGGCGAGGCGATCGCCCTGATGGAGAAGAGCGAACTGGTCGCGGAGACCCTGGGCGAACACGTCTTCGACTTCTTCCTCCGCAACAAGAAGCAGGAGTGGGAGGAGTACCGCTCCGAGGTCACCGCCTTCGAACTGCGCAAGAACCTGCCGGTGCTGTAGGCGCGGGTCGGGCAGACGGGATCCGCCATGCGGCAGCGCCCGGACGGCCTCCGCGTCCGCCCCGCGGGACCGGCCGACGTGCCCGCGCTCATGGCCCTCCGCGCGGAGGCGGAACGGTGGCTCGGCTCCCGGGGTACCGACCAGTGGAGCGACCCGGTGACGGGCGCCCGCGCCCTCGCCGCCTGGCGCCGGTCGGTCGACGAGGGCCGGGTCTGGGTGGTGGAGGACGAGTCCGGCGCGATCCTCGCGACGGTCGGCCGGGCACTCGCCGACCGGGACTTCTGGACCGAGGCGGACCGGCCGGAGACCGCGTTCCACCTCTGCAAGCTGATCGTCGCGCGCGCCGCGGCGGGGCGGCACCTCGGCGCCCGCGTCGTGGACTGGGCCGCACGCCTTGCCGCGTGGGAGGGCCGGGACTGGGTCCGCGTCGACACCTGGCGCACGAACGCCGGACTCCACGCGTACTACGAGCGGCTCGGCTTCACCCACGTACGCACCGAGTCACCGGCCCACCGCCGCTCGGGCTGGCTGGCCCAACGGCCCGTGGGACTGCTGAGCCACCCGGACGAGCCACTGACACCGGGGTCCGCCCGACACGGTCCGACGGGGTGGCGGTAGCGCCGAAGACGGCCCCCGGCGCTCCCTGCCGGGGGCCGACCCGCCCGGGGCCCGGCTCCTGGTCCCTGGTGGCTCTCTGGTTCCGGACCCGCCGGGCTCCCGGCCCCCGATGGCTCTCCGGTCCCGGACCCGCCCAACCCCCAACCCCCAACCCCCGGCCCCCGATGACTCACCCGGCCCCCGCCGGCCCATGGCTCTCCGGTTCCGGCCCGCCCGGCCCCGCCCGCCCATGGCTTCCCCGCCCCGACCTCACCCCCGCCCTCACCCCCGCGCCGGAGTCCAGTGCAGTCGTCCGTCGAGGCCGATCGCCGCCACCCCCTCCGCGCCCGCGTCCGGTGCGCCCGAGAACAGGAACGGTTCCTGGGTCCACACCGGGCGCGCGCCCGGCCTGCCGTGCGGGGCCATCGCCAGGAAGCCCGTCCGCGAGCGGACCGCGAGCAGTCCGTCGCCGCCGCTCACCGGGCCGAAGCCCGCTACGCCGCCGGGCAGGTCGGTGACCGGGGATACCGGGTCCGGGCCCGAGAAGTCGACGCTTCGCAGGTCGCCGGAGGACGGTTTGCGGAACCAGAGCCGTACCCCCTCGCCGTCCGGCTCCGCGCTCGCGCTCAGGGCGAGCGTCGTCGCCGGGAGCCCGGTCCGCACCGGGCCCGTGAGCGGCCCGCCCGCGACCGGCCGGGCCCAGGCCAGGACCGTTCTCGGGGTGCTGGCGAAGACATAGCCCCGGCCCGCCGCGTCGGTCGCCGCCACCGGGTCGCCGTACACGTCGGTGCCGCCGAGCGCGGTCCACGGCCCCCAGCCGCCGTCCGCGTGCTGTTCGCGGGCGGTGAGCCGGTGTCTGCTGTCCCGCAGCAGGACGGTCGCGAGCCCCTCGTCGTCCACGGTCACGGCGGGCGCGCTGATGTCGGAGGTGCCGCTCTCGTCGTCCCGCTCGGGCGTGCCCAGGGAGCGCCATGGGCCGAACGAGCCGCCCGGCTCCGTCTGCGTGGTGGCGACCACCTGGCGCCGGTAGCCGGCGGCGCCCGGCCCGGAGACTCCGGTGAGCAGGGTCCGGGTGCCGTAGACCGCGATCCGGCCGTCGGGCAGCACCGCCGAGGTGACCCCGCTGTCGAGCCCGCTGCCGGGCAGCAGCGCCGGGCCGCGCCAGGCGCCGCCGCCCGAGGGCGACCGCCAGACGGCGAGCCGTCCGTCGAGCACGGAGAAGGCGTACAGGCCACCGTCCTCGTCGCGCTGCACCCAGGAGGTGGAGGTGCCCCGGGCGTAGCGCACGGTCTGCGTCCAGCCCCGGCCGCCGGGCCGCGCGGCCACCTTCAGATCGCCGCAGCCCGCGACCGTGCCGCAGTCGTGGACGCCGTCGAGCCAGGCGTAGGTCTCCAGGGTCTTCAGCTTCGCGCCCGCCGTCTCGGGGTCGAGGGTGTGGGGGAGGGCGCTGGTGGGGTAGCCGAGGTAGTTCTGCACGCCGACGTGCGGGTGTCCGGGCGTCCGCGCGTACCGGGCGAGCGCCGCCTGGGCGAACCGGGCCCCGTACAGATGGTCCTGGTGGTCCCGGAGCCTGCCCGTCTTCGGGTACGTGCCCGGCGTCGGGTCCTGCATCCGGACGAAGGTCGGCCGGAAGCGGTCGAGCAGCCCCGCGACCGTCGCCACGACCTGCTCCTTCGTGTACGAGAAGTCCGCCCCGACCGGGGTCCCCGCCGACCGCTGGGACTCCAGGGCCGCGATCCGGCCGTGCCACAGCCCGCTGAGGCTGTGCGGGCGGTAGCCGTTGATCGAACCGGCCTCCCGCAGCTGTAGCCACACCAGCTTGACCTGCGGTTTCGCCCGCAGGGTGTCCAGTTCGGCGGAGCCGCCGCCGGCCGTGGGGACCGCGGTCCTGTCCCAGGGGCTCGTCCTGCTGCCGGTCGCCATCTCGGCGTACGCGGCCCGGATGCCGTTCTGCCGGGCCTCGGCGTATCCGGCCTTGTCGGGCGCGGTCACGGCGGCGTCGCGGGGGCGCGCGTTGACGCCGTCGGACTCGCCCGCGGTGAGGTAGACGGCGGCCAGCGGGTTGCCGGAGCGCAGGGACTGGGAGACGTCCGGGTTCATGAAGAACAGGTCGTCGTCCGGGTGCGCCACGATCTGCACGACCGAGGCGGCGGCCTTCCCGTCGGTCCGGGGCCCGGCGCCCGCCCCCGCGCCCGGGTCCGCGCCCGGGTCCGCCGTGCCCGCGCGGGTGGTCCCGGCCCCCGGGCCCTTGGCCTCGGGTGCCGTGTGCGCCGAGGGCGTCCTCGGTGTGCCCGTCGTGGAGAGCAGCCCGGCGAAGGCGCCGCCCGCGAGGACGGCCGTCACGGCGGTGGCCACGGCCCTGCGGCGGGACGGGAGGAGACGGCGGCGGAGCGGGACGGACATGTTCGGTGGCGCGCTTTCGACGGGGATCGGGGGCGAAGACGGGGATCGGGGGTCGAAGGGGGGTTGGGCCCGGCCAGGAGGGGGACTGGCAGGGTAAGGCGGGGCCGGGGCGGGCGCCCGGTGGGAGGGACCGGTGGGAGGAAGGCCGGTGGGACGGACGGGCGCGGGGAAAGGGCCGGACGGGCCGGGGTTCGTACGGGTGAGGTCGGGATCGGTGAGGATCGGTGAGGATCGGTCAGGCTGACGCGAATCCGGCGGGGCTCGGTCGGGTTCAGGACAGGTCCGGACGTCTTCCGGTCGTTCGGGCAGGCGGAAGAGTCCGTCTCCCCGTAGGACGGGCTTTCAAGGAATACGGTTCATATCCTACGAAAAGCCACTTTTGTGCCGGACTTCACGTGTGACGCGCTGCGAATTCGTGGCCCGCGCACCCCCGTGCCCCGCTCCGGATAGGCTCGATCCACCCTGGCCCCATCCCGGGGCCGACCTGCTCGGAAGGAGCGGCGGAATGACCGTGCCGGGACGCAGGAGCAGCACGTTCACCCGGCTGCTGCGGCACGGGTTCACCGACCCCTCCGGAGCCGAGCGCCTTCTGGACGCACCCGAACTGTCCGCGCTCCGCGCCGATCCCGTCCTCCTCGACGCCCTCGGCGCCACCGCGGACCCCGATCTCGCCCTGCGCGGTCTCGCCCGCCTCGCCGAGGCACAGCAGGAGACCGAGCGGCAGACCTTCACCGCCACCCTGCTCTCCGCCAAGCCCTTCCGCGACCGGCTCCTCGGCGTGCTCGGCGCGTCCGAGGCCCTCGGCGACCATCTCGCCCGCCACCCCCGCGACTGGGAGTCCCTCGTCACCTACGAGGCGGCCGACCTGCACCCCGGGGTCCCCGAGTTCGAACGGGACCTCGCGGCGGCGGCCGACCCGGTGGCCCTGCGGGTCGCCTACCGCCGCTGTCTGCTCGCCATAGCCGCCCGGGACGTCTGCGGCACCACCGACGTCGCCGAGACCGCCGCCGAACTCGCCGACCTGGCGACCGCGACCCTCCGCGCGGCCCTCGCCATCGCCCGTACGGCAGCCCCCGTCGACGCCGCCCTGTGCCGGCTCGCGGTCATCGCGATGGGCAAGTGCGGCGGCCACGAACTGAACTACGTCTCCGACGTGGACGTCATCTTCGTGGGCGAGCCCGCGGAGGGCGCCGACGAGGGCAAGGCCCTCCAGGCGGCGACCCGGCTCGCCGCCCATCTGATGCGGATCTGCTCCGAGCCCACCGTCGAGGGCACCATCTGGCCGGTCGACGCCAATCTGCGCCCCGAGGGCCGCAACGGCCCCCTCGTCCGTACGCTCTCCTCGCACCTCGCGTACTACCAGCGCTGGGCCAAGACCTGGGAGTTCCAGGCGCTCCTCAAGGCCCGCGCGGTCGCCGGCGACCCGGAGCTGGGCGCCCAGTACATCGACGCCGTCTCCCCACTCGTCTGGCACGCCGCCGAGCGGGAGAACTTCGTCCCCGACGTGCAGAAGATGCGCCGCCGGGTCGTCGACAACATCCCGGTCGCCCAGGTCGACCGGGAACTGAAGCTCGGCCCCGGCGGACTCCGGGACGTCGAGTTCGCCGTCCAGCTGCTCCAGCTCGTCCACGGACGCAGCGACAGCGCTCTGCACAGCGGCTCCACCCTCGACGCGCTCGCCGCCCTCGCCGCCGGGGGATACGTCGGCCGCGCCGACGCCTCCCAGCTCGACGAGGCCTACCGCTTCCTGCGGGCCATGGAGCACCGCATCCAGCTCTACCGGCTGCGCCGCACCCACCTCGTCCCCGAGGACGAGGCCGACCTGCGCCGCCTCGGCCGCTCCCTCGGACTGCGCACCGACCCGGTCGCCGAGCTGAACAAGGAGTGGAAGCGGCACGCGGCCGTCGTCCGGCGGCTGCACGAGAAGCTCTTCTACCGGCCGCTGCTCGACGCGGTCGCCCAGCTCGCCCCCGGCGAGATCCGGCTCAGCCCCAAGGCGGCCGGACAGCGCCTCGAAGCCCTCGGATACGCGGACCCCGCCGCCGCCCTGCGCCACCTGGAGGCGCTGGCCTCCGGGGTGAGCCGGAAGGCGGCGATCCAGCGGACCCTGCTGCCGGTCCTCCTCGGCTGGTTCGCGGACTCGGCCGACCCGGACTCCGGACTGCTCGGCTTCCGCAAGGTCTCCGACGCCCTCGGCAAGACGCCCTGGTACCTGCGGCTGCTCCGCGACGAGGGCGCCGCCGCCGAGAACCTCGCCCGGGTGCTCTCCGCCGGACGCTTCGCCCCCGACCTGCTGCTGCGCGCCCCGGAGGCGGTCGCGCTGCTCGGCGACCCGGAGGGCCTGAAGCCGCGCGGCAAGGAGGCCCTGGAACAGGAGGTCCTCGCCGCCGTGGGCCGGGCCGAGGGCGCCGAGCAGGCCGTGGCGGCGGCCCGCGGGGTGCGGCGCCGGGAGCTGTTCCGCACCGCCGCCGCCGACCTCATCGGCTCGTACGGCACGGAGGAGAGCCCCCGCGAGTCCGACCCGGGGGCGCTGGTCGACCGGGTGGGCCAGGCCGTCACCGACCTCAACGCGGCGACGCTCGCGGGCGCCCTCAGGGCCGCCGTGCGGGCCGAGTGGGGCGAGGAGCTGCCGACCAGGTTCGCCGTCATCGGCATGGGCCGCTTCGGCGGACACGAGCTGGGATACGGCTCCGACGCGGACGTCCTGTTCGTGCACGAGCCGCGCGAGGGCGTCGACGAGCAGGAGGCGGCACGGGCCGCCAACCGGGTGGTCGCCGAGATGCGCAGACTGCTCCAGCTGCCCACCGCCGACCCGCCGCTGCTGATCGACGCGGACCTCAGGCCGGAGGGCAAGAGCGGCCCGCTGGTCCGCACCCTGAAGTCGTACGCGGCCTACTACAAGCGCTGGTCGCTGGTGTGGGAGAGCCAGGCGCTGCTGCGCGCCGAGCCGATGGCGGGCGACCGGAGCCTGGGGGAGCGGTTCATCGAGCTGGTGGACCCGCTGCGCTATCCGGCGGAGG
This sequence comes from Streptomyces sp. CBMA291, assembly GCF_014596525.1. Taxonomy (GTDB): domain Bacteria; phylum Actinomycetota; class Actinomycetes; order Streptomycetales; family Streptomycetaceae; genus Streptomyces. Next base: position 27,794 of record NZ_MSJP01000105.1, read on the forward strand.
GCCTCGGCGAGGACGCGGTCCGCGAGATCCGCCGTCTGAAGGCCCGGATGGAGTCCGAGCGGCTGCCGCGCGGCGCCGATCCGACGCTCCACGCCAAGCTGGGGCGCGGCGGGCTCAGCGACGTCGAGTGGACGGTCCAGCTGCTCCAGATGCGGTACGGCTGGGAGGAGCCGGGGCTGCGGACGAACCGCACGCGGGAGGCGCTGGCAGCCGCGCACGCGGCCGGTCTCGTCCCGACGGAGGAGGCGCAGATCCTGGACGAGGCCTGGGTCCTCGCGACCCGGGTGCGCAACGCGGTGATGCTGGTGCGCGGCCGGGCGGGCGACACCTTCCCCACCAGCCCGAGGGAGCTGGCGGCCGTGGGGCGTTACCTGGGGTACGAGGCCGGGCACGTGGGCGAGATGGTCGACGACTACCGCCGGACCACCCGCCGGGCCCGAGCCGTGGTGGAGGAGCTGTTCTACGGAGCGTAGCCCCGCACGCCCCCGGTACTACCGGCCCGAACGGGCCGGGGGCCGGGCGGTGGCGGGCTCGCTGACGGCGGAGGACTCGCTCACGGGGGCGGACTCGCTCACGGGGGCGGGTTCGCTCACGGCGGCGGGCTCCGGCGCCCCGGGAGCACGCTTGCCCGGCGCCGGTTCCACCAGCTTCGGCAGGCGGTGCGGGTGGGAGCCGTACCAGAAGTACGAGACGAGGAAGCCGAAGGAGAGGCAGAGCATGCCGCCGACCGCGTCCAGCCAGAAGTGGTTGGCGGTGGAGACGATGACGACCAGGGTCGCCGCCGGGTAGAGCAGGCCCAGGATCCGGGCCCAGGGCGCCTTGGCGAGCAGGAAGATCGTCAGACCGCACCAGAGCGACCAGCCGATGTGCATCGACGGCATCGCCGCGTACTGGTTGGAGACGTGCTTGAGGTTGCCCGAGGCCATCGAGCCCCAGGTGTGGTGGACCAGGACGGTGTCGACGAAGTCCTGGCCGTTCATGAGCCGGGGCGGCGCGAGCGGATACAGGTAGTAGCCGACCAGGGCCACGGCGGTGGTGGCGAACAGGACCGTGCGGAACGCCGCGTAACGGCCCGGTTGCCAGCGGTAGAGCCACACCAGCACACCGATCGTCACGATGAAGTGCAGGGTGGCGTAGTAGTAGTTCATGGACACGATCAGCCACGTGACCGAGTTCACGGCGTGGTTGACGGTGTGCTCGAAGGCGAGCCCGAGGGAGTCCTCGACCTTCCAGATCCAGTCCGCGTTCTTCAGCGCCTGGGTCTTCTGCTCCGGCACCGCGTTGCGGACGAGGGAGTAGACCCAGTAGCTGACCGCGATGAGCAGGATCTCGAACCAGATTCTGGGCCGCCGGGGCACGCGCGGACGCGTGGACCCGCCGTCGCCCGCCATGGGTGACGACGGGGTCGTCCGGTCGTCCAAACTCTTCACGGTCGTTTCACCCATAGGGAGAGAGTCTGCCAGATCGCTTCCCCCCGACCGATCATCCCCCGGGCGGGTTCGGGACGCACCCGGTCCGCCTCAGGAAGGAGACCGGGAGGACGCCGGGGCGGAGGCGGTGGAGCCGCGTACGACCAGTTCGGGCATGAAGACGAACTCGGAGTGCGGGGCGGGGGTGCCCCCGACCTCCTCCAGGAGCGCCCGGACCGCCGCCTGCCCCATCGCCTGCACCGGCTGCCGGATGGTGGTCAGCGGCGGATCGGTGAAGGCTATGAGAGGGGAGTCGTCGAAACCGACGACGGAGACGTCCCTGGGCACGTCGAGCCCCTGCTGCCGGGCGGCCCGGATGGCGCCGAGCGCCATCATGTCGCTCGCGCAGACGATCGCCGTGCAGCCCCGCGCGATCAGCGCCCCGGTCGCCGCCTGCCCGCCCTCCAGGGTGTAGAGGGAGTGCTGGACGAGGTCCTCGGTCTCCTCGGGGGAGAGCCCGAACCGCTCCGCCATGCCCTGCCGGAAGCCCTCGATCTTGCGGAGCACCGGCACGAACCGCTTCGGTCCGACGGCGAGCCCGATCCGGGTGTGCCCGAGCGCCGCCAGATGCGTCACCGCGAGCCGCATGGCCGCCCGGTCGTCGGGGGAGACGAAGGGCGCCTGCACCTTGGGGGAGAAGCCGTTGATCAGGACGTACGGGACGCCCTTGCCGCGCAGCTGGTCGTAGCGGGTCATGTCGGCGGTGGTGTCGGCGTGCAGCCCGGAGACGAAGATGATCCCGGCCACCCCCCGCTCCACCAGCATGTCGGTGAGTTCGTCCTCGGTGGACCCGCCGGGGGTCTGGGTGGCGAGGACCGGGGTGTATCCCTGCCGGGTCAGGGCCTGCCCGATGACCTGCGCGAGCGCGGGGAAGATCGGGTTGTCGAGTTCGGGGGTGATCAGGCCGACGAGTCCGGCGCTGCGCCTGCGCAGTCGTACGGGACGCTCGTAGCCGAGCACGTCGAGCGCGGCAAGGACGGACTCGCGGGTGGCGGTGGCCACTCCCGGCTTGCCGTTGAGCACGCGGCTGACTGTGGCCTCACTGACCCCCGCCTGGGCTGCGATGTCGGAGAGCCGCGCGGTCATGAGAGTGGACTGTACCGGTCACCGCTCGTATTGCCCACCGGCCGCGTGTCGGACGTCTTTCCGCAAGGGTTTGCAGTTCTTGCGGAGGCCGTCAAGGGGCCGTACGGCGTCGAATGGCGGCCCCTGCGACCTCTTTCGCCTGCTGTCAAGCGATCCGACGGCAACCTTCAGGACACGTGGATGTAACGATCGCCGGTCCTTGCAGAAAGTTCTCGCAAGGTCTTTCGGCTCGTTTTCATCCCTGTTACGTTCCTGGCAACCCGGAGCGCCGCGAGGGAGCGGTCGCGATGAGGAAGGTTCCTGCCCCTCGACCCCCCGGGATCAGTTGAAGGAGTTCCTATGCGGCGTGGCATAGCGGCCACCGCGCTGGTGGCGGCCCTGGGCGTGACCCTGGCGGCGTGCGGAAGCGACAGCGACTCGAAGGGCGGCGGGGCCCAGGGCTCCGGCGAACTCTCCGGCACCGTGACCTGGTGGGACACCTCCACGGTCGGCTCCGAGGACAAGGTCTTCAAGAAGGTCGCCGAGGACTTCACGAAGAAGCACCCCAAGGTCACCGTCAAGTACGTGAACGTGCCGTTCGGCGAGGCCCAGAACAAGTTCAAGAACGCCGCGCAGTCCGGCTCCGGTGCCCCCGACGTCATCCGCTCCGAGGTCGCCTGGACCCCCGAGTTCGCCGACCTCGGCTACCTCGCCCCGCTCGACGGCACCCCCGCCCTCAAGGACGCAGGGGACTTCCTGGATCAGGCGGCGGCCTCCACCAAGTACAACGGCAAGACCTACGCCGTCCCGCAGGTCATCGACTCCATGGGCATCTTCTACAACAAGAAGATCTTCAAGGACGCCGGCGTCGCGGTCCCCAAGACCCTCGACGAGCTGAAGACCGTCTCCGCCACGATCAAGGCCAAGACCGGCAAGACCGGCTTCTACCTGCGCGGCGACGACCCGTACTGGTTCCTCTCCTTCCTGTACGGCGAGGGCGGTGACCTCGTCGACGCCGACCAGAAGAAGATCACGGTCGACAACCCGGCGGGCGTCAAGGCGCTCACGGCGGTCAAGGACCTGGTCGACTCCAAGGCCGCGATCACCGACGCGACCAACGGCTGGGACAACATGCAGGCGTCCTTCAAGGACGGCAAGGTCGCCATGATCATCAACGGCCCCTGGGCCGTCGCCGACACCTACACCGGCAAGGAGTTCGCCGACAAGGCGAACCTGGGCATCGCCCCGGTGCCCGCGGGCTCGGCCGGTCAGGGCGCCCCGCAGGGCGGCCACAACCTCGCCGTCTACGCGGGCTCCAAGAACCTCCCCGCCTCCTATGCCTTCGCCGAGTACATGACCTCGGCCGAGACCCAGGCCACGGTCGCCAAGGAACTCAGCCTGCTGCCGACCCGCCAGTCCGTCTACATCAAGCCGGACGTCGCGACCAACGAGCTGATCACCTTCTTCAAGCCGGTCGTCGACAAGGCCGTCCAGCGCCCCTGGATCCCCGAGGGCGGCAGCCTCTTCGAGCCGGTCAAGGTCGAGTACACCAAGGTGCTCACCGGCCAGACCACCCCGGAGGCCGGCGCCAAGGCGATCGGCGACTCCTACCGCAAGCTCCTGAAGAACTGGAAGTAAGAGAGAAGGCAGGCCGGCTCATGGCTGTGGACACTCCCAGCCAGTCGGTGGCGAAGGCCGCGGGCGACCCTGTCGCCCGCGGCCGGAGCCGCGGAACTGGTTCCCCGCGCCGCGCGGCGAAGCGCTCCCTTTCCACCCACTGGTACGCCTGGGCGATGGTCGCCCCGGTCGTCGCCGTGATCGGTGTGATCATCGGGTATCCGCTGGTCCGCGGGGTCTATCTGTCGTTCACCGACGCCAACGAACGCAATGTGGCCCGGTCGATCGGCGTCAACGAGATCCCGGCCAGCTACGAGTTCGTCGGCCTGGACAACTACACCGACGCGCTCACCGGGAGCCAGTTCCTCGGCACGCTGCTCTGGACGATCGTCTGGACCGTCTCCTGCGTGACGCTCACCTTCGCCCTGGGCATGGCCCTCGCGAACATCCTCAACCGCAGGATCGCGGGCCGCTCCGTCTACCGGCTGCTGCTGATCCTGCCCTGGGCCGTCCCCGGCTTCGTCTCCGTCTTCGCCTGGCGCTTCCTCTACGACGAGCGCCGCGGCATGCTCAACCAGATCCTCACCGGCGGCGGCATCGACGGCATCCCCTGGCTCAACGACCCCACCTGGGCCAAGTTCTCGGTCATCCTCGTCAACGTCTGGCTCGGCGTCCCCTTCATGATGGTCGCCCTCCTCGGCGGGCTCCAGTCCATCCCCGGCGAGCTGTACGAGGCCGCCGAGATGGACGGCGCCAACGCCTGGCAGCGCTTCCGCAACATCACCCTGCCCGGCCTGAGTTCGGTCTCGACGACGGTGATCCTGCTCTCCACCATCTGGACCTTCAACATGTTCCCGGTGATCTTCCTGCTCACCCGGGGCGGCCCCGGCGAGGCCACCCAGATCCTCGTCACCCAGGCGTACAAGTTCTCCTTCGAGATCAGCCCGCGCGACTTCGCCCAGTCCTCGACCTGGGGCGTCCTGATCCTGGTCCTCCTGATGGTCTTCGCCGCGTTCTACCGGCGCGTCCTTCGCAAGCAGGGAGAAGTCTGGTGACCACCACGACCCCCACCACGGCCGCCAAGGCCCCCGCCGGACACCGCGCCGCGCGCACCGGAGCCGCCGCCGCGAACGGGCCCCGCCGGGGCCGCCGTTCGCCGCTCGCCTCGGTCGGGCTGCACCTCACCCTGATCACCGCCTCGGTGATCGCCGTCTTCCCGGTGCTGTGGGTCCTGCTGACCTCGCTCAAGCCGGCCAAGTACGCGACGACCGCGGACTTCGTCAAGGAGACGACGTTCGAGAACTACACGAAGCTCCTGGAGGACACCCCGTTCCTCACCTGGTTCGGCAACTCGCTCCTGGTCGCCGGTCTCACCACCGTCGTCGGCGTCTTCATCTCCGCCACCACGGGCTACGCCGTCAGCCGGTTCCGCTTCCCCGGCAAGCGCGGTCTGATGTGGACCCTGCTCGTCACCCAGATGTTCCCGGTCGCCGTCCTCATCGTGCCGATCTACAACATCATGGCGTCGATGGGCCTGCTCAACCAGCCGGTCGGCCTGGTCATCACGTATCTGACCATCGCCGTCCCCTTCTGCGCGTGGATGATGAAGGGCTTCTTCGACACCATCCCGCGCGAGATCGACGAGTCCGGCTACGTCGACGGCCTCACCCCCTTCGGCACCTTCTGGCGGCTGATCCTGCCGCTCGCCAAGCCGGGCATCGCCGTCACCGCCTTCTACTCCTTCATCACCGCCTGGGGCGAGGTCGCCTACGCCTCCGCCTTCATGGTCGGCGACGAGAACCTCACCCTGGCCGGCGGACTCCAGAAGTTCGTCAACCAGTACGGCGCCCAGTGGGGCCCGATGTCCGCGGCCTCCGTGCTCATCGCCATCCCCGCCGCCGTGGTGTTCCTCTTCGCCCAGCGGCACCTGGTCACCGGCATGTCCGCCGGTGCCGTCAAGGGCTGACGGCCCCGACCACGCCTCCCGCACGCCCCTCCTTACCTCCCAGGGAAGACATGACCCAGCATCTCGCCACCCCGGCCGACGCCCCGACCACCGGCACGCACACGGGCTGGTGGAGAGACGCGGTGATCTACCAGGTCTACCCGCGCAGCTTCGCCGACGGCGACGGCGACGGCATGGGCGACCTGGAGGGCGTCCGCCGCCGGCTGCCGTACCTCAAGGACCTCGGCGTCGACGCCGTCTGGCTCTCCCCGTTCTACGCCTCGCCGCAGGCCGACGCGGGATACGACGTCGCCGACTACCGCTCCATCGACCCCATGTTCGGCACGCTCCTCGACGCCGACGCCCTGATCAGGGAGGCCCACGACCTGGGCCTGCGCATCATCGTCGACCTGGTCCCCAACCACTCCTCCGACCGGCACGAGTGGTTCCGCCGCGCCCTGGCCGAGGGCCCCGGCTCGGTCCTCCGCGAGCGCTACCACTTCCGCCCCGGCAAGGGCCCGGACGGCTCGCTCCCGCCCAACGACTGGGAGTCCATCTTCGGCGGCCCCGCCTGGACCCGCACCGAGAACCCCGACGGCACCCCCGGCGACTGGTACCTGCACCTCTTCGCCCCCGAGCAGCCCGACTTCGACTGGGACCACCCCGCCGTCCGCGACGAGTTCCGCTCCATCCTGCGCTTCTGGCTCGACATGGGCGTCGACGGCTTCCGCGTCGACGTCGCCCACGGCCTGGTCAAGGCCGCGGGACTGCCCGACATCGGCGGCCACGACCAGCTCAAGCTGCTCGGCAACGACGTCATGCCCTTCTTCGACCAGGACGGCGTCCACGAGATCTACCGCTCCTGGCGGAAGGTCCTCGCGGAATACGACGGAGAGCGCATCCTCGTCGCCGAGGCCTGGACCCCCACCGTCGACCGCACCGCGAACTACGTGCGCCCCGACGAGATGCACCAGGCCTTCAACTTCCAGTACCTGGGCACCTACTGGGACGCGGCCGAACTGCGGACCGTCATCGACGCCTCCCTCGACGCGATGCGCCCGGTCGGCGCCCCCACCACCTGGGTGCTCTCCAACCACGACGTCACCCGGCACGCCACCCGCTTCGCCAACCCGGCGGGCCTCGGCACCCAGCTGCGCGAGCCCGGCGACCGGGAACTCGGCCTGCGCAGGGCCCGCGCGGCGACCCTGCTCATGCTGGCGCTGCCCGGCTCCGCCTACGTCTACCAGGGCGAGGAACTGGGCCTGCCCGACGTCACCGACCTGCCCGACGAGGTCCGCCAGGACCCGTCCTTCCGGCGGGCCAGCGGCCAGGACGGCTTCCGCGACGGCTGCCGGGTGCCGATCCCGTGGACCGTCGAGGGCTCCTCGTACGGCTTCGGGAGCGGCGGCTCCTGGCTGCCGCAGCCGGCCGGCTGGGGCGCGCTCAGCGTCGAGGCGCAGACCGGCGCCCCCGGCTCCACCCTGGAGCTGTACCGCGAGGCGCTCGCCGTGCGGCGGGCGCAGCCGGGGCTCGGCGCGGGCGAGTCCGTCGTCTGGCAGGACGCCCCGGAGGGGCTGCTGGTCTTCCGGCGCGACGGCTTCGTCTGCACCGCCAACACCACCGGCCGGGCCGTCCCGATCCCGCTGCCCGGCCGGCTCCTCCTCGCCAACGAACCCGTCACCGTGCCCGGCGGCGAGCCTGCCACCGTGCCCGGCGGCCTGGACGCGGGCCTCGTGGAACTGCCCGCCGACACCACCGCATGGTGGGCGGTGTGACCTTCCCCCCGCCGAGGGGCGCCGGGACCGGCGCCCCTCGGCTCGCGGACATAGCGGCCCAGTCGGGGGTCAGCGAGGCCACCGTCAGCCGGGTCCTCAACGGCAAGGCGGGGGTGGCGGCCCCGACCCGCCACAAGGTGCTCGCCGCGCTCGACGTGCTCGGCTACGAGCGTCCCGTACGCCTGAAACGGCGCAGCGCCGGACTGGTCGGCCTGGTGGTGCCCGAGCTGACCAACCCGATCTTCCCGGCCTTCGCGCAGGTCGTCGAGCAGGTCCTCGCCGGACACGGCTACACCCCGGTGCTCTGCACCCAGATGCCCGGCGGCGCCACCGAGGACGAGCTGGTCGACCAGCTCGTGGAGCGCGGGGTGGCGGGCATCGTCTTCCTCTCCGGGCTGCACGCGGACGCCTCCGCCGATCCGGCGCGCTACGCCCGCCTCGCCGACCGGGGCGTGCCGTACGTCCTGATCAACGGCTACCACGAGCAGATCGACGCCACCTTCGTCTCCCCCGACGACCGGGCGGCGGCCAGGATGGCCGTACGGCACCTCGTCGAGCTGGGGCACGAGCGCGTCGGGCTCGCCGTCGGCCCCCTGCGGTACGTGCCCTCCCGCCGCAAGGCCGAGGGCTTCACCGCCGAGCTGTACGAGCTGCTCGGCGTCGGACGCGCGGACGCCGAGCGGTTCATCCGGCCCACCCTCTTCGGCGTCGAGGGCGGGCACGCCGCCGCGGAGATCCTGCTCGACCAGGGCTGTACGGGCCTCGTCTGCGGCTCCGACCTGATGGCGCTCGGGGCGATCCGGGCCGTCCGCGCCCGGGGGCTCGACGTGCCGGGGGACGTCTCCGTCGTCGGCTTCGACGACTCGCCGCTGATCGCCTTCACCAGCCCGCCGCTCTCCACCGTGCGCCAGCCCGTCCAGGCCATGGCGACGGCGGCGGTCGGCGCGCTCCTGGAGGAGATCGAGGGCAACCCGGTGCAGCGCACCGAGTTCGTCTTCCAGCCGGAGCTGGTGGTGCGCGGTTCCACGGCCCAGCCGCCCGTGCCCGGCGCTTCCCCGAGGGTCCCGCAAGTCCTTTCGTAACAACTTGCGTCGCGGTGTCCGGAGGGTTGACCGGGCGTCAGGGCACTCGTACGGTCACGGCGGAAAACAGTTGCTGACTCTTTCGGCAACTTCTTGCGACACGGATGTCGTCCCGCACGGATGTCGTACAGGAGGAAGCATGGCCAGAAGAACCGTGGCCGCCACACTCGCCCTCGTGGCGGGAGCCGCCGCCCTCTCCGCCACCGCGAGCACCCCGGCCCAGGCCGTCCCGCCCGGCGAGAAGGACGTCACCGCCGTGATGTTCGAGTGGAAGTTCGCCTCGGTGGCCCGCGAGTGCACCGACCGCCTCGGCCCCGCCGGTTACGGATACGTCCAGGTCTCCCCGCCGCAGGAGCACCTCCAGGGCGGCCAGTGGTGGACCTCGTACCAGCCGGTGAGCTACAAGATCGCCGGACGGCTCGGCGACCGCACCGCCTTCAAGAACATGATCGACACCTGTCACGCGGCAGGCGTCAAGGTCGTCGCCGACTCCGTGATCAACCACATGGCCAACGGCTCCGGCACCGGCACCGGCGGCAGCCCGTTCTCCAAGTACGACTACCCCGGGCTCTACTCCGGCGCCGACATGGACGACTGCCGCGCGACCATCGGCAACTACCAGGACCGCGCCAACGTCCAGAACTGCGAACTCGTCCAGCTCCCCGACCTCGACACGGGCGAGGAGTACGTTCGCCGGACGATCGCGGGCTATCTGAACGACCTCCTCTCCCTCGGCGTCGACGGACTGCGCATCGACGCCGCCAAGCACATGCCCGCGGCCGACCTCGCGAACATCAAGGCACGGCTGACCAGGCCCGGCGCCTACTGGAAGCAGGAGGCCATCTACGGCGCGGGCGAGGCGGTCTCCCCGAGCGAGTACCTCGGCACCGGCGACGTCCAGGAGTTCCGCTACGCCCGCGACCTCAAGCGCGTCTTCCGGAACGAGAAGCTCTCCTACCTCAAGAACTTCGGCGAAGCCTGGGGCTACATGCCCTCCGGCCAGTCCGGCGTCTTCGTCGACAACCACGACACCGAGCGCGGCGGCGACACCCTCTCCTACAAGGACGGCGCCGACTACACCCTCGCCTCCGTCTTCATGCTCGCCTGGCCCTACGGCTCCCCGGACGTCCACTCCGGCTACGAGTGGACCGACAAGGATGCGGGCCCGCCCAACGGCGGCCAGGTGAACGCCTGTTACAGCGACGGCTGGAAGTGCCAGCACGCCTGGCGCGAGATCTCCTCCATGGTCGCCTTCCGCAACACCGCGCGCGGCCAGGCCGTCACCGACTGGTGGGACAACGGCAACAACGCCCTCGCGTTCGGCCGTGGCTCCAAGGCCTATCTGGCCCTCAACCACGAGTCCTCGGCGCTCACCCGCACCTTCCAGACCGCCCTGCCCGCCGGTACCTACTGCGACGTCCAGTCGAACACCCCGGTCACCGTCGACGCCTCCGGCCGCTTCACCGCCACCCTCCCCGCGCAGACCGCCCTCGCCCTGCACGGCGGGGCCAGGACCTGCGGCACCCAGCCCGTCACCTCCGGCGCCGCCTTCCACGCCACCGCCACCACCGTCCCCGGCCAGGACGTCTACGTCACCGGCAACCGCCCCGAACTCGGAAACTGGGCCCCCGCCGCCGCCCTCAAGCTCGACCCGGCCGCCTACCCCGTCTGGAAGCTGACCGTCGGCCTGCCCGCCGGAACCGCCTTCGAGTACAAGTACCTCCGCAAGGACGCCGCCGGAAACGTCACCTGGGAATCCGGCGCCAACCGCACCGCGACCGTCCCCGCCTCCGGCCAGACCGTCCTGGACGACTCCTTCCGAGGCTGACCCGCCCCCTCCGAGGCAGACCCGCCTCCTCCGCAGGGCCGCCCCGACCGGGGCGGCCCCCCTGCCCGTACCCCCAGGGAGCACCCCCGTGACACGCAAGAGAACGGCGCTCGCGCTCGCCGCCGCCCTGTGCGCGGCCCTCGTGCCCGCCGTCCCCGCCTCGGCCGCGCCCCGGCCCCCGGCCCCGCCGTCCGACCGGGTCATGGCCGCCGCGCCCGCCCGCCACGACCTCACCCGCGAGCAGTTCTACTTCCTGCTGCCCGACCGCTTCGCCAACGGCGACCCCGCCAACGACCGGGGCGGGCTCACCGGCAGCCGCACCAGGACCGGCTTCGACCCCACCGACAAGGGCTTCTACCAGGGCGGCGACCTCAAGGGCCTCACCGAGCGGCTCGACTACATCAAGGGCCTCGGCACCACCGCCATCTGGATGGCGCCGATCTTCCGCAACCGGCCCGTGCAGGGCGAGGGCAAGGATGCCTCCGCCGGCTACCACGGCTACTGGATCACCGACTTCACCCAGGTCGACCCGCACTTCGGCACCAACGACGACCTGCGGAAACTGATCGCCGCCGCGCACGCCAAGGGCATGAAGGTCTTCTTCGACGTCATCACCAACCACACCGCCGACACCGTCGACTACGCCGAGAAGAAGTACGGCTACCGCTCCAAGGGCGCCTACCCGTACCTCGACCGCGACGGCCGCCCCTTCGACGACCGCGCCGGAACGCGCCCCGTCGACGCGGACTCCTTCCCGTACACCCCCGTCCAGCGGCCCGACCCGAGCGACGTCAAGGTCCCCGCCTGGCTCAACGACCCCACGATGTACCACAACCGGGGCGACTCCACCTGGGCCGGGGAGTCCGCCGAGTACGGCGACTTCGTCGGTCTCGACGACCTGTGGACCGAACGCCCCGAGGTCGTCGAGGGCATGAAGCGGATCTACGAGACCTGGGTCAGGGACTTCCGCGTCGACGGCTTCCGCGTCGACACCGTCAAACACGTCGACCTCGGCTTCTGGACCCAGTGGGCCACCGCCCTCGACGCCTACGCCCGGAAACAGGGCCGCGAGGACTTCTTCCTCTTCGGCGAGGTCTACTCCGCCGACCCCTCCGTCACCGCCCCCTACGTCACCCGGGGCCGGCTCGACGCCACCCTCGACTTCCCCTTCCAGGATGCCGCCCGCGCCTTCGCCTCCCAGGGCGCCGGAGCCGACCGTCTCGCCCGGGTCTTCGCCGAGGACTACCGCTACACCACCGACCGGGCCAACGCCTACGAGCAGGTCACCTTTCTCGGCAACCACGACATGGGCCGCATCGGCACCTTCCTCCGCCAGGACAACCCGGACGCCCCCGACGCCGAACTCCTGCGCCGCGACCGCCTCGCCAACGAGCTGATGTTCCTCTCCCGTGGCAACCCGGTGATCTACTCGGGCGACGAACAGGGCTTCACCGGCGCGGGCGGCGACAAGGACGCCCGCCAGCCCCTCTTCGCCGCACAGGCGGCCGACTACCTCGACGACGAGCGGATAGGCACCGACCGCACCCACGCCACCGACGCGTACGACCCCACCCACCCCGTCTACCGGACCATCGCCGCCCTGTCGAAGCTCACCCGCGACCACCCGGCCCTCCGCGACGGCGTCCAGCGCGAACGGTACGCCGAGGGCTCCGTCTACGCCTTCACCCGTACGGACACCAAGGCCAGGACCGAGTACCTGGTCGCCACCAACAGCGCCACCGAACCGAAGACCGTCACCGTCCCCGTCGACTCCGCGCGCCTGCGCCTCCTGTACGGCGACCAGGGCAGCCAGAGCAGCCAGAGCAACCAGGGCGGCCAGAACGGTCAAGGTGACCAGAACGGTCAGGGAGGCAAGGGAGGCAAGGCAGACCAAGGAGGCCAGGGGGACCAAGGAGGCCAGGGCAACGGCCAAGCCGCCACCCTCACCGCCGCCCACGGCCGGGTCACCCTCACCGTCCCCGCCCTCGCCACCCTCGTCCTGCGCGCCGACCGGCCCCTTCCCGCCCCCGCCGCCGCGCCCTCCCTCACCCTCCGGGCGCCCGCCGCCGGAGCCACCGGCACCGTCGAACTCGCCGCCGACGTCACCGGCGAAGGACTCACCCGCGTCGTCTTCGCCGCCCAGCGCGGCGACGGCCCCTGGCAGACCCTCGGCACCGCCGACCACGCCCCGTACAAGGTCACCCAGCACCTGACCGACCCCGCCGGAACCGCCCTGCGCTACAAGGCCGTCGCCGTCGACACCTCGGGCCGCACCGCGAGCGCCACCGCCGCCTCCACCGCCGGAGCACCCCCCGCCCCCGAGAAGCCGGTCGCCGTCCAGCGCACCCACGCCGTCGTCCACTACCGGCGCGAGGACGGCGCCTACGACGGCTGGCGCCTGCGCGCGGCCGGCCAGGAGACCGCGTTCACCGGCCGTGACGCCTTCGGCGCCTTCGCCTGGGTCAAGGTCCCCGAAGGCGCCACCACCCTCCCGTACACCGTCGAGAAGGACGGCGCCGCCGAAGGACCCGCGCGCACGATCGACCTCGGCCGCACCGGCGAGGTCTGGATCACCCGGGGCGACGACGGCCAGTCCGGCACCGACCCCGCCCCCACCACCCCCGACCGCACCAAGGCCGTCCTCCACTACCAGCGGGCCGACGGCGCCTACGACGGCTGGGGACTGCACACCTGGACCGGCGCCGCCGAACCCACCGACTGGTCCAAGCCCCTCAAGCCCGTCCGCTTCGACACCTACGGAGCCGTCTTCGAGGTCCCCCTCGCCGAGGGCGCGGCCACCCTCTCGTACATCCTCCACAAGGGCGACCAGAAGGACCTGCCCACCGACCAGTCGCTCGACCTCACCGGCGGCCACGAGGTCTGGCTCCTCGCCGGAGAGGCGGAACGGCTCCTGCCCGTCGGCGGCAGCGCCCCCGACCTCGACCTCGACAAGGCCGAGGCCCAGTGGATCGACCGGACCACCGTCGTCTGGAAGGTCAAGGCCACCGACGCCACCAGCCAGCAGCTCGTGTACGCGCCCGACGGCGGGATCAGCGTGGTCGACGGCGCCCTGAACGACGAGGGCCGGTGGCTCCGCCTCACCCCCGCCACCCTGAGCGACGCCCAGAAGGCGAAGTACCCGCACCTGAAGGACCATCCGGCCTTCACCGTCGACCCGCGCGACGCCGACCGCGTCCGCGACTCGCTGCGCGGCCAGCTCCTCGCCACCCAGCGCGCCGCCAACGGCGCCCTGCTCGCCGCCACCGGCGTCCAGACCGCGGGCGTCCTCGACGACCTCTACGCCGACCGGGCCACCCGCGCGGCCCTCGGCCCCGTCTTCTCCCGGACCGGCGTCACCCTCTCCGTCTGGGCCCCCACCGCCCGCTCCGTCGCCCTCGAACTCGACGGCAGGGCCGTGCCCATGCGCCGCGACGACACCTCCGGCGTCTGGACCGCCAACGGCCCGAAGTCCTGGGCGGGCAAGCCGTACCGGTACGTCGTGAACGTCTGGGCCCCGAGCGTCCGGAAGGTCGTCGAGAACCGGGTCACCGACCCCTACTCCACCGCCCTCACCACCGACTCCGCCCGCAGCCTCGCCGTCGACCTGACCGATCCCGCGCTGGCCCCCCAGGGCTGGCGGAGCCTGCGCAAGCCCGCCCCCGTGCCCCTGCGGGACGCGCGGATCCAGGAACTCCACATCCGCGACTTCTCGATCGCGGACACCACCACCCGCCCCGAACTGCGCGGCACCTACCTCGCCTTCACCGACCCCGGCAGCGCGGGCTCCCGGCACCTGCGCGCCCTCGCCGCCTCCGGCACCTCCCACGTCCACCTGCTGCCCGCCTTCGACCTCGGCACCATCCCCGAACGCCGGAGCGCGCAGACCACCCCCGCCTGCGACCTGAAGGCGTACGCCCCCGACTCCGGGGAACAGCAGGACTGCGTCACCGCCACCGCCGCCCGCGACGCCTACAACTGGGGCTACGACCCCCTGCACTACACCGTCCCCGAGGGCTCCTACGCCACCGACCCCGAAGGCACCCGGCGCACCGTCGAGTTCCGGCGCATGGTCCAGGCGCTCAACGGCGACGGACTGCGCACGGTGATGGACGTCGTCTACAACCACACCGTCGCCGCCGGGCAGTCCGACAAGTCCGTCCTCGACCGCATCGTGCCCGGCTACTACCAGCGCCTCCAGGCGGACGGCTCCGTCGCCACCTCCACCTGCTGCGCGAACACGGCGCCCGAGAACGCGATGATGGGCAAGCTCGTCGTCGACTCCGTCGTCACCTGGGCCAGGGAGTACAAGGTCGACGGCTTCCGCTTCGACCTCATGGGCCACCACCCGAAGGCCAACATCCTCGCCGTCCGCAAGGCCCTCGACGCCCTGACCGTCGCGAAGGACGGCGTCGACGGCAAGGCGATCGTCCTCTACGGCGAGGGCTGGAACTTCGGCGAGATCGCCGACGACGCCCGTTTCGTCCAGGCCACCCAGAAGAACATGGCCGGAACCGGGATCGCCACCTTCTCCGACCGGGCCCGCGACGCCGTACGCGGCGGCGGCCCCTTCGACGAGGACCCCGGCGTCCAGGGCTTCGCCTCCGGCCTCTTCACCGACCCCAACTCCTCGCCCGCCAACGGCACCCCGGCCCAGCAGAAGGCCCGCCTCCTGCACGCCCAGGACCTGATCAAGGTCGGCCTCACCGGCGGCCTCGCCGCCTACACCTTCACCGACACCTCCGGGCGTACGGTCAAGGGCTCCGAGGTCGACTACAACGGCGCCCCCGCCGGATACGCCGCCGCCCCCGGCGACGCCCTCGCCTACGCCGACGCCCACGACAACGAGACCCTCTTCGACGCCCTCGCCTTCAAGCTCCCGGCGGACACCTCCCCGGCGGACCGGGCCCGCATGCAGCTCCTCGCCCTGGCCACCGCCACCCTCTCCCAGGGCCCCGCGCTCTCCCAGGCGGGCTCCGACCTGCTCCGCTCCAAGTCCCTCGACCGCAACTCGTACGACAGCGGCGACTGGTTCAACGCGATCCACTGGGACTGCCGGGACGGCAACGGCTTCGGCCGCGGCCTGCCGCCCGCCGCCGACAACAAGGACAAGTGGCCCTACGCGAAGCCCCTGCTGACCAACCCCTCGCTCACCGTCGGCTGCGCCGAGATCGACGGCGCCTCCGCCGCCTTCCGTGACCTCCAGCGCATCCGCACCACCGAACCGGCGTTCTCCCTCGCCACCGCCCAGCAGGTCCAGGACACCCTGTCGTTCCCGCTCTCCGGGCCCGACGAGACCCCCGGCGTCCTCACGATGCGCCTCGGCGACCTGGTCGTCGTCCTCAACGCGACCCCCGGCGCCACCACCCAGCGCGTCCCCGCCCTCGCGGACCGGGGCTACGCGCTCCACCCCGTCCAGGCGCGGGGCGCGGACCCCGTCGTGAAGACCGCCGCCTACACGGCGAGGCAGGGCGCCTTCACGGTCCCGGCACGGACGGTGGCCGTCTTCAAGGCCACCCGCTGACATAAGGGGGGGCGCCCCGGCACCTGACGGACTCAGGTGCCGGGGCGCCCCCCCTGCCGTCCCCCGGAAGGCCCTACGGCGCGGGCCGCCCCGCCACCGACGGCACCAGCGCGACCAGCCGGGCCACCAGATCCCCGAACGGCCCGTCGGCCGGCTCCTCCGCGAGCAGCCCCACCAGGATCTCCGCCATCTCCGGGTCGTACGCGGCACTGACCGCCGCGAGCGCCGCGAAGTCGTGCACCAACTGCAATTCGAGTTCCGCCCGCGGGACCCGGCGCCCGTCCAGCCAGATCAGCGCCGTCGACTCGGCGAGCGACACCCAGGAACGGACGACCAGTTCGAGCCGGGCCGAGGGCTTGTCGACCCCCAGATGCGCCAGGATCTGGACGTACGCCGCCTGCCGCACCTCGTCGATCATCGCGTTGGTCGTGGAGGACCCCACGGCGGGACCGCCTCGCATCAGCGCCGCGAAACCCGGCCCGTGCTCGTCCACGAAGTCGAAGAACCGGCCCATCACCCGCAGCAGCCGCGCCCCGAGGGGCCCCTGCGGCGGCTCCACGAACCGGGCCGCCAACTCGTCCGCCGCCCGCCGCAGCGCCGCCTCGTAGAGGCTCTGCTTGCCGGGGAAGTAGTGGTAGACGAGCGGGCGCGAGATGCCCGCGGCGGCGGCGATCTCGTCGATCGAGACCTCGTCGGGAGAACGATGGCTGAAGAGTTCGAGGGCCACCCTGATCAGCTGCTGCTTGCGCTCCTCGACGCCCATCCTGCGGCGCACCCCGGTCGTCATACGAACAGCCTAACGGGGTCCGTTACGCTCCTGCCCCATGAGCGCTTCCGACCAGGACACCCAGGCCGCCGAGGACCCGAAGGCCGCCCGCGCCCCCGAAGCCGACGAGCCCGCCCCGAAGACCCCCGAGGAGCCGGAAGGGCCGCAGGGGACGGAGGAGGACGAAGAGACGGAAGAGGAAGACGTGGAGGAGGGGCCCGTCGCGGCGGGGCTCACCCCCAAGCAGGCGCGACGGCTGCGCGTCGCCGCCGCCTCCTTCCTCCTCGTCGCGATGGCCGTGGTCCTGGTCATCCGCCTCGCGAGCCGGACCTCCGTGCTGGTCGTCGGCGTGTACGGACTCGCCATGATCCTCTGCGGCGTCGTCATCGAGCTGTCCCGCAACGGCCGTACGCGCCTGGGGACCTGGCTCCTCGTGGTCGGCCTCCTCGGCGCCCTGGCGCTCGACTGGCTGGTCCTGCCCTGACGGCACGGATCCGGCAGCGGGCGCCCCTGGCTGGTCTGCCCTGACGGCACGGTACGGATCCGGTAGCGCGTGCCCCGCCCCGCGCGGCACGCCCTACAGATCGAGCACCAGCCGCTTCCCCGCGCAGCGCGAGACGCAGATCAGCATCGTGTCGGCCCGTTCCGCGTCGGTGAGCAGCTCGTCCCGGTGGTCGACCTCGCCCTCCAGGACCCGCTGACTGCACGTACCGCAGAAGCCCTGCCGGCAGGAGTACATGAGGCCCGGCAGCTCCGCGCGGACCGCCGAGAGGAGCGACTGGTCGGCCGCGACCCGCACCGTGCGCCCGGAGCGCCGCAGTTCGACCTCGAAGGGCGTGCCCCCGGCGGGCTCGGTCGCGGAGAAACGTTCGAGGCGTGGTGCCCGGCCCTCGGGCATCGCCGCCGTCACGGCGTCCATGAGCCCGTCGGGCCCACAGCAGTACACCGGAGTCCCTTCGGGCACCTCGGCGAGGAACCCGAGGTCGGGGCGGCCCGACTCGTCCTCGGCGACGATCGTCACCCGCTCGGCGCCCAGCTCCTCGACTTCCCCGAGATACGGCATGGAGGCCCGGTCCCGACCGCAGTAGACGAGCCGCCAGTCGGCCCCCGCCGCCTCGGCGGCACGGACCATCGGCAGGACCGGGGTGATGCCGATGCCGCCCGCGACGAAGACGTATCCGGGGGCGTCGACGAGCGGGAAGCGGTTGCGCGGGCCCCGGATCTCGATCTCGGCGCCCACCGGGAGCCCTTCGTGGACCTCCCGCGAGCCGCCGCGCCCGCCCTGCCCGGGTCCGATGAGCCGGGTCGCGACGGTGTACGCGGTGGGGTCGGCCGGGTCGCCGCAGAGCGAGTACTGCCGGACGAGCCCGGAGGGCAGGACCAGGTCGATGTGGGCGCCCGGCCGCCAGGCGGGCAACCCGGCGCCTTCCAGGCGCAGTTCCACGACGCCCTCGGCGGGCTCGGCGCGCCGGGCGACCCGGACCTTGCGGGGGACGGTGCGGCCCCGGCCGTAACCGGAGACCGGCTCGTCGAGCGCGGGCAGCGGCCAGAGCGGGGCGGTGGACATCCGGCCCCGGACGGCCCGGCGGACGAGCAGCGCAGCGCCCGCGACGAGGGCGACGGTGGTGAACCGGGGCATCAGCGGCCTCCGTTGGCGCCGGGGGAGGCCGCCAGATAGGCCATGGCCTGCGCGGTGTCGCCCTCCTGGGAGGGGTGGTAGGAGCGGCTGAGGTAGCGGGGTATCGAGCGCAGCATGGCCGGGGTGGAGGGCAGCACCCCCTGGCGCCCCTTGCGGACGAACTGCCCGAGGGAAGCCCTGCCGTCGAGGAGGGTGGGGTCGTTCTCCATGAAGAAGCGGATGCCGCGCTGCCAGAGGAAGACGAGCGCGGAGAAGGCGAGCGCCCAGGTGCGGGCGCGGCGCCGGTAGCCGCCGTCGAGGTGCTGGAACAACTCGAAGGCCACCGAGCGGTGTTCGACCTCCTCGGCGCCGTGCCAGCGCAGCAGATCGAGCATGGTGGGGTCGGCGCCCGCCCGGTCGAGGGCTTCGGCGTTGAGGACCCAGTCGCCGAGGAAGGCGGTGTAGTGCTCGATGGCGGCGATCAGCGCGACCCGTTCGAGCAGCCACCAGCGGCGCGACCGGCCGGGCGGCAGGGTCCGGTCGCCGAGGAGCTTCTCGAAGAACCAGTCGACCTGCGCGGTGTACGGGGTGGGATCGAGCCCTTGGGCGCGCAGATGGGGCAGGACGTCGTCATGGGCCTGGGAGTGGACCGCCTCCTGCCCGATGAACCCGATGACGTCCTCGCGCAGCCGCTCGTCGGTGACGAACGGCAGCGCCTGCTTGTAGACGTGCACGAACCAGCGTTCACCCGCCGGAAGCAGCAGATGCAGCACGTTGATGGTGTGCGTGGTGAAGGGATCGCCGGGCACCCAGTGAAGCGGGGTGGCCTCCCAGTCGAAGGAGACCTTCCGCGCCTTCAACTCGACGTGCTCCGACTGCTTCGACTGCTTCGACGCCACCGGTACGGGCTGCGTATTAGACATGACGTCAATGTACTGAGGGGTAGGACGCGAGGACAGGGCCTTGCGTGGTCTTTTTGGGCGTACGGGGAGGGGGCGGGAGCGGGCAGGGGTACGGGGAGGGGCGCGGGGAGGCGAGGGGCGGGGCGTACGACGAGTGACGCACCTGGGCGGGTGGGGTCAGGCTCCCGGACGGGCGGGTCGGGCTCCCGGACGGGTGGGGTCAGGCTCCCGTGACGGTCAGCCGCTCCCGGATCAGCTCCGTCACCGTCTCCGGAACCCCGAGCCCCTCCCGTACGTACGCCTCCATCGACCCGTGCCGGACGGCGACTTCGTCGAGCGCCGCCTCCAGGTACTCGGGGAGGACGCCGATGAGATCGAGGGCCAGCTGAGGGTCGCCGCCCTGCGCGGTGAACCCCTCGATCATCGGCGCGTACGCCTGCCGTACCGCCGTGTTGACGGCGAGGTACTCCGTTCGGGTGGTCTCCTCGTCCGCGCCGAGCAGCGAGAGGACGACCACCGTCGCCCAGCCGGTCCTGTCCTTCCCCGCCGAACAGTGGAAGAGCACGGGACCGGCATCGGGGGAGCCCAGCTCCGTGAGGAACGAGCGGTAGGCGACCCGTGCGGCGGCGCCGGAGACGAAGGTCCGGTAGGTGCGGGCGAACGCGGCCCGGACCCGGCCGCCGCCCAGCTCCTCCTCGGCCAGCGCGGGATCGGAGAGCAGCGTCCGCAGCCGCGCGGCGGGCGGCAGCCCGCTGACGGACAGCCGGTCGGCCAGCACGTCCGCGACGAGCGCCCGCGCCCCCGCGGGCAGCCGGTCGGGGCGTGCGGTGCGCTCGCTCTCCGTACGGAAGTCGACGACGGTACGGACGCCGAGCCCGGCCACCGCGGGTTCGACCGGATCGAGCCGGTCGAGCTGCCCGGACCGCAGCACGAGCCCGTGCCGGACGGCCCGCCCCGAGGCCAGCGGGAGACCGCCGAGGTCACGCAGGTTGGCGACGGAGGTGGCGGGGATGGCGGACATGGCGGCGGCTCCTCCGGCTGGTACACGGGGCACGTGCGGGCACGCGCGCTGATACCGAAGGTAGTGGACCGTCCACGACGGGGCAGGTCCGCGACGGGCCCGTGGGCGGTCGCGGACCTGCCGTGTCGTGACGACGCCGGGGGAGAGGCCGGAATCTCCCCTCCGTACATGCGGCCTGTGCGTGATGTGCCTTCCCGGGCCCGGCGCGGACCTGGGCAGGCCGTACGGGATCAGGGGGTGTACTTGTAGCCGACCCGCCGGACGGTCTGGATCGTGTGGCGGTGCTCGGCGCCCAGCTTGCGGCGCAGCCGGGCCACGTGGACGTCGACCGTACGCCCGTCGCCGACGTGCCCGTAACCCCACACCGTGGTGACCAACTGGTCGCGGGTGTGCACCCGGTGGGGGTGCGCGACGAGGTGGGCGAGCAGTTCGAACTCCAAGTACGTCAGATCGAGGGCCCGTCCGTCGACGACGGCGATCCGCTGGACCCCGTCGATGGCCACGGGCCCCGGCTCCTCGGGCGCGGAGACGGGCGCGGGCGCCGGGACGGCGGGCGTCCGGGGCTGCTGTTCGGCCGGTACGAGGACGAGGTAGCCGACCATCGGCGGGCGGCCCGGCAGCGTCGGCAGGGTGCCGGGAGGGGCGGGCAGCAGGGTCGCGCCCGGCGGCAGGAAGTCGGCGACCTGGGCGAGGTCGACGACCTCGTTGGGATCGACCGCACGCAGCCGGTGCCGGCCGGAACGGACGGCGGCGAGAGGGGAGGCAGGGGTGTGGACCTGGGGATGCGCCATGACGGGTCAGCTCTTTCGCGCGAAGAAACGGACGGACAGGAGTCGTACGTCGTGCGCGTCGGCCGAAGGCCGGGATCGGACCGTACCGATCGGGGCGTTAGAGGGCCGACGCGTTCCTCGCGCGGCAACACACCCGGTCGAAGTCGTGGTGCTGACGGGAAGGCCAGAACGGCTCCAGGTCGTGGCGACCCGGGGTGGTGTCGTTCCGTGTGATGGCCATATCCCTATTGAACCAGAAGGGAATGCCTCGGACGAGCCCCGGGAAGGTCAAAGCCCGTGCAAGGCTTCCCATATGCCGGGAGAGGCGCCCACCGGGAACGGTGGGCGCCCCTCGTCGGAAAGCGCGGTGGAACGGGGTGGAGCGGGGCCTCTCGGCGAGAGCCGATCAGCCCGGGTCAGCCCGGAGCGGACCGGATCAGACCTGGCCGGCCTTCTCCAGGGCCTCGCAGCAGGTGTCCACCAGGAGGCGGGTCACCACGTACGGGTCGACGTTCGCGTTCGGACGCCGGTCCTCGATGTAGCCCTTCTTCTCCTGCTCGACCTGCCACGGGATGCGGACCGAGGCACCGCGGTCCGAGACGCCGTAGCGGTACGTGTCCCAGGGGGCCGTCTCGTGCAGACCCGTCAGACGGTCGTCGATGCCCGCGCCGTAGTTCTTGACGTGGTCCAGCGGCTTCGAGCCCTCGCCGAGGGACTCGCAGGCGGTGATGATCGCGTCGTAGCCCTCGCGCATCGCCCTGGTGGAGAAGTTGGTGTGGGCGCCCGCGCCGTTCCAGTCGCCCTTCACCGGCTTCGGGTCGAGCGTCGCGGTGACGTCGTAGTCCTCGGACGTGCGGTAGAGCAGCCAGCGGGCGATCCACAGCTGGTCCGAGACCACCAGCGGGGCGAGCGGGCCGACCTGGAACTCCCACTGGCCGGGCATGACCTCGGCGTTGATGCCGGAGATGCCCAGACCCGCCTTGAGGCAGTTGTCCAGGTGCGCCTCGACGATCGGGCGGCCGTGGATCTCGTCCGCGCCGACACCGCAGTAGTAGCCGCCCTGCGGGGCGGGGAAGCCGTTGGCCGGGAAGCCGAGCGGACGGGAGCCCTCGAAGAAGGTGTACTCCTGCTCGATGCCGAAGATCGGCTCCTGGTCGGCGTACCGGGCGGCGACCTCGGCGAGCGGGGCGCGGGTGTTGGACTCGTGCGGGGTCATGTCCGTGTTCAGGACCTCGCACAGGACCAGGATGTCGTCACCGCCGCGGAGGGGGTCCGGGCAGGTGTAGACGGGCCGCAGGACGCGGTCCGAGGCGTGACCCTTGGCCTGGTTGGTGCTGGAACCGTCGAAGCCCCAGAGCGGCAGCTCGTCCAGGGGAAGGACGTCACCCACGATGATCTTCGTCTTGGAACGGAGCTTCGCGGTGGGCGCGGTGCCGTCGATCCAGATGTACTCGGCCTTGAAGGTCACGGGTCTCAGTCCTTTGCGGGTGCTTCTGCTGCGGCGAGGCGCTGCGGCTCGCGGCGCTGCGAGAAGCTGCGGTGTGCGGTGCTGCGGTCACGCGGTCAAGCGGTGCGCGGTGCTGTCGGGCGACGCTGCGTCGTTCGGCGTCAGGACGTACTTTCGCAACCCGGGATTTCCCGTCCGTGTCTCGAATGTGAACCCCGTGTTACTCGGCTCTCGCCCGGTGTGTCCCTCGTCACGCGCGGCGCGGGGCGGGGCGCGGGAGGGGGAGACCGGCCCGGAGGGGCCCGATTGTCGGTGGCGCGCGGCAGACTGGGGGCATGGTGAAGCACCTGGACGGGAAGCCCCGCATCGGTCTCCTCGGCACCGGCCCGTGGGCCGGGAACACACACGCGCCCGCGCTGGCCGGGCATCCGGGAATCGAGTTCAGCGGGGTGTGGGGCAGACGCCCCGAGGCGGCGGCCGGACTCGCCGCCGTGTCGGGCACGCGCGCGTACGACGATGTGGACGCCCTGTTCGCGGCCAGCGACGCCGTGGCGCTCGCGCTCCCGCCGGACGTGCAGGCTCCGCTGGCCGTGCGGGCGGCGGAGGCGGGCTGCCATGTGCTGCTGGACAAGCCGGTCGCGACCACGGTGGCCGGGGCCCGCGCGGTGGCCGGGGCGGTCGAGTCCGCCGGGGTCGCCTCGGTGGTCTTCTGCACGCTGCGGTTCGCGGAGCCGACGGCCCGGTGGATCGCGGAACGGACGGCGGAGGACGGCTGGTTCCTGGCCGAGGCGCACTGGCTGGGCTCGCTCTACGGCCCGGGGTCGAGCAGCGCGTTCGCGGCCTCGCCGTGGCGCCGGGAGAAGGGCGGCCTGTGGGACGTGGGCCCGCACGTCCTCTCGGTTCTCCTGCCGGTCCTCGGCGACGTCACGGAGATCACCGCGGTCCGGGGCGCGGCGGACAGCCACCATCTGGTGCTGCGGCACGCGTCGGGCGCGAGCAGCACGACCACGCTCACCCTGAGCGCCCCGCCGGAGGCGGCGGAGGCGTCGCTCAGGCTGTACGGCACCGGGGGCAGAGCCGAGATGCCCCGCTGGGACGGGGCGGTGGACGCGTTCGGCGCGGCGGTGGACGCCCTGGTCGAGTCGGCCCGCACGGGCGAACCGGACCCGTGCGACGCCCGGTTCGGCCTGCGGCTGACGGAAATCCTGACGACGGCGGAGAAACGGGCGACGACGGGCTTCTAGGGACGGGGCTCCAGGGACGGGCTTCCAGGGACGGGCCTCCAGGGAAAGGCCCTGCGGGGTGGCCGTCAACGGGACAGGGCGTCCCGGACGGCCTCCTCGGAGCGGCCGACGACGGCGGTGCCGTCCTCGGCGGTGATGATCGGCCGCTGGATCAGCTTCGGGTGCGCGGACAGGGCCTCGATCCACCGGTCCCGGCCGGCGGCGTCCCGGTCCCACTCCGTCACGCCGAGTTCCCCGGCGACGGCCTCCTGGGTGCGGGTGATGTCCCAGGGTTCGAGCCCGAGCCGGTCGAGCACGGCCCGGATCTCGTCGGGGGTGGGGACGTCCTCCAGATAGCGCCGGACGGTGTAGTCGGCGCCCTCGGCGTCGAGCAGGGTGAGGGCGCTGCGGCACTTGGAACAGGCGGGGTTGATCCAGATCTCCATGGCTCCACGGTACCCCCGCGGACCCTCCGCCGATCCGTCCCTAAACCCGGTCTGGCCAGGGGTGATTGTCGGTGGTGACCGCTAAAATAAGGGGTGAAGGTGAGGGTCCCGGGGAGGGCCCGCACCCCGCCGTTCGCCAGGAGGTAGCCCATGGCTCTCGCCGTGATCCGGACACCGTCCATCGAACCCTGGACCCCACTCCAACGAGCCCCGCTCCCCGCGGGCCGCCCGCGCGAGTGGTACGTCTCGCACAACCGGCGCCTGAAGGCCATGCGCCTGACGATCGCCCTCCTCGACGCCGGTGTCTACATCCCGTCGAAGGCGACGAACACGAAGATACGCACCACGGCCACGACCCTCGGCATCCACCCACCGTCGGACACGACGTGCCGGATGGTACGGGCGCTGATCCGGTACGGGCGCTGACACGCGCGAAACGGCGGAGGCCGTTGTTTCCCGGGCCCCGGGAAACAACGGCCTCCGCCGCATCAGAAGAGCATGCCGTCGTCTTCCTCGCTTTCGCCATCCTCCTCGCCGCGCAGTCCCGCTTCGAGGTCGACCGCATACAGCGGCTGCTCCTCGATGTCCAACACGCGGAGCAGGGCAGTGGTGGGGACCCGGTAGAGTCCGCCGACCCGGAGGACCTGACAGGGGAAGGTTCCCTTGTGGATCAGCCGGTAGGCCGTGCCCGTGCAGATGCCCAGTGCCCTGGCGGCGGTGCGGAGATCCACCATCACCGGGAGTGCGAACGCCTCGGCGAATCCCAGAGAGCCTTGGCCGCCCCTCACCGCTGCTTCTTCCTGGGGCGCAGGGAGACGGTGCCGATGCGGCGCGGCCGCTTGTCCCGTACGGCCCGGCGGACGACGTCATGCAGCCCCAGGCGGTCGGCGAGCGCGCCGACCCGCTCGCCCTCCAGCTGTTCCGCCGAGCCGGTGAACCGCAAGGGGGCACCGAGCCGGTCCCGGCGGTACACGGACGGCAGGTCGACCTCCCAGGTCGGCGTGTCGAGGCCGTCGAGGTTCCCGAGGAGGTCGTGCCCCGGGCGGACCCGGCTCCGTGCCAGCAGTTCGATGTCGGCCGACGGGAGGAACGACCGGGCGGCCCGCGCGGAGCGCCAGGCCTGATTGCCGGCGGTGGAAATCAGGTGGTCGATCGGCAGGGGGTGATGCCGCTCCGCCGTCCGTAGGGCATCCATCAGGCCGAGGGCCAGATCTCCTTCCACGTCGGCGCGGTTCACACGCAGCCGGGCGCAGACACGGTGGGCCATCCCCGTCAGCCGGGGAAGCGCGAGCCAGACGAGCACCAGTTGCCAGGGGCCGTCCGGACCCGTCTCCTCCCGCGCCCCGCGGATCACGGCTCGCCATACCGCCTCGCCGAAGGCCTCGTTCTTGTCAGGCCCGTACAGAGCGGCGTGCGCCTCGGCGATGGAGAGCGTCAGTGTGCCCTGCTTCTCTGTCTCGACGGGCAGGCGCAGATGCTCTGTGGTGCGCGGGTCGTCGAAGTGCTGCTTGACCGCCGTGAAGACGCCGCTCGGATACAGCAAGGTCATGGTTCTCTCCTGTGGTGCCACGCGCAGATGTCTGATCGAAGGGCCGTGTCGAAGGACGGGGAGGGAGCTCCTGGCCGCAGCCCATAGGGACATTTCGGTCAGGAGTCCCAGGAGTCTCAAATTTCCGCGATTTCATCGAGGAGACCTCCCGTAGGGTGCCCGCCGCAGGACGGGCACCCGAGTCATGGCGAGGGAGGGCGTCGGCTGTTAGGCCTGCTCGCCTGTCGGCTTCTCCGGTTTGGCGGTCGGCGGGGTCTCAGGGGTGGACTGCGGCGGCTGGCCTGCCGCGCGGCGGGTCGGGCGGAAGGAGGTCGAGCGCTTGAGCCTCGCTCCCGGGCGGTTCGGGCGACCGCTGTTCATTGAAAATCCCCTTTTCGTGTTCGATCCGAGGTGGTGCGCAGTCCGGCGTGCTGCCGGGCCGCCGACGGAATGTTGCCAGAGCGGCACGGGGGGTGAGGCACCAAATCTGAGGCGAATGTGAGGAGAAAATGAGACAGGAGGGAGAGTTTTGCGGCGCAAGCCTTGGCTCCTATGTGGACATGGGCGTGCGCGGAGGTGGCGGGGCCGCCTCCGGAGGTGTGCGAGAGGAAGATCATTGGATGTGCGGGTGCTCGGTCCAGTCAGTGTCGTCGTGGCTGGCCACCGGGTAGTGGAGGGCAATTCGAGATCGGCGGAGCTGGTCTCCCTGTTGGTGACGTCGCCCTCTCTGGAGATGTGTGCCGAAGAGGTGGCTCGAGCCTTGAGCCCGGATTCACCTCTCTCGAGTAATGCGGTCAGTCAGTCGCTCCGCGTCTTGCGTAGGGAGCTGGGCGGAGAAGAGTGGGTGCCGCGAACAAGGAAGGGCAAGTGTTCTATTAAGGGGGACCCGGAATGCTTCGATCTTCTCCGTTTTCGGGAATTCGTTCGACAGTCGAGCGTCGCGGGGATGCAGCCGTCCGAACGCCTGGGAAAACTTCACATCGCGTTCAAGGAGTGGCCCGACGGTGATGCGCTCACCGGGTTGCCCGGCGGTGAGTTCACGCTCCGCAGGGCCGACCTGAGGGCAGAGTGGCTCGATGCCTCCGTGCTGCGGCTGGAAGCGGCCCTGGAAGCCGAAGAGCGCGAGTGGGCTTTTGAGGAGACGGGAAGTCTTCTGGTGGGGTGGCCCGAGGAAGAGCGTGTCTTCGCATTGCATCTCCGCGCGGGCAGGGGTGTCCTGTCGGCCAAGGAACTGCGCAGGCGGGCGGCGGAGCGGGCGCGTTCGAGTGTGAGGACGCGTGGACTCGCCCGCGCCATCGAGGAGACGAAGAAGACCGCCACGACCAGAAGATCCCGCCCCGCACCCCGGCCGCCGGTCCGACAGCTTCCCGGCCCCGGGAGACCCCTGGTAGGCCGGTCCGACACGGTCGATGCGGTACTGAAGACGCTCGCCGAGGGCAGGGTCAAGGGTGATGTCGTGGTCGTCAAGTTGACCGGTATGGCGGGAGCAGGCAAGACCGCAGCCGGGATCCAGGCGGCCCGGCAGGTCGCGGCGGAGTATCCCGACGGCTCCCTCTACACGGATCTGCGTGGACATACGGGAGACGGTGTCGAGCCGGCCAATCCGGAGGACGTGCTCGACCTCTTCCTCAAGGAGCTTTCCGTCAGGACCAGGGCCCTGGGG
Organism: Streptomyces sp. CBMA291; assembly: GCF_014596525.1. Classification (GTDB taxonomy): domain Bacteria; phylum Actinomycetota; class Actinomycetes; order Streptomycetales; family Streptomycetaceae; genus Streptomyces. The sequence continues at coordinate 55,480 of NZ_MSJP01000105.1, forward strand.
ACCGATGGCAAGACCAAGGCCCTGCGCAACACGATGTCCAGCCGCTCCATGCTCGTCTTCCTGGACAACGCCGCCACCGCCAGTCAGATTCTGCCCCTTCTGCCGGGAGGCGGCACGTCAGCGGTGATCGTCACCAGCCGACAGGCCCTGCCCGGTCTGAGCGCGAGAACGGAGGTGCACCACGTGCCGGTGGGACTGCTGTCCCGAGAAGAGGCGGCGTCGCTGCTGAGCGAGGGAGTCGCCCCGGGGCAGCGCTTGGCGGCCAAGGCCTCGATCGGCGATCTCGCCGTTCTGTGCGGATTCCTGCCCATGGCCCTCGTCGTCATGGTGGAACGGCTCCGAGGCCTCCCGGTCTCCGCGATCGGCGAACTGGTGGAGCAACTACGGGAAGACAAAAACCGGTTGAACGAGCTTGAACTGTCTGGTCAAGACCTCTCCGTGCGGCTGGCTTTCGACTGCTCGTTCCGGAATCTGTCACGGGAGGCCCGTGTCCTGCTGCGTCGGATGGCGGTTCATCCAGGCCCCACGATCAGTCGGCAGGCGATGCTGCGATGGGGGCATGGCGAGGGGAACCGACCACTCTCCAGAGTGCTCGAAGAACTGGTCGAAGCCCATCTCGTGGAACTCCTGGAGTCCGGCCGCTACCGCCTCCACGACCTCGTGCGACTGTACGGCCGGCACCACGCCCCCTCGGAGGCGGGGGAAGCCGAGGGGCTGCTCGAGCACACCACGCGCACGGCGCTGACCACGTACCAGCTCCAGTACGTCTGGGCCTGCGACCAAGTGCTCGACAAGGAGCGCAACCTTCCGATCCGTCCTGCCCGGGGTGGGGAGACGGTCTGCCCCAAGGGAGAGGCCGACGCGATGGAGCTTCTCGACGCCGAGTACGAGGCGACGGTGGCGACGGTCGAGGCGGCCGTCCGGCACGGCTCCGCCCGAGAAGGCTGGCTGATCGCGATGGCCCTGGTCACGTACCAGTGGAGGCGCAACCGTGCCTCGGCGGCGGAACGCCTGCTGCGCCTCGTGCAGGAGGCGACGCTGGACATCGAAGGAGCCGAACATCGGGCCATGTACCACCGCATGCTCGGAGGAAGCCAGTACCGCCAGCGGAATTACGCGGGCGCCGAGCGGAACCTGCGGCTCGCGGTCCGGATCAGCGAACAGGACGACGGCCCGGCCGCGCGTCTCAGCCTGGCCCACTCCCTGCAGGGCCTCGCCACCGTGCTGCACCGCAGGGAGGACCCGGACGGAAGCCATCGAGGGTACGCCAAGGCCCTGGCGCTCTTCCGGAGCCTCGGAGACGCCCCCGGAGCGGCGGCCGCCCTCGAAGGCCTCGGCACACTCTCCTGTGACGGCGCGGAGTACGGCGAAGCTCTCCGCTTGTGCGAGGAAGCTCTGTCGATCGCCGAGATCACTGGCTCCTCGACGGTCATGGCGAGCATCCTTGCCACCCTCGGGAGGATCCACAGGGAGCGGTACGCGCGAGATCACGCGCTGCGCGCCTACGAACGGGCGATCACGATCTACCGGAGCATCGACTACTGCTCCAACGAAGCCGTGATGCTGCGCCGCAGTGCCGCCATCCTGGTGAGCATGGGGCGGAAGACGGAGGCGGTGGAAGCCCTGGAGCGTGCCGTCCTCCTGCTGGACAGGCTGGGTGACGAGCGGATGTCCGAGTTCCGCGCCACCCTGGAGACCCTCCGCTGATCCCGCTTCCGTACGCCCGGCGGTTCAAAGCGTCGCGTGGTGCGTCCGGTAGTACTCGGTGAGGTCCGGCCTGCGCCGCTTCTTCGGCGGCTCCGACCCGAAGGGGGGAAGGAGCGGGCGGAGGGCGTGGAAGACCTCGCGCGTCCCGGCCGGACGGCGTTCGATCCGCTGATCCACCATGGCCAGAGCGAGGGGGCGGATCCTTTCGGGGACGAGCCGAAGGTCCTCGGCCGGGAGCACCGGGCACCCCGGCCGAGGGCGCTCGACCATGCCCGCATAGGGCAGGCGCATCACGATCATCTCCAGAAAGATGCACCCCAGGGCGAAGACGTCCGCCCTGGGGGTCAGGGCCCCTGGGCCGAATTGTTCCAGCGGGGTGTAACCCGTGGTGCCGCGAGGCAACTCGATGTGGGAACCCGCTTCGACAGCGAGGCCGAGATCGAGCAGTCGCACCCGTCCGTCCGGTTCCACCATGACGTTCTCCGGCTTCACATCGCGATGTACCAGACCCGCTTCGTGCACCTTGTGCAGAATTTCGCAGAGCTGGGCGATGGCCGATGCGGCTGCGGCAAGCCGTACAGGGCGCGTCGACAGCATGACGTCGTGCAGAAGTTCGCCCTCCACGAACTCCATGACGACACAGCGTCGGTTCTGAAAGGTACCTCTGTCGATGAGCCGGGGAATTCCGGAAATCTCGGACAGGCGGCCGGCCACGGAAGCCTCGTGGTCCAGTTCGTCGCCGATCGACGCGTACCAGCCTTCCGACTCGAACTCGCGAGGCTTCTGGAGCTTGACGGCCACCTTCCGGCCGGAAGGGACTTCGCGGGCGGCGTAGAGCATGCCCTGCGCTCCGCTCCCCACCATCTCCATCAACTCGAAGCGACCCAGGGCGAGTTCCCTCGAACGAACCATGAAGGTCCCCTCATGTACGGAAAGAGAAAGGACAGCAGCATGGCAGAAGCCTGGTCACTCCCCGACGGGATCCTCCGGGAATCGGACACAGTCGTCGTTCCCTTGGGGATGCTCAAGGGCAGTGACTTCCGTTGCCCCGCCGCCGACGCGTTGAAGGCCCGGGGGTACAGGGCCCAGATTCCCGTACGACGTCCCAAGGAACGGCTGGAGCACTTCACCTTCGGACCGTTCATGCGTGCGCTTGACGCCGGACCGGACCACAAAGGCTCCGCGGACGTGTCCGGAGGGAAGCCCGCCCACGACGGTCTGGTCCAGTGGACCGAGCACGCACTGGCGACGTATCGCGCGGCGTTCCCGTCCCACCCGGACTCGCCGATGGTGGAAGAACCCACCCCCTGGGCCTATCGACACCAGCTTCCTTCCCCGGACCGGCGAGGAGCCCGCGAATACCGGATCACCGTCTGGGGGCGTTGCCTTCGCTCGGCTGACGGCACGACGCGCGAACTGCGCCTTCCCGTCAACCGGCTGAGGGCCGCACCGTCGAGCGCGGGGCATGTCGCCGCAGCGGCGTTCGTCCTCGCCGAAGGCCGGCCAGGGCCCAAGCCCGCCCGCGTACGCGTAGTGGAGTTCGCCCTGCTCGACGGCCAGGTCAGGGTGCTGTTCGAAGGCACCCGTACAGAAGCCCTCGAGGCGTACCGGTCCCATGGCAGCCAGGCCCTCGCCGCCGTCCTCGACACCCCGGAGTACCGTCCGGGTTCCGCCTGTGCCGCATGTCCCTTCCTCTCCGCCTGCCCGGCCCTGCGCAAGGCGCCGGGGCTGCTGACCCTCGACGCCCCGGGCAGGACCCGGCGCACCTGGTCCGTGACCAACGGCCGCAACTACCGGACGTGCCCCGCCCGCGACCACCTGCGGCGCCTCCGCATCCCGGCCGTCGACGCGATCGAGAAGGGGGCGGACGTCGAACGGGGCCGTGCCGTCCACGCCTACCTGGCCACACGCCACGGCGACGGACCGACCCGCCCGTGCACGGCGGACATCCCCGAGAGGTGGGTGCCCGAGGAATACGAACTGTCCGAACAGGACCGTGCGCTCGGCGCCCTGCTGCTGTCCAGGCACGCCGCCGTGTGCCCGCTGCGTCAGGTACGGGACCGGAGCGACGTACGGCCCGAGGCCCGTGTCGTACGGTACGACTCCACCGCCGACGTGGTGGCCATCGCGGCTCCCGACCTCCTCTACCGCGACGGCGGCTCCTGGGTATGGCGGGAGACCAAGACCTCGCTCGCCGAACGGCGCGGCCGGGTGCCGCTCCTGGAGCGGTACCCCCAGCTGGCTCTGGGGGTCGCCCTGATCGCACGCGGTGACCTCGGGGGTGACTCCTCGGGATCCCGGATCGAACTGGAGACGCTCCGACCCGGGGGCGCCGACCTGGAGATCGTCGACCCCTTCGATCCCGGGACCCGGACCGCCGCGGACAAGGTGCTCAAGGAACTGACGGACACCTGGCACGGCGACAGCCGATTCGAGGCGACGCCGGGCAAGGAATGCGCGCGCTGCGAGATGGCCCGATGGTGCTCCGCCAAGCAGGAACCGGAGGTGGCCGCTTGACCTCCCAGGAAGCACGGCAGCGGACGCCTGGTGCCCTAGGGGACGACGCGGAGGCGTACGCCGCGCTCGCGCGCACAGTGGTCGACCTGGCGGCCGGGACCCGCCTGCGTGCGTTCGCGCTGCCCTATCCACCGGCGGCCCAACTCCTCTTCGACCGGATCGTACTGAGGTGTCTGGGCAGGGGCGAGACACCTCCCCGCAGCCTGCCCGACCTCCTGATGTGGTGCAGGGACGCGACACTCGGCCATCGGCTGTTCGGCCTGCCGCAGGGAGGGGAGGAACAGGCTCTGGTCCACCCCGACCGGCTGCTCCCGAGCCGGACGTGTCTCGAATGGGCGTCGCACGGCGAGGACGGCACGCCCGAACAGCAGGCCGTGCGAATCCTGGCCGAACTCGCCGACAGATGCGGCCCCGTGGACCGCTACCGACAGTGCCGGGCCTTCCTCGCCCGGCATCCGTCGGTCAGCATCCAGGACAGGTTTCCCGGCTCCGGACGATGGAACCCGACGGTGTGGAACCAGGTGAAACATCTGTACCACCCCGTCCCGGAGAACCTGCTCAGGAAAGGGGTGCTCGCTCTCTGCGCCGTATGCCGCATGCCGGCCCTCTCCAAGAATCCCCTTCCGGAGTCCCCGTCGGGCACCGCCCCCGTCTGCGAGAGCGAGAGCTGCGGGCCCGCGGCCGCGGCGAGCCTGATCAGGGAACCGGGCCGGCATCTCCTCCTGGAAGGGTCCCTGCGCGTCTTCCTCGCCCTGCCCCACCGGACGGAGCGTGACGTGCTGGCCCGACTCGCACGCGCCGGCATCACCCCCACGTTCCTCCCCTCGGGCCTGGGGGCCCACCGCATCGAGGGCGAGGGGACGGGAAGGCGCCTGATGAAGGTGTACGACCGTCGGCAGCCCGCCCTTCTCGCCTCCCGGGTGACCGAGACCTCAGCCGCACCGGACGAAGGCCGTGTGCTGGTCGTCGTCCCCCGGCAGACGAGTCAATCCCCGGGCTATCGCGCCGCGTTCGAGGCGGGACTCGGCACCGGCCCGCGCGGACGGGCCGCGCTGGTTCCTCCCGAAGGGGTGGTCCGCAGCCTCCGCGACCGGCGAACGTCCCGGAAGGAAGAGAAGGAGGAGAACGAGGATGCGTAGTCTCGCCCGCGCTCTGCCGCGCGTGCTGAACGAACTTTCCACCCATGCCGGACCGCACGTGGGAAAGCACCTGCTCGAAGCGCTGTGCCAGGTGGAGATCGGCCTGCACCTGCAAGGGAAGCTCACACCGGAAAGCCCTGCCGCACACGCCTGGGTGCTGTTCAGCGGCCACGAGTTCGCGAAGGCTCGAGGGGTCTCTCACACTCCGGAACACGAGGCGATGCTCAGGGTCGGCCGCTACTCGATGTGGACCCTGCGCCGACGACGAGCCTGGCGGGAGGCACTCCTGCACTACCAGCGCTTCGACCCCTCCCTGCGCGCCTTCGACGTGCCCGACCCGAGCCTGCCGGCGACCCCTGGGCATCCGTTCGTCGCGACCGGGCGTCGGGCCACCTACGACGAACTGCTCAAGGCGGCACCCCCGCTCGCGGGCAGGCAGCCCGACGTGGCGCAGGAAGGCCCGCACGCCTTCCCGGTGAGCCGCACACTGGCCGTCGTGGACCTGCCGTCCGTACCCCCCGCCCCCCTGGTGGCACACGACGTGGACGCCCTGCCCCCGGGCAAGGGGGAACCGCTGACCTTCTGTCTCGATGACCTGCGGGAGACAGCCGCGGAGATGGACGACAAGCGATACGCGAACTGGGTCGGCCGACTCGACGATCTCGTTCTGTCGACCAGCAGTGGGGAGGGGTTCGTCCGGGCCGAACGGTTCACCGTCGACCGCGTCCAGCACCTGCTGGGCATCGTGGGCGCGGGCAAGAGCACCCTGCGCGACATCATCGCGGTACACCTGGTCACCCGGCACGCCAAAAGGGTCACCATCGTGGTCACCGATGTCGCCGAGGTCCTCAAGCTGGTGGAACTCTACGGGACCCATACGAACGGGGCCGCCGCTCCCGTGCTCGGCGCCGGTGGCAAGGAGAAGCACGCCCAGCGTCTGCACCGGCGGCTCGCGGGGCGCGGGGAGCACCGGCTGCTCGCCCATGACGATCCGGCTTTCGCCCACCTGAGCACCTCATGCGTACTCAGCCTCATGCGCCGAGGACCCGCCGACGAGCCGCTGGCCTTCGGGGAGGCACCCTGCACCCGCTTGAAGCCCCCTGTGACCCAGCCCCGGAAGAGAGTGAACGGCAAACCCGCGCCCGAATGGCGGGAGCAACCGGTGAGCTGCCCCTACTGGGGGTCCTGCCCACGCCATCACTCCTCCCGGGAGCTGGTGGCGGCGGACATCTGGGTGGCGACCCATGCCAGCCTCCTGGACTCCAGGCCGCCCACCGCTCAGAACGGCGAACGCATCCAGTACCTGGAACTCGCCTGCCGACGGAGCGACCTCGTGATCGTGGACGAGGTGGACCGTGTCCAGATATACCTCGACCAGGCGTTCGCTCCCGCCGTGCTGCTGGCAGGAGGCGCCAAGAACGGCTTCATCGACGAGCTCAACGACCACAAGACACGTGAACTCTCCGTGGCCGGACGGACCCAGCTCTCCGACCGCGAGGTGGAGATCTTCAACGCCGCGTTGAACACCTCCACCGCCGCCACCGACCGCCTGTACGGGATGCTCGTCGCCGACCACGACCTGCGCACCTGGGTGCGCACCGGCTACTTCAGCGCCTGGACGCTTCAGCTGGGCCTCCTGGACGAGCGCTATCCGAGGTCTGCGGACGAAGGCGGGCCCGACCCGTTCCGCGCACCGCGCCAGGCACTCGCCGATCGGCTGGACGCCTTCCGGGACAACCCCTTCGGCGACCGGCCCCGGATGACCGTCGAAGAATTCGGCGAACTCACCGGGCTCCTCAGCGAAGTGCTGCACACCGGAAACCCCGAGACCACCCGGCGACGAGTGACCGAGGTGATGGACCGCGTCTTCGCCATGGAGCCCTGGATGAAGGCGAAGGAGGAGCGGTACGTGGAGGAGCACGCCGCATGGGAACGGGAAGCGCACCGGCAGCGGGGAAAACGACGGGGGAAGGAGCCCCAGCCCCCTCAGACTCCTACCGCCTGGCACGCCGAACTCGCCAAGCGCTTCGAGTTCACCCTGCTGCTGTGCGCCCTCGAACCGAAGCTCGCCCTGATCAGCGCGATGTGGCCGAGAGTCGAGGCGGCGCTCAAGCTCGGGCACAACTCCATGTACCGCCGCCCGGAAGCCTATGGCCCCATGGTGCCCGAGGCCCCCATGGGCAACCTGCTGGGATTCCAGTTCCGGGTCAGAGGACAGGACCGCGGCGGCGTCCGCAGCGGCGAGCTCACCTTCTTCCGGTGCAGTGGCATCGGCCGCGAACTCCTCCGGGCGATGCCTGATCTCGCCACCGTCGACGGACGTCCCGGTGCGCACGTCCTCCTGATGTCCGCCAGTAGCTGGGCAGGGAAGTCCAGCAGATACCACGTCGATGTCCCCGTCGGTGTGATCATCGAACCGCCGCCGGAGGCGGCTGAGCGCATCGGCGAGGAGAGCCTGATGCGATTCGAGTTCGTCGAGGGGGACGAGGAAGGCACCAAGCTGAGGCTCTCGGGATCCAGCCCGGAGGACCGCCCCGAAGTACTGCGGCGCATGACGCGATGGCTCGGCGCCTCGGCGGAGACCGCCACGCACGGCGGACCGCTGGAAAGGGAACTGAGGGAACTCCCCGATGGCCGGGACCAGATCCTCCTGCTGGTGGGCAGTTACGAGGAAGCACGCCTCGTGGCTGACACCCTGCACAACCTCAACTCACGCTGGAAGGACAAGGTCCTGCGGCTCGTCTCCGACGACGAGAAGGTCGACGACGAAGGAGACGGCGACTCCTCCGCCCGGACCTTGCGCCGAGGAGACGTCGAGCAACTCGCTGAATGCGATGCGGACATCCTCGTGGCGCCGCTGCTCGCCGTCGAACGTGGTCACAACATCCTCAACGAGGACGAGCAGGCGGCCATCGGCACGGTGTACTTCCTCGCCCGCCCCAACCCCCACCCCAACGACCTCTCCCTGGCGGTCCACTCGATCAACGACTGGATCGGCCGCGTCCGGGCGAGCGGCGAATTCGCCCGCTGGGTCCGCGACGCCGCAACGATGGACGAGGGGGCGGAGGAAGTACGAGCACAGGCCCGCCGCCGCTGGTCCCAGGTGCTGCGACGGAGCATGGCGTGGAGCCGTCTTGAGGAGGCCGACAGGATCCAGGTGACCTGGGACATGCTGGTCCTGATGTGGCAGGTCATCGGACGTCTGGTCCGCGGCCACGTACCTGCGCGGGTCGTCTTCGTCGACGCCGCCTTCGCGCCGAACCTCGCGGCGGATCCGCCCCTGCTCGACACCCCGGAGAGCAGCCTCCTGCACAGCGTGCTCTCCGTGCTCGACCCGTACCTCGTGGAGGGAAGCACCGAGCCCCCGCGCGACCGGTTCATCGTCCGCGCCCTCTACGAACCGCTCTGGAAGAGCCTGCGCCGCTGCCTTGAGGTACCGGCCGCCACCACCGAGACCGACACGCGACGAGGAGGAGACACATGTACCGAGTAATCCGCACCGCCGCCTACGAGCCCGACCCGGCCCACGGCCCTTGGACCGAGCCCCTGCACGTGGTGCGTCTCGAGGACGAACTCCACAAGGAACTCCTGAAGGTGTACGACCGGACCCGGAACGGGGAAGGACCGTCACGCTCCCTTCCCCTCCGTCGGCTCGACGCCCTGCTCCGCGCCATGGCCCCCGGAGTCCTCGCCACCGCGCGCGGCGCCGGTGGCGACGGCACGATGCCATGGCTGTACGCACGGGAACCCGTGCCACGGGAGGTTGTCGCCCCCCTCGTCGCCACCTGGGCAGCCGGGATGCTGCGGGCCCACGACGACGAGAACGAGGGGGACGACCTCGTACCGGACACCGCGCTGGACGATCTCGACAGAGCCCTCGGAAAACTGCCCCGTTGGGAGCGCGAATCGGTCGACCTCACCGAGACCACGACATCGTTGGGCGGGACGGCCGAGCCAGCCCGGCGGCTGTTCCGGCTTCTTCCGGAGCGGATCGCCTTCCATCTGGCACAGCGCCCCTTCCGGGCCCGGGGCACGGAGCTGGCCTTCCGGGTCGTCACCGCCGACCACGGCACGGAGCTGGTCTCCTGGCCGCCCCGGCAGTACGTCAGCAAGGGGAAGACCTGGTACTACTCGGCGCTCCTCACCGTGACCGTGCAGACCGTCCCGTTCATGGCGCGCTTCAGGGTGCACGTCTCCTACGGCATTCGTCGCTGGACCACCCGATTCCCGGCCCCCTCTCGTGGAGCGAGAGGGGCGACGGTGCTCCTGGACTCCCCTCTTCCCTGGCCCGACGGCCCCGACAGGGGCCACCGGCTCGTCACCAACGCGGTGGGGTTCGACTGGCGAAGGGGACGCCTCGCCTGGCGCGGGCACAGCCCCGCACTCCTGATCTCCGACCTCGACATCGTCCACCGCTACCCCGAGCCGGCCGAGTTGTGCGCGAAGCCGGAGAAATGGCTCGCCGGCGCGGGAGGCATCATGGCCGGCGTCGTCCACAGCTCCGCGCACGGTGCACATGGGGTCGGACCAGGACTGATGCCCCAGGAACGGGCGGAGCTGGACGAGTGGGTCGAGGAAGGGCTGGCGCCGATGTTCCGCCGGGTTCCGGATCTGACCCGGGTCACCCGGCGGAACATTCCCGCCCTCCTGTCCCGGCAGACCACTACGGAAGCCCCCGCCCGGGAGACCGCCGCGACGACCGCCAGGCGCGGCGTCCTCACCGGGGCACTCTCCGGCGGTCCACTCGACGTGGAGGTCCTGTGGCAGTCGGAGGAGACCCGGGAGGCCCTGCACACGGCCCTCTCCGACGTACTCGGAATGCCGCCGGGAGACAGGACCGGAGGACCGGAGGACGAGCGCTGGCACTGGCGAGGGAACGGTATCGACCTCAGGGTCCGGGCCCGCTCGGCGGGCGAGTTGGTCTCCTCACTGGAGGTGTCGGGAGACCGGAGGCGGCGCCGTGCGGCCCGTCTGGCGGAGGCGGTCGAGAGGCGGTCCGCACTCGTGGCCGATCACCTGGCGAGCCCGGACGGGGCGCGCGGCGCCGCGATCATCGAGATCGCGGGAAAGGACCGCTTCCCCGATCCCGACACCGATCCGAAGCACGCCTTGCGCATCGCCTGTGCCCGCCAGGAACGAGTCAGTCAGTTCGTCAACCTGCCCGAGGACTCGGCCGCGTCGCTGCCGCACCGGGCCCGGTGGGCCTGGTTGGACACGCTGCGTCAGCTCGGTGCCATTGAGCCCCCCGCCCACCGCGCCGGTGACGGGATTCCGGCGGACCTGCAGTACGCCGCCCTGTGGCTGGTGCGTCACACGCGCCGGGGACCGACCCGAAGCCCCGCACGTCGGCTGATCGCCGTACGCGTCCGGAGCGACGGCGGGCGGAGCACAGTGGAGGGGTGGAACGCGGAGCGGGCCGCCTGGGTGCCCTACCCCGACCTGCTGCTCTCGCTCGTGTCGGAAGCCGCTTTGACGGAGCCCGCCACGGTCGAACAGCACATTCGTTCGGTGCTGTTCCAGCTGAGGGACCGGCCGACGCTGCTCCTCGCGGACGTGGGCAACCTCCGGCAAGGCTGGCCTGGCCTCAAGCACGGGAACCTGGCCAGGGACCGGCTCTCCTTCGGCGAGGGGACGGCCCAGCGGCTGGCCCTCTACGGCCCCGATCTGCGGATCGTCCTCACCCGCGACGCGAACGGGCGGGACGAGGTGCCCGAGTGGTACGCGCACGACGGAGCGGGGAAAGCCGGCTTCTCCCAGGGTGTCTGGGGTCAGGACGAGCCCGACCGTCGAGTCTTCGTCAGCACGGCGGAGGTTCCCCACACCGCGACCCTGCCGAAAGGGCTCAGGAAGATCGTGCCGTCGACGGCGGCGGGCCGCACGGCGCCGGGCAAGACCGCCTGGAACCCAGCCCATCTGGAGCTGACCGTCCTCGGTTGTCTGACCGAATCGGCCCTGGCCGGAGCCGGTCGGCCGGACGTCCCCGCCGACCGCCCGGAGGAGTGGGCGACCCTCGCCCATCAGCTCCGCTTCCACGACGACTACCCGCCTCTGTCGCGCCCCTTGCCTCTCCATTTGGCCCGCCTGGCGGGGGAGTACGTCCTGCCTCTGGACACGAGCACACCTTGACGGCACCGAAGGCCGCAGCTCCCGGATCCCCGGGAGCGTGACGGCCCCAGATTGCCCAGGGCCAGCTTCGTCCCGGCCAGGTTTTCCAGCGGGGGAGCAGCGGAGAGGACCCGCGCGGTAGTCAACTGTGCTCCGTAGAGCCTGAAATCAATGGTAGATAAGCCACTCGGCTACCCTATGGGGCGGGTCAGCTTTTCGAGCGACTGACAGTACGTTTGATTGGTCAACAGGAAATCAACGACTGGCCTGCATTTGCGACGCTGCCCTTCGTTGAACTCAACCCAAGCGCCGTCTGGCGGGTTGAATCTCTGGACGAATCTGCGGTCGATGACTTCGAAGAGTTCGTATGAGAGCCCATGGCGTGCCATTAGTTCCGGGTCGTGAGGCCCCATGCCGTCGAAGTGGTAAAGGCTGAAGTATTCGGCTGCACCGTCGGACAGGATCTGACCCATCACCTCTGTCGGATCTGTCGGTTGTGTCTCGCCATCCCAGCAAGCGAATCCTTTGAAGATTCTCGTCTCGCCATGGGTGTCTATAATGAGTTCCAGGACTGGAAACGCCGAGGTGCTCTCATGGCGTATGGCGTGGCCGATGGCCGTGATGACATCCTGCGGATGGAAGATCCGCAGTGAGACTGTCGCCATTTTTTCCAGGTAGCCCAGCACGCTCTCCAAGCCGCTACTCCAGTTGAAGTTGCCTTCAAGGAACTGTGCCAACCGCCCGAGTGAATTCTCCCATCCGGGTGGGTGTCGCGGGGACGCCAGGATTTCGAGCCAACGGGAGTGCTCGCCAGCCTCGGAGAGCATTAGACCGATCAGCCCGTCGTCGGGCCACAGCATTCCTGAGGAGAAGCGGCCGCCGCGGATGACTCGGTCGACCTTCCAGGAATTCAGGATCTGGCGGAGCTTGTCCGGGTACCCGATTTCGATGGCCTCCGGGGTGATCCGCCGGGATGCCTGATAGGTGAGCTGATCATACTCGACGTATTCGGGGGACGTGTATGGCACTAGAGGGCGTCCGTCGGCGAAGTGCATGGAGACGGCAGCGTAGATGGCATGCTGATGGATAACGTGGCGGCTCTCCCCGTTGTGGTCGAGCAGCGCGAGGACGTAGTCGGAGATACCGGCGTGCCGCATCCCGTCGGCAAGCTCCAGTGCACCAGCGGACCTGGAATCATCGTCGCCGTATAGGAAAATGCTGTGCCACGGTAACAGTCTGGCGGCGGTTGGATCAGTAACCAGGGGCACCGGGACAATAGCGGTAACCCGCCCGGTGTCGTCCAGTATCAGCTGCTTCGCCTCGGCAGTGAACTTGACGTTGCGAACAAAGTCGGAGAACGGGACCAGGAGTTCCGACCAAGAGGTCGACAAAAGAATGCAGCGCAACCTTTCAAGGCCGATCCCGTGCCCGGCTCGAATAAGCATTGTGTACTTGAAGAGCTCGTGGATCGCTTGTCGAGATGTGGATTCACTGCGCTTCAGCTCGATGATGACCAGATTGCCCAGTGCGTCCCGCGCCAGGATATCCACGAAGCCGCGTGCGCCTTGTGTGTTCCTGAGGTGAAACTCGACTCCCACGAGCGAGAGTCCGGGCTCGATGAGCGCGAGGTTTTGAGCCAGCTCGTCCCGAATGTCAGCCTCGCTCCGGTCAGCCACCTTGGCCCCCGCCCTCCCGCAGCTCACGTTCGGCCTGTCTGACACGAATGAGCATATCCCGGGTTTTGCGGCACTGGGGGTGCTTCGTTGGATCGGCGGCTGCGTCCCGGCTTGGAAAGTCGGTGCTTTCTCAAGGTTGTTGAGTCCGGGCGGGGGCGTTACGGCCGTTGTTGCTGCAGTCGTGGGCTGGCGCTGCGGTGGTGCTTGCCGTGGCGACGTCGCAGGTCTCGGGTCGTATCCTCACTTCTCATGGCGACTGGCCTTCGGCCTGGCCTGTGCCGATGAAATGGCTCTTTCGCGTAAATGTTTCGGCTGGCCAGAGGAATCCCTGACCAGCCGAAACAGCAAGCGATCGAACCGCGTCTCCGCAGCTCGCGACCCTCTTACAGGTCGTAGTAAAGCTCGAACTCGTGCGGGTGCGGGCGGAGCTGGATCGGGGCGATTTCGTTGGTGCGCTTGTAGTCGATCCAGGTCTCGATCAGGTCCGAGGTGAAGACGCCGCCGGCCTGGAGGTACTCGTTGTCCTCCTCCAGGGCGGTGAGGACGGCCTCCAGGTTGGTCGGGACCTGGGGGACGTTCGCGTGCTCCTCGGGGGCCAGCTCGTAGAGGTCCTTGTCGATCGGCTCCAGCGGCTCGATCTTGTTCTTGATGCCGTCGATGCCCGCGAGCAGCAGCGCCGAGAAGGCGAGGTACGGGTTCGAGGACGGGTCCGGCGCGCGGAACTCGACGCGCTTGGCCTTCGGGTTGGAGCCCGTGATCGGGATACGCATGGCGGCGGAGCGGTTGCGCTGCGAGTACACCATGTTGACCGGCGCCTCGAAACCCGGCACCAGGCGGTGGTACGAGTTCACCGTCGGGTTGGTGAAGGCGAGGAGCGACGGGGCGTGCTTGAGGATGCCGCCGATGTAGTAGCGGGCGGTGTCCGAGAGGCCCGCGTAGCCCGTCTCGTCGTAGAACAGTGGGTCGCCGTTGGACCAGAGCGACTGGTGGACGTGCATGCCCGAGCCGTTGTCGCCGAAGATCGGCTTCGGCATGAAGGTCGCGGACTTGCCGTTGCGCCAGGCGACGTTCTTGATGATGTACTTGAACAGCATCAGGTCGTCGGCCGAGGCCAGCAGCGTGTTGAACTTGTAGTTGATCTCCGCCTGGCCGGCGGTGCCGACCTCGTGGTGCTGACGCTCCACCTGGAGGCCGACCCGCTCCAGCTCCAGGGACATCTCCGAGCGCAGGTCGGCGAAGTGGTCGACCGGCGGGGCCGGGAAGTAGCCGCCCTTGTAACGGACCTTGTAGCCGCGGTTGTTCTCCTCCGCACCGGTGTTCCAGGCGCCGGCCTCGGAGTCGATGTGGTAGAAGCCCTGGTTCGCCGAGGTCTCGAAGCGGACCGAGTCGAAGACGTAGAACTCGGCCTCGGGACCGAAGTACGCGGTGTCGGCGATGCCGGTGGAGGCGAGGTACGCCTCCGCCTTCCGCGCGATGTTGCGCGGGTCGCGGCTGTACTGCTCGCCCGTGATCGGGTCGTGGATGAAGAAGTTGATGTTCAGCGTCTTGTCGCGCCGGAAGGGGTCCACCCGGGCCGTCGACAGGTCGGCACGGAGCGACATGTCGGACTCGTGGATGGCCTGGAAGCCGCGGATCGACGAGCCGTCGAAGGCCAGCTCCTCCGCCGGGTCGAAGGCCGTGGCCGGGATCGAGAAGTGCTGCATCACGCCCGGCAGGTCACAGAACCGGACGTCGATCATCTTGACGTCGTTGTCCTTGATGAACTTGTTGACCTCGTCGGCGTTCTGGAACCCGTGCTTCGCGGACATCCAACTCCTCCTACTCCCGGCCCGGGGAGGGGCGGGGTTGCGGCTCGGTCGTGACGGCCAGTGCGGTGGCCACGCTGGACCCGACCATAGGCAGACGGGATTTCTCAAGCATGACCCATTTGTTTCGTCGAAGTTAACCGGGCTGGGTGCCTTCCGGGGGCCCCACCGCCTCCCGGACCCGCTCTCCCCACCCTCCCTTCCCGCCCCGCCGCCCCTCCTCTTCGTCCCGCTTCACCCACCCGGCCCCGGGTGATCCACGGCGGGCGCAGTACCGTGGTCGGGTGGACAACAGGCAAGCACTCGGATCTTGGCTCTCCGGACCCCGCGCGGCGGCGGAGGAGGCCGGTGTCGACTTCGGCTACCGCGGCCAGCAGCTGGGGCTGCCCGCCGAGGGGCCCGGTTCGATCGCCCGTCCCGGGCGGCGGCTCGGTGCCCTCGCCGTCGACTGGGCCCTCTGCACGCTGATCGCATACGGCCTGATCACCGACGGCTACAACCAGGCCACCGGCAACTGGGCGCTCGTCATCCTGCTCGTCCTGAGCATCCTGACGGTCGGCACCGTGGGCTCCACCCCCGGCAAGCGCCTTTTCGGTCTCCGCGTCGTCTCCGTGCACGGCGGGCGCCTCGGCCTCCCGCGCGTCGCGCTCCGCTCGCTGCTCGTCTGCCTGGCGCTCCCGGCCCTCATCTGGGACCGCGACGGCCGAGGCCTCCACGACCGCTTCTCCGGCGCCGTCCAGGTCCGTATCTGACCCCCAGGCCCCCAGGTCACAGGCCCGCCCCTGTCGGCGAACCAGGGCCGTAGCGCACCCCCGCCGAGCCTCGGCGGGCCCCGCAGCCGCCGTGTCGCCCGTACCCGCCCGTTCCGCCCGTACCCGCCCGTACGCGCGGCCCCCGTGCCCGTACCCGCCCACGAGAAAGGCCCCGGACCGATCGGTCCGGGGCCTTTCTCGTCAGGTCGGGCGTCAGCGCATCTTTCCGCCGCGCGGCATCCGCATGCCCTTGGGCATCGGGCCCTTCGGCAGTGGCATGTTGCTCATCAGGTCGCCCATCGCCCGCAGCCGGTCGTTGGCCGCGGTGACCTGCGGCCCGGTGAGCACCCGGGGCATCTTGAGCATGGTCGTACGGATTTTCTTCAGCGGCACCTGGCCTTCGCCGTCGCCGACGATGAGGTCGTGCACCGGCACGTCCACCACGACGCGGTTCATCCGCTTCTTCTCGGCCGCCAGGAGCGTCTTGACCCGGTTCGGGTTGCCCTCGGCCACCAGCACGATGCCGGCCCGGCCGACCGCCCGGTGCACCACGTCCTGGCTGCGGTTCATCGCGACCGCGGGGGTCGTCGTCCAGCCGCGTCCGACGTTCTGTAGAACCGCCGCCGCCGCTCCCGGCTGACCCTCCATCTGCCCGAAGGCCGCGCGCTCGGCACGCCGTCCGAAGACGATGGCCGCCGCGAGGAGCGCCAGGACGAAGCCCAGGATGCCCAGATAGACCGGGTGACCGATCAGGAAGCCGATCGCGAGGAGGACACCGAGTACGACGATGCCCACGCCAGCGACGACAAGTCCGACCTTAGGGTCGGCCTTCCGGGTCATCTTGTACGTGAGGGCGATCTGCTTGAGCCGCCCCTGGTTCGCAGCGTCAGCGCTGCCCGTGTTTGCCTTCCTCGCCATGCCTTGAAGTTTACGTGGCCCGTGACGCGCGGCCCGACGCGACCTCCATCACGCGCTGGGCCTCGACCCGGTCCTTGGCGTGGCGGCGGTCTTCGAGGACCGAGTTCCAGGCGTTTCGCCGGGCGGTGCGCTGTCCGGAGCCGAGGAGCAGCGCTTCCACGGCCCGCAGGGCGCCGGTGACGGACGGGATCGCCGTGACGCGCAGACGCGTCGATACGGCCGGCATGGCGGGGTCCTCCCTCGATTGCCGCGGATGGGACGAGGCGGGGGTGTGAGCAGGGGCCGCGGTGAGTGAAACCAGGCTCACAGGTCGGTGTTACCAGGGTGTGACCCGGCGGTCAAACACTGATGAAACGTTGGTACGGCCGGTCGGCGCAGCCCCGGGACGACGGAGCGGCCCGTACGTCCCCGCTGAGCTGCGGGGCCGTACGGGCCGCGTCACATCCGGCCACTACCGGCCGGTAATCACTCGTGCTCGGATTCACACGCCCTGCGTGGAAGCCCGCTTCTCCATGGCCTGCTGGAACAGCCGGCCCGCCCGGTACGAGGAGCGGACGAGCGGTCCCGACATCACGCCGGAGAAGCCGATCTCGTCGGCCTCCTCCTTCAGCTCCACGAACTCCTGGGGCTTCACCCAGCGCTCCACGGGGTGGTGCCGGACCGAGGGGCGCAGGTACTGCGTGATGGTGATCAGCTCGCAGCCCGCGTCGTGCAGCTGCTGGAGCGCCTCGCTGATCTCCTCGCGGGTCTCGCCCATGCCGAGGATCAGGTTCGACTTGGTGACCAGACCGTAGTCACGCGCGCGCGTGATCACGTCGAGCGAGCGCTCGTAGCGGAAACCGGGGCGGATCCGCTTGAAGATCCGCGGCACGGTCTCGACGTTGTGAGCGAAGACCTCGGGGCGCGAGTCGAAGACCTGCTCCAGAAGCTCCGGCACCGCGTTGAAGTCGGGGGCGAGCAGCTCGACCTTGGTCCGCCCGTCGGCGCGGTCCGCCGTCTGCTGGTGGATCTGGCGCACGGTCTCCGCGTACAGCCAGGCACCGCCGTCCTCCAGGTCGTCGCGCGCGACGCCGGTGATGGTGGCGTAGTTCAGGTCCATCGTGACGACCGACTCGCCCACCCGGCGCGGCTCGTCCCGGTCCAGCGCCTCGGGCTTGCCCGTGTCGATCTGGCAGAAGTCGCAGCGCCGGGTGCACTGGTCACCGCCGATGAGGAAGGTGGCCTCGCGGTCCTCCCAGCACTCGAAGATGTTGGGACAGCCCGCCTCCTGGCAGACCGTGTGCAGGCCCTCGCTCTTCACGAGACTCTGCATCTTCGTGTACTCGGGCCCCATCTTCGCCCGGGTCTTGATCCACTCGGGCTTGCGCTCGATGGGGGTCTGGGCGTTCCGGACCTCCAGGCGCAGCATCTTGCGTCCGTCGGGTGCGACTGCGGACACATCGGCTCCTGTAGCTTCGATTCTTCGGCGCACACCAGGGTACGCCGTTGCTTCCCATGTCTGATGACGTCTGGCCAACCTCTGGCCAGGGCCAGGCATTCCTCAGGCCGAGGCCGTCTCCACCGCGCGCCCCGTCTCCACCGGGCGTACGGCGTCCGCCTGCCCGGCCTCCGGGCGTTCGATCTCGCGCGGCTTCGGCTCGGCGTTCTCCAGGATCTCCCGCAGGTGCCTCTCCAGCACCGGCAGGACCTCCGCGATCGTGATGTCACGGCCCAGCTCGTTCGCGAGCGAGGCGACGCCCGCGTCCCTGATGCCGCACGGGATGATCCGGTCGAACCAGGTGTTGTCCGGGTTCACGTTGAGCGCGAAGCCGTGCATGGTGACGCCCTTGGCGACCCGGATGCCGATCGCGGCCAGCTTGCGGTCCTCGCGGCGCTGCCCGGCGTTGGACGGGGCGTACTCGGGGCCGTTCAGGCGGGGGTCGAACTCCTCGTCGGCCAGCCGCGGATCGAAGTCGAGCGACAGACCGCCGAGCGACGGGCGCCGCTCCACCGGGTCGCCGAGGACCCAGACGCCGCTGCGTCCCTCGATCCGGGTCGTCTCCAGACCGAACTCGGCGGCGGTGCGGATCAGCGCATCCTCCAGACGGCGGACATGGGCGACCACGTCCACCGGGCGGGGCAGCTTCATGATCGGGTAGCCGACCAGCTGGCCGGGGCCGTGCCAGGTGATCTTGCCG
Organism: Streptomyces sp. CBMA291; assembly: GCF_014596525.1. Lineage (GTDB taxonomy): Bacteria > Actinomycetota > Actinomycetes > Streptomycetales > Streptomycetaceae > Streptomyces. Next base: position 74,276 of record NZ_MSJP01000105.1, read on the forward strand.
CCCCGGTCCACGTCCACCACGGGCGTCCCGTCGAGGGGGCGCTCGCTCTCCGTCGTGCGCCGTCCGGCGGTGTAGACCGGCGGGTGCTCCAGGAGCAGACAGATGTCCCCGGTCTCGTCGGCGAACCGCGCGGCGTGCACCTCGCGCTGCTTGTCCCAGGCCACCTGGTAGTCGACGGCTTCCGCGCCGAATCCCAGGCGGACGAATCGCAGCTCACTCACGGCCATGCCTCCTCATGGGTGCCGTCGGACCGGGGACCGGGGATCATCCCGGGCCGGCGCGGCACCGTGCGTCATTCGCGCCCCCGCAACTGTACGGCGGTGCCGGGGACACCCCTCCGGCAGGTGGACGGGGACCCCTGCGTCAGCGATGCCGCCAATCCTCACACGATCGGATGAATGTGGGGCGAAGCAGGCAGTACGGACCGTATAGACCGCTAAATTCGCGCCGTTCCATGAGGGTCCGACGGGACGGACGCCCGGACCCGGAAGGCAGGAGACCGCACAGCTGATGACGGAACGACCTCCGCAGCGCATCCCGAACCGCCAGCTCGCCGCGCTCATCGCCGAAGCGGGCTTCTCCCACGCGGGACTCGCGAGACGGGTGGACCAGCTCGGTCTGGAGCACGGCCTCGATCTGCGGTACGACAAGACGTCCGTGACCCGCTGGCTGCGCGGCCAGCAGCCGCGCGGCACCACGCCCGCACTCATCGCCGAGGTCTTCACCCGCAGGCTCGGCCGCCGCCTCTCCGCCCAGGACCTCGGCCTCGACGCCTGCGCGCCGGTCTACGCGGGCCTGGAATTCGCCGCCACCCCCGAGGAGGCGGTCGACATCGTCAGCGGGCTCTGGCGCAAGGACTCCGGCAGCCACGCCGAACTCCGCAAGATCGCCTTCACCCCCGCGGGCCTCGTCGTGCCCAGCCGGGACTGGCTGATCGGCCGCGCCGACGACCGGGTCGCCCGAGGCGAACCGGCCCCCGCCGCCCGCACCGCGCCCGCCGCCGCCCGCGCAGGACAGGACGGCGGCCCGACCTCGTACGCCTCCCGGTACACCCCGGACGGGCGTACGCCGGACGGACGGTCCCCGTACGACCCCCGGAGCGGGCAGGAGGGGCGCGCCCCGCAGGACCCCCGGGTGCCCGCGCAGAGCAGGGTCTCGCTGCCCCGGCAGCGCGGCACCGACCGGGGGCCCGGACAGCGGGTCTCCGGCGGCGACATCGCCGCCCTCCGCTCGGTCGGCGAACTCTTCCGCACCCTCGACCACGCCTACGGCGGCGGCCACGCCCGCCAGGCACTCGTCCGCTATCTGGAGCACGAGACCGAGCCCATGCTGCGCGGCACCTACGGGGAGGCCACCGGGCGCCGGCTCTTCGCCGCCGCCGCCGACCTCACCCGGCTCGCCGGGTGGACCTCGTACGACATCGCCGCCCACGGCCTCGCCCAGCGCTACTTCGTGCAGGCGCTGCGCCTCGCCCAGGCGGCCGGGGACCGGGCCTACGGCTCGTACGTGCTCCTCACCATGAGCTGCCAGGCCGTCTACCTCGGCCACGGGCGCGAGGCCGTGCAGCTGGCCCGGGTCGCCCAGCAGGGCGTGGGGCCCGCCGCGCCGCCCGTCGTCCAGGCGATGCTGCACGCGGTCGAGGCGCGCGGCCACGCGGTCCTCGGCGAGGCCCGCGCGTGCAGCGCCTCCCTCGTACGGGCCGAGCTGGCCCTCGGCGCAGCCCGGCCCGGCGACGAAGTGCCCTACTGGGCCCGGCCGTTCGACGAGGGCCAGCTCGCCGACGAGACGGCACACTGCCACCGGGACCTCCAGCAGTACCGCACGGCCGCCCAGCACGCCGAGCGCGCCCTGCAACTCCGCGCCCCCGGCTACGCCCGCAGCCGCCTCTTCTGCCGGGTGGTCCTGGCCACCTCCCGGCTCGCCCTCGGCGAACTCGACCAGGCCTGCGCCCTGGGTGCGGAGGCCGCCCAGCAGGCCGCCGAGATGCGCTCGGCCCGCGCGGTCGAATACGTCCGCGACTTCGAACGCCGTCTGGAGCCCTACCGCGACGCGGCGGCGGCCCGCACCTACCGGGACCGCGTCGCGGCGTTCGGCTGACACCGCCGCCCGGCCAGGACCTGCCCGGTCGCCGCCCCGTGGAGGGGGTGGCGACCGGGCGGTTCGGCGTGCGGGTCCTGACCGGGCGGCGGTGAGGGGATGCGGTACGGAGGTTCAGAGCGAGGGTTCGGTACGGGGGCGCGGTGCGGGAACGGATTCGGTACGGGGACGGGGCGCGGGGACGGGGCGGGTGGGTGCCCCGGCCCGTCCCCTCCCTCTCCCTCTTCCTCGTCGTCGTCGCCCGGTTCCTCAGGCCGCCGTCTCCTCCTCCCCCCACGGCTCGCCCAGCGGGATGCCCAGGTCCGTCAGGAGGGCCTCGGCGGCGTGGTGGCCGGAGATCAGGGCGCCCCGGGGGGTGCTCGTCGCGCGGTGGTCGCCGCAGGCGTAGAGGCCCGCGAGGAGACGGACCGGGCGGCGGGCGTCGTGCGGGGGAGCCATCGCGGGGACCGCGTCCGGCGTGTGGTGCAGGGCCAGCAGCTCCCAGTCGTCGGTGGACGTGCCGTACAGCGTCGCCAGGTGCTTGCGGACCCGGCGCTCGGTGTCGTCCGGCGGTGTCCCGAGGAGCGCCGAGGTGATCAGGGCCCGGCCCCGGGGCGCCCGGCTCGGGTCCACCGCGCTCATCACCGAGGTGTGCACGACCGGACCGCCCGGATCGGACTCCAGGAACAGCGACGGGTCGCCGGTCGGCGCCACGGGCGCCGTGTGGTGCAGCACCGTCACGGAGTGGAAGGCCGGGGTCCGCAGCCCCGGGAGCAGCTCGGCGGCGGTCCTCGCCCCGGTGGCGATCACCACCGCCCTACACCGGAACACGCCGTGCTCGGCCGTCGTGACCCGGGAGATCGACGCCTCGGTGACCCGGACTCCGGTCCGTACCGTGCCCGCGGGGAGCGCCGCCGCCACCCGTTCGGGCAGCGCCGCCGAACCGCCCTCGGGCGCGGCCAGCCTGCCCCGGGCGAAGGCCCGCAGCGCGAGGTCCGCGCGCCGGCTCGACATGCCGAGGTCCGGATCGCCGAGGAGCGCGGCGAGCAGCGGCCGCAGCACCCCCTGCACGGTCCGGGTGGGCAGCCGGGCCGTCAGCGCCTCGCGCGCGGTCCGCTCGGGGCGGGCCAGGAGCCGGGCGGTGGGGGTCGAGGCGAGCCGGACCAGCGACGCGCCCAGCCGCGCCTGGTCCAGCGAGGCCGCCGGATGCCGGGGGGCGCTCGCGAGGGCGCGCGCCACGCTGAACGCTCCCCCCACGCCCCGGTGGCCCATGCCCCGGGCCCCCGCCGCCACCCGGCGCGGGTGCGGCGCGCCCCACCGCGCGTACCGCCCGTCGTTGTGGACGAGCACTCCGGGGGTGAAGGGGCGCAGCACGAGGCCGTCGAGCCCCGGGACCGCCCGTAGATCCTCGTACGACTGGGTGAGCAGCGGCCCCACCCGGTCGAGCCGGAAGCCGTCGACGGTCTCGGTCGCCATCCGGCCCCCGATCCGGGGCTCGGCCTCCAGGACGGCGACCGAGAGTCCGGCGCCGGTCAGCCGGTGGGCGGCGGCGAGACCCGCGAGCCCGCCCCCCACGATGACGACGTCGACATCGGTACGCCGTACGGTCCTCGCGCTGTTCGTCCTGTCCGTCTGCGTGGTGTCTGCGCTGTTGAGCACGTGCCCCTCCCCAGGTCGGCCCGGCCAGTGGGGTGCCTATGCCCCCGACGGGCCTTCGGAATGCCCGAGTTCGCCGTTCTCGTCGAGCGTAGGCAGCGCTCCCACGGACGCCATCCGCGCGCGCCGGGGTGCATGCGGCACGGGGGAAGCACAGAGGCGTCCGGGGCGGGAGAGGGGCGGCCCGGCGGGGCCGGACGGGGGTGGCCGGGGCGGGGCTCGGGCGGCGGGTTCAGTGGCGTGCGGCTCTGATCGAGTCGTCGATCGTCGGGAACGCGAACGTGAATCCGGTCTCCGTCAGGCGCCCCGGCAGCACCCGCTGACTGCCCAGCACGTCCTGTGCGAAGTCGCCGAGGACGAGCCGCAGGGCGGGCGCGGGGACGGTGAGGAGGGTGGGGCGGCGCAGCACCCGGCCCATCGCCGCCGTCACCTCGCGGTTGGTGACCGGCTCGGGGGCGGTCAGATTGACCGGTCCCGAGAGCCCCGGGGTGTCGACGAGATGGCGCAGGGCTGCCACCTCGTCGTGGAGGGAGATGAACGACCAGTACTGGCTTCCGTCCCCCATCCGGCCGCCGAGTCCGGCCCGGAAGAGCGGGAAGAGCCTGCCCCAGGCCCCGCCCTCGCGGGCCACGACCAGACCGGTGCGGGCGTAGGAGACACGGATGCCCGCGTCCTCGGCGGGGGCGGCGGCGGCCTCCCACTCGACGCAGACGGAGGGCAGGAATCCGGTGCCGGCGGGGGCGCTCTCGTCGACCGCGCGGTCGCCGGTGTCGCCGTACCAGCCGAGCGCGGTGCCGCACACCAGGGACTCCGGCGGCTGGGCGAGGGAGGCGAGGGCCTGGGCGATGGCGGTGGTGCCGAGGACCCGGCTGTCGCGGATCTCGCGCTTGTACGCCTCGTTCCAGCGCCGTTCGCCGACGCCCGCGCCCGCGAGGTGGACGACGGAGTCGACGCCGACGAGCCCGGCGGCGTCGACGTACAGGCGTTTCGGGTCCCACTCGACCTCGTCGGCGGTACGGGCGGGGCGGCGCACGAGGCGGAGGACGTCGTGACCGTCGGCGCGCAGGGAACGGACCAGGGCCGAGCCGATGAGCCCGGAGGCCCCGGTGACGGCGACGCGCTTGCGGAGGGTGGAACGCTGCATGGGCCCATCCTGCCCGCTGCGGCCGGGGGGGCCGCGCGGTCCGGTGGGGGAGAGTCGCGCGATGCGGGGAGAGTCGCGCGGTCCGATGGGGGAGAGCCGGGCGGTCCGGTGGGGGGAGAGCCGGGCGGTCCGGTAGGGGAGGTCGCGCTGACCGGTGGGGGAGGGCTCGCCCTGGGGTGGGTGGAGGGCTGTGCCGTCCGGCGGGTGGAGGTCGTGTCACGCGGTGGGTGGAGGGACTGTGCCGCCCAGCGGGTGGAGAACGTGTCATACGGGGGCTGGAGGCCGTGTCGTGTGGTGAGTGGCGGGGCATGGCCCGGGGGCCCGTCGCGTGGCAGAGTGGCCGTCATGAGCGCGCCGGAGACGTCGATTCGGGTGGCCCGTCGCGAGGACGGGGACGTGCTGGGCGAGTTGGACCGGGTGAGCTGGTCGCCCCTGCACGCGGTGCTGCCCGCGCCCGTCCCGCCGTACGGCCCCTTCTTCGACGAGCGGCACCGGCCCGAGGACTGTCTGGTCGCGGAGCGCGCGGGCGCGGTCGTCGGGTACGTCCGTACGGTGCCGCCGACGGAGCTGGCCGCGACGGCGCACGTACGGCAGGTCCAGGGCCTCGTCGTCGCCGGGTCCGCCCGGGGGCGGGGGGTGGCGCGGGCGCTGCTGAGGGCCGCGATGGACCGGGCGCGGGCCGACGGCGCCGTCCGGATGACGCTGCGGGTGCTCGGGCACAACGCCCCGGCCCGCGCGCTCTACGCCTCCGAGGGCTTCGCCGTCGAGGGGGTGCTGCCGGGGGAGATGTTCCTCGACGGCGCCTTCGTGGACGACGTCCTGATGGGGCGGTCGCTCACCGGTTCCTGAGGGCGTCCGGGCCCCCGGGCACCGCGAGGAGGGCGCGCAGACAGCGGACGGCGAGGTCGGCGGGCGAGCCCTCGCCGGTGGCCGGGCCGTCCGTCTCGGCCCAGGTCTCCAGGGCGATCCGGATCGCGCTGGTGGTCGCCGCCGCCGTGAGCCGTACCTCCAGCGGGTCGGCGTCCGGTCCGGCGAGTCCGGCGACGACCTCCCGCAGCCGCTCCTCCGACTCCTGGTTGACCCGGTACCAGACGGCCCGCAGCGCGGGGTCCTCGGCGGCGGCGCGCAGCAGTCCGCGCGTCCATCCCAGCTCCTCCTCGCCTTCCGCGCCGGCGGGGGTGAGCGAGGCGGCGATGGAGGCTTCCAGGGCCTCGGGGAGCGAGGCGCCGGGGCCGGTGGCGGCGAGGAGGCCGCGCCAGTGGTCGGCGCCGCCCGCGAGGAGCGGGCCGACGGCGTCCTGCTTGGAGCGGAAGTAGCGGTAGAAGGTGCGCAGGGCGACACCGGCCCGCAGGGCGATGTCCTCGGCGGTGGTGCCGTCGGGTCCGTGCTCGGTGAAGAGTTCGGCGGCGGCGCGCGCGATGTCCAGCTGGGTGGCGGCCTTGCGGCGTTCCGTCAGCGTCCGGGTGGGGGGCGTGGGGCCCGGGGGCTTGTTGCTCACACCACGAAGCGTACGCGGACGCCTGCCGGGCATGCACGTCATGCATGCATGGCAAAACGTGCCACTTGGGCGTACGGTGGCAAGCGTTCCACCGGAGGAGAGTTCCCCGGAATCTTGGTATCGAGAGGTTTCGTCATGAACCAGCTGACCCGTTACGAAGGACGCCGCGCCCTCATCACCGGCGGCGGCTCCGGCATCGGCCAGGCCACCGCCCTGCGCCTGCTCGCCGAGGGCGGCCGGGTCGTGGCCGCCGACATCAGCGAGGACGGCCTGAAGGACACCGTCGCCAAGGCGGGCGACGCAGCCGACCGCCTCACCACCGTCACCGTGAACATCGCCGACGAAGCCTCCGTACGCGCCGGTGTCGCCGCCGCCGTCGAAGCCCTCGGCGGCCTCGACGTCCTGGTCAACGCGGCCGGAATCCTGCGCTCCTCGCACACCCACGAGACGAGCCTCGACTCCTTCGAGCAGGTGCTCCGGATCAACCTCACCGGCACCTTCCTCATGATCCGCGAGGCGATCCCCGCCCTCCTCGAAGGCAACGGCTCCGCCGTCGTGAACTTCTCCTCCACCTCCGCGCTCTTCGCCCACCCCTACATGGCGGCCTACGCGGCCAGCAAGGGCGGCATCCAGTCCATGACCCACGCGCTCGCCGCCGAGTACGCCAAGCAGGGCATCCGCTTCACCGCCGTCCAGCCCGGCTCCATCTCCTCCGGCATGACCGACGGCTCCGGCGCCAGCCGCCAGTCCGTCGGCCCCGGTCTGCCCGCCGACGCCGACATGGCGCTCTTCACGAAGCTCATGCCGGCCCTCGGCGAGGGCTTCGCGGGCCCCGAGACCGTCGCCGGGGTCGTCGCCATGCTGGCCTCCGACGACGGCCGGTTCATCACCGGCACCGAGATCCGCATCGACGGCGGAACCCACTTCTGACCCACGGCCACCCGGCCGGGCGGCGGGCGGGCACGGGCCTGTGACTTACGGCGTCAGGCCGGACGACGGGCAGGTACGGGACCCGGGCCCTACGGCGTCAGGCCGGGCGGCGGGCAGGTACGGGACCCGGGCCCTACGGCGTCAGGCCGGGCGGCGGGCAGGTACGGGACCCGGGCCCTACGGCATCGGGCCGGGCGGCGGGCGGTACGGGCCGGGGCGCACGGCACCCGGACCCGTACCGCCAGAACAGCCCAGGTCCCCCGCCCGCCCCCCGTACGCCCCTACGCCGTCCCGAACCGCTCCCACAAGCGCGGGAAGCGGGCCGCGAGCATCTCGTCGTCCCCCAGGTCCAGCGGCGCGCCCAGCGGCTCAGGGCCCGGTGCCGGCAGCCCCAGGTCCGGGGTCTCCGCCCCGGTCAGCCGCTCGTACGCCTCGTCCGCCGCGAAGCCGATCTCCTCGCCGTCCCCGTCGATCTCCACGTCGAAGTCGCCGAGCAGCTCCGCCAGCGCGTCCGGATCGTGCACCGCCCCCTCGTACACCTCCCGTCCCTGGCCGATGAGCCAGCAGCGGAAGGAATCGAAGGTCTCGTCACCCGCCCCGTCGAACAGCACCGCCGCCGCGCCCCACAGATCCCACAGGAACGCGCGGTTGAACCGGGCCTCGAAATGGCGCGCGTAGTCGAGCACGGAGTCGGGGTCAAGCCCGGTCAGCCGTTCCACGAGCAGCTCGGCCTGCTCCTCGGGGTCGCCCTCGGCGGCCTCGCGGCCGGCGTCGATGATCTCCCAGAACTCGGTCTCGTCCATCACGAGCACCAGCATCGTGGCTCCCCGCGCCCGACGCACCCGGAAAGCCCCGGGGAATCCGGCAGCCCGGGAATCCGGTGGGCCCCGGCGCTTCGGGAAGCCCCGGGAATCCGGACAGGAGATGTCGGGCATTCCTGCCACGCTGAGCCGCATGGAAACGAAGACGACGCCGAACCAGCCACTACGAGGACGGATCTGCCTGGTCGCCGGGGCCACCCGGGGAGCGGGCCGGGCCATCGCCGTCCAGCTCGGCACCGCCGGGGCCACCGTGTACGTCACCGGGCGCACCACCCGGGAGAAGGTCAGCGAGGTCGGCCGGGCCACCGAGACCATCGAGGAGACCGCCGAACTGGTGACGGCGGCGGGCGGCGAGGGCGTCGCCGTCCCCACCGACCATCTGGACCCCGCACAGGTCGAGGCGCTCGTCGCCCGGATCGACCGCGAGCGGGGCCGCCTCGACGTCCTCGTCGACGACGTCTGGGGCGGCGAGCACCTCATCGGCGGGGTCTTCGGCAAGAAGACCTGGGAGATCGACCTCGCCGACGGGCTGCGCATGCTGGAACTCGGCGTCCGCACCCACGCCATCACCACCCGCCTCGCCGCGCCCCTGCTGATCCGCCACCCCGGCGCCCTCCTCGTCGAGGTCACCGACGGCACCGCCGCCTACAACGGCACCCGCTTCCGCGAGAACGTCTTCTACGACCTCGCCAAGAACGCCCCCATCCGGATGGCCTTCGGCCTCGGCAAGGAACTGGCGGAGCACGGCGGCACCGCCGTCTGCGTCACCCCCGGCTGGCTCCGCTCCGAACAGATGCTCGCGGGCTTCGGCGTCACCGAGGAGAACTGGCGGGACGCTACCGCCGAGGTCCCCGACTTCGCGGTCTCCGAGTCCCCCGCCTTCCTCGGCAGGGCCGTCGCCGCCCTCGCCGCCGACCCCGACCGCGCCCGCTGGAACGGCCTCTCCACCTCCAGCGGTGAACTGGCGAAGGAGTACGGCTTCACCGACACGGACGGCTCACGGCCGGACGCCTTCGGCTTCATCATCGCGGGCGAGACGGGGACGCCGAAGGTGGACGACTACCGCTGAGACGGGAAAGGGGGGACGCTCCCGGTGCCGGGCGCGGCGGCGAGGGGCCGCCACGCCCGGCCGTGGGGGGCGCGCCCGGTCGCGGGGGAAGGCGACCGGGCGCGACGGGGCGGGGATGCCGCCCGGACTACGAGCCCTGGCCTGTGGGCTCCGGCCTCGACGTGACCACCGAGTGGCCCTGGCCTGTGGGCTGTGTCCTCGGCGCGATTACCGAGGAGTCTCGATCCGGACGGCCTCGGTGCGAGCATCGAGGAGTCTCGATCCGGACTACGGCCTCGGTGCGATTACCGAGGAGTCCCGGCCCGGACTACGGCCTCGGCGCGAGCACCGACGTGCCGTCGTGGACCGTGATGGCCTGGGCCGGGCAGACGTCGGCGGCTTCGAGCACCCGGTCGTCCGGCGCGACCGCCTCGGTCAGGGGCCGCGCGTGCTCACCGTCCACGGCGAACACCTCGGGCGCGATCGCGGCGCACATGCCGGACCCCATGCACAGGCCGGAATCGACCCTCGCGTTCCAGGACACCGCGCTCACCAGCCGATCGGCATGACGCGCGGACCGCGCACCAGCATCTCGGACTTCCAGGTGATGTCACCCGCCAGGTGAAGCCCCGGGAAGCGGGTGACCAGCGCCACCATCGCCTCCTGGAGTTCGAGCCGGGCCAGCGGCGCGCCCAGACAGTGGTGGGCTCCATGGCCGAAACCGAGATGCTGGTTGCCGTCGCGGGTGATGTCGAGCACCCCGGGACCGGAGAACCGCAGCGCGTCCCGGTTCGCCGCGCCCGTCGCGACCATGACCGGCTCCCCGGCCCGTACGAGCGTGCCGCCGACCTCCATGTCCTCGGTGGCGTACCGCGCCTGGGCCGCGCCGCTGCCCAGGGGCACGAACCGCAGCAGCTCCTCGACCGCCGAATTGATCAACTCGGGGTTCTTCCTGAGCAGTTCGAACTGCTCGGGGTGGTCGAGCAGGGTGAGGGTGAAGTTCGGGATCTGCGAGGCGGTCGTCTCGTGACCGGCCACGAGGATGCCCACGCAGAGGTCGACCAACTCCAGCTCCGACAGCCGGTCCCGGCCGTCGCGGGCCTCGATCAGGGCCGTCATCAGATCGTCCCGGGGCGCCGCGCGGTGCTCCGCGATCAGCCCGGCCATATAGGCGCGCAGCTCCTCGCGGTTCGCCTCGAACTCGGCCGCCGTCAGCGAACTCGTCGACAGGGCCGCGTCGCTCCACGCCCGGAACAGCGGCCGGTCCTCGGTCGGGACGCCGAGCATCTGGCAGATCACCGCGACCGGGATCGGCAGTGCGTAGAGGTCCACCAGATCGGCCGGCGGACCCGCAGCCTCCATCTCGTCGAGCAGGGTCGCCGTCAGCTCCCTCACCTGCGGGCGGAGCTTCTCCACCTGCCGTACGGTGAACGCCCGTGCGACCAGGGACCGCAGCCGGGTGTGGTCCGGCGGGTCCATGCTCAGGATGCCGCTGTCCCGGCTGCCCTCCGACTGGCGGGGCTCGTCGCGGCCGACCCCCATGGCCCGGCTGAAGCGCTGGTCGCCGAGGACGAACCGGGCGTCCGCGTACCGCGTGGCGAGCCAGGCGGGCTCACCGAAGGGGAGCCGGACGCGTAACAGGCCCGGCTGCTCGCGCACCCGCTCGTACTCCTCCGCGAGCTGAAGCCCCTCGGCGGTGTTGAAGGGGTAGGCGAGGGGGGTGGTATCGGCTGTGGTCACTAGGTCCTCCTAGTTGTAAGCACGTGCTTACAACGCTAGGACCGGTGCTCGAAGAGGTCAACATCGCTTTACGGCCGTTATCCTGACGGGCCGTCCGAGAGGAATGTCATGGACCGATCCGTCAGCGCTCGCGGCCGAGCGGGGGCCCTCACCGCCGACGGGGCGCCGGGCGGTGAGCGGCGCAGGGACGCTGCCGCCACGCGCCGCCGCATCCTCGACGCGGCCCGCGACCTCTTCGCCGAGCGCGGCTACGAGGCCGCCACGGTGCGGGACATAGCGGAGCGCGCCGGAGTCAACCAGGCCCTGATCTTCCGCTACTTCGGCTCCAAGCAGGGGCTGCTGACCAAGGTCGTCACCCGGGACGGCCTCGAACAGGTGCGGGCCACACCCCCCGAGGAACTGTTCGAGACGGCCCTCCGCTCGATGCTCACCGGCGGCCCCGACGGCACCGGCGACCGGTCCCTTGAGGTCTATCTGCGCTCCCTCGGCCGGGGCGAGGAGACGGACGAGGCCCTGCGCGAGCTGGGCGAGAAGTACCAGAGCGCCCTGGCGTCCCTCTCCGACGCCGAGGACGCCGTGCTCCGCGCCGACCTGGCGATGGCCTGGCTGCTCGGCATCGGCCTCCTGCGCTCGGTCGTCGCCCGCGACCCCCTGGCGAGCGCCGACCCCGACGAGGTCTGCCGCCTCGTACTCCCCAGGCTGGAAGGACTCTGGGAGGCACGGGGGGAGGAGGGGTAGCGAGCCCTGGCGCCCTCGGGGGACTTCCCGTACGTCTCCGGGGGGACTTCCCGTACGTCCGAGGGGACTCCCCGTACGTCCGGGGCAGGCATCCGTACGCCTCCAGGCGGCCCCCGTGTGTTCGTGGCGGACCCCGTACGTCTCCTGCGGCCCGCGTCCGGGCCAGGCCCCCGTGCCTCTCAGGCCGTTCCCTCGTACACCGCCGCCGTCCGCCGGGCCGCCTCCGCGAAGCGGGTGCGCAGGGAGGCGGGGGACACGACCTCCACGTCCGGGCCGAGGCCGAAGAGCTGGGCGAAGGCGACGTCCTCGTCCTCGACCCGGAGCGTCACCGTCACCCGGTCCGGACCGGGGGCCCCGTCGGCCCCGGCGGACCTGGCAGCCCCAGCGGTTCCGACGGCCCCGTCGGTCCTGTCCATCCCGCTGGTCCCGCCGGTCCCGCTGGTCCTACTGGTCCCGTCCGTCCCACTGGCCCGAGCCGCCCCGCCGTTCCCGTCCGCCCCGCCGGGCCCCGTCGTCAGTGCCTCCTCCGCCGCCGCTCGGTCCGTCACGTGCGGCAGGCGGCGGGCCCCCCTTTCGGTGAGGCGCAGGACCACCTCGGTGCGCAGGAGCGAGTGGGCGAACTCCGCCGACCGCTCCGCCCAGAAGGCCGCGAGGTCGAAGTCCTCGTCCCGCTCGAACCGCTCCTCCTCGGCCTCCACCGAGGTGAACCGGTCCACCCGGTACGTACGGAAGGACGATCCGGCCCGCGCGCACAGGTACCAGACGCCCGCCTTCAGGACGAGCCCGTACGGCTGGAGCACGCGCTCCACCTCGGTCTCCCGCCGCCGGTAGCGGGCGCGTACCACCCGGTCGTCCCGGGCCGCCTCCGCGAGCGGTACGAGCCACCGGGGCGTCTCGGGCTCCTGGTACCAGCCCGGCGCGTCCAGATGGAACCGGCGGCCCACCGCGTCGGGCGCGTCCCGCAGCGAGGGCAGCAGGGCCGCGCTGACCTTCAGCCGCGCCGAGGCAGCCGCCTCCGCGAGGCCGAGATCCCGCAGCGCGTCCGGCAGCCCGGACAGGAAAAGCGCCTCCGCCTCGCCGCGCGCGAGCCCCGTCAGCCGGGTGCGGTACCCGCCGACGAGCCGGTACCCGCCGATCCTGCCCCGGTCCGCATACACGGGAACCCCCGCCTCGGAGAGGGCGAGGGCATCACGGGTGACGGTCCGCTCCGACACCTGGAGTTCGGCGGCCAGTTCGGCGGCCGTCATCGAGGGGCGGGACTGGAGCAGCAGGACCATCTTGATCAGTCGGGCGGCGCGCATGAGGCCATCATGCGCGCCGCCACCGACAACCGGGCTCTACAGCCCGTAGCGCTCCCGCGCCTCCTTCACCGACGCGGCCGGGACCTCGCCACGGCGGGCCAGCTGCGCGAGGGCGGCGACCACGATCGACTGCGCGTCGACACCGAAGTGGCGGCGGGCCGCGTCACGCGTGTCCGACAGGCCGAAACCGTCCGCACCGAGCGAGGTCCAGTCCTGCTCGACCCACTGCGCGATCTGGTCGGGGACCTGGCGCATGTAGTCCGAGACGGCGAGGACGGGGGAGTCGACACCGGCCAGCGCCTTGCGCAGGTACGGCACCCGCTCCTCGCCGCGCAGCAGCGCCGCGTCCGCCTCCAGGGCGTCGCGCCGCAGCTCCGTCCAGGAGGTCGCGGACCACACGTCGGCGCCCACGCCCCACTCGGCGGCGAGCAGCTTCTGCGCTTCGAGGGCCCAGTGGATCGCGGTGCCCGAGGCGAGCAGCTGGATCCGCGAGGCGTTCGCGGGCAGCTCGATCCCGGCGGTCTCCGCCGTGTTGAAGCGGTAGAGGCCCTTGACGATGCCCTCGTCGATCCCGGCCGGCTTGGCGGGCTGCGGCATCGGCTCGTTGTAGACGGTCAGGTAGTAGAAGACGTCCTGGTCCTCGCCCTCGGCGGCCTCGCCGTACATCCGGCGCAGACCCTCCTTGACGATGGCCGCGATCTCGTACGCGAACGCCGGGTCGTACGACAGGGCGGCCGGGTTGGTCGCCGCGATCATCGGCGAGTGCCCGTCGGCGTGCTGGAGGCCCTCGCCCGTCAGGGTCGTACGGCCCGCGGTGGCGCCGACGAGGAAGCCGCGGCCGAGCTGGTCGCCGAGCTGCCACATCTGGTCGGCGGTCCGCTGCCAGCCGAACATCGAGTAGAAGATGTAGAACGGGATCATCGCTTCGCCGTGCGTGGAGTACGCGCTGGACGCGGCGATGAAGTCGGCCATCGAACCGGCCTCGGTGATCCCCTCGTTGAGGATCTGGCCGTTCTTGGCCTCCTTGTAGTACATCAGCTGGTCGCGGTCGACCGGCTCGTACGTCTGCCCCTTCGGCGAGTAGATGCCGAGCGAGGGGAAGAGCGACTCCATGCCGAAGGTGCGGGCCTCGTCCGGGACGATCGGGACCCAGCGCTTGCCGGTCTCCTTGTCGCGGATGAGGTCCTTGACCAGCCGGACGAAGGCCATCGTGGTGGCCATCGACTGGGCGCCGGAGCCCTTGTCGAAGGCGGCGAAGGCCTTGTCCGCGGGGGCGGGCAGCGGGGCGAGCGGGTGGGTGCGGCGGGCCGGGGCCGGGCCGCCGAGGGCCGCGCGGCGCTCCTGGAGGTAGCGGACCTCGGGCGAGTCGGCGCCGGGGTGGCCGTACGGCACCTGGCCGTCGACGAACCGCGCGTCCGGGATGGGGAGCTCAAGGAGGTCCCGCATGTTCTTGAACTCGTCCGTGGTCAGCTTCTTCATCTGGTGGTTCGCGTTCTTCGACGCGAAGCCCTCACCCAGGGTGAAGCCCTTGACGGTCTGCGCGAGGATGACCGTCGGCGCGCCCTTGAACTCCAGGGCAGCCTTGTACGCGGCGAACACCTTGCGCGGCTCGTGGCCACCGCGCGAGAGGTGGAAGCACTCCAGGATCTTGTCGTCGCTCAGCAGTCGCGCCATCGCGACGAGCGCCGGGTCCTTGCCGAAGAAGTCCTCGCGGATGTAGGCGGCGTCGCGGGTCTGGTACGTCTGGACCTGCGCGTCCGGCACCTCGCGGAGGCGGCGGACCAGGGCGCCGGTGGTGTCGAGCGCGAACAGCTCGTCCCAGGCGTTGCCCCACAGGGACTTGATCACGTTCCAGCCGGCGCCCCGGAACTGGGCCTCCAGCTCCTGGACGATCTTGAAGTTGGCGCGGACCGGGCCGTCGAGGCGCTGGAGGTTGCAGTTGATGACGAAGGTCAGGTTGTCCAGACCCTCGCGGGCGGCGAGCGCGAGGGCCGCGGTGGCCTCGGGCTCGTCCATCTCGCCGTCGCCGAGGAACGCCCAGACGTGCGAGGCGGAGACGTCCTTGATGGAGCGGTTCGTCAGGTAGCGGTTGAAACGCGCCTGGTAGATCGCGGAGAGCGGGCCCAGACCCATGGAGACGGTGGGGAACTCCCACAGCCAGGGAAGGCGGCGCGGGTGCGGGTAGGAGGGCAGGCCGTTGCCGCCGGACTCCTGCCGGAAGTTGTCGAGCTGGGCCTCGTCCAGGCGCCCGTCGAGGAACGCGCGGGCGTAGATGCCGGGGGAGGCGTGGCCCTGGATGTAGAGCTGGTCGCCGGAACCGTCGGCTTCCTTGCCCTTGAAGAAGTGGTTGAAGCCGGTCTCGTACAGCCAGGCGGCCGACGCGAAGGTGGCGATGTGACCGCCGACGCCGTACTTCGAGCCGCGGGTGACCATCGCGGCCGCGTTCCAGCGGTTCCAGGCGGTGATCCGGCGCTCCATGGCCTCGTCGCCGCCGAACTCGGCGACGGAGGGCTCGGCGGAGGTCGGGATGGTGTTGAGGTAGTCCGTCTCCAGGAGCTTCGGCAGGGCGAGGCCCGCGCCTTCGGCGTGCTGGAGGGTGCGGCGCATCAGGTAGGCGGCCCGATGGGGGCCGGCGGCCTTGGTGACGGCGTCCAGGGAGGCCGCCCATTCGGCGGTCTCCTCGGTGTCACGGTCCGGGAGCTGGTCGAGCTCACTCGGAATCTTGCCTACGGGATCGGTCATGATCGCCGCCTTCCGGACAGGTGGGGTGGAGATGGGGCCCTTGTCTGGCAGGACAGGGCGAAGGGCCGGGTGTGGCCCGCCGAAGACTGTAAACCGTCGATCGATGATCGATCAAAGGGTTGAACGAGGAAACCTCTTCAGATCGAGAAAGTCGGCACAGGGTGCCGCGAAAGAGGGCACCGGGTGCCTTGTTTTCGCAGGTGAGAACGGCTTTCTGAGAGGCATCTCGCACGAATGAGCGAAGCCTCACCAAGGAAAGACTTCGAACGTGGATACGTCGACGGATCTATCGAGACTTCGAATACGAGTTCCAGGGAGGGGCGGGGGAGCCTGGAAGGGGCCTGGAGGGGGCCTGGAGGGGCCTCCTGGGGCTGCGGAGACGGCCTCATGGCTCCCTCGGGGGTTCCCGGGGTCCCGGTGCGTGCCTCAGGCGCGTGGCGCGCACCCCAGGACGTGCGCCTTCACCAGGGCGCCGATGTTCGGGTCGCCCCTGCGGAAGGCCTCCACCAGCTCCTGGTGCTCCTCCGCGTACGACTTCTGGACCGTGCCGAGCCAGCGGATCGACAGGGCCGTGAAGACCTCGATGCCGAGGGTCTCCCAGGTGTGCAGCAGCACGCTGTTGCCCGCCGCCTTCACCAGCTCCCGGTGGAAGGCCACGGTGTGCCTGACCTGCGCGGTCCCGTCGGCGGTCGCGTCGGCCTCGTAGAGGGCCGCCACGTGCGGTTCCAGGGTCGAGCAGTCCGCCGCGAGCCGGCCGGCCGCCAGCTCGGCCGCGATCTGCTCAAGACCGGCCCGGACGGGATAGCTCTCCTCCAGGTCGGCGGCGGTCAGATTGCGGACCCGGACGCCCTTGTTGGGCGCCGACTCGATCAGCCGCAGCGACTCCAGCTCGCGCAGCGCCTCGCGGACGGGCGTCTGGGAGACCTCAAGCTCGGTGGCGATCCTGCGCTCCACGATGCGCTCGCCCGGCTTCCAGCGGCCGCTGACGATCCCCTCCACGATGTGCTCGCGGATCTGCTCGCGCAGCGAGTGGACGACGGGGACGGTCATGTAGCGGCTCCTCGGGGAGTGTGGGCTCTCAAGACAATACGGCGGCGCCCCCGCCCGGAAACACTTCCGGGCGGGGGCGCCGCAGGTGAGGCTCGTTACGTTGCCTTCCGGCGTACGTCGGTACGCCGGATTCCGGCTACGTCGTCACAGCCCGAGGTCGACCTCGAACTCGCCGGCCTCCAGGATCGCCTTGACCGAGGTCAGGTAGCGGGCGGCGTCGGCGCCGTCCACCAGACGGTGGTCGTAGGACAGGGCGACGTAGGTCATGTCGCGGATCGCGATCGTCTCACCCAGGTCCGGGTGGTTGATGACGACCGGACGGCGCACGGTGGCGCCGATGCCCAGGATGGCGACCTGGTTCGGGGGCACGATGATCGTGTCGAAGAGCGCGCCGCGCGAACCGGTGTTGGAGATGGTGAAGGTCGCACCGGCCAGGTCGTCCGGGGTGATCTTGCTGGCGCGCACGGCGCCGGCCAGCTCCGCGGTCTTCTTGGAGATACCGGCGATGTTGAGGTCGCCCGCACCCTTGATGACCGGGGTCATCAGACCCTTCTCGGAGTCCACCGCGATACCGATGTTCTCGGTGTCGAAGTAGGTGATCGTGCCCTCGTCCTCGTTGATCCGGGCGTTGATGACCGGGTGGGCCTTCAGCGCCTGGGCCGCCGCCTTCACGAAGAACGGCATCGGGGAGAGCTTGACGCCCTCACGGGCGGCGAACGCGTCCTTGGCACGGCCGCGCAGCTTCATCAGCTTGGTGATGTCGACCTCGACGACCGAGGTCAGCTGGGCCTGGCCGTGCAGCGCCTTCATCATGTTGTCGCCGATGACCTTGCGCATGCGGGTCATCTTGACGGTCTGACCGCGTAGCGGGGAGACCTCAAGGGCGGGGGCCTTCGGCGCGGCGGCGGCCGGAGCGGCCTGCGCCGGAGCGGCGGCCTTGGCCTTCGCGGCCTCGGCGGCGGCGAGGACGTCCTGCTTGCGGATGCGGCCACCGACGCCCGAACCCTTGACGGCCGTCAGGTCGACACCGTTCTCGGTGGCGAGCTTGCGGACCAGCGGGGTCACGTAGGCGCCGTCCTCCGCCGGGGCGGCCGGAGCGGCCGGGACCGGGGTGACGACGGCCGGGGCGATGACCGGAGCCGGAGCCGGGGCGGCCGGAGCCGGGGTGGCCACGGGGGCGGCCGGAGCCGGAGCCGGAGCGGCCACGGGGGCGGCCGGGGCGGGCGTGGCGAGCGGGGCCGCGCAGAAGCCGCAGCGGTCGCCGATCAGTTCCATGGCGCACCAGTGGCAGGTCTCGCGCCGTACGGAGGCGACGAGTTGGTAGAGGACGGGCAGGTCGGGGAGGTACGCGGTGAACTCGACGAGTTTCCCGGTGCCCCACCAGCCGGGCGAGGCGCCGGGGAGCGCGGTCTCCTGGACGGGGCCCTGGACTCCCCAGCGGGGGACGAGGGTCGCGGTGGGCCATTCGGTCGGGAGCGCACCGCGTGCGAGAAGGAGTTCGGTGCCGAAGTCGGGCCCGGCGAGCGGCGTTTCGGAATTGCCTATGCGAACGATCTGCGGGGTGGGGGCGGCGAGGACGGCGAAGTGGGCGCCGGGGAGCCAGCTCTTGAGGTGGGAGCCGAGGGTGACGGGGACCCGGTCGAGGCGCGAGACGCTGCCGAGGACGGCTCCGGCGTAGATGTAGTGGGCGAGCAGCCGGGCGGCGGAGGCGAGGACGCCGGGGCTGAAGTCGCAGCCCGCGAGCTGGCGGAGCTGGCGGACGAGGACGGCCGCGCCGAGCGGCGGCAGGTCGGTGCGGACCAGGGCGATCCGGTCGCTTTCGAGCAGGCTCCGGACGACGCGCAGACGTCGCTCGACGGCGGGCGGGTCGGAGGTGGGGCAGACGACGACCACGTGCCCGTAGCGGGCGAGGAGTTGCTGCATGTCGGCGAGGGAGGCGTCGAGCGAGCGGTTCTCGGGGGGCGGCAGGACGGTCGCCTGCGGGGTCCCGGGGTCGGCCGGGGGCAGCACCAGATCGGCGCTGGTGACCGCGATCGCTGTCGGCACGTCGGACCCCCCGTCCCCGTCGGCCTCCCGCCTCCCGGGGGCCGCGGATCACTTACCGCGTCCACGGCGTCACCGCGGGCCGCCGTCGCCTCTGCACCTTATCCACGCCACCCGGGGTGGTGAACACACAATCCGCCAAGCTCCTCCCTTTTCTTGGGACTCGGGCCCGTTCCGGAGGCCCTGACGCACCCGTCCCTCTCGCCCCGGTCGAACAGCGTTTACTGCCAGAGGTCTTGACAAGTCGATTGGTCTGGACCAGCTTGTTGCGACAACGGTGGCCACCGTCCGAACTCCCCCCTACCTCGCCGTACCCCCCATACGAGCCTCCCCGTACGACGGCGTCACGACGGCGTACGACACCTCCTGATCCCCCAACTCCCCCACTCGGAGGATGCACGTGGACCGCACCACCACCCGCCCGCACGGACGCCGCTGGCTCGGCGGAGCCATCGCGCTCGCCGTCGGCTCCGGGCTCGTCCTCGTCGGCGGAGCCGGCACCGCCCAGGCCGCGGACGTCAACGTCGCCAAGAACGCCGGGTTCGAGAACGGCCTCGCCAACTGGTCCTGTTCCGCCGGAAGCGGCGCCGTGGTCTCCACCCCGGCCCGCACCGGCGCCGGCGCGCTCAAGGCCTCCCCCGCCGGTCTCGACAACGCCAAGTGCGTGCAGACCGTGGCCGTGAAGCCCAGCTCCACCTACACCCTCAGCGCCTGGGTCCAGGGCGGCTACGCCTACCTCGGCGCCGCCAACACCGGCACGGGCACGGGAACCGTCTCCACCTGGACGCCCGACAGCCCCAGCTGGAAGCAGCTCACCACCACCTTCACCACCGGCGCGAGCACCACCTCCGTCGACATCTTCACCAACGGCTGGTACGGCACCTCCCCGTACTTCGTCGACGACGTCAGCGTCTACGGCCCCGACGGCGGTGGCGGCCAGGACCCCGACCCGGTCATCCCCGCCACTCCGGCCGGTCTCGCCGCGGGCACCACGACCTCCTCCTCGGTGCCGCTGAGCTGGACCGCCGTCCCCGGCGCCACCGCGTACAAGGTCTACCGCGACGGGGGCAACCCGGTCACGGTCTCCGGCACCTCGACGACCGTCACCGGTCTCTCCGCCGACACCGCGTACCAGTTCCAGGTCGCCGCCACGAACACCGCGGGCGAGTCGGCGAAGTCCGCCGCCGTCGCCGTCCGGACCGCCAAGGCCACCGAGCCCGGCCCCGGCCCGGCCGTGCCCAAGCACGCCGTGACCGGCTACTGGCAGAACTTCAACAACGGCGCGACCGTCCAGAAGCTCCGCGACGTGCAGTCGCAGTACGACATCATCGCCGTCTCCTTCGCGGACTCGACGACCACGCCCGGCCAGATCACCTTCAACCTGGACCCGGCCGTCGGCTACACCTCGGTCGCCGACTTCAAGGCCGACATCGCGGCCAAGAAGGCGGCGGGCAAGTCCGTCATCATCTCGGTCGGCGGCGAGAAGGGGAACGTCTCGATCAACAGTGACGCCTCCGCCACCGCCTTCGCCAACAGCACGTACGCCCTGATGCAGGAGTACGGCTTCAACGGCGTCGACATCGACCTCGAACACGGCATCAACTCGACCTACCTGACCAAGGCGCTGCGTCAGCTCTCCGCCAAGGTGGGCTCCTCGCTGGTCATCACGATGGCCCCGCAGACCATCGACATGCAGAGCACGGGCACGGAGTACTTCAAGACCGCGCTCGCCGTGAAGGACATCCTCACGGTCGTCAACACGCAGTACTACAACAGTGGTGCGATGCTCGGCTGTGACGGCAAGGTCTACAGCCAGGGCTCGGTGGACTTCCTCACCGCGCTCGCCTGCATCCAGATCCAGGGCGGTCTCGACCCGTCGCAGGTCGGCCTGGGCGTCCCCGCCTCCAGCCGGGGCGCGGGCGGCGGCTACGTCGACCCGTCGGTCGTGAAGAACGCGCTCGACTGCCTGACCAAGCTCACCGGCTGCGGCACCTTCAAGCCGGCCCAGGCCTGGCCGACCCTGCGCGGCGCGATGACCTGGTCCACCAACTGGGACGCGACGGCCGGCAACGCCTGGTCGAACGCGGTCGGCCCGCACGTCCACGGCCTGCCGTAACTCCTGGCACCCGAACCGTCGTACGACCGGCCCACCGCTCGGGCCGGTCGTACGGCAACCCCGCTCGCAGCGCCGCCGCTCCCCCGGCGGCGCTGCGGCGTTTCCGGGGCACGGAGGGGGGGCACGGGGGACACGGCGGGGGGCGGCTCAGGCGGGCAGGAAGCGGGCCAGGACCGCTTCCAGGGCCTCCGCCCACGCGTCGGCCTCGGCCGCCCGGCGGCCGGTGACCTCGCAGGCGTAGCTCTCGCCGCCGTACAGGACGACGGTGACCCGCAGCCGGCGGCCGCGCCCGGTCCGCTCGTGCCGTACGGCCCCGATCTCCTCCCAGCCGAACTCCGCTTCCTCGCCGAGGAGATGGAGCCGGACTCCGGAGCCGTCCACGACGACCCCGCACTCCCGGTCGGCCACCGAGAACTCCGGCACCGGCGGCGGGGCGGTCGGCTGCGGGGGCACGAGGGGAGGCGGCGGGACGAGCGCCGGGAGGACGTCCGGGGCCGGGTCCGGGAGCGGCGCCGGGAGCCCGGCCGGGGCCGCCGGGAGCGCCGGGACCCGCGCGGCGAAGCCCTCGGGGACCGCGTCCTGGACGTCGTACGCGCCGGAGGCACCGGAGACCCCGGAGACCCCGCTCTGGGCGCCGTACGCCTCCGGCACCGCGTCCCGTACGCCGGAGGAGACCGGCACCGGCACCGAAGCCGGAGCCCGCGTCGGCGCCGGAGCCCGCGTCGGCGTCCTCTCCGTGAGCGCGTCCAGGATCTCCTCCGGAGTGGGCCGGTCGGACGGGGACTTGGCGAGGCAGCGGGCCACGAGTCCGCGCAGGGGCTCCGGTACGGACTCCAGGTCGGGGGCCTCGTGCACGGCCCGGTACATGAGTCCCATCGGCGTGCCCGAGCCGAAGGGGCGGCCGCCCGTCGCGGCGACGAGCACGGCGCCCAGGGCGAAGACGTCGGTGGCGCCGGTGACCTCCTCGCCGAGCGCCTGTTCGGGGGCGAGGTAGCCGGGGGTGCCGAAGGCCGCGCCGGTGGCGGTGAGCCGGGTCGACTCGACCGCGCGGGCGATGCCGAAGTCCAGGACCCGGGGCCCGTCGGGGGCCATGACGATGTTGCCGGGCTTGAGGTCGCGGTGGACCAGACCGCAGGCGTGGATGGCCGCCAGGGCCTCCGCGAGGGCCGCGCCGAGGGCGCGCAGCCGCGCCTCGTCCATCGGGCCCTCGGCGGTCACCAGGGCGGCGAGGGTGGGGCCCGGGACGTAGGCGGTGGCGAGCCAGGGCGGTTCGCCTTCGGGGTCGGCGTCGACGACCTGCGCGGTGTGGAAGCCGCCGACCCGCCGGGCGGCGGCGACCTCGGCGCGGAAACGGGCGCGGAAGTCGGGGTCGGCGGCGAGTTCCGGCCTCGCCACCTTGACGGCGACGGCGCGCCCGCCACGCGACCGGGCCAGATAGACGGTCCCCATGCCGCCTTCGCCTAGCTTGTGTTCGATGACGTATCCGCCGATGAAGGTCCCCACGGGGCCAGTATGGCCGAACCCTCCACCTTGATTTGTTCATGACATGGCCGCACCATGTGGCCGGACCCCCGCACGCATCGGTCGCACACCCCACACTCCCCACCCAGGAGACAGCATGCGACGTCCCCTCCGCCCCAGGAGAGCCGCCGGCCTCGCGGCGCTCGTGGCGCTCGCCCTCGCGGCGCCCCTCTCCGCCCTCTCCACACCCGCCGGGGCCGACCCGGCGCCGCCCGCCGCCCGTATCGCCTCCGGCGCCGAGCAGACCATCCGGCAGTACGAGGTCGCCGGTCCCGCCACCCCGGAGGCCCGTACCGCGCTCGCCGCCCTCGGGGTCTCCGTCGACGAGGTCGACGCCCGCTCGGTGGTGGTCAGCGCCGACACCGCGCAGCTGAGGCGGATCCGGGCCCTCGGCTACCGGGTCACCGCCCTTCCCGGGCCCCCCGACCGGGGCGTGGCGGGCGCCTCCGCCCTCGGTCCGCTCGACTTCCCCGCCGCCGACGCGAAGTACCACAACGTCGCGGAGGCGAACGCGGAGATCGACCAGCGGATCGCCCAGTACCCGACCCTCATGAGCAAGCGGGTCATCGGGAAGTCGTACGAAGGCCGGGACATCATCGCCGTCAAGGTCAGCGACAACGTCGCCACCGACGAGAACGAGCCCGAGGTCCTCTTCACCCACCACCAGCACGCCCGCGAGCACCTCACCGTCGAGATGGCCCTCTACCTGCTGCGCGAACTGGGCGCCGGATACGGCACCGACCCCCGGATCACCAGCATGGTGAACGGGCGCGAGATCTGGATCGTCCCCGACCTCAACCCGGACGGCGGCGAGTACGACATCGCGACCGGCTCCTACCGCAGCTGGCGCAAGAACCGGCAGCCCAACTCCGGCTCCTCCTACCTCGGCACCGACCTCAACCGGAACTGGAACTTCAAGTGGGGCTGCTGCGGCGGCTCCTCCACCTCCAAGAGTTCCGAGACCTACCGGGGTCCGGCCGCCGAGTCCGCGCCCGAGGTGAAGGTCGTCGCCGACTTCGTACGTTCCCGGGTGGTCGGCGGGAAGCAGCAGATCACCGCGGCCATCGACTTCCACACCTACAGCGAGCTGGTGCTCTGGCCCTTCGGCTGGACGACCGCGGACACCGCGACGGGCATGACCCAGGACGACCGGGACGCCTTCGCGAAGGTCGGCACGAGCATGGCCGCGAGCAACGGCTACACGCCCGAGCAGTCGAGCGACCTGTACATCACGGACGGGTCGATCGACGACTGGCTGTGGGGCAACCAGAAGATCTTCGCCTACACCTTCGAGATGTACCCGACCTCGACCGCCGGGGGCGGTTTCTACCCGCCCGACGAGGTCATCGAGCGGGAGACCGCCCGCAACCGGGACGCCGTCCTCCAGCTCCTGGAGAACGCGGACTGCATGTACCGCTCGATCGGCAAGCAGGCCCAGTACTGCGCCTGACGGGCCGTGGACGGACGAGGGCGCCCCGGCCGGATTCCGGCCGGGGCGCCCTCCTCGCGCGGGGTCGGGGTTCAGCCCAGGACGGCGAGGGCGTCGATCTCGATGAGCAGGCCCGCCGGGAGGCCGACGTAGACGGTCGTACGGGCGGAGGCGGGCGCCTTGAGGCCCTGCTCCTCGAAGTACTGGTTGTAGATCTCGTTCATCTCGGCGAAGTGGTCCACGTCCGTCAGGTAGACGCGCGTCATCATCACGTCGTCCCAGCTCGCGCCGCCCTCCTCCAGGATCGCCTTGACGTTGGCGAAGGTCTGGAGGGTCTGCTCGCGCAGGGTCGGGCCCGCGACGGTCGGGGCCTGGCCCTCGACGGCGGGCAGGAAGCCGACCTGGCCCGCCACCTGGAGGATGTTGCCCTTCCGCACGCCGTGCGAGAACTTCGCGGGCGGGGCGGTGTGGGTGGCGGGGGTGATCGCGGTCTTCTCGCTCATGCGGTGTCCTTGGTCGGGGCGGTGCCGGAGTACTCGCGGCTGATGGCGTCCGCGGTGCGGCGCACCTGCGGGAGGAGGGTGAGGAGTTCCTCGGCGGTGACGACGACATTGGGCGCCGAGACCGACATCGCGGCGACGACCCGCCCGTCGGCGCCGCGGATGGGCGCGGCCACACAGTTGATGGACTCCTCGTGGCCGCCGAGATCGGTGGCCCAGCCCTGTTCGCGTACGGTCGCCAGCTCCTTGAGGAAGGCGGCGGCGTTCGGGGTCGAACGGGGCGTGTACGGGGGGTATTCGAGCTTCGCGGCGATGGCGCGGCGCTCGGGCTCGGGCAGGTCGGCGAGGAGCAGCTTGGCGACGGCGGCCACGGTGATCGCGACGGGCTTGCCGATGCGCGAGTACATCCGGACCGGGTAGCGGCTGTCGACCTTGTCGATGTAGAGGACCTCGCCCTCCTCGTGGACCGCGAGGTGCACGGTGTGCCCGATGCGCTCGTTGAGCGCGGTCAGGTACGGGTGGGCGATCTCGCGGATGTCGAGGTTCTCCACGGCTTCCTGGGCGAGGGCGAAGAGCCGGGCGCCGAGCCGGTAGCGCTGGTCCTGCTGCCGGTGCACGAGCCCGTGTTCGTGGAGGGTACGCAGCAGGCGCAGGGCCGTGGACTTGTGGACGCCGAGGGCCTCGGCGACCTGCCCGAGGTCGGCGGGGCCCTGGGCGAGCAGCGGCAGGATGCTGAGGGCCCGGTCGACGGTCTGGCTCATGGCGTGCGTACCTCCTGGTCGTCCCCGGTCCAGCCGGGGCCGAGGTGAAGTGTGCCCCAGGCCGTGTCGTCGAGTGCGGCCAGCCGGTCGGCGTGGGCGCGGCGGGGCGGGTCCGCGAGGTCGCCGGGGACGGTGAGGGCGGCGGCGGCCATGAGGTGTCCGTGCCGGATCGCGGCCCGGGTGCCGAGCCCGCGCAGGGTCGCGGAGAGGAACCCGGCGGCGAAGGCGTCCCCGGCTCCGACGGGGGCGACGACGTCGACGCGGGGGGCGGGGACGCGGACGACGACGGGCTCCCCGCCGTCGGCGGCGCCGGTCCGGTCGACGGCGAGCGCGCCGTGCTCGCCGAGCTTGACGACGAGCACGGTGGGCTCGGGGAGGGCCGCCACGACGGCCTCGGGGTCCGGCAGGCCCCACACCTGGGCGGCCTCGTCGGCGCCGACGAAGACGAGGTCGGCGCGGCGGGCGAGGTCGAGGAGGACGGGCCCCGCCTCGGCCGGGCCGCCGGGCCAGAGCGTGGGCCGGTAGTTGAGGTCGAAGGAGACGAGCGGGCGGCCCGGCCGGGGCGCGGTGAGTTCGCGCATCAGGGCCAGACAGTCGGCGGAGAGGGCGGCGGTGATGCCGGAGAGGTGCAGGATCCGGCCGTCGGCGACGGAGTCGTACGGGACGGTGTCCGGCGACATCGCGGAGGCGGCGGACCCGGCCCGGTAGTAGGCGACCTCGTGGGCGTCGGTGGCCCGGTCGGCGGCGGTGCGGAAGTAGATGCCGGTCGGCCGGCGCGGGTCGCGTCCCACGGCCCGCACGTCGACGCCCCGGGCGGCGATGGCCTCGACGAGGTGGTCGCCGAAGCCGTCCCGCCCGACCCGCCCGACCCAGCGGACCCGGTGCCCGGCGGCGGCGAGGGCACAGGCCACGTTGGACTCGGCGCCGCCGATCGCGCGGGTGAACGCGGGCACGTCGGCGAGGCGCCCCGGCCGCGTGGGCAGGAACGTCACCATGGACTCGCCGAGACAGACGACGTCGGGGGTGGTGGGGGTGTCGGGGGTGTTGGGAACGGTGGGGATGGCGGGAACGGTGCCGGTGACGGACGGGGCCGCCACTCGCGCCGGTTCGCCACCCCCCGCCGGGGCCGCCACCCGCGCCGGACCCTCGCTCCCCGCCGGGGCAAGCGCCCTCTCCGGACCCTCGCTCCCCGCCGGAGCCGTCACCCCGGCCACGCCCTCGCTCCCCGCCAGGCTCGCCGTCACAGTCGACTCCTCGATCCCGGTCAGACTCGCCGTCACGGTCGGCCCCCCGCTCCCCGCCAGGCTCGCCGTCACGGTCGGCCCCCCGCTCCCGGCTGCCGCCGGTCTGTCGCCCGGCGTCCCGGGACCCCCCTTCCGAGCCGTGTTCCGGCTCGGTTCCGTGGGCGTGTGTCCGCTCACTCTCGGGCTCCCCGTGGTTCGACCGCTCCGGATTCCATTGACCCGGCCTCGGCCCGGATGTTAGACAGCCATGAGCAAAATGCGCAATGAGTGTTGCACACTCTGCAACACCATGACGAGGAGGCCTCATGCCCGACCTGGCGAACGAGCGCGTCGACCACCGCTTCAAGGCCCTGCCCCCGGACGCCGAGGGCCTGACCGTCGGCCAGCTCTCCGCCCAGCGGCGCAACCTCTTCACCGGCGGCTTCACCACCCCCGTCCTGGCCCTCTCCGCCGAGTCCGTCGAGCACAACCTGCGGCTTCTGGAGACGTACGCCGACCGCCACGGCCTCGCCTTCGCCCCGCACGGCAAGACGTCCATGGCCCCCCAGCTGTTCGACCGGCAGCTGGCGCACGGCGCCTGGGGCATCACCGCCGCCGTGCCCCACCAGGCCCGTGTCTACCGGGCGCACGGCATCGCCCGGATCTTCCTCGCCAACGAACTCGTCGACGCCGTCGCGCTGCGCTGGCTGGCCGCCGAACTCGCCGCCGACCCGGACTTCCGCTTCGTCTGCTACGTCGACTCCGTGCGCGGGGTGGAGCTGATGGACGAGGCCCTGCGCGGCGCCGGGGCGACCCGCCCGGTGGACGTCGTCGTGGAGCTGGGCGCGGGCGAGGGGGCCCGTACCGGGGCGCGTACCGAGGCGGAGTGCGCGGCGGTGGCCGACGCGGTCGCCGCCACCGGCACGCTCCGGCTCGTCGGCGTCGCCGGATACGAGGGCGAGGTGCCGGACGCCGACCCCGAGCGGGTACGGGCCTGGCTGCGCCGGCTGACCGCCCTCGCCGCCGCCTTCGACGCGGCGGGCCGTTTCGGCCCGGCGGTCGGCGAGATCGTGGTCAGCGCGGGCGGCAGCGCCTGGTTCGACGCGGTCGCCGAGGTCTTCGCGGAGCTGCCCGAGCTGTCCCTGCCGGTCCTGCGGCTGCTGCGCTCGGGCGCGTACGTCTCCCACGACGACGGGCACTACCGGGAGCTGACCCCCTTCAACCGGGTCCCCGACGAGGGCGCCCTTGAGCCCGCGTTCCGGCTCTGGTCGCAGGTGGTCTCCCGGCCCTCGCCCGGTCAGGCGTTCACCAACGCGGGCAAGCGCGACGCCGCCTACGACCTGCACCTGCCCGAGGCGCAGGTGGTCCGCGACGGGCGGACCGGCGAGATCCGCCCCGCCGACGGCATCACGGTCACGGGTCTTTCCGACCAGCACGCCTGGGTACGGACCGGGGAGGGCGCCGATCTGGAGGTCGGCGACTGGCTGGGCATGGGCCTCTCGCACCCGTGCACGTCCTTCGACAAGTGGCAGCTGATCCCGCTGGTGGAGGCGGACGGCACGGTCGTCGACTACGTCCGCACCTTCTTCTGAGCGGCCCGGGAACGACAGCGGAAACGGCAGCAGGAACGGACAGGAGTACCCCCATGGACCTCGTCTTCCGTGACGCGGAGGTCGTCGACGGCACCGGAGCGCCCTCGTACCGCGCCGACGTGGGCGTCGAGGACGGCAGGATCGTCTCGATCGTGCGGGAGGCGGCGGCAGCGGGCTGTCAGCGCCCCACCGCCCGGCGCACGGTGGACGCCGAGGGCCTCGTCCTGGCCCCCGGCTTCATCGACATGCACGCCCACAGCGATCTGGCGCTGCTGCGCGACCCGGAGCACCTGGCGAAGGCGGCGCAGGGCGTGACCCTGGAAGTCCTCGGCCAGGACGGACTGTCGTACGCCCCGGTGGACGACCGCACCCTCGCCGAGGTGCGGAAGGCGATCACCGGCTGGAACGGCTCCGGGGACGACGTCGACTTCGACTGGCGCTCGGTCGGCGAGTACCTCGACCGGCTGGACCGGGGGCACGGCGGGCGGGGCATCGCGGTCAACGCCGCCTATCTCGTCCCGCAGGGCACGGTCAGGATGCTCGCGGTCGGCTGGGAGGACCGGCCGGCCACCGGCGCCGAGCTGGACCGGATGCGACGGCTTGTCGCCGAGGGTCTGGAGCAGGGCGCGGTCGGCATGTCGTCGGGCCTGACCTACACCCCGGGGATGTACGCGCCGGACGCCGAGCTGACCGAGCTGTGCCGGGTCGTGGCCGGGTACGGCGGCTACTACTGCCCGCACCACCGCTCGTACGGGGCGGGGGCGCTGCGGGCGTACGAGGAGATGGTCCGGCTGACCAGGGAGGCGGGCTGCGCCCTGCACCTGGCCCACGCCACGATGAACTTCGCGGAGAACGAGGGCCGGGCGCCGGAGCTGCTCGCGCTGCTCGACGCGGCCATCGACGCGGGCGCGGACATCAGCCTGGACACGTATCCGTACACGCCCGGCTGTACGACCCTGGTGGCGCTGCTGCCGAGCTGGGCGGGCGAGGGCGGCCCCGAGGCGGTCCTGGCCCGGCTGCGGGACGACACGGAGGCCGAGCGCATCCGGCACCATCTGGAGGTCGTCGGCTCGGACGGCTGCCACGGGGTGCCGGTCGACTGGGACACGATCGAGATCTCGGGGGTGACGGAACCGGGGCTCGCCCCGTACGTGGGCCGCCGGGTGGACGGCTGGGCGACGGCCCGCAGGCTCCTCCTGGAGGACCGGCTCGGCTCGACGATCCTCCAGCACGTGGGCCATGAGGAGAACGTCCGGACGATCATGCGGCACCGGGCGCACACCGGCGGTTCGGACGGCATCCTCCAGGGCACGAAGCCGCATCCGCGCGCGTACGGCACCTTCCCCCGGTACCTCGGCCGGTACGTACGCGAGCTGGGCGTCCTCTCCCTCGAAGAGTGCGTGGCGCATCTGACCGGCCGCCCGGCGGCCCGGCTGCGGCTCCAGGACCGGGGCAGGATCCGCGAGGGGTACGTGGCCGACCTGGTGCTCTTCGACCCGGAGACGGTCGGCGCGGGCTCGACGTACGAGTCCCCCAGAACCCTGCCGACGGGCATCCCGCACGTCCTGGTCGACGGCCGCTTCGTGATGGAGGACGGCCACCGCACGGACGCCCTCGCGGGAAGGTCGATCCGAAGGGGCCGGTAGGACGCCTGACGCCGGGCTGGGGGTACGGGCCCGGCCCGGAGGGTCCTGGGGGCGGAGGGTCCTGGGGCGGGAGGCCCTGGGGGCGGGGGGTACGGGCCCCGAGCCCCATGAGCCCAGGCTCGTGAGCGGGCAGGGCCTATCGCCCGGCGGGCTCCGCGCCGCGCCCCTTCGGCTCGGTGCCCGGGGCGGAGGCGCCCGAGGTCCCGGCGTCCGAGGTCCCGGCACCCGAAGCTGCGGCACCAGAAGTCGCGGCACCCAAGGTCCCGGCGCCCGAGGTCCCGGCACCAGAAGTCGCGGCACCCAAGGTCCCGGCGCCCGAGGTCCCGGCGCCCGAAGTCGCAGGTGTCGTGACCGGCCACGGATCCCGTCGCATCCACAGCAGCCCCGCCGCGAGGACCGCGCCCGCTGCGGCGAAGCCGTACCAGGGGGTGTGGCCCGAGGGGGCCGTCTCCCAGACGAGGGCCGCCGAGAGGACCGCGAGGAACTGGCCCGCGCGGCTGTGCCAGGCCGCCGCCGCGACCGCCGTGGTGCCCCACAGCAGGTACCAGGGCTGGACCATCGGCGAGAGCGCCACCAGGGCGACCAGGGCGAGGCCGAGGCCGAGGACCGGGTCGAGCCTGCCGCGCCAGGACCGGCGGGCCAGCTCCAGGACGACGAGGGCCGCGAGGAGCAGCCCGAGCTTCTGCACCGCGCCCTTGACCGGCTCGGGGTCGTCGCCGAAGAGCAGCCCGAGGCCGAGCCCGAGGTCGCTGCTGGCGGAGAGCGCGGTGTGGATGGTCCCGGCGACGCTCTGCGTCCGCAGCCAGCCGAAGCCGGTCCCGGCCGCCACCGTCGCGGCGGCGGCGACCGCCGAGGCGACGAGCCCCGGCAGGACGAGGCCCTTGAGGAGCCCCCGGACACCGCCCGCGCCCCGGGCGACGATCACGCCGATGAACAGCAGTGCCACCGCCGCCGGGGACTTGACCATCATCGCGAGGCCGACGAGGACGGCGCCGAGGACCCACCGTCCGCGCACCGCGAGCAGGACGCCCGCCAGCATCAGACCGGCCATCAGACCGTCGTTGTGCATGCCGCCGACGACATGGATCAGGACCAGCGGGTTGAGCGCGGCGAGCCAGACGGCCCCGTCGCGTCCGCCGCGCCCCTCGGCCAGTCCCCGTACGGCCCACACGATCAGGAGGAGCGCGCCCACCGCGAGCAGCCGCATGCCGAGGACGGCGGGGACGATCGCGCCGCCGGTCAGCGCGGTCACGAGCCGGGCCAGGACGAGGAAGGCGGGCCCGTAGGGGGCCGGGGTGTCGGTCCAGTGGCCGCCGACGGAGGCGGCGGCGTCCGCGCCCAGTTCGTCGGGGCCGAGGAGGGCGGGCCCGCCGCCGTACACGTCGTGGCCCTCGATGACCATGGCGCCCTGTGCGATGTAGCTGTAGACGTCGGCGCTGTGCAGCGGCGGGGCCAGGAGCAGCGGCGCGGTCCAGCAGGCGAGGGTGGCGCGGACGCCGGGGCGCCCGCCCCGGGCGAGGAGGACGCCGTACCGCCACCAGGCGGCGACGAGCAGGGCGAGACCGAGGTACGCGAGGAGGTTGCCCGCGGTGGCGAGCGCGGAGCCGCGCGGCTCCCACAGCCCCCAGCCGCCGCGCACCGGCAGCGTTCCGGCGGCCCAGCCGCCCGCGGCGACGGCGAGCGATCCGCCCATACCCAGCCACCGGCATCCGGAGGCGCTGAAAACCCACATGGGGGCCCAACCTATCCCGCCACACCGGCCCCGGAACTCACACCGCCCCCGCCCGTCCCTGCTCGTCCCCTCCTCCTTCTCCCCGCTCCTCCCCCGACGTGGTCCAAAACACGCGGCGGCCGGGGCCGCACGGCCGTAAGCTCGCGTCATGCAGGTGATCCAGTCCACGAAGCTCGCCAACGTCTGTTACGAAATCCGGGGTCCGGTGCTCGAAGAGGCGATGCGGCTCGAAGCCGCGGGTCATCGCATCCTCAAGCTGAACACCGGCAATCCGGCCGCCTTCGGTTTCGAGTGCCCGCCCGCGATCCTGGAAGACGTGCTGCGCAACCTCTCCGACGCGCACGGCTACGGCGACGCGAAGGGCCTGCTCGCGGCCCGCCGCGCGGTGATGAGCCACTACGAGACCAAGGGCATCCCGCTCTCCGTCGAGGACATCTACCTGGGCAACGGCGTCTCGGAGCTGATCCAGATGTCGATGCAGGCGCTGCTCGACGACGGCGACGAGGTCCTGGTCCCGGCGCCGGACTATCCGCTGTGGACGGCGTCGGTCTCGCTCGCGGGCGGTACGGCCGTGCACTACCGCTGCGACGAGCAGGCGGACTGGATGCCGGACCTCGCGGACATCGAACGGAAGATCACCGACCGCACCAAGGCGATCGTGATCATCAACCCGAACAACCCGACGGGCGCGGTCTACGACGACGAGATGCTGCGCGGGCTCACGGAGATCGCCCGGCGGCACGGTCTGGTGGTCTGCTCGGACGAGATCTACGACAAGATCCTCTACGACGGCGCCACCCACACCCCGACGGCGGCGATCGCGCCCGACCTCCTCGTCCTGACCTTCAACGGGATGAGCAAGAACTACCGGGTGGCCGGTTTCCGCTCCGGCTGGCTCGCGGTCTGCGGCCCGAAGCACCACGCCTCCTCGTACATCGAGGGCCTCACGATCCTCGCCAACATGCGCCTCTGCGCGAACATGCCGGCCCAGCACGCGGTGGCCGCCGCGCTCCAGGGCCGGCAGTCGATCGAGGATCTGGTGCTGCCGGGCGGGCGGCTCCTGGAACAGCGGGACACGGCGTACGAGCTGCTGACCCGGATCCCGGGCGTGACGTGCGTGAAGCCGAAGGGCGCGCTGTACCTGTTCCCGAGGCTCGACCCGAGCGTCTACAAGATCAAGGACGACCGGCAGATGGTCCTGGACCTGCTGCGGGCGGAGAAGATCATGGTGGTGCACGGGACGGGGTTCAACTGGCACGAGCCCGACCACTTCCGGATCGTCACGCTTCCTGCGGCGGTGGACCTGGCGGACGCGGTGACCCGGATCGGACGCTTCCTCGACGGGTACTCCCAGCGCTGACACCCCAGGGCCCGCACCGACTGATCCCGGGCCGCACCGGACGGCCCCGAGCCCGAGCAGCCCCGGGACCGCGCCACCCGGCCCACGCCCCGGCCCCGGCCCAGGGCCCGCACCGAAACGAACCCGGCCCACACTTCGGACAGCACTCAACTTTAGACAGAATCTAAGCTAGGATGGCTCCCGAGCACCCAGGAGGCCATCCCATGTACGAACCGATCCGCACCAAATCGGTCCACCGGATGGCCGACGACGCCCAGAGCGCGTATCCGCACCGCTCCCGCGAGGAGGAGCTGGACATCCAGCTCGCCGGACACCTCGCCGCCCTGCTCGCCGTCACCGACGAGCTGGGCGACACCGAGGCGGGCGATCTCCTCGCCCGGCAGGTGGCGCGGCTGCGCGGCGCACCGCCCGCCCGGCACTCCGGACCGGGCGGCGCGCCCGCCCGCGAGCTGCACCGCAGGGCGCACGCCCTCGCGGGCCGCGCCCTGGTCGTCGCCGCCTCCCGGGCGGACACGGTCGTCGCGATCCTCGCCGCCGGGCGGATGGACGCGCACACCGCCGCCCTGGCCGGGGAGACCCTGGTCGGCGCCCCCTGACGGCCCCGGTCCGCGCGGCACGAACCGCGCGGACCGGGCGCCACCCAACCACCGGCACCACTTCGGCCCACCCCGCGAGCGGCGGCCCCCGCTCCGGTTCGGTACCGGGATCGCCCCTTCACCCCTCGTCCACCCGACTCCCCCCGGAACGTGGGTTTCCGCGAGCACGCTGCCCGCGTGAGACGCATCCTGGGAATCGTCCTGGCCGCCCTGCTCCTCGGCGGCGTGGCAGCCGTCCTCGTGACGGGCGGCGACAAGGACACGGGCACGGCGACGAAGACCGTGCGAGGAGTGATCGGATCGGAGAAGAGCGAGTTCTTCGCCGACCCCGAGGTGGTGAAGGCCCTCGCCGCGAAGGGCTTCACCGTGGTCACCGAGACCTCCGGGTCCTGGGACATGGGGCAACTCCCCCTCGACGGCTACGACTTCGCCTTCCCCGCCTCCAGGGGCCCGGCCGACGAGCTGCGCGCCAAGGCGAAGGGGAAGGACCGGGCGGCGACCGCGCCCCTGCGCCCCTTCTACTCGCCGCTCGTCGTCGTCGCGCACAGCGCCGCCGCCCGGGTCCTCGCCGCCAACGGTCTGGCGGCCCTCGGCCCGCGCGGCACCAGCGGCACCCTGCGCATGGACGCCTATCTGGCGGCGGCCCGCGCCGACCGGACCTGGCAGCAGCTCAAGGGCTCCGCCGACCACACCGAGCTGCGCGGCACCCTCTTCATCACCTCCACCGACCCGCTGGCCTCCAGCTCCGGCGCCCTCTACCTGGCCGCGGCGAGCTATGTCGCCGACGGCGGACGGGTCGCGGGCGACAAGGCGGCCGTCACCCGCACGGCCCCGCTCCTGCGCAAGCTCGTCCAGGTCCAGGGCGCCCAGCAGACGGGCTCCGACGCCCCGTTCCGTGACTTCGTGAGCGGTGCGGGCAATCCCCTCGTCCTGGTCTACGAGTCCCAGGTCGCCGCCCAGTTGCTGGCCGGGCTCCCGATGGGCGACCTCGTCGTCCTCTACCCGGACACCACCGTCACCAGCGACCACACCCTCGTCCCGCTCACCGAGAACGGCCGCGCACTCGGCGAACTCCTCGCCGACGACCCGGAGTTGCGACGGCTCGTGGTCCGCCACGGCTTCCGGCCGCAGGGCGCGTCGAACGAGTTCACCACCGCGACGGCGGCCCACGACACCTATCTCAACCAGACGCTGACCGGAGTCCGCCAGGCGCCCGTGCCCACCGGCGAGGTGCTGCGCGAGATGGCCCGCCGGGCCCGCGACCAGGGGGACACCCCATGACCACACCCAGGGACCCGAGGATCCCCGCCTCCCCGAGAAGACCGAGCGCCCCGACGCCCCCGAGCACCCCGACAGGCACGAGACACACGATGTCGCTGACCCCGCCCGAGCACACCACCCCGCACACCACCCCGCACACCACCCCGCCCGACCCCCCGCTCGTCCTCACCCCGCCCGAGCCCGTCCCCCCGGTCCGCGCCGAGCAGGCCTCGGGGCTGGTCCCGCTGGACGAGGCGACCCGCGCGGAGATGACCCGCCGGGCCGCCGCGTACGTCGGCTCGCTCGGCGGACTCGATCCGCGCTCCCCCGAGTTCACGGGCCGGATCGACGAGATCGCGGACCTGGGCGCGGGCGAGCTGCGCTCCGCCGCCCAGCAGTCGAACCGCATGCTCGACCGCACGGTCCGCTCGCTCGGCTCCGGTGGCGGCGACGCCCGGAGCCGTGTCGGCGCGAGCCTCGTCGAACTCCGGCGCACGGTCGAGGACCTGGACCCGAAGGACACCCCCGCCAAGGGCCTCAAGGGCCTCCTCGCGAAGCTCCCCGGCGGCAACCGGTTCCGCGACCACGTCGCCAGGTACGCCTCCGCGCAGGCCACGCTGAACGCGATCGTCGGCGCGCTCCGCAGCGGTCAGGACGAACTGCGCAGGGACAACGCCGCGTTGAACACCGAGCGGGCCGTGCTCTGGGAGACCATGGGCAAGCTCCAGGAGTACGCGGTGCTCACCGAGGCCCTGGACACGGCTGTGACGGAGCGCGTCGCCCGGACGCCCGACCAGGCCCAGGCGGACGCCCTCCGCGCCGACGTGCTCTTCCCCGTCCGGCGGAAACACCAGGACCTGCTGACCCAACTCGCCGTCTGCGCCCAGGGATACCTGGCCATGGACGTGGTCCGGCGCAACAACGACGAGCTGGTCAAGGGCGTCGACCGGGCGGCGACGACGACCCTCTCGGCACTGCGGATCGCGGTGCTGCTCGCCGCCGCCCTGGAGAACCAGCGGAAGGTGGCCGAGCAGGTGGACGCGGTCCGCGCGACCACCGAGGCGCTGATCCGGGGCAACGCGGAGATGCTGGCGACCCAGGCGGGCGAGATCCAGCGGATCGCGGCCGACCCGGCGGTCGGCGCGGAGACCCTGCGCACCGCCTTCCGGCAGATCCACCGGACCCTGGACGCCATCGACGCCTACAAGGCGCAGGCGACGGAGTCGATGGCGGCGACCGTCGACGCGCTGTCGGCCGAACTCCGCGAAGCAGGCGCCCAGCTGGCCCGCAGCCGCCGCCCCGGCCCCCTGGAAGGAGGCGACCCCGCGTGAACCCCCGCAGCGCCCCCGCCCCCACCGACCCGAGCACCGTGACAAGGACCCGCGTGAGGACCCGTACGCTCGCCCGCCTCACGGCCTGCGGCCCGGCCCGGCCCCGGACCCGTACGGCCCCCGGGTCCCCCACGGCACCCGGCGCCGCCCCCCGCGAGCCCCGCTCCCGCCCCCTCGCCCGTCTCCTCTCCTCCCTCGCGCTGGCCCTCCTCGTCACCGCCACCGGCACCGCCTGTTCCTCCTCCGACGGCGAGGGCCCCGCCCCGCACGGGCAGGAGTACGCCCCGGGCACCCTGCGGGTCCTCGCCTCATCCGAGCTGGCCGACATGGCGCCCGTCCTCGACGAGGCGCGCGCGAGGACCGGCGTCACCGTCCGGCCCACCTACGTCGGCACCCTCGACGCCGTCGAGCAGATCGCCTCGGGCGCGGCGGAGAAGTCGTACGACGCCGTCTGGCTCTCCTCCAACGCCTATCTGCGGCTGCGCCCCGACACTGCGCGCCGGATCACCGGCGAGACCCCGGTGATGGCCTCGCCGGTGGCCCTCGGCGTGCGTCCCGAGGCCGTCGCCCGGCTCGGCTGGGACCCGGCGCGGGTCACCTGGTCGCAGCTGCACCAGGCGGTCGCCGCCGGGAAGCTGACGTACGGCATGACCGATCCGAAGCGCTCCAACTCGGGCTTCTCCGCGCTGGTCTCGGTGGCCTCCGGGCTCTCCGGCGCCCAGTCGGCGCTGACCGGGAAGGACGTGGCGGCGGCCACTCCCCGGCTGAAGGAGTTCTTCCGGGGCCAGCAGCTGACCTCGGGTTCCTCCGGCTGGCTGGCGACGGCGTACGCCCGCAGGACCGATGTCGACGCCCTGGTCAACTACGAGTCCGTGCTGCTCTCCGCGCCGGGGAAGCTGACCGTGATCCGGCCGTCGGACGGGGTGGTGACGGCCGACTATCCGCTGACCCTGCTCACCTCGGCCCGCCCCGAGGCGAAGGAGGCGGCCGGACGCCTCACCACGTATCTGCGCACCCCCGAGGCGCAGCGGAGGATCACCGCGACGACGCTGCGGCGGCCGGTGGTCGCCGGGGTGGAGCCCGCTCCGGCGCTGGCCCGCGAGCCCCGGCGCGAGCTGCCGTTCCCGGGCAGCCGGGCGGTGGCGGACGGGCTGCTCGACGCCTACGACAACACCCTGCGCAGGCCCTCCCGCACGGTCTACGTCCTCGACACCTCGGGCTCCATGGAGGGCGAGCGGCTCGACCGGCTGAAGTCGGCCCTGGTGGAGCTGACCGGGGACTTCCGCGACCGGGAGGAGGTGACCCTGATGCCGTTCGGCTCGGGGGTGAAGCGGGGCGAGGTGCGGACGCGCACGGTGGACCCGGCGTCCCCCAGGGCGGCGCTCGACGCGATCGCCGCCGACGCGCGGAGGCTGTCCGCATCGGGCGGCACCGCGATCTACTCCAGTCTCCAGGAGGCGTACCGCTTCCTCGGCAGGTCGCCCGGGGACACGTTCACCTCGATCGTCCTGATGACGGACGGGGACAACACCGACGGCGACCCCGCCACCGCCTTCGACGGCTTCTACGGCTCGCTTCCCGAAGCCCAGCGGCACACCCCGGTCTTCCCGATCCTCTTCGGCGACTCCGATCGCGGCGAGCTGGGCCACATCGCGGACGTGACCGGCGGGAAGCTCTTCGACGCCACCCGGGGCTCGCTCGACGGCGCGTTCGAGGAGATCCGTGGCTACCAGTGACGGGCCCCTCGCCCGGCTCGCCCGGTACCCCGGGTCCCGGAAGAACCTGGCGGGCTGCGTCGGCGGGCTCGCCGGGGTGGGCCTCGCGCTCGCCGGGACGGCCGGCCCGCTGTGGCCGCTCGTGGTCGCCGGTCTGTACGCGGCGGGGGCACTGCTCGCGCCGCCGGAGCGTCCGGACACCCCGGACTTCGCGACGGGGGGCGACCGGCTCGACGGGCTGCGGACGGACTTCGCGGCCCTGCGCGCCTATCTGGCCGAGGTCGAGCTGCCGTCGGCCGCGCGGGCGTCCCTCGCCGAGCTGGACGGACTCCTCGAAGCGCTGCTCGCGCCGGGCTGGGTCAGCGACCCCGAGCAGCTGCACGTGCTGGCCCGCGCGGTGCGCCAGGACGTCCCGGAGGCCGTCGACACCTTCGTACGGACCCGGTGGTGGTCCCGGTTCGCCCCGGGCGCCGAGCCGCCGGAGAGCCATCTGGAGCGGCAGCTCGCGGCGCTGCGCGAGGAGGTGGGGGCGGTCGCCGCCGCCCTGCGGGACGCGGAGGCGCTGCGGCAGCACATCCACACCCGGTACGTGGAGGAGCGCGGCGACCGGGGCGCGGGCCCGTGACGGCCGGAGGGCCGGGACGTGCGCCGGCCCCCGGAGCCTGAGGGGGCTCCGGGGGCCGGATGCGTCGTGGTGAGCCGTCGTGACCCCACTGGTCAGGGCGGAATGTCGGGGCAACCCACCACGAGTCTCGGAGGGACTAGCCGAGGCGCTCGACGAGCGCGTGGTACTGGTCCCACAGCTCCTTCGGCGTGTGGTCGCCGAAGGTGTTCAGGTGGTCGGGGACGAGGGCGGCCTCCTCGCGCCACACCTCGCGGTCGACCGTGAGCAGGAACTCCAGGTCCTCGGCCGGGAGGTCGAGGCCCTCGGTGTCCAGGGCGTCGGCGGTCGGCAGGACGCCGATCGGGGACTCCACGCCCTCGGCCTTGCCTTCGAGGCGCTCGACGATCCACTTCAGGACGCGGCTGTTCTCGCCGAAGCCGGGCCAGACGAACTTGCCCGCGTCGTTCTTGCGGAACCAGTTCACGTAGTAGATCTTCGGCAGCTTCGCCGGGTCCGCGTCGGCGCCGACCTTGACCCAGTGGGCCATGTAGTCGCCCATGTTGTAGCCGCAGAACGGCAGCATGGCGAAGGGGTCGCGGCGCAGCTCGCCGACCTTGCCCTCGGCGGCGGCGGTCTTCTCGGAGGCCACGTTGGCGCCGAGGAAGACGCCGTGGTTCCAGTCGAAGGACTCGGTGACCAGCGGGACGGCGGAGGCGCGGCGCCCGCCGAAGAGGATGGCCGAGATCGGCACGCCCTTCGGGTCCTCCCACTCCGGCGCGATGATCGGGCACTGTCCTGCGGGGACGGTGAAGCGCGCGTTGGGGTGGGCGGCCAGGGTGCCGGACTCCGGCGTCCAGTCGTTGCCCTTCCAGTCCGTGAGGTGGGCGGGCGCCTCCTCGGTCATGCCCTCCCACCAGACGTCGCCGTCGTCGGTGAGCGCGACGTTGGTGAAGACGGAGTTGCCCCACATGGTCTTCATGGCGTTGGCGTTGGTGTGCTCGCCGGTGCCGGGCGCGACGCCGAAGAAACCGGCCTCGGGGTTGATGGCGTGGAGCCGCCCGTCCTCGCCGAAGCGCATCCAGGCGATGTCGTCGCCGATGGTCTCCACGGTCCAGCCGGGGATCGTGGGCTCCAGCATGGCCAGGTTGGTCTTGCCGCAGGCCGACGGGAAGGCGGCGGCCACGTACTTCGCCTCGCCCTGCGGCGGGGTCAGCTTGAGGATGAGCATGTGCTCGGCGAGCCAGCCCTCGTCACGGGCCATGACGGAGGCGATGCGCAGCGCGTAGCACTTCTTGCCGAGCAGGGCGTTGCCGCCGTAGCCGGAGCCGTACGACCAGATCTCGCGGCTCTCGGGGAAGTGCGAGATGTACTTGGTGCTGTTGCAGGGCCACGGCACGTCCTCCTGGCCCTCCTCCAGGGGGGCGCCGAGGGTGTGGACGGCCTTGACGAAGAAACCGTCGGTGCCCAGCTCGTCGAGGACGGGCTGACCCATGCGGGTCATGGTGCGCATGGAGACGGCGACGTACGCGGAGTCGGTGATCTCGACGCCGATGGCGGAGAGCGGGGAGCCGACCGGGCCCATGCAGAAGGGCACGACGTACATGGTGCGGCCGCGCATGGAGCCGCGGAAGATGCCCTTCTCCCCCGCGAACAGCTCCTTCATCTCGGCCGGGGCCTTCCAGTGGTTGGTCGGGCC
Organism: Streptomyces sp. CBMA291; assembly: GCF_014596525.1. GTDB lineage: Bacteria > Actinomycetota > Actinomycetes > Streptomycetales > Streptomycetaceae > Streptomyces. The sequence goes on from NZ_MSJP01000105.1 coordinate 114,145, forward strand.
CGCGTCCTCCTCCTTCTCGGAGCAGATGAAGGTCCGGTCCTCGACGCGCGCGACGTCGGTCGGGTCGGAGGCGGCGTAGTACGAGTTCGGGCGCTTGGCCGGGTCGAGCTTCTTGAAGGTGCCCTTGGCGACGAGCTCCCCGCACAGGCGCTCGTACTCGGCCTCGGACCCGTCGCACCAGACGATGGCGTCCGGCTGGGTGATCTCGGCGATCTCGTTCACCCAGGAGACGAGCTCCTGGTGCTGGGTCGGAAGGTTCTGGGGAGCCGCGTTGTCGCGCGCCACGATCGCTCCTTGTCGAGGGTTTCTGTCTGGTGTGCCCCGTGGGGGCCGCGACCCGGATGCTTCGTAGCTGCTCATCCGGTGCCGACCGCACTCATTTGATCATCCGCCCGTTGCGCCCATATGTCCAGGGGGGTGCACACGTGAGCAGCGCCACTCGTATCCAGGACTTACGGCACCGTAGGTACGATTCGTTTTCATGACTGCCGCCACGCCGGAAGTGCCCCCGATCGAACTCCCGACGAAGCCCCGCCTCCGAGGCTGGCTGCATGCCGGGATGTTCCCCGCCGTGATCGTCGCGGGGCTCGTCCTGGTCGCCCTCTCCGACTCGCCCCGCGCCCGTATCGCCTGCGGGATCTACGTGCTCACCGCCTGCCTGCTCTTCGGCATCAGCGCGCTCTACCACCGGGGGAACTGGGGTCCGCGCGGCGAGGCGGTGCTCCGGCGCCTCGACCACGCCAACATCTTCCTGATCATCGCGGGCACCTACACCCCGCTCACCCTGCTGCTCCTGCCCGATTCCACCGCCGAGCCGCTCATGTGGGCGGTCTGGGTCGCCGCCGCGGCGGGCATCGCCTTCCGGGTCTTCTGGGTCGGCGCCCCCCGCTGGCTGTACACGCCCTGCTACATCGCGATGGGCTGGGCCGCCGTCTTCTTCCTCCCCGACTTCATGCGCACGGGCGGCATCGCCGTCCTCGTCCTCGTCGTCGTCGGCGGACTGCTCTACAGCGCGGGCGGCGTCATCTACGGCATCAAGCGCCCGAACCCCTCCCCGCGCTGGTTCGGCTTCCACGAGGTCTTCCACTCGCTGACCCTGGCCGCCTTCATCGTGCACTACGTCGGCATCTCCCTGGTCGCCTACCAGCACTCCTGACCCCGCGGGGCCCTCAGGGCTCCGCCGGGCCGCCCAGCGCCCGCCGGACGATCCGCGCCGACTCCGGATGGTCGGCGCACCCCCACACCCCGTGCGGGCAGTAGTCGGTGAGCGTCTGGTAGACGGGCCGGTGGACCGCGAACCAGTCGAGCATCGCCCGGACGTACGCCGGGTCGTCGCCGTTCCTGAACAGCCCCCACTCGGGATACGAGACGGGCTTGCCGTGCTCCGCCGCGAAACGCACGTGGTGGGCGAGCCCGTACGGCTCCGTCAGCTGCTCCTCGAAGGTCGACCCGGCGGGCTGGTCGTAGGCGTCGAGCCCGATCACGTCGACGACGTCGTCCCCCGGATAGCACTCCGGCCAGGGCACCGCGTCCCGCCCCCGGCTGGCCGTGAAGTCCAGCCGGAACCGCTGCCCCCGCACCGCCCGCAGCACCCCCGCCACCCGCCGGAAGTACGCCTTCCAGGCCGCCGGGTCCGGACCGCAGCGATGGCTGTACGTGGTGCCGTTCATCTCCCAGCCCAGGACCAGGACCGCGTCCCCGAGCCCGTGCCCGACGAGCCGCTCCCCCAGGATCCTGAAGTGCCCGTCGAAGGCGCCCGCCGCGCCCGCCCGCAGCCCCGCCCGCACCTCGGCGTCCGGCAGCCCCTCCTCGCTGCGGTCGAGCAGCGGCACGTTGAGCACGAAGAGCCGGCCGGGTCTGGCCCCCTTCCAGCGCGCCCACGGCCCGAAGAGCGCCGGGTGCCCCTCGATGTTGGACCAGCGGTCGCCCGGCAGATAGGTGTGCCCGACGGTCAGCGCGTCCCCGCCGAGCCAGGCCTGCGCCCGTGCGATCCGGCGCACCCCGGCCTCGTCGGAGCCGGTGAAGAAGCCCGAGGGCACCCCGGTCAGCGGATCGGGGTCGAGGACGGCGGCCCGGCCGGTCTCGGGCGCGATCCGGCCGGCCGGGAGCAGCAGGACGAAAAGGGCCGCGAGCAGCACGGTCAGTGCGGCTCGCGGCCAGGCGCGGCGGCGGGCCACGTCAGCTCGTCCAGAAGTCCCACCAGCGGGTCAGGATCAGCATCCCGATGATCCCGATGTGCAGGAGCGGCGGGGCGAAGGCGAACTCGCCGAAGAAGGTCCGCAGCCCGCCGGGCGCGGGGATCACCCCGTGCCGCACGTTGTGCGCGGTGACGTACCAGAACATGACGATCGTGGCGGCCCAGGCCAGACAGCACCAGAGGCAGAGCGCGTTGATCTCGTACAGCGACTGGTACATCAGCCAGGTGCAGAAGCCGACGCCGAAGAGCGTCCCGGCGTTCAGACCGAGCCAGAGCCAGCCCCGGTAGCGGGCCCCGGCGAGGAGTCCGGCGCCGAGGGCGACCACGACGGCGTAGGTGACGAGCCCCAGCATCGGGTTGGGGAAGCCGAAGACGGCCGCCTGCTCGCTCTTCATGACACTGCCGCAGGAGACCACCGGGTTGAGGCTGCACCCCGGCTGGAAGCCGGAGTCCTCCAGGAGGAGGAACTTGTCGATGGTGATCACCCAGCCGGAGAGCGTGCCCGCCGCCCCGGTGACCATCAGCATCCAGGCGAAGGCCCGGCCCGCTCCGATCGGCCCGGCGGTCTCCCGCCCGGCCGTCCCCTCCTGCCGCCGGCCCGGCACTGCGCCCCGTACGTCCACCGTCGCCATGACGCGGTCCCCTCCCCGCTCAGCCCTGGAGACGGCGGGCGGGCATCATCACATGGGCGCACGCGGCGAGGGTCTCCTCGTCGGAGACGTAGGCGCGCAGCAGCGCCTCGTCGACCGGGCGCCCGGGGGCTCCCCCGGGCCAGGGGCGCACCGAGCAGAGGAAGTAGACCTGCCCGGACTCGCGGGCCGCCGCCTGCCATTCGGCGGGCACCGGGCACTGCACCTTCAGGAAGGGCAGGCTGAGGACGGCGGAGCCACCCTCGACGAGCAGCGAGGCGTTGATCCCGGTGTCCTTGGCGAGGTCGAAGAGCCGGTCTCCCACGGAGAGTCCCATGGTCTCCAGGGCCGCCCGCATGGCCTGCTGACCGGCCTCCGGTCCGTCCCGGCCGTCGCCGAGCGAGTACGCCATGAGGAAGGGCGTACCGGCCGATTCGGCGGAGGGCTCGCTGGACCACGGGATCACCGTGAGAGTTCCCAGCGGAGAGGCGCTGCGCGCCGAGGAAACGACGTTGGAAGTGGTCATGGATCCGGATGCTAGTGCTCCAACCACCCTTTCCCCGCGCCGTTTTCACCCGAACGGTAGACATTCGCAACGCCGGTCGTCCGTACCGCAACGAACCCGGGGTTTCATCGTTGTGCCCTAAGGGCTCTTCCTCCTGTGGCGGAAGGACCCCCTGTCGACCCCGAGGAGATCACCTCATGATCATCCCGCGCCGCGTCGCCCTGCGGTCCCTCTACACCCTGGCCGTCACCGCGTTCACGGGGGGTGCGCTCGGCCGCGTCGCGGGCCGCCCGCCCTCGGGGGAACGCCCCGAGGATCCCCTCGATCCGCATGCCTTCGACGAGATGTACCGGGGGCGCCGGGTGCTGGGGCTCTCCGCGCCCGGCGGGGCGCCGCTCGCCTTCGTCGACGGCTGCCCGCTGCATCTGATGCGCTGCGCCGACGGCGGCTACGTCACCCCCATCGACCACTACGAGACCCATCCGACGCCGCTCGCCGCCGTCCGCGCGACCGTGGACGAGCTGGGGACCGCCCCGCTCTCCCCGCTCGCGGGCGCGCACGGCGTCCACACCGCTCCGACGGGAGGGAGCCCGCGTGGTGTACACGCGTAAGAACCAGCGCGATCTGACCAGGGCCGAGCGGCACGCGTTCGTCGCCGCCGTCCTGGAACTCAAGAGGACGGGGGCGTACGACGACTTCGTCCGGACCCACATCGACTACTACACGTCCGACGGCGAGGGGAAGCTGCGGACGGCCCACATGGCGCCGAGTTTCCTGCCCTGGCACCGCAAGTTCCTGCTCGACTTCGAGACGGCGCTGCGGCGGCTCGACCCCGGGGTCTCCGTGCCCTACTGGGACTGGACGCAGGACAGCAGTCCGGCGTCCTCGCTGTGGGCGGAGGACTTCCTCGGCGGCAACGGGCGGCGCAGCGACCTCCAGGTGACGACGGGGCCGTTCGCGCACTCCGCCGGGCAGTGGGAGATCACCCATGCGATGACCCGGCAGACGTTTCTGACCAGGGACTTCGGCCGTCCGCGCGATCCGATCACGCTGCCGACGGCGGCGCAGCTCGACGAGGTGACACGGGAGCGGGTGTACGACGCCTCGCCGTGGAACTCGACGAGTTCCACGGGCTTCCGCAACCGGGTCGAGGGCTGGTCGGGGGGTCAGGGCAACGACCGGTTCCGCATCCACAACCGGGTGCACCGGTGGGTCGGCGGGATGATGCTGGGCGGGGGTTCGGTGAACGACCCGGTGTTCTGGCTGCACCATTCCTTCGTCGACCTGGTCTGGTCGCGCTGGCAGCAGCGCAATCCGGGGGCCGGTTACCTTCCGGCGGAGCCGCCGCCCGTGGGTGACCCGCAGCGCGGGAAGGTGGTGGCCCGGAACGAGACGATGGCGCCCTGGGGGGTGACGCCCGCCTCGATGTTCGACCACAGCCGGATCTACCGCTACGTGTGACGGGGCGGCCGCGGACACGCGTGTCCCCCCGGCCCGAAGGACCGGGGGGACACGCGTCGGCATGGCTGGTCAGCCGCCGTAGCCGTAGCCGCCGTCGCTGTGACCGCCGCTGGCGTTGACGCAGGTGTTGCCGAAGGCCGGGTTCAGCAGACCGATGACGTTGATGGTGTTGCCGCAGAGGTTGACCGGCACGTGGACCGGGACCTGGACGACGTTGCCGGAGGCGACACCGGGCGAGTGGGCGGCGAGGGCCTCGGCGCCCGAGTCGGCGACGGCGAGGCCGGCTCCGGTGAGGGCAACGGCACCCGTGCCGGCGAGAACCGCGGCAGCCTTCGCGATGCGAGACATCAGAAACTCCTTGGACTGGAAAGCGGCCGCAGGGATCACGACCGTTGTGTCCCTTTCAACGCGGGGCGGCGGGGCGGGTCACGGCCTTTGCGCCGAAAGAGAAGAAGGAAAACCGAAAAAATGGCCCGCGGTCCGATTCCCGGCCCGTCATGCGAAAGAACGGGGCGTTTTCGGACCGCGGGCGACGCGTGTGCGAAGGGGTTTTCGTACGGCGCGGCGGACGGTCGTACGTCAGTCCGTCGCGGGGGCCAGTCCGAGCTGCGGGTCCAGGGCTCCGCTGAGCACCGGGGAGAGCAGTCCGAGCTGGGGGTCGCCCAGGTCGGGGAGGCCGTCGAGGCCGTTGCCGCGCGGGGCCGTGAGCGGGTTGCCGAGGACGGCGCCGGGGGTGGACGTCAGGATTTCCGAGTGCGGGCTGCTGAGCCGGGCGTGGCCGGGGTCGCTGTCCCGGAGAAGCTCGGGCAGCGGGGCGTCGACGAGGGTCCCGGGCAGGGTGCCGGTGAGCGGGACGCTGGGCAGGGCGAGGCCGGGCAGGGTGCCGAGGCCCTTCTGGAAGCCGGTGGGGGCGCCGGGCACCGGGACGGGCACGCCGGTCGCGATGGTCGGCGCGTCCATCGGCAGAAGCGGCTCCAGACCCTGGAGCGGGACGACCACCGGAGCTTCGACGGCGGCGGCGGGGGCGGCCAGGGCTGCGGAGGCGAGTGCGGTCATGAGGAGTCCCATGCCCGCGTGAGAGCGCAGATTCATATGAGGTGAACGACGTCGGTGGCCGAAACGTGGCGGGGTATATCCGTGTGCGGCCATGCGCCGGGCATGCGCCGGGCCCCCAACGGGTGACGTCGGGGGCCCGGTTGACGCCGCCTCTCCGGGGTCCGGGGAGGGCGTCCGTACGGGGTCAGTGACGGCGGGTGGCCGCCGCCCGGCCGCCGCGCACCCGCAGGAAGGTGCCGCCCGCGATGAGCGCGGCGCTGAGGGCTGCCGCTCCCCACAGCGCGGGGTCGTTGCCGGTCTCGGGGAGGTGCGGCGGGGAGGTGGGGGGCGTGGTCGGCGGGCTCGTCGGAGGCGTGGTGGGGGGCAGCGTGGGCGGGGTGGTGGGGGGTGTGGTCGGAGGCGTGGTCGGCGGGGTCGTGGGGGGTGTGGTCGGCGGGGTGGTGGGCGGCGTCGTCTCGCCGTAGCCGGGCTCCTCGCCGTACTCGTAGCCGCCGGGCTCCTCGCCGTAACCGGTGCCGGGGTGCTCGCCGTATCCGGTGGGCTCGGGGCTGGGCTCGCCGTAACCGGTGGGCTCGGTGGTGTGCTCGCCGTATCCGGTGGGTTCGGTGGTGTGCTCGCCGTAGCCGGTGGGCTCCCCGTAGCCGGTGGGCTCGGAGGTGTGCTCGCCGTAACCGGTGTGCTCGGGGGCGGGCTCGCCGTACGCGGGGGCCGAGGGCTCGGCGATGGGCTCCGCGTAGCCTTCGGCGGTGGGCTCGTTGTATCCCTCGGGCTCGGCGTAACCCTCGCCGTAGCCCTCCTCGCGGCTCTCTTCGCGGCTCTCCTCGCGACCGGCTTCGGCGTTTCCGCCTTCGGTCTTGCCGGTGGCCTGCTCCTGGCTCTTGCCGCCGCTCGCGGACTGGTCCTGGGGCGCGGAACCGGCTTCCTCGTGGTGCCGGCCGGACTGGTCGTGGTCGTTGTCGGACCCATGGGCCTGGGCGCCGGATTCCTCGGTCTGATGATCGGGTCGCTCCGCGGGGGAGCAGAGATCGCCGACGGCGGAGGAGATGAATTCGCCGAGTTCCCTGGTCTTGGCACAGACGTCGGCGGAGAGCGGAGCCCCCGCCTGGGCCCGGCCGACGGCGAGGCCGTTCGGGCCGTCGCCGGTCTGGGAGTTCACCGCCAGGGCCAATCCGCCGCTCAGGGACAGGATTCCGGTCGCTGCCGCCGCGGTGAGTACTTTCCTGCTGATGATGGACCGCATACCGCTCTTCCTCTGGAGAAAAGGGAGAGGCCGACGAGGATCCCCCCTCGCTCCGACCGGCCTGATCCACGCCGAACGTTCGCGTGTGACTGGCCCAGAGGGTATAGGTCGGCACACATCGCCCCGCGTGGACCACACGGCGGCCAATCTGAAAATCATTCAATCAGCCGACCGTGTGGAGAAGATCCGGAAGGATCCGCAATTCCCGGGGAAAGGCGACGCGCTGAGGTGGTGTCAGCCACCCAGCGGCAGGCCACTGCCCAGCGGGAGACCGCCGAGGAGCGGCGCCGCCTTGGTCAGCTTGTTCAGCTGGGAGGCCGTGTCCGTGATCTTCTTGACCGGGGAGCCTTCCGTGGTGCTGCTCAGCGCGTCCGACTTCAGACCGTTGGCGGCGATCGCCTCCAGGCCACCGTTCAGGCTGGTCGGGGTCAGCGCGTCGGCGGCCATGGCGGGGGCGGCGGCGCCCAGCGCCATCAGCGAACCGGCGACGACCGCGGCGACCTTGGTGGGCTTCATGGGAAATCCTTCCTCTGTTCTTTCAAGTCGCGTACGACAAGGGGCCCTTGAGCGCTCCCCGTACGGCGTTCTGCTTCTGTAACGAGAGGTACGCCCCCCGGAAACTCCGGGAGGGAGGTTTTCTCGACATGCACCCGATCGATATCGACCGGTGCTATTTGCCGATCACGCGCCCCCGAATCGATCACACGTACGTCCGACGCACAGAAATCGGAACCGGAACCGGCCGCCCGGGAGGCGTACGCGCGTTCGCCCTTCGTCCGTACGGGATCGCCGCTCCCTCGCGGAGCCTGCGGTTATAGCCCTCCGCTACCGCTGAACTACGCAGCGCCACACCTCCGTTCGGGTGAATTGCGGTGTGCGGCCTGCCCTTCGGAGGGGGTGCGCCGTTGCACCGGTCGGCACCCCGGGGGTGCCGACCGAGGGGCGATCCCGCCCCCGCAAGGAAAAAGCCGGTGCGCCCGCCCCCACGGGACGGGTGCACCGGCCGGGAAAGGACCGGTCAGACGTGCGCGATCAGAAGTTTGCGCAGGTGTTGCCGAAGGCGGGGTTCAGCACACCGACCACATCGACCGTGTTTCCACAGAGGTTGATCGGAACGTGGAGCGGAATCTGGAGGACGTTTCCGGAGAGGACTCCGGGCGAGTTGACGGCGGCGCCCATGGCGCCCGAGTCGGCGATGGCGGCACCGGTGGCACCGGCCACGGCGGCTGCGGCGCCCACGGTCAGAACGACGGCCTTGGCGATACGGGACATGGGGAACTGCTCCTCGGTCGGAATTCAACGCGGAGTGCGCGGACCGTCAGGCCCGGCTCCTTCAACAACGGCTCCGAATTCCATCGGTTGCTCTCCCGAACGGGTGACGTTCAACCGATCTTTGGGCCATAAGAGGGCCGCGAGAGGAAGGCGACGCGGAATGGCGCAACACGCTCAACGAGGAACCGGCCGCACGGATACGGGAGTTAGTATGTCCGGACATCTCATGCTCACCACCGCCCCGTACCGAGGTTATAACGGAACCGGACGCCGCTTCCGGTCCCGTCTCCCCTCCACTCCTTTCCTGTCTTTCACACGGACGACGTCCTCCCCCGTTCCCCTTCTCCCTGCCCCCGCGGGTCTTCCCTTCCTCCTCTCATCAAAGCGGAGAACCTGTATGCGGAATTCAGCGCCTGTCGCCGTGCCTCGCAGCGTGTCGCACACCCTGCCGTGTGCGACGGAATCCGGTCTCCCCGAATTCGGCACCGCCCGGCGCTGACGTGCTGCCTTCACTCGACACGGACCCCGCGTCCGTCACCGTCCTGCACACCGTCCAGCCCGGCGACGGCGGAGTCGCCCGGGTCGTCGTCGACCTCGTCCGCGCCCAGCTCGCCGCGGGGCTGCGGGTCGCCGTCGCCTGCCCGCCCGGCACCCCCCTCTCCGCCGCCGTCCGCGCCGAGGGCGCCGGAACCCTCGACTGGCAGGCCGGCCGGGACCCCGGCCCCGCGCTCCTGCGCGAGACCCGCGACCTGGCCCGGCTGATCCATGCCGTCCGGCCCACCCTCGTCCACGCCCACAGCGCCAAGGCGGGGCTCTGCTCCCGGCTCGCCGTCCGGGGCCGGATCCCCACCGTCTACCAGCCGCACGCCTGGTCCTTCGAGGCGGTCCAGGGGACGACCGCGGCCCTCGCCCGCCACTGGGAACGGTTCGGCGCCCGCTGGGCGGACCGGATCCTCTGCGTGAGCGAGGCGGAGCGGCGTACGGGCGAAGCCGCCGGGGTCGCCAGGGGCTCCAAGGGCTCCAGGGACACCGGGGACACCCGGGACTCTCGGGAATCCGGTGGCACCCGGGAATCCGGTGGCACCCGGGACACCAAGGCCGCCAGAGACACCGGAAGCACTGGGGACACTGGCGGCACTGGCGGCACGGGGAGTACCAGGAGCACCGGAAGCGCCGGAAGCGGCAGGGGCTCCGGGAAATGGTCCGTCGTCCACAACGGCGTGGACACCGCCCGGTTCGCCTTCTCCGGCCCGCCCCGCAATCCGGCGCCCACCGCCGTCTGCGTGGGCAGACTCTGCCGCCAGAAGGGCCAGGACGTACTCCTCGCCGCCTGGCCCGCCGTCCTCGCCGACGTGCCCACCGCCCGGCTCGTCCTGGTCGGCGACGGACCCGACCGCGAGCGGCTGCGCGACCGCGCGGGCCCCTCGGTGCGCTTCACCGGGGCCGTCGACGACACCGTCCCCTGGTACCGGGCGGCCGACGTCGTCGTCCTGCCGTCCCGCTGGGAGGGCATGGCCCTGGCGCCCCTTGAGGCCATGGCGACCGGCCGGCCCGTCGTCGTCAGCGACGTCGACGGGGCCCGCGAGAGCCTGCCGTCCGCCCACCGCGCCCCGTGCCTGGTCCCGCCCGAGGACCCGGCCGCGCTCGCCACCGCCCTCGGCCGCCTCCTCGGCAGGCCGGAGCTGCGGCACCGCCTGGGCCGAGAGGCCCACGAGCACATCCTCAGCAGTTTCGATGTCCGGCACACCGCCGAGGCCGTCGCGGACGTCTACCGCGCACTGGCCGGAGCGCGGGGTGCCGAGCACAGAGAGCCGATTGCGCAGTGACCACGGAAAGCACCAGCGTCCCCTCCTCGCCGGGCCCCTGGCCCACGGCGGGCCCGACCTTCGGCCTGGCCCCCCTCGTCCCGCGCCGCACGCCCCGGCTCTCGCTGCCCGCCCGCCGACGCCCCCGAAGCCGCTCCGGCACGGCCCCGCTCGTCGCCGCCGACGCCCTGGCCACCCTCACTGGCGCCCTGTTCCTCGGCCCCTCCCACCACGACATCCGGCTGCTCCTTCCGGTCGTGGCCCTCGTCCTGCTCCTCGACGGACGCGCCGGACTCCACCGCCCCGCCGCCTACACCCGGGCCCTCGACGACCTGCCCGCCCTCGCCTCGCGCGCGGGGCTCGTCTGGTGTCTCGCGGCCGCCTCGGTCGCCGCGTACTCCCCCGCCCTCGCCCTCGGCCCGCGACGGCTCTGCGCCGCCTACGGCGCCCACGTCGGCGCCGCCGTCCTGGTCCGGGCGGTGCTGCTGGCCCGGCGGCGGCGGATCGCGCGGGCCCACCCCCGGTCGACGCTCGTCGTCGGCGGGACCGGGGCCGCGCGCCGGTTCGCCACCGCCGCCGACCGGCACCCGGAGTACGGGCTGCGGCCGGTCGGCATCGTCGGCGTGCCCGCGCAGGGCGGCGCGGCCAGGACCGGCGGGGAGCCCGGCCTGCCGGTGCTCACCACCGCCGAGGAGATCCACCGGGCCGTCATCCAGAACGCCGTCCGCGACGCCGTCTTCCTCGACGACGACCCCGGACTCGTCCGGCTCCTCCAGCGGTACGGCTGCGCCACCTGGCGGGTCGGCGGAGAACAGGCGGGCGGGCCGATGGGCGCCCATGTGTGGGGGTACGCCCGGCGCCCGATCGTCCCGCCGGACGAGCGGCGCGGACTGGCCGCCAAACGGGCCCTCGACCTCGCGCTCGTCGTGCCCGCGCTCGCGTTCGCGCTGCCGGTCCTGCTGCTGTGCGCGCTCTCCGTACGCCTCTCGGACGGGCCCGGGGTGCTGTTCCGGCAGGAGCGGGTGGGCCAGTACGGGCGCCACTTCACGCTGCTGAAGTTCCGTACGCTCCGCCCCTCCGACGAGACCGAGTCGGCGACCCGCTGGAACGTGGCGGACGACCGGCGGATGAGCGCGGCGGGGCGCCTCCTGCGCAAGACCTCCCTCGACGAGCTGCCCCAGCTGTGGAACGTACTCCGCGGGGATATGAGCCTGGTCGGACCCCGGCCCGAACGCCCTTATTTCGTCGCCCAGTTCAGCAAGGTCCACACCGGTTACGCGGCCCGGCACCGGATGCCCGTGGGGCTCACCGGTCTGGCGCAGGTGCACGGGCTGCGCGGCGACACCTCCATCGAGGACCGCTGCCGCTTCGACAACCACTACATCGACCACTGGTCGCTCTGGCAGGACGTCTGCATCCTGCTGCGCACGGCCGCCGGCGTCGTCCGGCACACGGGGAGCTGACCATGGCCACGGCCCTCACCGTGCCGGCGGTCACCCCGGACGTCCGCGATCTGCTCCGCCGCGCCGGAGTCCTCTCACCGGTCCTCGCCGTGCTCGCGCTGCTGCTCGTCCCCGGCGGCGGCAGCCGGGACGGCACCGGCGGCACGGGCACGGTCGCCGACGCCGCCTCCGGGCTGCTCGTCCTCGTCTGTCTCGTCCGGGTGGTGCGCGGCGGGCACCGGCCGCTCACCCGGACGGCGGCCGTCGTCCTCGGCCTTCCCGTCCTCGGCGTCTGTCTGGCCTCGGTCACCTCCGCCGACCCGGCGGCGAGCCTGCCGGGCGTCGCCCGCTACCTCCAGCTCTTCGTCCTCGTCCCGGCGGCCGTGCTCCTCACCGTCCGCGACCGGCGGGACTTCGCCGTCGTCGTCTGGGCCCTGGTCGGACTCGCCCTGCTCCAGGGCGCGGTGGGCGTCGTCCAGTACCTGACCGGGACCGGCGCCTCCTACCAGGGCGAGGACATCCGGGCCGTCGGCACCTTCGGGCCCGTGGACGTCATGGGGATGGCGACCGTCGTCTCCTACGGTCTGGTCGCCGTCACCGGGATCGCGCTGGGGTCCCGGGCGGGCCGGACGCGGACGGCCGCGCTCTGCTGCGGTGCGCTGCTCGTCGTCCCGCTCGTCCTCTCCTTCAGCCGGGGCGCGTGGATCGCGACCGTCCTCGCCTGCGGGGCGCAGCTGCTGCTCTCCGGGCCCGCGCGGGCGGTGCGGGTGGCGCTCGCGGCGGGGGCGCTCGGGGTGGTCCTGGTCGGCGGTCTCGGCATCGGCTCGGCGATGGTCGAGGAGCGGGCGGCGAGCATCACGCGGGTGGCGGACGCGCCGGACCAGTCGGTCACCGACCGGTACACGATGTGGGCGGCGGCCGGGCGCATGTGGCGGGCCGAACCGGTCACGGGCGTCGGACTCAAGGGCTTCCCCGCGTACCGCGACTCGAACGCCTCGATCGCGCTGTCCTCGGGCAGCGACACGGCGGGCGCGGGCGCCGGATACGTGCGGCAGCCGCTGCTCTCCCCGCACAACATGTACCTCCTGGTCCTGAGCGAGCAGGGCCTCCTGGGGCTGCTCGCGCTGACCGGCGGCTGGCTGGTGCTGCTCGTCCGGGGGCTGCGCCGGCGCCGCTCGGGCGCGGAGTGCGCCCTCGTCGCCACGGGGCTGCTCGCCTGGCAGCTCGTCGACTTCGCGTACGCGGACATCGGCGGCCCCTCGACGGTCCTCATGTCGGTGGTACTGGGCCTCGCCGCCTGGTGGGCCCTCACGGAGGCCGGGAGTGCGTGACCCCGGGGCCGGCCGGCCGGAGACACCGAGGGACGGGGGGCACCCGAAGACACCGTGGGACCAGCAGAACCCGGGCCCTCACGGGGCCACCGGGACCGGTGGGACGCCGGGGGATGGGGGGTCTGGGGGGTACGAGGGACCCCCCGGGGTGCCCGGGTACGGCACTCGGGCCCCGGGGTCTGTAGAGCCTGCGGGGTCTGTTGCGCCTGCGGGGTCTGTAGAGCCTGCGAAGCCTGTAGCACCTGCGAGGTCTACGGGACCCACCGGAACCCGGGGGCGCACGGGAACCGCCGGGGCTCCCGGGGCCGCCGGGGCTCCCGGGCCCGCTGGGGCCGGTGCGATGCCGGGGGCTCCCGGACCTGCTGGGGCCGGTGCGACGCCAGGGACGCCAGGGGCACCCGGGCACCCGGAGTCCTCAGGACCCGCAGGTTCACCCGGGCCCGTACCCGCCCTCGTCCCGGCCCCCTCCCCCTCCCGACGGGCGGCCGAGCAGCAGGGCGCCGGGCCGCAGGGCCTGGGGAGGGCGGGCGACGGGCGACGGGCGGGTGTCCGGCGCCCGTCGACCGGGCGGCGCGGGCGACCCCGTACGCGGGGAGCGCACGCCGGGGCGGTCCCCGAGCGCGGGTTCCTGGCGAAGGCGGCCGCCGTCACCGCCGGGCTCACCGCCGCCGGGGCGCTGCTCGGGCTCGTCCGGGACCAGACCCTCGCGGGGTACTTCGGCGCGGGGGCGGAGACCGACGCGTTCCTGGTGGCCTGGACGGTGCCCGAGTTCGCCTCGACGCTGCTGGTCGAGGACGCCATGGCGCTGATCATGGTGCCCGCCTTCGCGCGGGCGCTCGCCCATCGCTCCGGCACCGGGCTCGCCGATCCGGTGCGCGCCCTGGTGCGGGGGACGCTCCCCCGGCTCGTCCTCGCCCTCGGTCTCGCCGCCGCGCTCCTCGTGGCCGCCGCGCCGCTGCTCGTCCGGGTCCTCGCGCCGGGCCTTCCCGATCCGGCGCTCGCGATCGACTGCACCCGGCTGACCGGCACGTGCGTGCTGACGTTCGCGCTGGTCGGCTACTGCTCGGCGGCCTTGCGGGCGCACGGCCGGTTCCTGCCGCCCGCGCTGATCTACGTGGCGTACAACGTGGGCATCATCGGCACCGTCCTGCTGCTGCGCGACCCGTGGGGGGTGCGGTCGGCCGCCGCCGGGGTCGCGGTCGGCGGCCTTCTGATGGTCCTCGTCCAGGCGCCGTCCCTGCTGCGGGAGCTGCGGGCGCACCCCCGGTCGGGGCGGAACCCGGCGGCACCCGTACGCAGGGACGGCGAGGGGCGGGGACCGCGCCCGCCCGCGTACCGGGGCGGCGAGGGCCGGACGCAGGAGCCGCTCGTACACCGCCCCGGCGAGGAGCAGCCCCCCGCGCCCGCCCCGTACCCCCGCACCGGGCACCGCACCCCGGAGCCACCCCCGTACCCCCGTACCGCCGAACACCGCACCTCTGAGCCGCCCCCGTACCCCCGTACCGCCGAACACCGCACCCCCGAGCCGCCCCCGTACCGCCCTTCCGGGCATCACGCCCCCGAGCCGCCCCCGTACCGCCGTTACCGCCGTGCCGAGCGCCCGGCCCCCGGGTCGTCCTCCTACCGAGGCGGCGAGACCCGGGTGCTGGTGCTCGGGCTGATCGCTCCCGTCGTCGCGTTCTCGCTCTGCCGGCAGTCGCAGACGCTGATCGAGCGGTTCCTCGCCTCGCCGCTGCCCGCCGGGGCCATCTCGCATCTGAACTACGCGCAGAAGGTCGCGCAGCTGCCGATGGCCTTCTCGCTCATGCTGTGCACGGTCAGCTTCCCGACGGTGGCCCGCGCGCTCGCGGCGGGGGACGCGGAGGCGGCCCGGCGGCGTGTCGAGCGGGATCTGCTGCTGGCCGCCGTCGTCGTCCTCGTCGGCGCGTCGACGGTGATCGCCACCGCCCCCAGGATCGTCGAACTCCTCTTCGAGCGCGGCGAGTTCGGGCGCCCCGACACCCTCGCGACCGGCGCCGTCATGCGGGTGTACGCGCTGGGGCTGCTCGGCCAGACGATGGTGGGGGCCCTGGTCCGCTGCTACTTCTCCGCCGCCCGGCCGCTCTGGTATCCGGCCGCCGCCATGGGCGCCGGGCTCGCCGTCACCACCGTCGCGGGGGTGCCCGGCGCCCACGCCTGGGGAGCCGTCGGCATCGCCGCGGCCAACGCCCTCGGCATCACCGTCACGGCGGTCATGCTGCTGCGCGGGGCCCACCGGCAGACCGTCCCGGTCCGGTCCGACCGGCTCGGCGAGCGCCTGTTGCGCCTGTCCGCGGCGGGCGCCCTGGCGACCGGTGCGGGCTGGCTGTGCTCGCTCGCGGCCGGTCCCGCGCTGCTCGCCGTCGCCGTCGCGGGCCTGGTCTCCGTCGCCGTCTTCGCCGTCTGCGCCGTCTTCGCCGTCCGCGGGTCCCGCGCCGCCCGCGTCGGTCCGGCCCCCGAGGTTCCGTCCCTGCCCCGCTCCGCCTCCCGGAGGAGGACCCCCCATGCCCGCCACCGCGCTGCGCCGCATGCTGCCGAAGCCGCCCCTGTGGGTGGCGATGTACCACTCGATCGCGGACACCGCTGACGACCCGTACCGGGTCACCGTCTCCCCCGTGCGCTTCGCCCGGCAGCTGTGCTGGCTGGGCGAGCGGGGACTGCGCGGGGTCTCGGTGCGGGAGTTGCTCGCCGCCACCGCCGAGGGCCGCGCGGCCGGTCTGGTGGGGCTGACCTTCGACGACGGTTACGCGGACTTCGCCGAGTCGGCGCTCCCGCTGCTGCTGCGGCACGGGTTCACGGCGACCGTGTACGTCCTGCCGGGCAGGCTCGGCGGGGAGAACGCCTGGGACGCGGCGGGCCCGCGCAAGCCGCTGCTCTCCGGGGACGGCATCCGGCGGATCGCGGAGGCGGGCATGGAGATCGGCTCGCACGGGCTGACCCATGTGCCGCTGACCGAGACGGACGAACGGACGCTCACCGCCGAGACCCGGCAGAGCAGGACGCTCCTGGAGGAGCTGACCGGCACGCCGGTGGACGGCTTCTGCTATCCGTACGGGCAGGTCGACCCGAGGGCGATCGGGGCGGTGCGCGCGGCCGGTTACCGCTACGCCTGCGCGATCGACCCGGGCCCGTACACCGGCGCGTACGCCCTGCCCCGGGTCCACATCGGCGAGGACGACACCGCCTGGCGCCTCGCGGCCAAGCGGCTGCTGCACCCGCTGCGCCGCCGCCGCCCCACCGACCTGACCCCGGTGCGGCCCGGCCCCGCCGTGGTGGGGGCGTCATGAGGGCGCCGCGTGTCGTCAGGGGGCTCGGGGCGGGGGTCGTGCGGGCCCCGCACGTGGTCGAGGGGCCCGTCTCGTGGGCGGGCGCCGTGCGGGCCCCGCACGCCGTCGCAAGGCCCGGGGCGGGGGCGGGCGTCACGAGGGCCCCGTACGCCGTCACGGGAGCGGGCGTCCTGCGGGCCCCTCGCGTCAGCACACGGCTCCCGGCGGGGGTGTCATGAAGGTCCTGCACGTCATCACGGGGCTCGGCATCGGCGGCGCGGAGCAGCAACTGCGGTTGCTGCTCCGGCATCTGCCCGTCGAGAGCCGGGTGGTCACCCTCACCCATCCGGGCGCGGTTGCCGAGGGCATCGAGGCCGACGGCACTCCGGTCACGCATCTGGGCATGGCGGGCAACCGCGACCTCGGCGCGCTGCCCCGGCTGGCCAGGATCGTCCGGCAGGGGCGTTACGACCTCGTGCACACGCATCTGTACCGGGCGTGCGTGTACGGCAGGGCGGCCGCCCGACTGGCCGGGGTGCAGCGGGTGATCGCCACCGAACACTCGCTCGGCGAGACGCAGATCGAGGGGCGACCGCTGTCGGCGGGGACCCGCGCCCTGTATCTGGCGTCGGAGCGGCTGGGCACGGCCACGGTCGCCGTCTCGCCCAGCGTGGCCCGGCGGCTCGCCGCGTGGGGGGTGCCCCCGGAGCGCGTCCGGGTCGTGCCCAACGGCATCGAGACGGACCGCTTCGCCTTCGACGCGGACGCCCGGCGGTACACCCGGCGGGCCCTCGGCATCCCCGAGGACGCGTATGTGGTGGGCGGGGTGGGGCGGCTGGTGCCGGGGAAGCGGTTCGATCTGCTCGTACGGGCGGTGGCCGGGGTGCCGGGGGCCCGGCTGCTGCTCGTCGGCGAGGGCGAGCGACGCGAGGAGCTGCTGCGCCTCGCCCACGCGTGCGGGGCGGCCGACCGGGTCCTGCTCGCGGGCCCCTGCGCGGACCCGCCGGTCCCCGGATCGGCCGCGCCCTCGCTGCCGGGGCTGCTCGCCGCGATGGACGTCTTCGTCTCCGCCTCCCCCGACGAGGCCTTCGGACTCGCCGCCGTCGAGGCCCTCGCCGCCGGTCTGCCGGTCCTGTACGCGGCCTGCCCCGCGATCGAGGACCTGCCCCCGGACGCCGCACCGGGCGCCCACCGCGTCGACGGCTCCTTGCCGGGCCTGATCGCGGCCCTTGAGTCGGTACGGACGGAGGCGCACCCCCGCATCCCGGACCCCGCACCAGCCACCAGACCCGCCCCCGCGTCGGACGTCGCGCGGCCCGCGCGCCTCCCCGTCCCCCCGGCCGCCCGTCACTACGACATCGCGCGCAGCGCCCGGCAGTTGACGGCGCTCTATCACCAGGCCGTCCACGGCACCCTCCTCCACGAAGCGAGAGAAACCGCCCCATGAAGAACACCCGTCCCGTGAAGGGCTCCCGCGCCAAGAAGAGCACCCCCTTCCGCGTCTCCCTTCCGCCCGGCCGCTGGGCGGTGCTGCCCGCCGCCGTCCTCGCGGGGGCCGTCCTCGGCGGGGGGTACGGGGCCTTCAGGACCCCGCAGTACGCGGCGACCAGTTATGTCATCGTCGTACCGGCGGAGCGGTCCGACCCGGCGAGCGCCGTCGGTTTCGCGCAGGCGTACGGGCGGGTGGCCGTCGACATCGCGGTGTCCGGCGACGCCCCGGTGTGGGCCGGGGTCGGCACCGACACCCTGCGCCGGAGCGTACGGGCGGAGACCTCCCCGGACGCGCCGATGATCTCGCTGACCGCCCGGTCGGAGAAGCCCGCGAAGGCGGTGGCCCTGGCCGACGGGGTGGCCCGCGCGCTCGTCCTGAACAGCGCGCACGTGGTGGAGAGCACGGGGGTGAAGGTCGTGCCGTTCTCCCGCGCCGCCAAGCCCGTCGCACCGGTCTCGCCCTCGCCTTCGCTCGCCGCCCTCGTCGGCGGCAGCGCGGGCGGTCTCCTCGCCGGCCTGGCACTGCTCGTCCGCCCCCGCCGCAACGGCGGACCCGGACGGAACGGCGAACCCCGGCGGGACGGCGACTTCCGGCACGACGGCGGGTCACAGCGGGACGCCAGGGCCCAGCGGGACGGCGGTGCCGCCACCGCACGGGAGGACGTCGCTCCGGCCACGCGGGGGGACGTCGCCCCGGCCACGCGGGAGGGCGTCGCTCCGGCCGTGCCCGCGTCCACCGCCGTGCCTTCCCCGGCGGCCGAGCACCAGCCGGAGGCGGTGTGAGCCTGAGGTCCCCCACGGCCCTGCGGATCGAGGTGTGCCGTGACGAGGAGAGGTTCGGGCGGCTCGCGGCCGAGTGGACGGCGCTGTACGGGCGCTGTTCCGCCGCCACCCCCTTCCAGTCCCATGCCTGGCTGCACTCCTGGTGGCTCTCGTACGGCAGGCCCGGTGCGCTGCGGGTGGTGCTCGTACGGCGCCCGGACGGGGCACTCGTGGCCGCCGCGCCCCTGATGCGGGCCCGGGGGCCGCTGCCCGTCCTCACCCAGCTCGGCGGTGCGATCACCGACTTCACGGACGTCCTCGTCGACGACGGCTGCCGGGCGGCGGCGCCCGCCCTCGCCCGGGGCATCGCGCGGGCCGCCCGGGGCGCGGTGGTCGACCTGCGGGAGGTACGGCCGGGGGCGGCGAGCGAACGGGTCTTCGCCCGCTGGCGGGGACCGCGCAGACGGCTGCCCGACTCGCTCTGTCTGGAGCTGCCCGCCCTGCCCATGGAGGGGCTCCTCGAACGCATCCCCTCCGGGAAGGCCCAGCGGGTCCGCGCGAAGCTGCGCAAGCTGGACGCCCTCGGCATCGACGCGCGGGTCGTCAGCGGCTCCGAGGTGCCCGCCGCCCTCGACCGGCTCCTGCGGCTCCACCGGCTCCAGTGGCAGGGGCGGGGGGTGACCGTCGAGCACACCAGTGAGCGGTTCGCCCAGCATCTCGTCCGCGCGGTGGGGCCGATGGTGGAGTGCGGGGACGCGATGGTCACGGAGTTCCGGCTCGCCGGGGACGTGGTGGCCGCCGATCTGACCCTGATGTCCCCCCGGCTCGCGGGTGGTTACCTGTACGGCGCCGATCCGGCGCTGCGGGCCCGCAAGGTCGACGTGGCCGCCATGCTCCTTCGGCACGGCGCCGGGGAGACCAGCACCGGCGGGCGGTCCACCCTGAGCATGCTGCGGGGCACCGAGTCGTACAAGCACCACTGGCGGCCCGAGACCGTCGGCAACCAGCGGCTGCTGCTCACGGGACGCGGTACGGCCCCGCTGCTCTGGCTGCGCGCCGGGGTCGCGGGCGCGCGCCGCTGGGCCTCCCGGCAGGCGCGCGAGAACACCCGGGTGGGGCAGGCGCTCGGCCGTGTCGCGACCTGGGCGGCGCGGTCCCGGGGCGGCGGGTGAGCCCGCCGCCCCGCCCGGTCGGAAGGGCCCGGTAGACAGGGCCCGGCAGACCGGATCAGAAGCGCCAGGGCACGTGCAGGCTGCCCCGCAGGAAGCCCCCGGACACACAGACCGGCCCGTCGACCAGCCCCCACGCCCCGAGCCCCGTGTCCAGACAGCCGACCACGTCCCCGGCCCCTGACCCTGCCCCGGCACCGGCCCCCGCCCCGGATCCGGTCCCGGTCCCCGATCCGGGCTGGACTCCCGGCTGGGGCCCGGTGCCCTGGCCGGGCCCGGTGCCGGGACCGGTCTCCGGTACGGGGTCGGGCTCGGGCCAGGACTCGGGGGCGGGCGCGGTCCCGGGCCCCGGTCCCGGTTCGGCCGGAAGCGTCGGCCCCGTCCCGTACAGCATCCGCCGGTACAGCGCCGACGACTTGGGGTTGTCCTCGCACCGCCAGACGCCGTGCGGGCAGTAGTCGGAGATCGTCTGGTAGAGCGGCCGGTGCAGCTTCATCCACTCCAGCATGCTCCGCAGGTACTCCTGGTTGTCGCCGTTCCGGAACAGCCCCCACTCGGGGTAGGAGATCCGCTTCCCGTGCGCGGCGGCGAAGTCGACCTGGGCCTTGAGCCCGTACGGCTCCGTCACGTGCTGGGCGAACGTCGAGCCCCGGGGCTGGTCGTAGGAGTCCATCCCGATGACGTCGACGACGTCGTCGCCCGGGTAGCACGCGGTCCAGGGAACGGCGTCGAGCCCCCGGGCCGGAGCGAAGTCGAAGCGGAACCGCTGGCCGGGCACGGACCGCATCACGGTGACGATCCGGCTCCAGTACGCCCTCCACGCGGCGGGGTCGGGGGCGCAACGATGGCTGTAGGTACTGCCGTTCATCTCCCAGCCGAGGACGACGATGGTGTCGGGGGCGCGGAGGGCGACGAGGCGCCGGGCGAGGGTGCCGAAGTGGTGGTCGTAGGCGCCGGCGGCGCCGGTCCTCAGCTCCCGGCGGACCTCGGCGTCGGAGAGCCCGTCCTCGTTGCGCTCCAGCATGGGCACGTTGAGGACGAACACCCGGTCGGGTTTCTCCTCGCGCCACCGCGTCCAGGCCGCGAGGAACCGCGGGGAGCCCTCGATGTTCTGCCAGAGGTCGCCGGGGAGGTAGGTGTGGGCGACGCGGAGTTCGCGTCCGCCGAGCCACCGCTGGAGTTCTCCGATACGGGAGACCCCGGGGTCGTCCGAACCGAGGAAGGCGCCCATCGCGCCACCGGGGACCGGTGCGGAGTCCTGGCCCGGGGCGGAGTCCCGACCGAGGGGGGCGCCCTGGCCCGGGGCGGAGTCCTGGCTGGTGGCGGGGGGTTCGGCGGCGCGGGCGGGGGACGGCGTCGCGACGGAGCCCGAGGCGAGGAGGCCGGCGGTGAACACCCCCAGCCAGGCTCGTGTCGCCCTCCTGCGGACAGTCGCCATGACCACTCCTTCCTCTCGGACACCTGGTGGCGATGCGCCCATCTGACGCTCGGAAGGTATTCCGGGCCCGCCGACCTGATATTCGATTCCGCCATGCCCACTGGGCCGTTGGAGGAATTCATCGCCCGGTCGGCGCACGCGGGAGCGGAGTGGAGCGGACGGGAGAGTGGGAGGAAATGCCCGGCACGGCATCTCGCGAACACGGAGAAGGGCCGGTCACCGGAGCGGACGCGCTCGGGTGACCGGCCCCGGATTCCTGGGGACCGCTGGGGTCAGGCGTTGATACAGGTGTTGCCGAACGCCGGGTTGAGCAGGGCGATGATGTTGACGCTGTTGCCGCAGATGTTGATCGGAACGTGGATCGGAACCTGGACCACATTGCCGGAGAGCACGCCCGGCGAACCGACGGCGAGGCCTTCCGCTCCGGCGTCGGCGAAGGCGGGCGAGGCCGCACCCATGGCCATGATGATTCCGGCGACGACGGCAGCGGCCTTCTTGCAGTTCATTTCTTTCTGCGTCCTTTCGATTGCGGAAGACTTTCACGGAACACAACGAACATGCCGCACAGAGGAAACCCGGACAACGGAAGAGCTGGTTGTTCACTCCGTTGCGGGCATGGCACTGGGCCGGAAGAGAACGGACGCCCTCTTCCGGCCCAGCGACGCACCGTGCGGATCAGCTGTTGCCGATGCCGTTCCCGGAGAGGACCGGGATGTCGTCCAGGACGTGCGACAGCGTCTCGTCGCCCTTGGCCTGGGTCGAGTTCTCCGCGCACTGCTGGTTCTGCGGCGAGGCGAGGACGTTGACGTCCTGCACGGCGATCGGGATGGCGCCGATGAGCGAACCGACGTTCGCCTTGATGGGGGCGCCGAGACAGAGCTTGTTCAGCGTGCCCTGGACGGCCTCGAACTGGGGGCTCATGTCGCCCGCGGTCGTCGAGTTGCCGAAGGACTGGCGCGCGGCGTTGCCGCTGAGCGAGGTGGTGCCGCCGTCGTCGGCGATGGCGAACGCCGGGGAGGCCGCCACCGCGGAAGCGCCGACAACAGAGGCCGTGACAGCCGCGGCCGCCATAATCTTCTTGATCACGGTGATTCCGTTCCTGTGTCCCACCAATCGACCTGATTGATGCGACCGGAACAACTGCGCTCCCCGGCTTTGGTTCCGGCCCTTCACCCGTTCGACTGGAGGCACGTTTCGCGCTGCCGCGCGCGCTCCGCCGAAGGAGTGATACGGCGGAACCCTTGCCGCCGCCCGCAGTTGACCGGATAGCTCCCTGCACGGAGCCGGTTCTATGAAGGGAACTACCGTGATCAAGAAGGTTATGGCCACCGCGGCCGCGACCGTCTCCATCGTCGGCGTCTCCGCTGTGGCGGCCTCCCCGGCGCTCGCCATCGGCAACGACGGCGGCACCACCTCGCTCAGCGGCAACCTCGCGCACCAGGAGTACGGAAACGCCACCACCTTCGGCAACATGAGCCCCCAGTTCGCGCTGGTCCAGGGCTCTCTGAACAAGCCGTGCATCGGTCTGCCGGCCAAGGTCAACGCCGGTTCGCTCATCGGCCTCGTCCCGATCGCGGTCCAGGACATCAACGTGCTGTCCTCCCCGCAGAACCAGCAGTGCACCGAGAACTCGACGCAGGCCAAGGGCGACGAGCCGCTGTCGCACCTGCTGGAGGACATCCCGATCCTCTCGGGCAACGGCGTCGGCAACAGCTGATCCGCCGCCCCGGGCCACGGCGTTCAGACGCCGGAGCCCACACGTCAGGGGCCGCCCTCCGGGGGCGGCCCCTTTCGCGTATCGGTTCGATGTCCACCGGGTTTACCAGGTGGGCCAGACCGGTGTCGCCATCAGCCGCTCCCATTCCCGGTCCGGCATTCCCGGGACCGTCCGCCCGGCCCGCGCCCACTGGTCCGCCAGGGCCGAATACACCGGGAAGGGAGTGTGGTCCGCCGGGGCGGGACCACTCCTGTGCCGGCTCCTCGGAATGAAGGCCATCCGCTCCCATTTCCCGGGATCCGGCGCCATCTTCGCTCCTTCCGCTGCGATTCCCGCATCATTACACAGGCCGCCGGGGAGGGTGATTCGCCGCCGCCCCGCCGTGTCGCGCCTACGGGTGCGCAGACGGCCGAAATACCGTACGGAGTTCACGAACACACCCGTACGGAGTTCACGGCCGCGCCCGCACGCGGTTTCTGTTCGTAGTCCGTCCGGTGGACATCGCGGAACCTCCGGGCTTCTGACCGGTTGATCAGTACGGCTCGGCACTCAGCGAGCCACAATCCGAAAGGCCTGAACAATGAAGAAGCTGTTGGCTACGGCTGCTGTAGCCGCGTCGGTCCTCGGCGTGACGGCGACGGGTGCCGGTCAGGCGCTCGCCATCGCCGATGACGGGGGCACCACCTCTTTCAGCGGCAACGGCGCGCTCCAGTCGTTCGGCAACTCCGCCACCTACGGCAACATGAGCCCGCAGTTCGCGCTCGTCCAGGGTTCCCTGAACAAGCCGTGCATCGGTCTGCCGGCCAAGGTCAACGCCGGTTCGCTCATCGGTCTCATCCCGATCGCGGTCCAGGACGTCAACGTGCTGTCCTCCCCGCAGAACCAGCAGTGCACCGAGAACTCGACGCAGGCCAAGGGCGACGAGCCGCTGTCGCACATCCTGGACGACATCCCGGTCCTCTCGGGCAACGGCGCCGGCAACAGCTGAGCCCCGTCGACCGGTGCGGTTCGGCCCCGCCCTCCCCTTCTCAGGGGGAGGGCGGGGCCGTCCCGTTTCCCGGCCCCGGACGGGGCCCTGTTCAGAGCTTGGCGCGGAGCCCCTCGGGATCGGTCACCGGCGCGTCGCAGACGAAGTGCCGGCAGACGTACGCGGCGGGGGCGCCGCCCACCAGCGGACGGCCCTCAAGCAGCGGGAACTCCTCGCCGCCGGGGGCGCCGAAGGCGAGGACGGCGCCGGGGGCGGTCGCCCGGAGCGCCGTACGGCGCAGCTCCCGGAACGCCTCGTCGTCGGGGGCGCCGACGACGGCGACCTCCCGGGGCCCGTCGAGCAGGGCCTCGGCGACGGCGAGCCCCCAGCCGATGAAGCGGGGCGCGCGGGGGCCGAGGGCCTTGACGACCCCGAGGGCTCCCTCGGCCGCCGCACGGTGGGCCTCGGACCCGGTGTGGGCCGCGTACGAGAGCAGCGCTCCGGCGGCGGCCGTCCAGCCGGAGGGGGTGGCGTTGTCCGTGGGGTCCTGCGGGCGGCGGATCAGGGGCTCGGCGTCGTGGGCCGTGTCGTAGAGCGCACCGCCCTCCCCGGTGAAGCGGTCCAGGACGATGTCGAGGAGGAACCCGGCGAACTCCAGCCAGGCGCCTTCGCCGGTGACGGAGGCGAGGGCGAGGAAGCCCTCGGCGACGTCGGCGTAGTCCTCCAGGACCCCCGCGTTGGCACCGGCCCGGCCGTCCCGTGAGGTACGGGACAGACGGGCGGACTCGTCCATGTGGACGCGGACGAGCAGATCGGCGGCCTCGGTCGCGCGGTCGACGAGGTCGGGGCGGTCGAAGAGGGCGCCGGTCTCGGCGAGGGCGGCGATCGCCAGACCGTTCCAGGCGGCGACGACCTTGTCGTCACGGCCGGGACGCTCGCGCTCGTCCCGGGCGGCGAGCAGCCGGGCCGTGATCGAGGCGATCCGCCCGGCGTCGGCCACGCCCGAGTCCTGAGGGAGCTGGAGGACCGAGCTGCCGTGCTCGAAGGTGCCGTCCTCGGTGACGCCGAAGTGGGCGGCGGCCACCGCGGCGTCCTCGGGACCGAGGACCTCGGCCAGCCGGGCCGGGGTCCACACGTAGTAGGCGCCCTCGACGTGCGCGCCGGTGCCGTCGTCGCTGTCGGCGTCGAGCGCGGAGGCGAACCCGCCCTCGGGGGTGCGCAGTTCACGGACCAGGAAGTCGGCGGTGTCCAGGGCGACCCGCCGGGCGAGGTCGCTGCCGGTGGCCTTCCACAGATGGGCGTACACCCGGCAGAGCAGGGCGTTGTCGTAGAGCATCTTCTCGAAATGGGGGACGACCCACTCGCGGTCCACGGCGTAGCGGGCGAACCCGCCGCCGAGCTGATCGTAGATACCGCCCCTGGCCATGGCCTCGCAGGTGTCGGCGGCCATCTGGAGAGCGCCCTCGGAGCCGGTACGGGCATGGTGGCGGAGCAGGAACTCCAGGACCATCGACGGCGGAAACTTCGGGGCACCGCCGAAACCGCCCCGTGCGGCGTCGTACTCGCGCGTGAGCCCGAGCAGCGCCTGCGCCAGCTCCTCCTCACCGGGAACCCCGTCGCCACCGCGCGCGAGGGACCGCCCGGCGAGATCCCGCACGATCCGCTCGGCGACCTCCCCGACCTCGTCCCGCCGCTCGTCCCAGGCGACCCGGACACCATCGAGCACCTCGGTGAAGGAGGGCATGCCGTGCCGGGGCTCGGGCGGAAAGTACGTACCGAAGTAGAAGGGAGCGGCATCAGGCGTAAGGAACACGGTCATCGGCCATCCCCCCTGCCCGGTGGCCGCCTGAACGGCCTCCATGTAGACCGCGTCGACGTCGGGCCTCTCCTCACGGTCCACCTTGACGGCGACGAAGTGCTCGTTGACCAGGGCGGCGGTGGCTTCGTCCTCGAAGGATTCGTGGGCCATGACGTGGCACCAGTGGCAGGAGCTGTAGCCGATGCTCAGGAGGACGGGCAGTCCCTTCTCGCGCGCCTCCGTGAAAGCCTCCGGCGACCAGGGCCACCAGTCGACGGGGTTGTCCGCGTGCTGAAGCAGATACGGCGAGGTCTCGTTCGCGAGGCGGTTCGGCATGACCCCATCCTCGCGCACCGGCCCGAGCCCTGCCCGTGCGCCACAGGCGACCTGGCTGAAGGGTGCTCCTCGGCGGTCGCCGCGTGTGCCTACGCCGAGGACGTACCCGCTGCGCTCCGGACCGCGGACCGGGCCCTCCAGTAGGCGGCGGTGTCCTGTCCGTTCTGCATCGCAGTGAACTCGCCGGTCCTCCGGGCGAGGGCGGCGGCTGGCGCCTCGCCCTCGATGCAGGACTCCAGAGCGATGCTCAGCGCACCACCGCTGAGGAACTCGGCGTACCCGCGTACGGACTCGACAATCATGAAACCGGCAGGATCGCCGTGTACCAGCGCGTTGCGGACGCGGCTCCGTCGCCCCTCCAAGACGATGCCCTGAGCGGCGTACCTCTCAAGCAGGGTCCGGTATCCGGCGTGATCGCTCACGCTGGAGAACATCAGGCTGATCCAGGCGCGCTCGTGCCGCGCGCGCCGAGCAGACCGAACACCTCGCCTGGTGCGAGTGCCGCGTACGCCGCGGGCGAGCGCCGAAGCAATGCGCGGACCGGGTACGAGGAGAGCCCGGTCGGCTGTTTCGGAAGGCTGTCGACCTCATGTGATCCGAATCGCGAAGGCTCTGGCTGCGCCAGCGGATCATTTCTTCACCTCCGCCATGTAATAGATGTTGTCGTACACTCTGGACATGAAGCCGACCCGCGCCGGGATCACCGAGAACATCTCCGTGTCCATGCCCACCGAGCTGGTCAGTGAGCTTCGCTCTCGCACCGGCCGCCGCGGGCTGTCCAGCTACATCACCGAGGCCGTCAGGCACCAGCTCGCCATGGACGGGCTCGCCGAGATCGTGGTGTCCCACGAGGAGGAGCACGGCGCGCTCACGGAGCAGGAGATCGAAGCCGCTCGTCGCGAGCTGTTCGGTGACGTGAACGCCGAGGGTGTCGAGCGGGGCGCCGCGTGAAGGAGCAGCCGGCCCGCTCGCTGGTGCTCGACTCCGAGGCGCTCTCCCTGCTGCTGCGCAACGACCGCAAGATGGCGGCTCGCATCGAAGCATCCCGGCAGGCTGGAGTTCCCGTCTTCGTGTCTGCGCTGACCATCGTCGAAGCCGCGCATGGGAAGACCGACCTGGCGCGCTTGAAGTGGCTGATCTCCCGGCTCCGGGTGGAACCCGTCAGCCAGGAGGACTCCCTGACCGCGGTGAGGTTGCTTCAGGATGCCGGCGGGCTACACGGGCACAAGTACGCGATCGACGCCCTCGTCGCCGCGCTCGCGCTTCGTGTGCCGGCTCCCGTGATCGTTCTGACCTCCGACCGTGACGACTGGTCGAAGCTCTGCGGGAAGCGCGTCATCATCAGGGATGTGTGAGCACCCTCGACCACTGGGTTTGCGAGTTCACTGACACCAGCGCCACGCGGAGTAGCCGACCGGCAGCAGGACGGGCACGTCGCGCCGTTTCGCTTCCTCGAACGCTTCGGGTCCCCACGGCCACCAGCCGACCGAGTTGTCGG
Source organism: Streptomyces sp. CBMA291 (assembly GCF_014596525.1). Classification (GTDB taxonomy): domain Bacteria; phylum Actinomycetota; class Actinomycetes; order Streptomycetales; family Streptomycetaceae; genus Streptomyces. The sequence goes on from NZ_MSJP01000105.1 coordinate 141,543, forward strand.
CGTGCTGAAGCAGATACGGCGAGGTCAGCGCCTCCAACGCCACAACCGGCCGGCCCGGCTCCTTGCCAACGCCCTGGACGCCGCCGCGGGCCCGGACTGGAACGCCGACACGGACTTCGACGTCCGTTTACAGGACGTGCCGCTCACCAACCGCCGTCCGGACGTCACCGTCTACCGGGCGGACACCATCGACCTCACGCCCACCCGCCCCGCGCACGTCCTCCTGGTCGTCGAGGTCGTGTCGCCCGGCTCGGAGACCACCGACCGGATCGTGAAGGTGGACCAGTACGCCAAGGCGGGCATCCCCTTCTACTGGCGAGTCGAACAGGCCGCCACCGGTGTCCCGATCGTCTACACCCACGTCCTCGACCCCGCCACCAAGGCTTACCGGGACGGCGAGGTGTTCACCGGCGCCGTGAAGGCCGTCGCGCCATTTCCTGTCGCTGTCGATCTTGGCGTCCTGTAGGGGCAGCGAGAGGTCATCCGCCGTCGTTGCTTGACCGTTGGCCCACGCGTCGTTGTTCTTCGCGGGCCGATCGAGGCGGGCCGTCTCCGTTTCGGGAGAGTCCGTGGTGGTGAACTCGTCGCCGCGAGGCCGGTGTGAGGGCGACAGCGTGAATACCCGTCGGCAGGCGGCCCGTTCACGCGCCGGTGAGGGCCACCAGGGCCGTCAGACGGTTGTCGAGGGGGCCGGAGACCGTATGGACGGGGGCGCCCGCCGTGTGGAGGGTGTCCAGGAGAAGGCGGTCCGAGAGGACGCGGAAGTTCTCGGCGATGGGCGGTGTGCCGTCGTGCAGGGGGAACTCGACCGGGAGGTGGACGAAGACGTCGTACGAGGTGAGCGCGCGGTGCAGGAACTCGCGGCCCAGATGGTCGAGCACGGTGCGGTAGGGGTCGCCGTCGCCTCCGCCCGCCACCACGTCCCGTACGTCCGTGCCGGTGCCGGGGTGGAGGCCGACCGCGAGCCGGACCGTCGCGTAGACCCACTCGTGCAGGAGGGAACCGTCCGAGAGGAACCCCTTCGGGTACGCCGCCTCGGCCAGGAGCCGCTCGGCGTGACGGCGCACGACGAGCTGGACCAGTTCGGGCTCGGTGGCCTCCTCCAGCGAGGTGGGCCGGTGGCTGCCCACCGGGTCCCGCATGGGAGTGCCGTGGGCACCGGGCAGCCCGACGCGGGCCGTGGCGGCGCTGATCAGGGTGGTCTTTCCGGCTCCGTAGGCGCCGACGAGGGCGATCCTCACAGCAGTGCTCCCGGTGGGGTGGGATTCGGTTCGGGCAGAGGTACGGCGAGGGGGGAAGGCGCCTTCGGCAGCCGGTACCACCCGTGGTGGGCCGCGAGGCGGCGCAGGTGCGGGTCGTCACCGACGATCACGGCGCGCTCGGTCAGGGCGAGCATCGGCGCGTCGGAGACGTGGTCCCCGTAGGCGATCGAGGAGGCCAGGTCGATGCGGTGGGCTGCGGCCAGCTCCCGTACGGCCGCCGACTTGGCGTCGCCGATCATCGGCTGGTGCGGGCGATCGGGCAGCCTGCCGGTGTACAGGCGCGAGACCGGATCGATCTCGGGCTCGGTGCACAGCAGGTGATGGGCGCCGATGTGCTCCACGAGGGGCAGCAGCACGGCGGGGAACGAACCGGAGACCAGGACGATTCGGTAGCCGTCCCGGCGGTGGGCCCGCAGCGCTTCCAGGACGGGTTCGTGGAAGAAGCCGCCCCCGGCCACCTCGGCGAGGAACCACGCCTCGGCCAGTCTCGTGATCTCGACGGCGGGCGCTCCGGTCAGCAGCCGGAAGTAGGCGCGGTTGGTCTCCTCACGGCTGATCCCGGCCGTCGTCATGGCCTTCAGGCGCCGGCGGGCGTGCACGGCCTCGTGCGGGGGCCGTCCCCGGGCCGCGTACCAGTAGACGAGGAAGCGGAGGATCGCGGTGCCGCGGGTCAGAGTGTCGTCGACGTCGAAGAAGGCGGCGGGGCGGTGATCGGCGGAGGCCATGTCGGAGCCATCCCTGAGGAGGAGTGCGGTCGGCCCCGGCCGGGGCCGACCGCACTGCGGGCGGAGGGGGTGGACGAGAGACCCCGAGGTCAGGCGGCGGCGCCCTTCGCCACCAGCAGCTCGGCGACGCCGAGGGCCGTACCGGCCTCCTGGAGTTCGTCGTCGGCGACCTCCACGCCGTACTGGCGGCTGAGGTCCACCGCGACCTCGACGAGGATGAGCGAATCGAAGCCGATGCTCTCGAAATCCGTGTCGACGGAGGTGGTTTCGGCGGGGGCCTCGTACTTCTCGACGAGGAGGGTCAGGACCACGTCGGCGAGGGAGGCGGCGGATGCGGATGTGACGGAGTTGCTCATGGAACTGTGTGTCCTCTCCGAGGGTTCGGGGTGGTGTGGTGCACGGTTCCCGTGCCGAGTGCGCGGTGCTTCCGCGGGGTTCGGCACGTTTGGACGCTGCGCGTGGGCTGTGGGACGCCCCGGGCCGCGGCCCTGCCCGGCGGCGGTGGTGCGCCGGGCAGGGCGGTGCGGGACGCGCGACGGTACTGGTGCGCAGGGGAAAGCCGGGTCGCGGGCGCGTGGTGGGCATCGGGCCGCACCCGGGACGCCTGATCAGACCGGGACGACGTCCGGCCAGATCAGGGCGGCGGAACCCCAGGTCAGGCCGCCGCCGAAGGCGGTGAGCAACAGGCGGTCGCCGGTCTTGAACTTCCCCTCCGCAGCCGCGTCGGCCAGAGCCAGGGGAATGGACGCGGCAGAGGTGTTGCCGACCTTGTCGATGTTGGTGACGGCCCGCTCGGCCTCGATGCCGATCTGCTCCGCCACGGAGCGCAGGATCCGGAGATTGGCCTGGTGGCCGACGAGGTACTCCACCTCGTCGCTGCTCCAGCCGACGTTCTCCAGCAGGGCGAGCGAGGACTCCGACATGCGGCGGACCGCGTGGGCGAACACCTTCTTGCCCTGCATGGTGAAGTAGTGGTCCTCGGCGGTCGTCGGCACGTCGCCGGAGCGCTGCCGGGAGCCGCCCGCGGGGATCTTGATGAGGTCCCTTCCGGCGCCGTCGCTGCCCAGGTCGAAGCCGAGCAGCCGGCCCGGCTCCTCCGCGGTGCCCCGGCTCAGCACGACCGCCCCGGCTCCGTCGCCGAAGATCACCGACGTGGTGCGGTCGTTCGGGCTGAGGATGGTCGAGTAGGTCTCGGCCCCGATGACGAGCGCCCGCTCGACCCGGCCCGCCACGATGGCGTTGGCGGCGGCTTCGAGGGCGTAGACGAATCCGGAGCACACGGCGGCGATGTCGTAGGCCGCGGCGTGTCCGAGCCCCAGCCGCGCGGCGACGTCGGGCGCGGTGGCGGGGCAGGGGTGGTCGGGTGTGGTGGTGGCGACGACGAGCAGGCCGACCTCGGCTCCTTCGCCGAGTCCGGCGGACTTCAGGGCCGCGCGGCCCGCCTCGGTGGCCAGGTCACCGGTGGACTGGCCGGGCGGGGCCCAGTACCGTTCCCGGATTCCGGTGCGGGTGGTGATCCACTCGTCGGAGGTGTCGAAAGTGGTGGCGAGTTCGGCATTGGTGATTCGTCGGGACGGCAGATGCGTGCCGAGCCCGCGCAGGACTGCGTGCGGCATGGGTATCCCCCGGTTTCTTCTGGGTGGTGTCCGGTTCTGTGTGTCCTCGCTGTGGTGGTTCCGGTCTCCGGCAGGGGTGCGCGGGGATGCGGCCGTGCGGGGCCGCCGGAGTTCAGTCGGCGGCGCGGACGAGTTCCGAGCTGGTGTCGATGAGCGCGTACTCCGCCTGGGCCAGCTCGATCGCCTCGTCGATGCTCACCACGGGCTTGAAGCCGTAGACGTCGATGATCTTCTGGAGCCGCTCGGGTACGGAGCCGCCCACCGAGTGGTACGGGATGTTCAGCTCGTCCAGGGTCCTGAGCATCAGCTCGTCCGCGAGGGACCGGAAGCGCTCGTTGACCGGGCGGTGGCCGTCCGGAACCAGCGGGAACTCGATGGGCAGGTGGACGAAGGAGTCGTAGGTGGCACGGGCGTGCTGCTTGGCGGGCACCGCCATCTGCTCCAGGACCTTGCCGTAGAAGCCGATCTCCTCGGTGACCTCGATGCTGTCCAGGTTCACCGACTCGTTGGGGTTGATGCCGACCAGCACGCGGACGGTGCCGTACGCCCACTCGTGCAGGGACGATCCGTCGGAGACGAAACCGTCGGGCAGGTGGGACTCGTTGACCGCGCGCTCCTGGTTGCGCCGCATGATCAGCATGATCAGCTCGGGCGGGGTGCACTCCTCCAGCGTCTTGCCGGGGATGGAGATGGGCAGCAGTTCCCGCATGGTCTTGGCCGAGGACCGCGGCAGGCCGACCAGATGCGAGACGGCCATGGTGGTCAGGGTCTTGCCGACGGAGTAGGTGCCTGCGATGGCGAGCTTCACGAGATGTCTCCTGTGATGATCGGGGCGCTCGGCTCCGGTGCGCGAACGCCGTGGGTCGGGAAGAGGTTCGGGACGCCTACCGCGGCAGCCGGTGAACCACCGAGCAGACCACGGAGATGTCGGCGAGCTGCGCGGCGATGTCCGCCCGCCGCCAGGTCTCGCCGAGGTGGTTGTGGAGCAGGACGGAATCCCGCAGCTCGGCCCGCATGGGCAGCGGTCCGCCGTCGGCGGTCGCGCGCGGCCGGTGCGGCGTGGTCGCCTCCAGCAGGGTGCTGCGCATCCACAGGGTGTCCGAGTCGGCGCGGGGGACCTGGTCCAGCTCGTAGAGCAGTACCTGACCGATCTGGAGCGCCGTCACGAACGCGTCCACCAGGTGCACGGACGGCTGCTGCTCGCCTTCCATGCCGTCGAGCGTGCCCTCCGGCCCGCCGGTGAGCCGGACGTCCGCGGTGGTGACGCTGCTGCCGGGCCGGACCTGCATGCTCTCGACGCGCTGGACACCGAGCCTGCGGGTGTCGCCGTAGCCGCCGTCACGGACGACGGGCGCGGTGCGGGGCCGGGCGCCCGGGACGTCCGGGTGGTCGGCCTCCAGTCGGATGCGCAGGGTGCCGACGGTGGCCTCGACGGCGGTCCGCGCGCGGCCCGGCCGGGGAGAGGACAGCCGTCCGGCCAGCTGCGCGGAGACCGGGAAGCCGGTCAGGTCGTCCTCCACCGGCCGGTTCCCGGCCTTGATGCGGACCCGTGCGAGCCAGACGGTGGCGAGTTCCCGCTCGGTCAGTCCCAGGTGACTCGTGAGGAGGGCCTCCGTCAGCTGGGCCCCGAGCAGCAGAACGTCGACGGTGGAGAGGTGCGGCCTCTGGTCGGTGTCGCCCTTGCGGGACCAGTCGCTCGGATACTCGACCTGCGCGGTGGCGGCCAGCCGGGGTGCGTCCGAGGCCGCACCGTCCGGCTCCGGCAGGTGGAAGTCGGTGAGGCGGTGCCGGGAGCGCTTGTAACCCTCGCCGAAGAACCGGCGTTCGGGCGCGCCCAGATAGTCGGAGATGTTCGGAAGGTAGGGGGAGGCGACGGCCGGAACGGACGAGGCGGACTGAGCAGGCATCGGGTTCCTTCCCTGTGGTCGGGACGTGGCTTCGGGCGGTGCGCCCGGATCCTGCGCTCGGTACGGGCGCCGGGCCGGACGGCTGTGGGGCGCGGCCCCGCGCCCGGGTGGACCCGGCCGGCGCGGCACCGGCTACGGCACTGCCGCGAGGCTGGGCCCCACCGCGTCGTCGGCCGCGGTCGCCCCGGCGGACGCCGCGGGCCTCGCCCTTCGGAGCAGGAGGCTGATGACGAGGGCTCCGGCGAGTACAAGCAGGCCGTCGACGAGGATGCCGAAGGTGGTGCCGTCCAGGACCCCCGCGGCGGAGGCGACGCCGCCGTCCGGATCCCCGTACCGCGAGGCGGCGACCGCCGACATCACCGGGATGCCGAGCGTGAAGCCGATCCGCCGGGTCATGGCGGCCAGGCCGGTGGCCAGGCCCTGCTCCCGGTCCTCGATGCCGGAGGTGGAGACGACGGTGTACGAGACGATCGCCAGGACGTGGCCGAATCCGCCGACGAACGTGGCGAACAGGACGGCGGCGACCAGCAGGGTGGCCCAGGTCCGCGCGGAGTCCCAGCCCTCGCGCTCGGCGCTGGTGATGCCGTACACGAAGGCGAGCAGGCCCGCGGTGACGGTGATCGAACCGGGGACGTCCAGCTTGGGACGGTCCTCGGCGACCGCGTTGCCGATCACCAGCACGCCGCCGGCGAACAGGGCGATGCCGACCGGGACGTTGATGAAGAAGTCCCAGCGCCAGGAGAGCAGGTCGGTGAGCACACCGCCGAGGACCGCGCCGCCGGCGAATCCGAGGGAGAGCAGCGCCCCGTTCAGCCCGAGCGCCTTGGTGCGCAGCGGGCCTTCCGGGAAGCTGGTGGTGATCAGCGCCATGCCGGACGGCGTCACGATGGCAGTGGCGAGTCCCTGCAACACCCGGGCCGTGATCATCAGTTCGGGACTGTCGGCCAGGCCGCCGAGCAACGAGGAGACCGTCAGCAGGGCCATGCCGACGAGGAAGAGCTTCTTCCGGCCGATCAGGTCACCGATGCGTCCGAAGAGGAGCATGAGGCCCGCAGCGGTCAGCGCGAAGGCGGTGGAGATCCACTGAAGGCTGCCGATCCCGAACCCGAGGTCCGAGCCGGTCTCCGGCAGCGCCACCGTGAGGAGGGAGAAGTCGACGGCGAACAGGAACTGCGCGCCCGACAGGACGATGAGGACCGTCTTCTGCTTCCCTGTCATGGACAGTTCTGTGGAGTGTGTCTTCGGCATAGGCAGAAGCCTCACGGCGATCGTCCTCACCAAACAGTGCGCGCTCAACATATTGGTCCCCCCAACAGGCTCGGCCCGGCCCCGGCGCCGTCCCCGCACGCACGGCGGACCAGGACGTCCCGTGTCCCCGCCCGTCGGCCGCGCGATCGGCGCCTCCCCCGCCGGGCCGTCCCGCGTCGCGCCCCCGGCGGGTGCGCGACGGCCTGCCGGCCGGCCCCTGGCTCACTCCACGGGCTGCCAGGCGTACCCGTCGCCCGCGGCCTCCACCCGGCCGAAGACGACGTCGGCGAAGTGCCCCGCATAGCAGACGGTGCCGGGCCGGGCGGCCTCCTCCAGTACGGCCCGGCGTGTGCGGACCGCCTCCTCGCCCTCGCCGTCGAAGAAGACCCGCCACTCGGGGTGCGCCGTCTGCGCGGGAGAGTGCATGACGTCCCCGAGCACCAGGACCCGGTGGACGCCGTCGTCCCCGGACCGCCCGTCGGCCACCTCCACCACGTACCCCGCGTGACCGCTGGTGTGCCCTGGCCACTCCCGCAGCCTGACGCCGGGAAACACCTCGGCGCCGTCGGCGGGCGTCCGCACCCGGCCGGCGAGTCCCGCAGGCAGCAGGCTGCCCCGCTCCCGCCACTCGGCGGTGGTCATCACGAAGGAGACGGCGCCGAGGAAGTGCGCTCCGTCGGCCGCCTGCACCCAGCCGATGTGATCGTCGTGCAGATGTGTGAAGGCGACCGTGTCCACGGCTTCCGAGGGAACCCCTGCGGTACGGAGCTGGTTCATCAGGTCACCGCCCGCGAGCGCGCCGAGCGCGGGATGCGTCTGCGCCGCCGCCAGACGCCGTGGGCCGAATCCGGCGTCGATCAGCAGGGCGCGGCCCTGGTGCTCGACCAGCAGGCCCCCCACCGAGGCGACCAGCGAACCGTCCGGCCCCCGGTAGGGGGCCAGCCCGGCGAGGTCGTCGGGGCCCAGGCCGGTGAACCAGCCCTCGGGCCTCAACTGGACGAGCCCGTCGGGAACATGGGTCAACCGCCAGTCCCCGAAGGTGAGCGAACGCGGCGGCGAGGGACGGGTCAGCCGCTCCAGCGGCAGTACAGCAGACATGGCCAGGCCACTTTCGGCAGGGATGACGGGAACGGGAACCGAGGCGACGACGCGACGACGCGGCACAGGGCGGAGAAGGGGGCGAGAGGGGTGGAGAAGGCGGGGACCGGGTCGCCCGCCGGATCGGGCGGGCGACCCGGTTCTCAGGCGGATCGGGCGGGCGACCCGGTTCTCAGGCGGATCGGGCGGGCGACCCGGTTCTCAGGCGGATCGGGCGGGCGACCCGGTTCTCAGGCCGCTGCGCTTCTCACGTCCCGCTCCAGGCCGAGCAGCGGAAGAGCGCGCTCGGCACGGGTGCCGGGGACGGCCATGAAGACGGTGAGCCGCAGGCCCAGTCTCGGGGTGAAGTCCAGCGTCGTCCGCCGCAGCGACAGCTCACCGGCGCGCGGATGCTGGAGCAGGTCGATGCCGCAGGAGTCCTCGCGGACCTCCTGCGCGCTCCACAGCTTCGCGAACCGGTCGCTGCGCGCGAGCAGCCGGTCCACCATCGCCTCCAGCAACCGGTCGCCGGAGTGGTTCGCGGTGTGCGCGCGGAACCGCGCCACCATCGTGGGGGCGTCCTGCTCCCACTCCGCGTACCGGGTGCGTGTCTGCGGGTTGAGGAAGAAGTCCTCCATCAGGTTGCCGCAGCCGGATTCCAGCGCCAGCAGTTCGCGGGCGGCGGCGTTCGCCACCACCACGTTCCACAACCGGTCGGCGATGTAAGCCGGGTTGGGCAGCCAGTTGTCGACGAAGGGCATGAAGGTCTCCCCGTCCGGCTGGGACGAGAGAGCGAAGTGGGACGAGCCCAGACCGGCGAGCCTCCACACGTACTGCCGCTGGGTGTCGTCGAGGCTGAGGACCCGGGAGATCGCGCCGAGCACCTCGGCGGACACGTTCTCGGCCCTGCCCTGCTCGATCCAGGTGTACCAGGACACTCCCACACCGGCCAGGAGCGCCACTTCCTCACGGCGCAGGCCCGGCGTCCTGCGCACACCCGCTCTCGGCAGACCCACCTCGGCGGGGTTCACCTCCGCCCGGCGAGCCTTCAAGAACTGTCCGATTTCCTTTAATTGACGGCCGGTCGGCATGTTTCCCCGCTCCCTTGTCCACCCATAGACGCTGAGATGTACGCCACCCTACGCACCTGGCCCCCGGCCGCACTTGGCACGTGACGGGATCCGCGCACGCTCGCCTGATCCCCGACTCGGTTGTCCAGAAAGGGACTTGAGGCGCTTCGTGGTCATGCGCCAGCACAGCGCACCGCGCCGTCGTCCCTGGTCCGGGCCAAACTACGGCTCGTGGGTGGCCATCATGGTGGCGATGGCTTCCACGTGTGCGGCCAGCCTCCGCCGACGTTCCAAAGTGCGGCTTAGGCCGTCTCCTCCGGATCGCGCCGGACCTGCGCACCGAACCGGGTCGAGGGCCCGCTCCGGGGGCTGCTGCCGGACGGCGGTCCGGGCGGCGGTCCGGGCGGCGGTCCGGGCGGCGGTCCGGGCGTCCGTTCCGTACGACGCCCCACCGCCGACGTCCCACCGCCGACGCCCCGCCACGGGCATGCCGCCACCGACGTGCCGTCGCCGACATGCCGCCGGGCGCGCCGCCGTTAGAGCGGCTTTAGGCGGCCCCTCGACGATGGCGCGACCGGCGACACGACGCCGGGCAGTGCGGCGGCGGTTCGGCGTCACCTCCTCGCCCTCCGTTCCTTCGCGCCCCGGTCTCCGTTCTCCGGTCTCCGGTCCCCCGGAAGTCGTCGAGCGCATCGGGCCCGCCTACTCCGTCCGGCGGGCACAGAGCCCGGGAGGGCTGAACACATGACCACCGTCCATGGATCCGCCTCCGGAACCGTCCCGCCCTGCCTGCTGCCGAGCCAGCCGCTGCCCGACAGCGCGTCGATTCGACTGCTGTGTTTCCACCACGCGGGCGGCGCCGCCTCCTCCTTCGCTCCCTGGCAGGCCGGGCTCGGGCCGGACGTCACCGTGATACCCGTACAGCTGCCCGGCCGGGAGCGCCGGATGCGTGAGCCTCGGTTCCGGGACTTCGGGCGACTGCTGGACGAGTTGGACGAGCAGCTCGATCCCCTGCTGGACCAGCACTACGCGGTGTACGGGCACAGCCTGGGCGGCCTGATCGCGCACGAGCTGACCCGACGACGGGTGACGACGGGCCGGCGCGCACCGGAGGTGCTGATGGTGGGGGCTTGCGCACCGCCGCACCTGCCGCGCACGGCCGTGGCCCCGCGGACCGCATCGGACCACGAACTGGGCTCGTGGATGGGAGAGTTGAACGGGGTTCCCGCCACGGCCCCGGTGCGCCCGCAGTGGTTCCTCCGGTGCGTCGACCGGCTGCGGGACGACCTGGGCCTGGCGCACAGCCATCCGCGTCGTCCCGTCGTTCCGCTGCCCGTGCCGATACGGGTGCTGGCGGCGGCGCACGATCCGCTCCTCCCGCCCGAGCAGGCCCGGGAGTGGGCCTGGCACACCACCGGCGACTTCCAGGTGCACACCGTGCCGGGCGGCCACTTCTTCCACCGGGAGCACCCCGAGGCCACGTTGCGGGTGATCGCGCGGCTGCTCCCGGTCGCGGCGGGGCGCTCCGGGGCCGAAGGACGGGCCTGGATTTCCGCGGTGTAAAAGCGGTGCTTCACCCACCGGCCGGAAACCAAGAACTGGTCAAGAAACATGGGCAGGACATCCCCATTTCGCACGCTGTGGATTGTCTGCACCCCTGAACACTTCCCCACCATTCACATAGCGGTGGTTATCTTGAGACCGTCCCGCACATTCTGACGGGTGCACGACGGCTGCCACGGAACATCGTCGCACCGTCGCCGGAGCGTCCCATACATCCAGTATGCGGACGCTCCTCCGCCCTGCGACGCAGGCCATTCGGCGCCGCATGCCGATCCACCAGGAATAACGGGACGATCTTGGAAAGGGATCACCCGGTCCAGGGGAAAGGTTTCAGTCATCGTGGGATCATTATTGGCTATCACGAATACCTCACGGAAGACGTCGGTGCGCTGCGATGAATCACTGCGCCTGTCGCAGGCGCTCCGGGGCATCCGCGAAGGCCGCGGCGGAGTCGTCGAGTTGCACGGGGACCCCGGGTCCGGAAAGAGCCGGCTGCTGTCCGTCCTGATGGCGGCGGCCGAGGACCAGGGAGTCCGGGTGCTCGACGGCCGCTGTCAGCCCGCGGAGCAGGACGTGTTCGGGGTCTTCACCCGGGCTCTCGGCGACCTGGTGACGCCCCAGGCCCTGTCCCGGCTCGCTCCGGTCCACGCCGAGCTGATCCGGACGCACCTGTGCGTCCTCCGCGACAGCCCGGCACCCCCGCCTCCGCCGCTCCCGCTCTCCCACGCGGTGCACGCGCTGCTGGCCGACGCCGCCGACGGGGGGTTGCTGCTCGTGCTCGACGACTTCCACCGGGCACACCCCAAGGCCCAGGAACTCGCCGACCACCTGGTACGCCGCGACCCCGGGGCACCCGTCCTCGTCGTCATCGCCCAGCGGTCCCGGCAGGCCGACCCGTCGCTGCTCGGCACTCTCGCCTACGGTGCCGAACAGGGACGCGTGACCCGTGTGGCGCTGGGGCCCATCGACCCGGATCAGGCTGCCCGCCTGCTGAACGTACGGCCCGACACCGGCTGGCTGCGGTCGGCGTACCAGGAGAGCCAGGGAAACATCCTGGATCTGCTGGTGCTCGGCGAGGCGGCGCCACTGCGCCCCTCCCTCACCACCGATCTGGTCACCGGCCCGCTCGCCCCGCTCACCGTGGAACTGGAAGCGCTCGACCCCGTCGAACGCCAGGTGGCCGAGTGCGCCGCCGCGCTGGGCGACCCCTTCACCCGCGAGGAACTGACCGACGTCTGCGAACTCCCCTTCGACCAGGTGTGCGCGACGGTTTCCAGGCTGGTCCGGCTCGACATCCTGCGCCCACTGCCCCACTCCTTCACCCAGTACGTCTTCCGCCAGCCGGTGTTGCGCGCGCTGGCTCACGAGCGGACGGACCAGTGCCGGCGCCGGCGGGCCCACCGCAGGGCGCTGGCCGTCCTCAACCGGCGCGCCGCACCCGCTGCCGAGCGCGCCGTGCACATCGAGCAGTCCACCTCCGCCTTCACGCCGGAGGACCTGGAGACCCTGGCCCTGGCGGGCAAGGAGACCACGCTCAGCGCCCCCGAGGACGCCATACGCTGGCTGCTGCTCGCGCTGCACGGTCTCGCCCCGGGCGACCGCTCGCCCGGCCGGCTCCTCGGCCTGATTCCGCCGCTGGCCCGAGCGTTCCAGGCCGCCGACCGCCTCGACGACAACGCGGCGCTGCACCTGTTCGCCCACGATGCCGGGGTACGGCCGGACGAGGCCCGGCACGCCGTGATACGCGTCTGCGTGCTGGTGGAGTGCCTGCACGGACGGTTCACCGAGGCCGACGCGATGCTGCGTACGGAACTCGCCCGGGTCGGGTCCGCCGCGGACACCGATCTGCTCTCCCGGCTGACGATCTTCCGAGGCATCCTGTCCTCCCTGTGCAACGACGGCGAACTGGCCTCCCACGCCTCCGCTGCGCTCCGGCTGGCCCGCACCGGCGGCCGGCCGACCACCCTGGCCGGCGCCCTGTCGCTGCACGCACTCGCCGAACTGACCGCCGGCCGCACGGCGGGGGCCCTGGCCGCCTACGACGCCGCCGTACGGCAACTGGACGAGCTGCCCGACAGCGAACTGCGGCTGCACACCGAGTACCTCGCGCTGCTCGGTACGTGCGCCCTGTCACTGGGGCGACCACAGGAGGCCGAAACCCGCTTCGCCCGGGGCCTCGCCGTCTCCGCCGGCCACCACCCCGATGCCATGCTGCCCGCCCTGTACGGGGGGCTCGCCGAGGCCCAGCTGCGGCAGGGACGGCTGGAGAGCGCGCTGCCCTCGGCCGCCGAAGCAGCGGACCTGGCCGGCCACCTCGGCGCGGACCGGCTGCGGGCGTACGCGATGGCCCAGGAGGCACTCGCGGTCACCTACGGGGAACCGCCGGGCAGCAGCCGCGCCTCGGCCCGTACGGAGGAAGCGCTGCGGGCCCTGCACCACTGGCAGGACTCCTGGCATTCGCTGGCCGTGCTGACGGTCGCCGAATCCCTCCTGCTCCAGGGCAGGCAGGAACGCTGTCTCGAACTGCTGCTCAGGCAGGGCGCGCCCGACTTCGGCGCGCTGAGCCCGCCCCGGCAGGCCCGGGCCTACGAACTGCTCGCCCTGGCCTCCGCGTCCAGCGGCGCCCGTGCCTCGGTCTGGGCCGAGCGCGCTTCCCGGGTGATGGAGGACTGCCCCCTGCCGCACTCCCGGGCCTACGCCCTCCTCGCCCGCGGCCACGCGCTCTCCCAGCAGAACGACTGGAACGCCGCGATCACCGCCTACCGCAAGGCCGAGCGCCTTTTCGACGGGGCGCAGCTGAGGCTCCAGAGCCTGCGTGCGGCGGTGCGTACCGCCGAGGCCGCGAGTTCCGGCCGTCGGCCTGAGGAGGCCCGGGAACTCTGGTCCGCCGCACGGGAGCTGGCCGATCACTGGCATATGCCGCTCTTCTCCCAGCCGCCGTCGGGCGGCTTCCCGGAGGGCCCCCAGGAGGACGACCGGCTTCCGGCTCCGGCCTCTCCTGAGTGGCAGGACGCCGGCCTCGCGTCCCTGACACGCCGCGAGTTGGAGGTGGCGCACCTGGTCGGCACCGGGCGGCGCACCCGCGAGGTCGCCGAAAAACTGCGGGTGAGCCCCCGCACGGTCGAGGTCCACCTCGCCCGGATCTACCGGAAGCTGGAGATCGGTTCCCGGGCCGAGTTGGCCGGTCTCATGGCCGTACGTATTTCTACTGATGCACGTAGGCCGCATTACTGAGAATCTAGATGAGTTCTACGGGTACAGCACGCACGCGGCGTCCGAAACCGGTACGGCGCGCGGCGAGGGGACGTCCACGGGGCGGGAGGACTTCCGGGTGACGGAAGGACGCCCGCCCAGCGGACGGACGCGGGTGTTCCGGCACCACGGCGAGGCGCGGAGGCCTCTGCCGGGTGCCCTCGGAGGACCACCGGCCGGCCCCGAGGCGACGGTCTGCCGCACCCTATTGCCCCGACGAGTGACGGCCGGTGCAGTGCCGAGCCTCGTCGGATCTCCCCCCACGAGGAAGGCACCATCGTGCGATTCGAGATCCTGGGAAGCCTGCGCATCATCGACGGCCAGAACGTGTTCACGGTCACGGCGCCGAAAATGGAGTCGCTGTTCGCGGCCTTGGCTGTGCGTGCCGAGGACGTCGTCTCCATGGACCAGATGAGCACCGAGATATGGGGGGACGGGCCACCCCGCCGTGCCGCGGCCACCCTGCACGTCTACATCTCGCAGCTGCGCAAACTGCTCGGGCGCGTGGACCAGGACCACAGCCCGATCGTCACCCGGTTCCCCGGCTACGTCCTGGAACTCGGCGACGGGAGCCTGGACGCGGACGAGTTCCAGCGCTACGCCCGCCAGGGCCGGGCCGCGTTCCGCCTGGGCCGGTACCAGGAGGCGTCCGCAGCCTGCCACCGGGCGCTCGCGCTGTGGCGCGGCACGGTCCTCGGCGAGCTGCGCGGCGGCCCCATCGTGGACGAGTTCGCCACCTGGGCGGAGGAGACCCGGCTGGAGTGCGTCGAGTGGGGCAACGAGGCCGATCTGATGATCGGACGCCACCGTGAACTGGTGGGGCCGCTGTACGCGCTCGTGCACAGGCATCCGCTGATCGAGGCGTTCCACCGGCAGCTGATGCTCGCCCTGTACCGCTCCGACCGGCGGGCCGACGCCCTCCAGGTCTTCCGGCGGGTGCGCTCCGTGCTCGACCGCGAGCTGGGCATCGCGCCCTGCCGGGCGCTGCACGAACTCCACCAGCAGATCCTGGCCGACGACGAGTCCCGGGTGCCGGCGGCTGCGTGACCCGCCGGCACAGGGGTCTTCCCTCAGCCCGGGACCGGCCGGCCTGCCGCGCCCGGCGCCGCCGTCGGGCGCGGGCTCACCGGCGCTCCCCGCCTCACTCCGCGGCGACGAGGTCCAGCAGGTTTCCGGCCAGGTCGAGGGTGTGGCCGACGCTGGAGGCCGCGAAGGTGAAGTCGACGAAGGTCTCCTCCGCCGGCAGCACCGAGCGCGCCTTCAGCACCTCCTCCGCGACCACTTCCACCGGGGTGCCCGCGGCCACGTTGACCCGGAGGATCATGCTGATCGCGGCCGGGTCGCGCCCCGCCTTCTCGGCCGCCTCCCGGATGGTCGCCCATCCCTGGGTGAGCTGCGTCAGGGGGAAGGCCTCGGGCGCCCACCACACCGGCATCCACCCGTCGGCCCGCTCTCCGACGCGCCGCAGCGCCCGGGGTCCGAACGCGCCGAGGTAGATCGGAGGACGGGGCCGCTGCACCGGTTTCAGCTCCACATGACCGGCCGGGATCGTGAACAGCGGCCCCCGGTGGCTCACGGGGTTGGCCGTCCACCAGGCCACCAGCACGTCCAGCAGCTCGTCGAACCGCGCGCCGCGTCCTTCGAACGGCACCCCCGCGGCCTCGTACTCCTCCGGTGACCAGCCGCTGCCGAACCCGGCGACGAGCCGGCCGCCGCTGGCCACGTCGATGCTGGCCAGGGCGCGGGCCAGCAGCGCGGGCGGGTACCACGGTGCGTTGATGCCGCTGCTGCCCAGCCGGACCTCGGCGGTGACCGCCGCCGCGACCGCCAGTGCGGTCAACGGGTCCGCGGCCACCCGGAATTCCTCGGGAATGGCCGTGGAGCCCGGCGAATAGCCGACCACCGGATCCACCGGTGTCAACAGCCGGTCGCCGACCCAGAGACTGGTCGCGCCGATTTTCTCCGCGTCGGCGGCGAACCGGGCGATACCGTTCACCTCGTTGGCCGCCGGACCGAATGTCGGAAGACCGAAGCCCAGACGCATATGTCAGCTCCACCCACTATGGAATGCCATCGGAAAGGAAAGTGCGAGAACCTGCCGGAATCCTTCCGGCAGCGCGGTCCACGCTAGGGGATCGGGAATGGGTTGCTCCAGGGTGCGTTGGTACCCGTGTCAAGGATGCTGGTGGTACGGCCCATAGGAGAAACGGACTCCCCCCTGGCTCTCCGGTGGCCACCTATATTCGTTCAGGTGTCGACCCATCCGAGACAGACAGGGGATGCGATGTATCCGGAACGACTCAAATTCGGCGCGTTTCTGGCACCCTTCCACCCGCTCGGCGAGGACCCCACTCTCCAGTTCGAGCGGGACCTCGAAATGATCGAGCTGTTCGACCGGCTCGACTACGACGAATTCTGGATCGGCGAACACCATTCGCTGGGCTGGAACAGCATCGGGTTCCCCGACCTGTTCGTGGCCGCCGCCGCCGCGCGTACCCGCCGGATCAAACTGGCCACCGGTGTGATGACGCTGCCCTACCACCACCCGTTCATGGTGGCCGGCCGCGCCCTGCATCTCGACCATCTGACCCGCGGCCGCTTCATCCTCGGGGTCGGGGCGGGCAGCAGCCCGGTGGACGCGCACATGCTCGGCCGGGAGTGGGGTGAGATGCGCCGCGTGTTCAGCGAGTCCCTGGAGGCTGTCGTGGAGCTTCTCCACGGGGACCAGCCGGTCACCAGGAAGACCCCCTGGTTCACCCTTCAGGACGCCAAGCTCCAGCTGGAGCCCTACCGCGGCGGCAAGGTGGAGATAGCCGCCGCGAGCGTCGCCTCGCCGCACAGCGTGCGACTGTCGGGACAACTCGGCATCAGCACCGTCTCGTTCGGGGTCTCGCGACCCGGTCACCGGCCGCCGGACATGAAGACGCAGTGGCGCTACGCCGAGGAGGCCGCCGAGGAGCACGGCAGGACCGTCGACCGCCGGAACTGGCGGATCACCCTGCCGATCCACGTGGCCGAGACGCGGGCCCAGGCCATCGAGGACGTACGGGCCGGCTACCAGCGCTGGGCCCACGAGTACTGGGGCGATCTGCGCGGCCTCGACGTGACCATCCCCGGCGTCGATCCGGAGAACGCCATCGAGGCGGCCATCGAGGCCGGCAGCGCCATCGTGGGCTCGGTCGAGGACTGCGTGGCGGGCATCCAGCGCATGCAGGAGGAGACCGGTGGCTTCGGCACCCTCCTGGTGTACTTGCAGGACTGGGCCGGTCCGGAGCAGACCAAGCGCAGTTACGACCTGCTCGCCCGCTATGTGGCACCCCACTTCACCGGTTCGGCGCGCCCGCTGGCCGAGTCCGCGCGGTGGTACCAGGAGAACCGCGACCTGTTCGGCGGCAAGCTCACGCTGCCCGACCACGGAGCACGGCCGCGCGGCGCCGACGCGGGCTGAGCGGTCGTCCGTGAACGCCGCTGCCGCACCCTGCGAACACCGCACGGTGCGGCAGCGGCGTCGGCGGCGGACACCGCCGACGGTGGAGTTCCGGGGGGACTTCCGGCCGGTCGGACGGTCAGGCGGTGGCGAGTGCGGCCTCACGGCGCTCCCCGCGTGCGATCAGCAGCCAGGCGCCGACGGCGGCGGCGAGGTACGCGACACCGACCACCGCGAAGCACCACGCCGGCCCGCGGTCCCAGTCTGAGGTGGTGCCGAGGACCACGCCCATCGCGGCGATGCCCACCAGGGTGCCGATCTGGCGGTTGGCGTTCAGCACGGACCCCGCCACGTTCGTGTGCTCGGCACCGGCGGCGTCCACCAGGGCGGCCGTCATCCCGGGGGAGATGATGCCCGCGCCGATGTTGGCGAGGCCCACGGCCACCGCGAGCACCCAGTAGGGCGTCTCCGCGGAGACGGTGACCATGGTCAGCGACGCGATCCCCGCGACCAGCAGGAAGACCGTCAGCAGCGCTCCGTTGGAGAACCGCGCGGAGATGCGCGAGTAGACGATGTTGGCCAGCGGGAACCAGATCGTCATCGGCAGCAGTTCGAGCCCGGCCCGGAATGGACTGGATCCCCGGGCGTGCTGGAGGTACAGGCTCAGCATGAACATGCTGCCGTACAGCGCGAGGTTGAACAGGAAGCCGACCAGGTTCGCCCCGGCGAAGCGCGGGCGCTTGAACAGGCTCCACGGCATGACCAGGTTGGCCGCACGCCGCTCGCGTACCACCAGCGACAAGGCGGCGGCCACCAGTACGGCGTACGCCACCAGCATCTCACCGGCCCCCCATCCGAGCCGGGGCCCCTCGATCAGCGCGAAGCTCAGGGCCGCCAGCGCCACGATCCACAGGAGGTGGCCGGGCACGGCCAGCTTGGTGGGGCGGACCTCGGTCGCCACGATGCAGCGCTTGGTCAGCAGCATCCCGACGATGCCGATGGGCAGGTTGAGGATGAAGATGCTCTGCCAGCCGAACGCGCTCACCAGCAGGCCGCCGACGGTCGGGCCGAGGCCGGCGGAGGTGGCCACGATCGCCGACCACAGCCCCAGCATGCGGGTGCGCTCCCGCTTCTCCGGGAACGAGAACACCAGCAGGGACAGCGAACTCGGCATGAAGAGTGCCGCTCCCACGCCCTGGAGGAGACGCGCGGCGATGAGGAAGCCCGCGTCGGGTGCCAGCGCACAGCCGAGGGAGGCGACGAAGAAGACCGCCATGCCCCACAGGTAGACGTTCTTCGCCCCGAGGCGGTTCGCCAGACCACCGGCCAGCAGAAGCAGCGAACTGAACACCAGGACGTAGCTGTCGACGATCCAGGTGAGTTCCGGCAGCGAGGCGCCCAGCTGGTCCTGGATCGCCGAACCCGCGACGTTGATGACGGTCACGTCCAGGGCGGCCATGACGAAACCGGTCGCCAGGGCGGTCAGCCGCAGACCGGGGGACACTTGCCGCGGAGGCGCCGCCCCACTTGTCAGCGGCACTGCTTGGGACTCGGCACTGGGCATGTCGTCTCCTCCGGAAGGCTCGCTGGGCGCTGAACGACCGCACCGCCGACATCCGCGGTCAGGGATCCCTCCCCGTGTCCATTGAAGCCACTATGACGATGGCGGTCAAATTTGATAACCATCATCGTATGACCGCTGTCGTACGATGAAGATGTCGCGCCGGAACGCAAGGAGGCAGAGTTCACGTGACCACGCAGACCGCCGGACGCATCACCGACCACCTCGCGGCCGAGGACATCACGCTCCAGGGCGTGCTGGACGCGCTGACCGACCCGGTGAGGCGCAGCATCGTGCGCCAGCTCGCGGACGCCGAGAACGGCATGGCGTGCGGGACCTTCGACATCAACGTCACGCGCTCCACCAGCACCCACCACTTCAAGGTGCTGCGACGGGCCGGCATCCTCCGCCAGGAGTACGCGGGCACCGTGAAGACGAACTCCCTGCGCCGGATCGACCTGGACCGCGCCCTTCCCGGCCTGCTCGACGCGATCATCGCCGCAGCCCGCCACGAGGCGGGCCGGTAGCGGGCGCGACCGGCTCCGCCCCGGCCGCCCGGCGGCGTCCCGCGCGGGTCACCCGGCCCGGTCGGCCCCGCCCGGTCCCGCCGGTCCCACCCGGTCCGGCCGGCCGACCCGGTCACCGGCGATCTGGGTCGGCAGGTAGAGCATCAGCAGCGGCTCGGACCTCTGGTGAAGCCCCATGACCATGTGGTGGAAGGCCGCCCGGCGGCCGGGCGCGGGCCGCACCTCGACGGTCGCGATACCGGTGTCCCGGGTCTCGTGCCGCGCCCACAGCCGGTCGAAGTCCTCGCTCGCCGAACACAGCCTCCGCGCCAGGCGCTCGAAGTCCGGATCGTCGAGGAACCGCACCGCCTGGACCCGGAACTGGCCGACCAGACGGCTCGCCTCGTCCAGCCAGTGCGGGTAGCGGTTCCTGTTGCGTCCGTCGGTGAAGAACGACCAGAGGAAGTTGGAGCCCGCTTCCCGCACGCCGAGGAGTGCGCGCGCGGGTGCGTTGCCCGCCAGGACGTTCCAGTACCGGTCCACCACGAAGGCCGGGGCGGGCTGCCACACCTCGACGGCGAGCCGGAGCCTGCACAGCTCCTCCGGGGACATCTCCTGCCGGGCGGCCGGCGGATTCATCCCCGCCAGCAGATACAGATGGGCACGCTCGGTGCGGTCCAGGCCGAGCGCCTTGCTGACCGCTTCGAGCACGTCCTCGGAGACCTTGATGTCCCTGCCCTGTTCGAGCCACGTGTACCAGGAGGCGCTCACCCCGGCCAGTACGGCGACCTCTTCGCGCCGGAGGCCCGGCGTGTTCCGCCGCCCGCCCGCCCTCAGCCCGACGTCACCGGGCGAGATCCGGGCGCGGCGGGATCTGAGGAAGTGGCGCAGCGCGGCACGCCGCTCCCTGTCGGCGTCTCTGACGTTCCAGGTCTCCTCCTGGCCCCATGCGACACGGCTACTCACGAAAGCCACCCTCCACACGCGAAGAACCAGTCCGGGGCACCGGGACCGGCTGTCAGAAGGCGAGGATCAGACGCCCTCGTACGCCACCCGCGTCCAGCCGCCGATGGGCTTCGGCGGCGTGTTCGGGGGCGAGCACCTCGGCGGTGCGCAGGGTCAGCACCCCCTTCTCCGCCAGGGCGGAGAGTTCCTCCAGGGCGGCGCGCTTGGCGGGGTGCGTCATCACCACCACTCCCTGGACGACGATGTCGCGCTCGGAGGCCAGCTCGAAGGGGCGGCACTTGACGAAGCCGCCCCCGTCCTTCACCACGCCCAGGGCGTGGGCCCCCACGATGGCGGCGTCGACGACTCCGTCGGCCCCCTCGGGGACGGCGGCACGGTAGGCGGCGGCGAGATCGGCGGAGTCGGCGGCGCGCGGGACGACCACGTCGGCGCCGAGCCCCCGGATCAGATCGCGGTCGCGGTCGGCGGCGTCGGCGACGACCCGGAGCCCGCGGTGCTTGGCGAGCTGCACCACGTACCCGCCCAGCGCGCCCGCCGCCCCCGTGACAGCCAGGGTCGCCCCTTCGGGCAGGCCGAGGAGGGACAGGGCGAGGTGCGCGGTGAGACCGTTCATGGGCAGGCCGGCGACGTCACGGAGGTCGAGGCCCCTGGGCGCGGCGACGACCTGCTCGCGAGGCACCACGACGTACTCCGCCTGAGCCCCGCCGGTGGGGTGGAAGGGGTTCACGAACGCCATGACCGGTTCGCCCACGGCGAGGTCGACCCCGTCACCGACGGCGTCGACCACCCCGGAGGCGTCCATGCCGGGGATGTGGGGAGGCTCCTGATCGGCCATGGCGGCGGCCAGGTCCCCCGCGCGCAGCAGCAGGTCGGTGGGGTTGACCCCGGCGGCGGCGACCCGTATGCGGACCTGCTCGGGGCCGGGCACGGGCAACGGACGGTCGATGACCTTCAGTACTTCGGGTCCGCCGAACTCTTCGATGCCGACAGCGCGCATGGTGGGGGTTCCTTCCACGAATCGATTCAAGGGGCCGGCCGCGACAAGGGGCTCGCGCTCGTTCGCCGGAAACCCGGATCGGGCCTGGTCATCCCTGGCATGACCTCAATGATTCACCGGCAGGGGGTCCGCAACCAGTTCGCAAACGTCATATGGCCAGCACCAACACCCAAGGAACGCATGCGTGGTGGTACGGCTCCCGGGTGAACGGAACCCGGCACAGACTCGCCCTCTTCGCCGACCGGATCAGCTCCTACGATTTCCCCATACGAGCGATCAACTGTCGTACATCTGTGCGGTGGTTACCTTCTCACGAGGAGAACGATGGCGACTCGTCTGGATGCCCCCGCCTTCGACTCGGCCCACTTCCGCCGGGTGCTCGGGCACTTTCCGACCGGTGTGGTGGCCGTCTCGGCCATGGACGGTGACGAGCCGGTCGGCCTGACCGTGGGCTCGTTCGCTTCGGTGTCCCTGGACCCGCCCATGATCGGCTTCTTCCCCAGTGTGACCTCCACCAGCTGGCCCCGTATCGAACGGGCCGGCACCTTCGTGGCCAACGTACTCGCGGAGCACCAGGCGGAACTGTCCTCGGTGTTCGCGACCAGCGGGGGCGACAAGTTCGGCCGGCTCCCCTGGCAGCGGTCGGCCACGGGCGCCCCGATACTCGACGACGTCGCCGCGTGGATCGAGTGCGAGGTGGCGGACGTCGTCCCGGC
This sequence comes from Streptomyces sp. CBMA291, assembly GCF_014596525.1. GTDB lineage: Bacteria > Actinomycetota > Actinomycetes > Streptomycetales > Streptomycetaceae > Streptomyces. Next base: position 163,436 of record NZ_MSJP01000105.1, read on the forward strand.
CGGGGACCACCTCTTCGTCCTGGGCCGCGTCCTCGACCTGGCGGTGGCGGGTGACCCCCGCCCCCTGGTCTTCTTCCAGGGCGACTACGCACGCCTCGCCGGCCGATGACACGGCCGCCGTGGCGCACGAGGCGGCACTTGCCGCTGCCCCGGGTCCGCGCCGCGCACACGAAGACCTGACCGTCCGATTCGTCCACGACCTGCGCACCCACGCCACGGCGGCGGCGCCTGCACGAGTAGTGGACCCGAACCCGACCATCGCCCACACGGTCGCATTCGGCGAGCGCCCCGTCGAGCAGCACGCACTCCGGGCCGGGCTCACGCAGAACCTTCGGCGGGCCCGGCGACCGGTCGGCCAGGAGGCCGGTGACCGCGGTGGTGCGGGCGTGGAGGGTGCCGACCGATGTACCGAAGGTCGCGGCGACTTGGGCCAAGGTGTCGCACTTGCACAGGTACACCAGAGCGACGAGCGCGCGCCTGTGCGGCGGAAGCCTGCAGCGACGTTCACCCTCACGGGTGACGGTGAGCACCATGACCCACTCGGCCAGTGCATGAGGCAAGTCGAGTACGACAGGAAAGGAACCCAATGATGCATCTGTGCTGGCGAGTTGAGACTTCGAGCATCCTCCTCAGCGGCACGGACGCCTCGCGCGTTGCGGCCTCACCGCCGCCACCCGACCGGTGGCCACTCCGAGAAAGCCCATCAGCACCGATGGCACACGGAGTAATCGACTGACAGCAGAACGGGCACGCCGCGCCGCTTGGGCTCCTCGAACACCTCGGGACCCCATGGCCACCAGTCGACCGGGTTATCGGCGTGTTGGAGCAGATACGGCGAGGCCGCACCAGCCAACCGGTTCATACGAGCCGGCCTCTCACAAGGCCCAGGGTCCTCACATGAAGGCCGCACAGGCGTTACCCCCAGGCCAGCGTGAGACTGCGGTCACTCCAGGCCCTGTCTCCGCACCCAACCCGTCACAGCACCCGATTGAGAATGGCGTGATGCCCACATGCTCGATCAAGGCAGTCGCATGTCAAGTCTCGACCGCGACTACACCGGCAGGCGGTGACGCAATCAACGTAAACACCCAGAGCGGCTACAGGCTGTCCCGTGAAGCAAGCAGCAGATCTACCGATGGATACTCGTCGCAGGCGCTGGGCTGGTCGCGACGGGGGTTCTGTCAGTTGGCCTGCGAGTTAAGGTGATCCGGTGGGTGGGTGACGCGTTTCCGGGCTGGATAGAGGTGCAGTCGAGGGGCAAGTTGGTCGCTGGTTGGCAAGGCTCCGGCCTTCGGTACAGCAGAGGCCCTCGGGCCGAGCTCTGACTCCGCCAGTAGCGAGAGTCGCCTGAGTGGTGGTCGAGACAGCAACAGCAGACTTGGTGGACAGCGCCGCCGCCACTGCTTCCACCTCCGCACATGGCATCACCACCTTCAGCGGAGAAGACGAGTTCAACGTCAGACGGAGCCAGCTCGCTCCATGCCGACGAGGTTGTGCAGCCAGGCGATGCTGAGCATGACGGTGTGAACGCCATCGCCCCCCCCAGGCGGCAGTCACGGAGGATCGTCCAGGCCTTCGGCCTGGCAAGGACATACTCAACGCGTGCGGACCTGCTCATGGGGGCCTGTTGTGGCCCTGTGTCCAATCGGATAGATCCCCTTCCTTGCGGCGGCGGTGCGGCATCACGAGCCCAGTCCCTGAGCAGCTGCCGTCGGCGATGGTCTTCGTGTTGCCGGCGGCGGACTTCGCGCCGGACTCTCATCACGCCCGGCAGCCGGCGCGATTGCCCAGCCGACCACCATGACCAAGCGGGTGTCAGCGCCGATGACCGCCTGATGGTTGGTGGAATCGCGATAGCTCTTCGGCTACTCAGCGACCTTGTGGCCCCAGTGTGGGCACCAGGGCGCCGTCCACAATCAGCACCGCATCCCGGGCGAACCGCCGACGGGGATGCAGCACAAGCCGCGCGCCAGGGGCATCGATCACCCGATCCGCAGCCGACTCGACACACCGAAAAGCGGGGCCAGTTGCCTCATTGTGAGGTTCGTCCGCCAGTACACGTCAACCAACAGCACCCGGCCCTCCAAACGATGGTTTCCATGACCGACCCCGGCCCGAGGAGTCAGTACCCTCACGACGCAGCGCGGTCGGCAACCTGCCAACTCAAAGGCGCGTTGGGCCTATTAATGCAGGCAACAGAGTGCGACGAGAGCGACGTTCGGCCAACTCCGAGAAGCCAATATCCAGGCCTCTGCATGGGGTCACGCCTGTTCAAGACGAAAAACACTCACCTTGCCGATCCGATCTCGAGCGCACAAATCTCCTGCACTCATCAGCGAAATCGCAGCCCGACGATATGTGAAGCGAGCGATGCGGTCACCGGATGACGACAATCGGATGGGAAGCGGGGTCGCCAATCCGGCTCAGCAGGAGGTGCTGGAAACGCTGAGCTGTTCGACACAGCTGTTCATCAAGAAATACTGAGAGCTGTTGCCAGCCACCCACTTCACAGTCGTGTCGCACATGCCTGCGATGCAACTTTTCTGATTGACTGTCCTCAGCTATCCCAAGGTCACCCACGAGAGGGAGACAGGTGAAACAGTCAAGCCGAAAAGAACGGAGTGGGCTGCGGTACGAGCTACCCACAGTGCGCACACGATTCGTACATCAAGTTAAGTTCATGCTCGCCGCTGGCCATCACCCGGATGCCTTCACGAGCCGACAGCTGGAAGTTCCTGGAGTTTCAGATCATCGCAAGGGACTGGTCCCCGCTTTCCTGCGTTCTTGCGGCCTGCTTATTCGCGATGGCGGACGTGGCGTCTTCCGTGCCACACCTGCAGCACGCAGAATTGCCGAGGCATGGGGTCGCGACGTAGTGCTCGGCCGTCGCGAGCTGGCCGTCGTGCTGGCACCCAGCTGGTTCGCCGAAGTCGCTCGTCAAGAGTCGAAGGGACACGGCGTGAAACGATCCGCCCTTGCATCTTGTCTGCTAATCGCTGCGAATGCGCCGGACACCCGACGCGGCGAGGCCGCGATTCTGATCATGTGGCTGCTTGAAGCCCAGCTACTGCAGCCTGTGGACGAGGACTGCGTCTGCTGGAATGCGGAGGCCCTCGCTTCCTCCCTTCCGGGGACAGTGCCGATGGTGGCGGCGGGTGGACCAGAAGAAGACGCACGCGACGTTCGCTTTGATGCACGAGTGACCGCTGCGGCTCTCGCCGACGAATCCTCGCCAGCATCAATGCAGGCCAAACCTATGCCCACCGGGATCAAGAGCAGTGCAAGCGTCGAAAAGAACGGGCAGGAGGCGACCTTCGATCCAGTTTTCTGCCCCACTTCAGGCCCTGATCCAAATGGCCGATCACGATTCGCCTCACCGGTCGAAATGACCGCACTGGAACGCCTCTCTGGAACACCCCACACTACGGTCAGCACGGCCGGGATCGCCGAGGACGAGATGCCCGAGAGTCGCTACCCCCTCGACAAACAGCCGCCTTCGGATGGCGAATCCCCGCCAGAGGGCGATGCGATCCCCCCGCAATCGGCATGGAACCCTAGCGCGCGGCCTGCCAGGCAAAGGTCGCAACTGATGGAACTGGCCCGACTGGGTGAACTTGCCGGCCACCCCATCAAGCTGCACGAGTTGCTTCAGCTCACCGAAGAGGAATTGCTCTCCATGCACCGGGGGCTACGTCGCTTCGTCGACGCCACCACAGATATCAGGCACGACAACATCAGGCCCTGATCATCCGTTCACAGCGACCCTCCGGACGCGTAAAAGATCAGCCCTGACGGCAAAGAGCGCGAATTCTATTCCCGCCAGGGCCCTTCCCATCAACCCGCCTACCAGGAAGCACTCCCAGATGGAGGATTCAGTATGCCCTCAGGCAAAAAGAGAGCCAGCTACCACGCTAGCGGGAACCCACTGCGGATCCAAAGCGACTCACGCCTTCGAGTCCGTCTTTCCCGCCGACTGAGTGCCGGCTCGGCAACTGCTCGAAGCAGATGCGGCCCGGATGGAGCAATGGGCCAAGTGATGCCCGCAGTCCGGCACCTTCACCCCGTCCGAGGCGACTGCTTGCAGCACAGCTGCCAGTGCCCGTCCAGGCGACGGCACCCGTCTGTGACGGTCGCGGCAGGGCCAAGGCCACGAGCTGCAGGGTCACCTCACCGTTCTCGTTCTCGTAGGAAACCGCTTCCACTGGCTCGCACGCTGGCCCAGCGACCAAGTGCGCCGAGCGTTCCGCCCACTGCCATGACGTGGCCCTCGTGCAGGTGGAAGCACCCCCGGGACACCCGCACCACAGTGAATTCCCCGACAAGGTACTCACGTCGAGGCTTCGCCCAAGTCAGGCCGTGGCGGGCGGGCTTGCCCCCTGCGCCAGCCTGCGGCGCGTCCGTTCCTGGAGCCCGAAAGGGTTACTTTCGCCGTCCCGAAGCATTGCGCCCTGTGGCTGCCTCTCCTGCGGCAGACCGATCAGGCAACTGGGTAATGTGGTGGATGCTGACGGCCGGGCTAGGCTCCGGCCTGACCGGTCTCTTCACATACGCGGTCATCGGCCATTCCGGTGCCCCACCAGCAGTCGCAGAGGTGGCCGGCATCACCACCTGGGTAGGGACGGCCAAGCTCTTCGTTGCCATGCCGGCAGCGATTAAGGCACTGAGAGACCTACGCTCCTGAGGTTCTCTCCTCCGACCGGACGCAACCCTCTGCGGCTAATCAACGGTAAAGGCTCCTTCCCCACCGCAGAAGGAGCCCTCACCCACCTGAGATGGGCGGACGTGAGGTACTTGGCCTGTCTGGCTTGGGGCCGAGTCCGCTAAACATTCGACCTCGCCTGCCACAACTGGAATCCCCCGTAAGGAGCCCTGAGCGGCCTCCACGCCTTGGCACCGGCCTACGTGTTTGAAGGGCCGATGCCGACAAGGTCCACTTGAAAAGCGGCGACGGGCCGCTCTGGACACGGAATGAGTCCCGCGGCATTGCGCTCGGGCTGGTCGGCCACGGAGCCGGTCCGTCGGCCGCCGCGCCGCACGTACGCCCATGGGCCTGGTTCGAGAGCAGGCGGCCGCTTCCCGGCGTCGGCCCCCTGTCCGACCAGCCCGTGCGCTTCGGAGCGGACGGTGGGACCCACGGCCTCCGATGGGAGACCCGCCACCGCATCACCATCGCCGCACACGCCCGTGAATGGGACATCATCCTGTGAACAAGACCACCGCCGCGTCGCATACGCCATCGAGCGCGGGCGAAGCCGCCGGATTCGTCGCCGCGCAGACTCTGCTGGCCCTGGACGCCCGGCATCCGTTCGTCGCCAGATCGCTCATCGACGCACAGGACATGCACCGAACCGTCATGAGCGGCTTCCCCGGCTGGGTGGACGATGGCAGCCCGGACCCGCGTGCCCAGATGGGCATCCTGTCGACCTGGACCGTCGACCTTCGTCAGGCACGGCTCAATCTGGTGGTCCAGTCGTCGCTCCCCGCCGACTGGAGCGGTATCCCCCGCGCGGCCCTGGCCGAGAAGCCGGAGCCCCTCACCGTCGACCGCACCTTCCGCATCGGCGACCAGGTCGCTTTCCGTACGGTCGTCAATCCTGTACACAGCGTTCCGCCTCCCCCTGGCTCGCCGCCGAAGACCAGGGGGACCCGAGTCCCCCACACCCGTCCCGAACATGTGAAGGGGTGATTCGCGCGCCGCCTCCAGCCGCCCGGCGAACCTGCGGTCGCCCGGGGCGGTGTCACCCGCATCGGAGCGGACACCGACATCGACCGGATCGCCGTACGCATGCTTCCGAACGTCTCCAGCCCGGCACCGCACAAGGGCCTGCGCATCGCTCGTGCGGAGATCAAAGGCACCCTCACGGTCACCGACCCCAAGGTGTTCGTCGCGGCCCTCGCCCAGGGCATCGGCCACGCACGCGCGTACAGCTGCGGGCTGGTCCTCGTGCGCTGAACGGCCCGGCCGCCCGTCGAAAACACCCCCACCCCGCCCCCGGCCGAAACCGGCCCGGGACGGGGTGAGGTGCAAGCGGAAGTGGCTACTTGCCGGTAGTCGCCGGAGTGTCGGTGGGTGTCGACGGGTCCGGGGTTTCCTCGAAGGAGACCTTGCCCATGTGGCGGTTCATCGACTTCATCAGGAGCCAGACCGCGACGGCGAGGACGGCGAAGACCACGAAGCCGAGGACTCCGGGGGTGACCTTGTTCTTGTCCAGCTCTTCGGCGGCGAAGGGGACCCACTGGGTCAGTGCCAGATGTGCGCTCATGTCAGTCATTGTCCCGGACGCCCGCGAAGAGATCTTGCTCGGGGAGGGAAGTCGGCACCAGCGCCTTGCTCAGCTCGTACTCCTCCGTCGGCCAGACCTCCTTCTGGATCTCCATGGGGACCCGGAACCAGCCGCCGTCGGGGTCGATCTGGGTGCGGTGGGCCAGCAGCGCCTTGTCGCGGATCTCGAAGAAGTCGGCGCAGGGGACGAAGGTGGTCAGCGTCCGCTCCTTGCGCTCGAAGTCCTTCCAGCGCTCCAGCCACTCGCCGTACGGGGACTCCAGACCGCGCGCGAGGAGCGCCTCGTGCAGGGCGGTGGTGCGGACGCGGTTGAAGCCCTGGTTGTAGTAGAGCTTCAGGGGCTGCCAGACCGGGCCGAACTCGCTCTCCGGGTACTTCTCGGCGTCGGTCGCGCCGTCGAAGGCCACCATCGTGATCTTGTGGGTCATGATGTGGTCGGGGTGCGGGTACCCGCCGTTCTCGTCGTAGGTCGTGATGACCTGCGGGCGGAACGAGCGGATCTTGCGGACCAGTTCGCCGGCCGCCTTGTCGACGTCCTCCAGGGCGAAGCAGCCCTCGGGAAGCGGCGGCAGCGGGTCGCCCTCGGGGAGACCGGAGTCGACGAACCCCAGCCACTCCTGGGACACGCCCAGGATCTCGCGGGCCTCGTCCATCTCCTTGCGGCGCACCTCGTGGATGTTCCGCTCGATCTCGGGGTCGCCCTGAAGCTGGGGATTGAGGACCGAGCCACGCTCGCCGCCCGTGCACGTCACCACCATGACGTCCACCCCCTCGGACACGTACTTGGCCATCGTGGCCGCACCCTTGCTCGACTCATCGTCGGGGTGGGCGTGAACGGCCATCAGTCGCAGCTGCTCAGTCAAGACTCGATCCTCAGTGATTCGACGCGGAGGGTGGTCTCTATAGTGACGGAATCGGGGGAGGGAAAATTCCGCCACCCCCGGCTTCGAGAGGATCGATCATGAGCGCGGCTCCAGAGCAGCTGCCCGAGGGTCGCTACGGGCGCTCCGCGGACGAGGCGGCGGACCGCAAGCTCAAGATCACGGGCGCGGTGCTCGGAGTCCTCTTCCTCGGCCTGATGGGCTGGTTCGGCTGGCACTACGTGGTCGACAGCAAGATCAGCGCCGAGATGATCAAGTTCGACGTGGTGAGCGCCACCGAGGTCCAGGTCCATCTGGAGATCCGCAAGGACGAGGGCGTCAAGGGCGTCTGCACCCTGCGCTCGCGCTCCGAGGACGGCGCCGAGGTCGCCCGCAAGGACGTACGGGTCGACGACCCGGCCGGCCGGGTCGATCAGGTCTTCTCCCTCCGCACCACCGCCCGCGCCACGAGCGCCGAGCTGATCGGGTGTACGACCCGGTAGCGGTGGGTAGGGACGGGGTGTCGAGTCCTGGCGAGTCACCTCGGTGACCTGGGGAGACTCAATCCTCGTGGTTTATGTCCTCCCGCTTTTCGCCACTCATTGTTAGGCTCGTGGTTTCGCCCACCCGGACAGCACCGCTGCCCGTGTAGGGCGTTGCTTTGTATTCCCAGTACCTACGAGGAGCACCTGTGACCCAGACCAGCGACAACGTCACCTGGCTCACCCAGGAGGCGTACAACAAGCTCAAGGACGAGCTTGAGTACCTGTCTGGTCCCGCGCGTACCGAGATCGCCGCGAAGATCGCCGCCGCGCGCGAAGAGGGCGACCTGCGCGAGAACGGCGGGTACCACGCGGCCAAGGAGGAGCAGGGCAAGCAGGAGCTCCGGGTCCGCCAGCTCACCCAGCTGCTCCAGCACGCCAAGGTGGGCGAGGCCCCGGCGGACGACGGCATCGTCGAGCCCGGCATGGTCGTGACCATCGCGTTCGACGGTGACGAGAACGACACGATGACCTTCCTGCTCGCCTCCCGCGAGTACGCGAGCGGTGACATCGAGACGTACTCTCCGCAGTCGCCGCTCGGCGTCGGGCTCAACGGCAAGAAGGCCGGTGAGGACGCCGAGTACGAGCTGCCGAACGGCAAGAAGGCCTCGGTGAAGATCCTCAGCGCGAAGCCGTACTCCGCCTGAGACGCCTCTCCGATCGCTTGAAGGGCCGGCCCCCGCGTGGGGCCGGCCCTTCGTGCACGTGTGTGGCGCGGGGCCCGGCAGGCGGACCCTACGGCCTCAGGAGGCCGCCGAGCGGTACTTGTGCACCGCGAGGGTCCGGAAGACGACCAGGATGACCAGGGAGAAGAGGAGCGAGGCCCAGACCGAGTGCCGCATCGGCCAGGCCTCGGACGCGACCACGCCCGGGTTGCCGAAGAGCTCCCGGCAGGCCTGGACGGTGGCGCTGAACGGGTTCCACTCGGCGATGTGCCGGATCCACGGGGTCATGCCCGCCGTCGGCACGAAGGCGTTGGAGATGAACGTGACCGGGAAGAGCCAGATCAGGCCGCCCGAGGTCGCCGCCTCCGGGGTGCGGACCGAGAGCCCGATCAGGGCGCCGATCCACGAGAACGCGTAACCGAGGAAGAGCAGCAGCCCGAAGGCGCCCACCGCCTTGGGCAGCCCCTCGTGGAAACGCCAGCCGACGAGCAGCGCGACGACCGCGAGGACCACCAGGGTGAGGGCGGTCTGCACGAGGTCCGCGAGCGTACGCCCGGTGAGGACGGCGCCCCGGGCCATCGGCAGCGAGCGGAAGCGGTCGATCAGGCCCTTGTGCATGTCGTCGGCGATGCCCGCGCCCGCGCCCGCCGTGGCGAACGTGACCGTCTGGGCGAAGATGCCGGCCATCAGGAACTCGCGGTACGCCTGCGGGCTCGTACTGCCGTCGACGACCAGCGAGCCGCCGAAGACGTAGCTGAACAGCACCACGAACATGACGGGCTGGATGAGCCCGAAGATGACCATCTCGGGGATTCTGGTCATGCGGATGAGGTTGCGCTGGGCGACGACGAGGGAGTCGCCGACGGACTGCGCGATCCGGCCGCGCGGGCGCATCGCCGGTGCGATGAGGGTCTCGGTTCCGCCGGTCACTTCGCCGTCTCCTTCGTACGCCCCTGGCCCCGCCCGTCCGGCCCGTCCGGCCCGTCCCGCCTGCCCTGTCCGTCCCGTCCGTCCTGTCCGGCCCGTCCGGGCCGCTCCGCCGTCCCCTCGCCGTTCTCCCCGCCGTTCTCCTCCCGCTGCTCGGCGGTGTGGCCGGTGAGGGAGAGGAACACGTCGTCGAGGGTGGGGCGGCGCAGTCCGATGTCGTCGATCTCGACCCCCACCGCGTCCAGCTCGCGGATGACCTCGGCGAGCAGCCGGGCGCCGCCGGAGACGGGGACGGTGAGCTTGCGGACGTGCTCCTCCACGGAGACCTCGCCGTGGCCGAGACCCGCGAGGCCGTGGCGGGCGAGGACGCTCCGGGCGTCGGCGATCATCCCCGGGGTGTGGACGACGACCTCGACCCGCTCGCCGCCCGTCTGCGCCTTCAGCTGGTCGGAGGTGCCGCGCGCGATGACCCTGCCGTGGTCGACGACACAGATGTCGTGGGCGAGGTGGTCGGCCTCCTCCAGGTACTGGGTGGTGAGCAGGAGGGTGGTGCCGCCCGCCACGAGTTCCTTGATGACCTCCCACAGGGCCTGCCGGTTCCGGGGGTCGAGACCGGTCGTCGGCTCGTCCATGAACATGACGGGCGGGGAGACGACGAGGGCGGCGGCGAGGTCGAGACGGCGCCGCATGCCGCCGGAGTACGTCTTGGCGGGGCGGTCGGCGGCGTCCGCGAGGCCGAACCGTTCGAGCAGCTCACCGGCGCGCAGCTTCGCCGCCTTGCCGCTCATCTGGTAGAGCCGCCCGACCATCCGCAGGTTCTCGCGGCCGGTGAGGTACTCGTCGACGGCGGCGAACTGGCCGGAGAGCCCGATGGAGCGGCGCACCTCGTCGGGGCGGGCGAGGACGTCGATCCCCGCCACGACGGCCGTTCCCCGGTCGGGCCGGAGCAGGGTGGTCAGGACGCGGACGGCGGTCGTCTTGCCCGCGCCGTTCGGCCCCAGCAAGCCCAGGACGGTGCCCTCGGGTACATCGAGGTCCACTCCGTCCAGGGCTCGTACATCGCCGAAGGTCTTCACCAGACCCTCCGCGTAGATCGCGCCTGGCATGTGGTCTCCCAGGGTGATACGGGCGTTTTCCACCGATCGTAGGTTTTCCGGGACGCCCTTGCCCGGCGAACGAGTGATCCTCGCCACACCTTCACATGCCGGCGTCCGGCTCCCCGGGGACGCTCCCCCGCCCTGTTGGCCGGCCGTTGGCGGACCGTTGATCGGGCCCCCGAGACTGAGCCCCTGGCACGGAAGCGCCAGGGAACGGGGGACCACGGATGACGGTCGAAACACAGAGGACGTACGGCGGAGACGGGACGGGTACGGGTACGGGTACCGGCACGGGTACGGCCGGTTCCGGCTTCGAGGGCCATGGGGCGTGCCCGTGGACGGAGCTGGCCGCCGAGATGCGCCGGATCAAGAGCACCACCCGCCTGAGCTACGGGCAGCTCGCGCAGCGCACCCACTACAGCCGCTCCTCCTGGGAGCGGTTCCTCAACCGGAAGCAGCTGCCGAGCCGGGTCGCGGTGCAGGAGTTCGCGGCGGCCTCCGGCCAGGATCCCCGCCCGCTCCTGACCCGCCTCGAACTCTCCGTCGCCCACGAGCGGGCGATACGGACGGGCGGGGGACGGACGGGCGGGGGACGGACGGGATCGGGATCGGGGTCACGGCCGGGGCCACGGTCGGGGACAGGACCGGGGTCGGGGACGGGGACGACGCCGGGGACGGGGAGGAAAGCGGGGGCGCCCGTGGGGGCGCGGGCAGACGTGGAGGCGGGTGACGGCGCCCCGCCGCCCGTCGCCCCGGCCGGGGCCCGCGCCGAGAACCGCGCCGATCTCCTCCCGCCGTTCCAGCCCTTCGGGCTCGTCGCGGTGGGGGCCCTGGCCGGTGGCCTGCTGACCTTGCTGGCCCGCGCGGCCTGGTGACCTGGTGACCTGATGGCCTCGCGGGACGGGCGTACGGCTCCGGGGGGGGGCGGGCATGCGGCTCAGTGCGGGCGGTACGTCTCCGGGCGCATGGTCCGGGGGCCGGGGGCCGGGCTGGGCCGTACGCCCTATGCCCGTATACCCGTACGCCCAGCGCTCACCCAGCCCCGTGTGCCCCAGGGCTCACCCCAGTACCGTGTACCCCGCGTCCCGCAGCGCCGCCTCCACCTCCCGGCAGTGGTCGGGGCCCTTGGTCTCCAGGTGCAGTTCCACCTCGGCTTCCGTGAGGCCGAGCCGGGGATCGGTCCGTACGTGGCTCACGTCCAGGACGTTCGCGTCGGCCACCGTGAGGACCGCGAGGAGCGTCGCGAGGGCCCCGGGCCGGTCCGTCACCCGCAGCCGCAGGCTCAGATAGCGGCCCCCGGCGGCCATGCCGTGCCGCAGGACCCGCTGGAGCAGCAGCGGGTCGACGTTCCCGCCGGAGAGGACCGCGACCACCGGCCCCCGGAACGCGTCCGGCTCGCTCATCAGGGCCGCGACCGGGCTGGCGCCCGCCGGTTCGACGACCAGCTTGGCCCGCTCCAGACAGAGCAGCAGCGCCGAGGAGAGCGCGTCCTCGGAGACCGTACGGACCTCGTCGACGTACTCCTGGACCAGGGCGAACGGCACGTCGCCCGGCCGTCCCACCCGGATGCCGTCCGCCATCGTCACCGGGGTGTCGACGACCACGGGGTGCCCGGCGGCCAGCGAGGGCGGATAGGCGGCGGCGCCCTCCGCCTGCACGCCGATCACCCGGACGTCCGGGCGCAGCGACTTCACCGCGAGCGCGATCCCCGACACGAGCCCGCCGCCGCCCATGCCGACGACGACGGTCCGCACCTCGGGGCACTGTTCCAGGATCTCCAGGCCCACCGTGCCCTGACCGGCGATGACGTCGGGGTGGTCGAAGGGGTGGATGAAGACGGCGCCGGTCTCCCGCGCGTACGCCTGCGCCGCCGCGAGCGTCTCGTCGACGACATGCCCGTGCAGCCGCACCTCGGCGCCGTATTCGCGGGTCGCGGCGACCTTGGGCAGCGGGGCGCCGACCGGCATGAAGACGGTGGCGTGGACCCCGAGGAGCCGTGAGGCGAGCGCGACGCCCTGCGCGTGGTTCCCCGCCGAGGCGGCGACGACCCCGGTGGCCCGCTCCTCGGGCCGCAGCCCGGAGATCCGCACGTAGGCGCCGCGCAGCTTGAAGGAGCCGGTGCGCTGGAGGTTCTCGCACTTGAGCTGGACGGGGGCTCCCACCAGCGAGGACAGATACCGGCTGCCTTCCATCGCGGTCATCCGGGCGACACCGGACAGCATCTTCTGCGCCCCGCGCACGTCGTCGAGCATCAGCCGGTGCGAGGGGTCTGGCCCACGGAAGCTCATGCCTCAGAGTCTCGCAGCTCACGGCCCTGTCGGCCGCTTACGGGGCGGGGGCGCGGACGGGTTTGCGCAGCGCAGGTACGGACCTCCCCGGGGCCGCGTACTCTGTCCCCCAACCACCGACCACCCCCGCACGAGAGAGACCCACGGCCATGCCCACATCTCAGGACATGACGACTGCCCTGGACCCCGGTCTCCTCGACGCTCTCCAGCACCAGGTGGCCGTCTTCGCCCGCCGGGCGGAGCAGACCCGCCTCGGCGGCACCGGCCAGCTCCGCAACTCGATGGACCGCGCCGCCTACCTCCTCCTCAACCGCCTGGACCAGGAAGGTCCGATGGGTGTGAAGGCGCTGGCGGCGGGGATGGGCATCGACTCCTCCACGGTGACCCGGCAGGTCGCCCCGCTCGTCGACACGGGTCTGGTGAAGCGGACTTCGCACCCGGAGGACGGGCGGGCGGTCGTGCTCCAGCTGTCGCCGCGCGGGCTGGCCCGGCTCGACGAGGTCCGCGCCTCGCGCCGGCAGCTGATGGTGGAGGTCACCGACGGCTGGACGGCGGAGGAGCGGGATTCCTTCTGCACCCTGCTCACCCGCTTCAACTCGGCTCTTTCCGCACGGCAGTCGGCGCACGCGGGCCATCCGCTCCACGCGGTGACGGAGGCCGTACGGGAGGTCAGGGCGGCCGGTGGCGGCGGCTCGGCGACGGAGTCCGCGCCGACCTCTTGACCCCGCCTCCGCGCTGCCCTCAGATGAGGAGGTGCGAGAGCGTCGGAGCGGAGACGAGGACGAACGTGCCCCGTACGGGCGGGAGTTCGGCGTGTTCGTGGCCGGGGCCTCGGGGCGGCTGCTGCATGCGGCGACCCTGCTGACGGCCGAGACCCGCACCCACAACCCGTACGCCCAGGCCCTGTTGACCGCCTCGCTCGCGCACACGTACGCGGTGTGGGGGCGGCTGCGCGAGGAGGACCCGTACGAGCTGACGCGGCGGGCGCTCGCCACCCGCTTCGCGCGCACCGCGTGGCGGCACCACGGCGGTCCGGGGGTGCTCGGCGCGCTGCACCCGCAGGAACGGCTCGTGGTCGTCCTCCGGCTGTACGAGGGAGTCGCCGAGGAGCAGCTCGCGGCGCTGCTCGGGGTGCCGGAGGCCCGGGTCCGTGCCGTCTGCGCCCGCGCGGTCGCGACGCTCAGGGCCGCCGCCCGGGGGACGGGCCCGGCGGGGAGAGCGGCGTGACCCGCCACGAGGACAAGGAGGCGGCGGTACGGGCCCTGCTCGACACCCCGCACCCGCCGGTCCCCGGCGATCTGGCGCTCCGGGCGGCGGAGCGCGGCGCCCGCAGACTGCGGCTCGCCCTGCGGGTCCGGCGGATGCTGTGGCTGCTCGGGGCGGCTGCGGTGGTGGCGTTCACCCTGTGGGCCTCGGCGACCCGCCCGTGGGAGGCGCCCCCGGAGACGACCCCGCCGTTCGAGGGCTGGTGAGGGGCCCGGCCGGGGCGGGTCGACCCTGGTGAGCGGCCGGGCGGCGTACGGCTCACAGCCCTGCGGCCCACGCCTCACGTCTCACGCCTCACAGCCCACGTCTCACAGCTCACAGCTCACAGCTCACAGCTCACAGCTCACAGCTCACAGCTCACAGGAAACGGTCAACGGGAAACGGGAAACGGCTCAGGGGAAACGAAGGGGCCGCCGGGCCCGCCCCCTGTCGCATGGGGGCGGGCCCGGCGGCCCCGGCGACTGCGACCAGGCTACGGCCGCGCGGGCGGCAGCCAGGGAAGCAGACGGACAGACGGGCGGGCAGACGGGCGGGCGATCAGGCTCAGCCCAGGGCCTGCCGCAGGTCGGCCAGCAGGTCGTCGGCGTTCTCGATGCCCACCGAGACGCGGATCAGGTCGGCCGGGACCTCCAGGGCGGAGCCCGCGACGCTCGCGTGGGTCATCCGGCCCGGGTGCTCGATCAGCGACTCGACGCCGCCGAGCGACTCGCCGAGGGTGAAGACACGGGTGCGGTCGCAGACCGCGACGGCCTCCTCCTCGCCGCCCCGCACCCGGAAGGAGACCATGCCGCCGAAGGACCGCATCTGCTTGGCCGCGATCTCGTGCCCGGGGTGCTCCGGCAGACCCGGGTAGAGGACCTGGACGACGTTCGGGTGCTGGGAGAGCATCTCGACGATCTTCCCGGCGTTCTCGCTGTGCCGGTCCATGCGGACCGCGAGGGTCTTGATGCCGCGCAGCACGAGCCACGCGTCGAAGGGCCCGGCGACCGCGCCCATCGCGTTCTGGTGGTACGCCAGTTCCTCGCCGAGCGCCTCGTCGGCGGTGACGAGCGCGCCGCCCACGACGTCCGAGTGCCCGCCCATGTACTTGGTGAGCGAGTGGACGACGACATCGGCGCCGAGCGCCAGCGGCTGCTGGAGGTACGGCGAGGCGAAGGTGTTGTCGACGACCAGCTTCACCCCGGCCTGCCGGGCCACCCCGGCGACGGCCTCGATGTCGGTGATGCCGAGGAGCGGGTTCGAGGGGGTCTCGACCCAGATCAGCTTGGTACGGGCGTTGACCGCGCCCCGTACGGCCTCGATGTCGGAGGTGTCCGCCACCGAGAAGTCGACGCCCCAGCGCTGCACGACCTTGGCGAAGAGCCGGAAGGTGCCGCCGTAGGCGTCGTTCGGGATGACCACGTGGTCGCCGGGGACGAGCAGCGTGCGCAGCAGGCAGTCCTCGGCGGCCAGACCCGAGGCGAAGGCGAGCCCGCGCCGGCCGCCTTCGAGGGCCGCCAGGTTCTCTTCGAGGGCGGTCCGGGTCGGGTTGGCACTGCGGCTGTACTCGTAGCCGCCGCGCAGCCCGCCCACGCCGTCCTGCTTGTAGGTGGACACCTGGTAGATGGGCGGGACGACCGCGCCGGTCAGCGGGTCGGCCGTGTTGCCCGCGTGGATCGCGCGGGTCTCGAAGCTCTGGTGGGAGTGCTGGTCGCTCATGGACCAGGAGCGTAGTGCCGTACGGGGGCCCGCCGCCCGCGATCCTCCCACCGGGCGTCCTGGACAATGGACGCATGGAGATTCTCTGGTTCCTGATCGCACTGGGGATGCTGTTCGGCGTCCTCGGTCCCTACGTGCTGCGTCGCCGCGCCGGGGGCATCCGTCAGGTCGCGCCGGGCACGCCCGACGCGGCGGACCCGGAGGCGTACGGATTCGCCCGCCAGGAGGAGCTGGACGTACGGCTCCCGGGCGCCGACGACGAACTCCTGCACGTCCTCGACGTCGTCCAGACCACCCAGGACTGGCGGGCGGCCTCCCGGCTGCTCGCCGACACCCCGAAGGAGGGCGAGGCGCGCTGGCAGCGCGTCCAGGCCTTCGCGGGCGCCGCCTCCCTTGAGCTGCGGGACCGGCCGGGCGTCGGCGGGGCGTGGCTGCGGAGCTGGCGGGCGGAGGCCCCGAAGGACGCGGGGGGCGCCGCCGTGCACGCCGAGTTCCTGGTGCAGCAGGCGTGGCGGTCCTCGACGGTGGGCACGGACGATTTCCGGATCATCCTGGAGGAGGCGCGGAAGGTCTCCGAGGAGGCGGCGCTGCTCGCGCCGGGCGACCCGGTGCCGTATCTGCCGCAGCTGGCGGTGGCGCGGGGGCTCGGCTACGGCCCCGAGCAGTTCGACCAGGTGTGGGCGCGGGTCATCGACCGGGCGCCGCAGCACATGGGGGCGCATCTGGCGGCCCTGCACTACTGGTGCGAGAAGTGGCACGGCTCGCGCGAGGAGGCCGACCACTTCGCGACGACGGCCGCCGCCCGCGCCCCGCAGGGCTCGCTGCTCGCCGCGCTGCCGCTGTTCGCGGTGCACGAGCACGTGCCGGACGTGGTGCTCGTGCAGGACTTCTTCCGTACGGCGGTGGTGTCGAAGGCGATGGAGGGCGCGCTGTACGCGGTGCGGGCGGCCCGCCCGGACGACCCGATGGCGGCGCACGTACGGCATCTGCTCGTCTGGTTCCTGGTCCGGGCCGAGCGCTGGTCGGAGGCGATGCACCAGCTGGTGCGGGTCGACGGGCACGTGGGCGCGGTCCCGTGGACGCTGAGCGAGGACCCGGCGGAGCTGTACACGGTCTTCCGGAACCTGGCGGTGGCGGGCTACGAGGCGAACGGCGGCAGCCCGGCGACGCTGCCGCGCTGAGGCTCCCGTGGGGGTCCAGTGTTGGGGGGCTCCCGTGGGGGGGCTCCCATGTGCGTGCGTGCGTGCGTGTGGGGGGGGAATCCCTCCCATCCCGTCCTTGTTGTGACGACTGCCGACGACCGTCGAGGAGAGATGCCGCATGTTCCTGTCCCGCACCCCCGTCCTCCCCACCCCCGAGCAGGCGCTGCGCGGACGTCCCGAGCCGGAGTTCGGCGTGCCCGAGCGCCACACCGTCCTCGGCACCCCGCTCGCGGGCCCGTACCCGGCGGGCCTGGAGGTCGCGGACTTCGCCCTGGGCTGCTTCTGGGGCGCCGAGCGCAAGTTCTGGCAGACCGACGGCGTCTGGACGACCCTCGTCGGCTACCAGGGCGGCTACACGCCGAACCCGGCGTACGAGGAAGTCTGCTCGGGCCTGACCGGGCACACCGAGGTCGTCCGGGTCGTCTTCGACCCGTCGAAGGTCTCGTACGAGAGCCTCCTGAAGCTGTTCTGGGAGTCGCACAACCCGACGCAGGGCTTCCGCCAGGGCAACGACGTCGGCACCCAGTACCGCTCGGCGATCCACACCCACACCCCCGAGCAGGCGGCGTCCGCCGAGTCCTCCCGCACGGCCTACCAGCGGGTCCTGACGGGCGCGGGCCACGCCACGATCACCACCGAGATCCTGCCCGCCGCCGACCGCCCCTTCTACCCGGCGGAGGCGTACCACCAGCAGTACCTGGACAAGAACCCGGCGGGCTACTGCGGCATCGGCGGCACGGGGGTCTCGTGCCCGATCGGGGTGGCGCGGGCCTGACGGACCGGTCCCCGGCCGGGGGCCGTCCGCACCTGTCCGGGGCCCGCCCGGGACCCGCGTAAAAGCTTCGGTCCCGGGTGGGCCCCCTGGTTACACTCGTTCGCATGGGTGCGTACTACTTCTTCCTCTGATTCCGGCCGTGGACACGGTCCGGTCCGTCGTCTCGGTGCCCGAGGGTGCGGCGGCGGGGTTCCGGTGTCCTCTCCCCCGGCCCGAAGACCGCCCGGCGATCAGGGAAGAACCCATGCGCGAACGCGCCCAATTGACCTTGAAGGACGTCTCCGTCTCCTACGGGGACCGGTCCGTCCTCGAACAGATCTCGTTCACCGTCCGTCCCGGTGAGAAGGCCGCCGTCATCGGTGAGAACGGCTCCGGGAAGTCCACGCTGCTCCGGCTGGTCGCCGGGGTGGAGCCGCCCGGACGCGGGGAGGTGACCGTACGGTTCCCCGGTGGTGTCGCCCGGCTCGCGCAGACGCCCGCCGAGACCTTCGGGCTCGGGCCCGGGGCCGTCGTGCGCGACGCCGTCGACGCGGCGCTCGCCGGACTCCGCGCCCTGGAACGGGAGATGCGGGCCGCCGAGGAGCGGCTCGGCTCCGCGACGCCGGACGAGCTTCTCGCGTACGGGGAGCTGGCCGCCCGCTTCGAGGAGCGGGGCGGCTACACGGCCGACGCGGAGGTGGCCGCCGCGCTGTCCGGCCTCGGTCTCGGCGGTGTCTCCCGCGAGCGGCGGCTCGGCACCCTCTCCGGCGGGGAGCGGGCACGGCTCGCGCTCGCCTGCGTCCTCGCATCGGGCGCCGAACTGCTGCTCCTCGACGAGCCGACCAACCATCTGGACCGGGCCGCCGCCGACTGGCTCGCGGAGCGGCTGCGCGGGCACCGGGGCACGGTGGTGACCGTCACCCACGACCGGGACTTCCTGGAGCGCGTCTCCACGACCGTCCTCGAAGTCGACCGGGACACCCGGTCGGTGATCCGGTACGGCGACGGCTGGGCCGGTTACCGCGCGGCGAAGGCGGCGGAGCTGCGCCGCAGGGCCCGGGAGCACGAGGAGTGGCGGGAGGAGCTGGCGCGTACGGAGGAGCTGGTGGCCTCGGCCGGGCAGCGTCTCGCCGGTTCGGGCAAGGACCCCCGGCAGGGCTTCGGCAAGCACCGTCGCTCCCATGAGAACAAGCTCTCCGGCCAGGTCAGGACGGCCCGCACCCGGCTCGACCAGCTTCGTCGCGCCCCGGTCCCGGCCCCGCCGGAGCCCCTGCGCTTCACCGCCCGGCTGAGAACCGTCTCGCGGTCGGGCCTGGTGGACGGCGAGGCCGGGAGGGGTGGGCGCGCGGGCCTCCCGCCGGGCTCCGGGGCCGACGGGCACGCCGGGTCCCCCGGCCCGCTCGTCGAGTTGGCCGATGTCGTGGTCGGCCGGCGGTTGCGGATCGAGGGGCTGCGGATCGCGGCCGGGGAACGGCTGCTCGTCTCCGGGCCCAACGGGGCGGGCAAGACGACCCTGCTCCGGGTCCTCGCCGGGGAGCTGCGGCCCGACCGGGGCACGGTCGTCCGGGCGGGCGGGATCGGCTATCTGCGGCAGGAGCCGCCCGCCGTACCGGCGTCGGAGCCGCTGCTCACCGCGTACGCGGCGGGGCGTCCCGGGCTGCCCGAGGAGCACGCGGAGGAGCTGTCGGCCCTCGGGCTGTTCCGGGTGGAGGACCTGGCGGTGCCGGTGGCGCGGCTCTCGGTGGGGCAGCGGCGGCGCCTTGAGCTGGCCCGGCTGGTGACCCGTCCGGCCGATCTGCTCGTCCTGGACGAGCCGACCAACCATGTGACGCTCTCCCTGGTGGAGGAGTTGGAGGCGGCCCTCGCCGTCTTCCCCGGCGCGGTGGTCGCGGTCTCCCACGACCGTCGGTTCCGGAGCGGGTTCGGCGGCGGGCGGCTCGAACTGCGCGGGGGCCGGGTGGCGTAGGGACGCGGAACGGCCCCCTTCCAGTCGGGAAGGGGGCCGTCTCGTGGTGTGCGGGCGGGGTCAGGCGGCCGAACCGGCCTTCCACTCCGACCAGTTCATGTTCCAGCCGTTGAGGCCGTTGTCCGGGGCGATCGTCTTGTCGTGGGAGTTCTTGACGATCACGACGTCGCCGATCATCGAGTTGTCGAAGAACCAGGCGGCCTGCTGATTCGGGTCGCCCGCGCCCTTGACGTCGGCGAGGCCCACGCAGCCGTGGCTGGTGTTCGCGCTGCCGAAGATCGAGCGGGAGCCCCAGTAGTTGCCGTGGATGAAGGTGCCGGACGTGGACAGGCGCATGGCGTGCGGCACGTCCTTGATGTCGTACTCGCCCTTGCCGTCGGAGTCGGTGAAGCCGACGGTGGCGCCGTTCATCCGGGTCTCCTTGAACTTCTCGGAGATCACCATCTTGCCGTTGTAGGTGGTGTTGTCCGGGGATCCCGCGGAGATCGGGATGGTCTTGACGGTCTTGCCGTCCTGCGTGACGGTCATCGTCTTGGTGGCGACGTCGACGGTCGAGACCTGGTTGCGGCCGATCTTGAAGGTGACCGTCTTCTGCTGGACGCCGAAGATGCCGGGGGCGCCCTCGACGCCGTCGAGGTCGAGCTTCAGGGTGACCGTGGAGCCCTCGGTCCAGTAGGCGTCGGGGCGGAAGTCGAGGCGCTGGGAGTTGAACCAGTGCCCGACGACCTCCTGGCCGGAGCTGGAGGAGACGGAGACCGCGCCCTGGACGGCCTTGCGGTCCTTGATCGCCTTGTTGAAGGTGATCGAGACGGGCATGCCGACGCCGACGGTCGAACCGTCCTCGGGCGTGAAGTTGCCGATGAAGCTGTTGGCCTTGGAGACGGTCGTGAACGAGGAGTTCTCGTGGGCTTCGAGACCGGTCGCGTCGACGGCGGTCACGGCGATCTTGTAGACCGTGGCCCGCTTCAGCTGGCCGGTGGGCTTCCAGCTGAGACCGTCGGCCGCTATCTCGCCCTTGACGGCGTCGCCCTCGGCGGAGGTCATCGTGACCCCGGTGAGCTTGCCCTCGGCGACCGTGACCTTGGCGTCGTTGTTGATCGACGCGTTCTGCACGCCGTTCTTCGGCGAGATGGTGATCTGCGCCTTGGAGGTCTTCTGCGCCGCCGCCTCGTCGACCTGGGCCTGTGACTCCGGCTTCGCGGAGCCGGAGGCACCTGCGGCGGCCTTGTCCCCGTCGTTGCACGCCGAGAGCACCAGCATGCCGCTGAGCACTGCTGCCGCGGCGGCCAGACCCCTGCGGCGGCGCTTGCCGTCCGTCATCACACGCTTCTCCATCGTCGCCGGTTCCCTGTCGATATCTTCCAGGAACTCCATGACACCCCGTCCGGTTCCGGACGCGGGGCGTTTGTGGGGAACACCACTGACCGACACGCATGTGCGAGCCGCCCGGTTCCACGCGTCCTGGCGGATCCGGCCATCCTCCCGCGAGATCGGGCCCCGGGACAACGCCCCGGGGCCCGATCGGCAGGAGGTCGCCCGCCCTACGGCCGGTCGTCGTCTTCCTCGTCCCCATCTTCCTCGCCGAGGTCCCACTCCAGGGCATCGGGGTCGTACTCGATCTCCTCGCTGCTCCAGGACGCCTGGACCATCTCGATCCCGGGGACGTCACGGATCAGGTCGAAGGGCTCGACGAGGTAGGCGAGGGCCTCGGCGCCGTCCTCGCGGGCGGCGGCGCGGGCGTGCACCCGCTCCTCCTCCGGCATGAACTCGTCGGCGTCGATGCGGGCCTCGGCCGCCTCGGTCAGTTCGGCCGGGCCGTCGATTTCCAGGACGACATCGACACGAAGGCGGACATAACGTGGTGACTCAGGTGTGCTCATGAGTCGGAGCGTAGGCGCCTGCGGGGCCTCGGCTTTCCCGCGACCCGCTGAGTTCATTAGCATCGGCGCGTCGACCAATTCGCGGTTTCCGCAAGGGGGATCGAAATTTCCGTGTCCGCCGCCCATCGCCTGCTGCTGACCGCGACCGTCGCGGCCGCGCTGCTGTGCGCCCTGTGGTTCGTGCCGTCCGCGAGCGCCACCGACGAGCAGGGAGGTGCCCGTACGGGCGCGACCCTGGAGGCCCCCGCCCCGGGTGGCACAGGGCCCTCCGAGGACGGCCGGGACTCCACCGTCTACTTCCTCGGCGGTACGGCCCTGCTGGGCCTCGGCGCGACCTCCGTGACCCTTGCGATGCGCCGGCGGGGGCGCGCGTCCTGACCCGGCCGGACGGCTCCCGGACCGCCGCCCCCGGGACCGGCGGCGCCCGGACCCCCGGGACCGGTGGCGCCCGGCCGTCTCACTCCCGGCTCACGCCAGCGGGCCGGTGACCGGCTCCACCGCGGTGAGCACCCCGCCTTCCCGTACGAAGGTGTCGGCGGCGGCCAGATCGGGCGAGAGGAAGCGGTCGGGACCCGGGCCCTCGACCCCCGCCGCGCGCAGCGCGGCGATGACCGCGCGACTGGCGGGGGCGGCGGTGAGGCCCTCGCGGAGTTCGATGCCCCGGGTGGCGGCGTACAGCTCGACCGCGAGGATCCGGTTCAGGTTGCCGACGGCGGTGCGCAGCTTGCGGGCGGCGGACCAGCCCATGGAGACGTGGTCCTCCTGCATCGCGGAGGACGGGATGGAGTCGGCGGAGGCGGGGACGGCGAGCCGCTTCATCTCGCTGACCAGGGCCGCCTGCGTGTACTGGGCGATCATCAGGCCCGAGTCGACCCCGGGGTCCTCGGCGAGGAACGGCGGCAGTCCGTGCGAACGGTTCCGGTCGAGGAGCCGGTCGGTGCGGCGCTCGGCGATGGAGCCGAGGTCGGCGGCGGCGATGGCGAGGAAGTCGAGGACGTACGCGACGGGGGCGCCGTGGAAGTTGCCGTTGGAGCGGACCTGGCCGTCGGCGAGGACGACGGGGTTGTCGACGGCGGCCGCCAGTTCGCGCTCGGCGACGAGCCGGGCGTGGGCCAGGGTGTCCCGGCCCGCACCCGCGACCTGCGGGGCGCAGCGCACCGAGTAGGCGTCCTGGACGCGGGGCGCTTCGCCCGCCTGGGCGTGGCCGGTGAGGCCCGAGCCCCGCAGGACGGCGAGCATGTTGGCGGCGGAGGCGGCCTGGCCGGGGTGCGGGCGGATGGCGTGCAGTTCCGGCTCCAGGACCTTCTCGGTGCCGAGGAGGGCTTCGAGGGAGAGCGCGGCGGTGACGTCGGCCGTCTTGTAGAGGACGTCGAGGTCGGCGAGGGCCATGAGCAGCATGCCGAGCATGCCGTCGGTGCCGTTGAGGAGGGCGAGGCCCTCCTTCTCCTTCAGCTCGACGGGGGTGATCCCGGCGGCGGCCAGCAGCTCCCCGGCGGGCCGTACGGTCCCGTCCGGGCCCTCGGCGTCGCCCTCGCCCATGAGCGTGAGGGCGCAGTGGGAGAGCGGGGCGAGGTCGCCGGAGCAGCCGAGGGAGCCGTACTCGTGGACGACGGGGGTGATCCCGGCGTTGAGGACGTCGGCCATGGTCCGGGCGACCTCGGGGCGGACGCCGGTGTAGCCGGAGGCGACGGTCTTGAGGCGCAGGAACATCAGGGCGCGCACGACCTCGCGCTCGACGCGGGGGCCCATGCCGGCGGCGTGCGAGCGGACGATGTTGCGCTGGAGCCGGGCGCGGAGGTCCTGGCCGATGTGCCGGGTGGCGAGCGCGCCGAAGCCGGTGGAGACCCCGTAGACGGGTTCGGGCTTGGCGGCGAGCGCGTCGACGACCTCCCGGGCGGCGGCCAGCGCCGCCACGGCCTCGGCCGACAGCTCGACGCGGGCACCGTGACGGGCGACGTCGAGGACGTCCTGCGGGGTCGTGCCGGACGTGCCGAGGACGACTGTCTGCATATCCATATTCAGCACCCTACGGATTGAAGACCGCCATGTCACTAGGTCGCTTCGGCGGCCCGCGCGGGGCCTGAGCCGACCCCGGACCGGTCCCGGACCGGCCTTGGACCGGCCTTGGAGCGGCCTCGGGCGGGGGCTGGGTGGGGCTGGGCGAGTGCCGGGGGGCCGGGCGAGGCCGGGCGAGGGCTGAGCGAGTGCCGCGTGGGGCTGGGCGAGTGCCGGGGGGGGCGGGTGGGCGCCGGGGGGCCGGG
>NZ_MSJP01000106.1 GCF_014596525.1 Streptomyces sp. CBMA291
CCCGCCGAGGTCATCGCGCCCGAGGTCACCGTCGTCACCGTCCCCGCGCCGCGCGCGGCCGAGCCTGCCGCCGCCGTGTCGGCGGAAGCCGTGGCCGGGCCCGCCGTCGCGGCGGAGCCGGAACAGCCCGCCGAGTCCGCGGCGACCACCGGGACTTCGGCGGCCGAGCCGGAGTCCGCGGAGACGGCCGAGGAGCCGGGGGAGCCCGCCGCCGAGACGGCCGCTCCCGAGGCACTGCCGGAAGCCGAGACGCGGACGCCCGGCGCGATTCCGGCCGAAGCGGTGGCCGAGGAGCCGTCGTCCGCGCCGGAGAAGTCGGACCCCGTGGCCGGGACCGGGCAGCCGCAGGCCGAACAGGCCCCGGCGGAGGCGGAGTCCGCACCGGACGCCGAGGCCGCCGATGTGCCGGGCGAGGCCGAGCCTGCCGCCGTGGCCGCCGAGACCGGGACCGAGCCTGAGGCCGAGACCGGTGCCGAGGCCCCGGGGGTGGCTGCGGAGGAGCCGGAGAGTCAGGCGACTCCGGAGGCTTCCGCGTCTCCTGAGGGCACGGAGGTTACGGAGGGCGTGGAGAGCACGGAGGGCGTGGAGCCTTCCGAGGCCCTTGGGAAGTCTGAGGCCCCTGAGGCTCATGAGGTCGCTGTGACCGCCGAGGGTGCTGTGGCGGTCGAGGGTGCTGGGACCTCTGAGGCCACGGCTCTCTCTGAAGCCCCTGTGGCTGCCGAGGCCACGGAGACCTCCGAGGCTGTCGAGACGGCTGAGAAGGCTGAGATGGCCGAGGCTGTCGAGACGGCTGAGGCCCCTGCGGCTGCCGATGCCCCTGAGGCCGCTGAGACTCCCGAGTCCACCAAGACTCCTGAGGCCCCTGGGGCGACCGAGTCCACCGAGAACTCCGAGATCACGGAGACCTCGGGGGCCACGGAGACCCTTGAGGCCACGGAGAGCACCGAGGCACCGGAGAACACCGAGGCCCCCGAGACCTCCCCGGCCCCTGAAGCCGTCACCGCTGCTTCCGGCGCCGACGCCGACCCCGACGCCCCCGCCGCCGAAGCGGAGCCCGCCCCGGCGACCGCCGCCGAGGCCGTAACCGCTCCCGCCGTCGTAACCGCTCCCGCCGCCGACGCGGAGAACACCCTCGACGCGGAGAACGCCCCCGACGCCGAGACGGCTCCCCACACCGAGCCCACCCCCCACACCGAGCCCACCCCCGGCGCCGAGTCCACCCCCGGCGAAGAGCCCACCCCCGCCGTGGACTCCGCTCCGGCCCCCGGCTACGACGACGCCGAGCGTGAGGCCGTGCTCCGGGTCATGCGGGAGCGCCGGGACATCCGTAACGGCTTCCGTTCCGACCCGATCCCGCACGAGGTGCTGCTCCGCGTCCTGGAGGCCGCCCACACGGCCCCCAGCGTCGGCCACTCGCAGCCCTGGGACTTCGTCGTCATCCGCTCCGCCGAGACCCGGCAGACGATGCACGAACTGGCCCAGCGTCAGCGCGAGGCCTACGCCAAGTCGCTGCCCAAGGCACGGGCGAAGCAGTTCAAGGAACTGAAGATCGAGGCCATCCTCGACACCCCGGTCAACATCGTGGTGACCGCCGACCCCACGCGGGGCGGCCGGCACACCCTCGGCCGCTACACGCAGCCGCAGATGGCCCCGTATTCCTCGGCGCTCGCCGTCGAGAACCTCTGGCTCGCCGCCCGCGCCGAAGGCCTCGGCGTCGGCTGGGTCAGCTTCTTCGACGAGCGCGAGATGGTCCGCACCCTCGGCCTCCCCGAGCACCTCGAAGTGGTCGCGTACCTCTGCGTCGGCTACGTCGACGAGTTCCCCGAGGAGCCCGAGCTGATGCAGGCGGGCTGGTCCAAGCGCCGCCCGCTGGCCTGGGTCGTCCACGAGGAGACGTACGGCCGCCGGGCCCTGCCCGGCGAGGAGCCGCACGACCTGCTCCAGGAGACCGTCGCCAACATCCGCCCGCTGGACGCCAAGGCGCTCGGCGAGGCCTGGGAACGCCAGAAGCGGATGACCAAGCCGGCCGGCGCCCTCGGCATGCTGGAGATCATCGCCGCGCAGCTCTCGGGCCTCTCGCGGGTCTCCCCGCCGCCGATCCCCGAGCCCGCCGCCGTCGCGATCTTCGCCGGTGACCACGGGGTGCACGCCCAGGGCGTGACCCCCTGGCCGCAGGAGGTCACCTCCCAGATGGTGGCCAACTTCCTCGGCGGGGGAGCGGTCTGCAACGCCTTCGCCAACCAGGTGGGCGCCGAGGTCTGCGTCGTCGACGTGGGCGTCGCCGCCGACCTCCCGGCCACCCCGGGCCTGCTGCCCCGCAAGGTCCGCGCGGGCACCGGAGACCTCTCCACCGGCCCCGCGATGACCCGCGAGGAGGTGCTCGCCGCGATCGAGGTCGGCATCGAGACCGCCCGCGATCTGGTCGCCGCGGGCAACAAGGCGCTCCTCACCGGCGAGATGGGCATCGCGAACACCACCGCGTCCGCCGCCCTGATCTCGGTCTACACCGGAGTGGACCCGGCCGAGGTCACCGGCCGGGGCACGGGCATCAACGACGAGACCCACGCCCGCAAGGTCGACGTGGTCCGGCGCGCCCTCGACCTGCACAAGCCGGACCCGGAGGACCCGATCGGCGTCCTCGCGGCGGTCGGCGGTCTGGAGCACGCGGCCCTCGTCGGGCTGATCCTGGGCGGGGCCTCGCTCCGTACCCCGGTCATCCTCGACGGCGTCTCCACCGGCGCGGCGGCGCTCGTCGCGCGGGCCGTCGCCCCCGAGTCGCTCTCCGCCTGCATCGCCGGGCACCGCAGCGCCGAGCCCGGCCACGTGGCCGCGCTCAACAAGCTGGGCCTGCGCCCCCTGGTCGATCTGGACCTGCGCCTCGGCGAGGGCACGGGCGCGCTGCTCGCCCTGCCGCTGGTGCAGAGCGCGGCCCGTGCGATGCACGACGTGGCCACGTTCGACTCGGCGGGCGTCACCGAGAAGTAGCCCGCCCCGGCGCGCCGCCCGGACCCCTGTGCCTCCCGCCCGACCGGGGCGGGAGGCACACCGGCTTCCCGGCGCCGCCCGGCACTCCCGCCACCGGGACGTCCGTCGCGGAGTGACGCCCCCGGGTCACGGATATCGTGGGACTCGAACACCGTGTCCCACCAGCCGCTTCAGAGCCGCAGCGGCCCGCCCACGCCATCCCCGAGGAGCCGCTCACCCATGGCCGAGCACGCCGACCGCGCCGAGAACGCGACGCACCCCGCCTACCCCGTCGGACTGCGCCTCGCCGGCCGCCGCGTCGTCGTCCTCGGCGGCGGCCAGGTCGCCCAGCGGCGGCTGCCCGCCCTGATCGCCGCGGGCGCCGACCTCACCCTGATCTCCCCGTCCGCGACCCCCTCCGTGGAGGCGATGGCCGAGGCGGGCGAGATCACCTGGACCCGGCGCCGCTACGAGGAAGGCGACCTGGCCGACGCCTGGTACGCCCTGGTGGCCACCACCGACCCGGCGGCCAACGCCGCCGCCTCCGCCGAGGCCGAGCGGAACCGCACCTGGTGCGTCCGCGCGGACGACGCCGAGGCGGCCACCGCCTGGACCCCGGCCACCGGCCGCGGCGAGGGCGTGACCGTGGCCGTCCTCACCGGCCACGACCCCCGCCGCTCCGCCGCCGTGCGGGACGCGATCGTCGAGGGGCTGCGGGACGGTTCCCTCGCGGCGCCGCAGCAGCGCGCGCGGATCCCCTTCGTCGCCCTGGTCGGCGGCGGTCCCGGCGACCCGGACCTGATCACCGTGCGCGGACGGCGGCTCCTCGCCGAGGCGGACGTGGTCATCGCGGACCGCCTCGGCCCCCGCGACCTCCTGGACGAACTGCCCCCGCACGTCGAGGTGATCGACGCGGCGAAGATCCCGTACGGCCGGTTCATGGCCCAGGAGGCCATCAACAACGCCCTGGTGGAGCACGCCAAGCAGGGCAAGTCCGTGGTCCGCCTCAAGGGCGGCGACCCGTTCGTCTTCGGCCGGGGCATGGAGGAGGCGCAGGCGCTGGCCGCCGAGGGCATCGCCTGCACGGTCGTGCCGGGCATCTCCAGCTCCATCTCGGTGCCGGGTGCGGCGGGCATCCCGGTCACCCACCGGGGCGTGGCCCACGAGTTCACCGTGGTCAGCGGCCATGTGGCCCCCGACGACCCGCGTTCCCTCGTCGACTGGGCCTCGGTCGCCAAGCTGACCGGCACGCTGGTGATCCTCATGGGCGTCGACAAGATAGGCAGGATCGCCGAGGCGCTCATCGCCCACGGCAAGGACCCCGAGACGCCGCTCGCCCTCGTCCAGGAAGGCACCACGGCGGCCCAGCGCCGGGTGGACGCCACCCTGGCGACGGTCGCGGAGACCGTCGTCGCGCAGGAGGTCCGCCCGCCCGCCGTCATCGTGATCGGCCCGGTGGTCGCCGAGGGCCCCGACCGCAGGACGCGGTGACCACGACGCCCACCCAGGAGTAACCAGGGGTAACAGGACCCCTCGCACACCATTGGCACCCCACCCCGGACAAGGCAGTATCACCTCGTGGCCGAACTCATCACGATCGACGACCCCGACGACCCGCGCCTGCGCGACTACATCGGCCTGACCGACGTCGAACTGCGCCGCAGACGCGAACCGGCCGAAGGCCTGTTCATCGCGGAAGGAGAGAAGGTCATCCGCCGCGCCCGCCAGGCGGGGTACGAGATGCGCTCCATGCTGCTCTCCGCCAAGTGGGTCGACGTGATGCGGGACGTCATCGACGAGGTCCCCGCTCCGGTGTACGCCGTCCAGCCGGACCTCGCCGAGCGCGTCACCGGCTACCACGTGCACCGGGGCGCCCTCGCCTCCATGCAGCGCAAGCCGCTCCCGGACGCCGCCGACCTGCTGGGCGGCGCCCGCCGGGTGGTCGTCATGGAGTCGGTGAACGACCACACCAACATCGGCGCGATCTTCCGTAGCGCCGCCGCGCTGGGCATGGACGCCGTCCTGCTCTCCCCGGACTGCGCCGACCCGCTCTACCGGCGCTCCGTCAAGGTGTCGATGGGCGCGGTCTTCTCCGTCCCGTACGCCCGTCTGGAGAGCTGGCCGCGCGGTCTGGAGACCGTACGGGAAGCGGGCTTCAAGCTGCTCGCGCTGACCCCCGCCGAGACGGCGACCTCGATCGACGAGGCGGCCCCGCACCGGCTCGACCGGGTCGCCCTGATGCTGGGCGCCGAGGGCGACGGCCTCTCCACCCAGGCCCTGCGCGCCGCCGACGAGTGGGTCCGCATCCCGATGGCCCACGGCGTCGACTCGCTGAACGTGGGAGCGGCGGCGGCCGTCGCCTTCTACGCCGTCGCCACCGGCCGCCCCGAGGCGTAGCGGCACCCGCGCACCACTCCGGACGCGAAGAGAGCGGGCCCACCCGGAAGGGGGCCCGCTCTCCTCGTGTCGCCGGGTCAGCCCTGGAGTGCCTGCGCGGCGGCGATGCCCAGGGCCACGATCAGCGTCACGACCACGAAGACGAAGAGCCGTTGCCGCAGCAGCCGGGGGTTGGCCGGCCGCCGGCCGGTCGACGTGCTCCGCGCCCCTGGCCGGGTGCCGGGCCGGGACGCGGGCACCCGCGCACCCCCCGTACGGGGACCGGCCGAGGGCCGTACCGCCGCGGCGGGGCCACGCCCGCGCTCCCGCTCGGTCGGCCGCTCTCCGTCCCGGCCCCGGGTGTCCCGCTCCGTGTAACGCTCGGTCAGCCGGTTGGTGTGCCGCTCCTCCGCCCGCTCCCGCTGCGAGGGCGGCCGGGAGACCGGCAGCCCCTGCGCCTCGCGCGCCGCGATCTCCTTGAGCCGCATCGACAGCTGAAGCGTGCTGGGACGGTCCTCGGGATCCTTCGCCAGACAGGCCCGGACCAGCGGCGCCAGCGCGTCCGGCACCCCGTTCAGCTGCGGCTCCTCGTGCACCACCCGGTAGAGCATGACCTCGGAACTGCCGTGCCCGAAGGGGGAGTCGCCCATCGCCGCGTACGCCAGGGTGGCGCCGAGCGAGAACACGTCGGTGGCCGGGGTGACGGCCGCGCCGCGGACCTGCTCGGGGGCGAGGAATCCGGGCGAGCCGACGGCCGTGCCGACATGGGTGAGGGTGCTGGCCCCGGTGGCCCAGGCGATGCCGAAGTCGATGATCCGGGGGCCCTTGGGGGAGAGCAGGATGTTCGAGGGCTTCAGGTCCCGGTGCACCACTCCCGCCTCGTGGACCGCGACGAGCCCCTCCGAGAGCGCCGCCCCGATCGAGGCCACGTCGGCGGCGCGCAGCCCGCCCTCCTCGGCGACCCGGTCGTGCAGCGAGGGCCCGGGGACGTACTGGGTGGCGAACCAGGGCCGCTCGGCCTCCAGATCGGCGGCGACCAGCCGGGCCGTACAGCCGCCCCGGATGCGCCGGGCGGCCGACACCTCACGGGCGAACCGCGACCGGAACTCCTGGTCCTCCGCGAGATCGGGCCGGATCACCTTGAGCGCCACCCGCTGTCCGCGCCGGTCGGAGCCCAGGTACACGACACCCATCCCTCCGGCCCCCAGCCTGCGGTGGAGCCGGAACGACCCGACGATCCGCGGATCCTCGCGCCGGAGCCGCATCATCGCCATGTCCGTCCCCTCGTCCGTTCGACGTGGCACAGCTTACGTAAGGGCGCCCGTACGTGCTCATAGGCCGCGCCCTCGCACCGGATCGATTATCGGCACCGGGGCGGAGGCCTCCCGGGGCCCGCTCCGGCACTCCGGGTCAACCGCCCTCCCTCGCACGTCACTTGACGTGCGGTCGGAAACGGGGACGGGCCCCGGAGGGCGAGCCCGGCGCCCCCGGGGGAGCGGGACGGGCGTACGCGGCCCCGGGGAGTGACCGATGTCACCCCATGGGGGCTTCGTCCCGCGACCCCTCCGGGAAGACCCGGGTTTCGGCACTCCCGGTCTCCACCCATGGGAGTACATCGGGGGGACGGGTGTCATCCTCCTGGAGGCCCGCAAGTCGGTACGCGGGCATGACGTCCCCGGGTTCCCCGCTCCCTAATCTTGAGGTCAAGCGGCGGGTGCGGCACTCGTCCCCCGAGGTCAAGCACCCGCCGCTCATTCACTGACTGGAGAGGAACCATGGCTTTCACGGCACCGCGGACGACCCCCCGGCCTTCGGGCCGCCGTCACCCCCTGGTGGCCACCGCCATGGTCCTTCCTCTCGCGGCCCTGCTCGTAGTCGTCTTCGGCGGCTGGGACGCGGTGGTCACACAGGCGTCGTCCGTGGGCGTGATGCTGGGGCGCTGACGGCGCCCCGGACCCGGGAGAGCGGCCCGGGTCGAATCATCCGGCCATCAGCCCCGTGGGGACGGGGGTGCGGCGGACGGCAGCGTAGGGCCGGTCAGCTGGGGAGCTGACCGGCCCTCGCGCATTCCCCCTCCGTACGCCGGGAAGCCGACGGCCGCCCGCGCGTCCACACCCTGCCTCGCGACGGAGCCGACCGGCCCTCGCGCGTCCACGCTCTGTCTCGGCCGGGGGCCGTGACGTGCCTTCGCGCGTCCACGCCCTGTCTCGGCCGGGAGCCGTGACCTGCCCTCGCGCGTTCCCGGCCCCGTTCCGTACGCTCCCCGGGTGGAACCCACCGCCTCGCCCCGCCCGCGCACGTCTCTGCCGGAGCGCCTCGCGGGCGTCGCGCGCGCCGTCGCCCACCGGCCCGGCGCCCCCTGCCACTGCCCCGAGGGGCGGATCGGGGTGCTCGCCGACCGGGACGACGGCACGGTCGTACGTCACGGGGGAGTGGTCGCCAAGGCGCACGCCCCCGACACCGACCCCGGGGCGCACCGTGCCCGTCTGACCCTGGCCGCCCACCCGTCCCTCTCGGGCACCCTCCTCCCGCCGCTCCGTCCCTTCCGGGGGGACCCGGGCGCGCCCGAGGGGCCGGAGGGGCGGCCCGGGGACCCGGCCGGACCCGGAGGACTCGCCCTGCCCGAGGGGCCGGCCGTATCCGACGGCCCTCTCCTGCCCGGCGATGGCCCGACCCCACCCGGCGATGGCCCGACCCCACCCGACGGCGGCTCCTTCCTGCCCGGTGGTCGCCCGCTTCCGCCCCCTGAGCTGGACGGGCGCCCCGTCTCCCTCTGGCCGTACGGCCCGCCCGTCGACCCGGTGGATCCCGATGCCGCGCCCTGGGAGGAGGCAGGCGGACTGCTGGCCCGGCTGCATCGCACGCCGCCGCCCGGCGGGGGCTTCCGGCTTCCGGGGATGCGGGCGCCGCTCAAGGCGGCCCTCGCGGTCGGGCGGATGGAGGCGGCGGCCCCGGACCATCCGGCCGCCGCGACGGTCCGCGCCGCCTGGCGCACCGTCCCCGGGGAGCGGGAGGCCTCGGGCCCCCGGTTCCTCTGCCATGGCGACTTCCACCTGGGCCAACTGGTCCGTGACGTCCGGCCCGCGTCCGCCGGATCCTGGCGGCTGATCGACGTCGACGACCTCGGTCTCGGCGACCCGGCCTGGGATCTCGCCCGTCCAGCCGCCTGGTTCGCCGCCGGTCTGCTGCCCCCGGAGGTCTGGTCCCGGTTCCTCGGCGCGTACCAGGAAGCGGAAGGTCCCGCCGTGGGCGCCGACCCCTGGGCCCGACTCGACGTCCCGGCCCGCGCCCTGACGGTCCAGACGGCGGCACTGGCCCTCGCGAAGGCGACCGCCGAGGGCCGGGCGCTCGACGAGGTGGAGGAAGTGATGATCGAGACCTGCGCCCGTATCGCCGGTTCCCGAACCGACGGCGGCCCTTCGGCGTCCACGTAAGGTGAAGCCACCATTCGAACGGCGTAGCCAGGGAGTTGAGCCGACCATGCAGTGCCCCAAGTGTCACGCGGCCATGCACACGTACAACCGCAACGGCGTCCAGATAGAACAGTGCAGCGGCTGCCGGGGCATCTTCCTGGACTACGGCGAGCTGGAGGCCCTGACCCGGCTGGAGTCCCAGTGGGTCCAGCAGGCTCCGCCCGCCCCGCCGGCCTACCCGGCGCAGCCCGCCCCCGCGGCTCCCGCCTGGGGTGCCCCGCACCACGGCGGTCACCACGGCGGCGGTCACTACCGTCAACGCGGCTTCGGACGGCTGCTCTTCTCCTCCTGACCGGAGGAACGACGAAGCCCCCGGCCGCGAAATGCGGCCGGGGGCTTCTTGGTGGTGCGCGATACTGGGATTGAACCAGTGACCTCTTCCGTGTCAGGGAAGCGCTCTCCCGCTGAGCTAATCGCGCGGGGTGCACACGAGCTACCCGAAGGTACTGCGTACTGCGTGCGCGATACTGGGATTGAACCAGTGACCTCTTCCGTGTCAGGGAAGCGCTCTCCCGCTGAGCTAATCGCGCGGGGGATCCGAAGATCCAGGACCCGAAGGTCCAGTGGACGATACTGGGATTGAACCAGTGACCTCTTCCGTGTCAGGGAAGCGCTCTCCCGCTGAGCTAATCGTCCTTGGAGGTGGAGACGGGATTTGAACCCGTGTAGACGGCTTTGCAGGCCGTTGCCTCGCCTCTCGGCCACTCCACCAGGAGTGTGAATACAGGGGTTCGGGAAGATCCCCCACATCGAGCGGACGACGAGATTCGAACTCGCGACCCTCACCTTGGCAAGGTGATGCTCTACCAACTGAGCCACGTCCGCTTGTCGTTTCCGTTTCGCTTGCGCGTCCCGGCGACGTGTTGAACTCTAGCGGATTCCTGGGCCAGCACAAAAACGCGTTTCCGCAGCGTGCTGACCTGCGCGCCGATCCACCCGCCCGGCCGGGGGTCCCACGGGGTTCGCGAGGCGTTCACCCGGCGTGTTCCCGGGGTGGCGGGGAGCCGCCGCCCCCGGCCACCTCCCCGGCTCCGTCCCCCGCCCCGTCTCCGGCTCCCACCCCCGACCTTGTCTCCCGGCCCCGGCACGGCCTCCCGGCCCCGGCACGGCCTCCCGGCTCAGGCGCCCGGCGCGGCCTCCCGCCCGAGGGCCACGCCCCGGCCTCCCGTGCCGCTCCCGTGGCCGACCTAGACTCGACGCGTGTACGACCTAGCTCCTCTGGCCCGCTTCGGCGGCCTCGTCGCGACCGACCTCCGGGATGTCACCCACGACCCCGAGGCCCTGGACTCCGCCGGCTTCTGGGCCGTCTGCGCGGACTTCGAAGGGCGTCTGACCTGCGCCCGCTTCGGAGACGTACGGCCCGACCCGGTCCCGCCGCCCGTCCCGGGCGCCTGGCGTGGACCGGCCGCCGGTGACTGGACGTCCTCGCTCGACCGCGCCGCGTACGTCGCGGGCGTCCGGCGCGTGCGCGAGCACATCGCGCGCGGCGAGGTCTACCAGGCGAACCTCTGCCGGGTGCTGACCGCGCCGCTGCCGGACCCCGCCTCCGCCGACGTCGACGCCCTCACCTCGCTCCTCGCGCGCGGCAACCCCGCTCCCTACGCGGGGACGATCCGGCTGCCCGCGCACGGCGTGGAGATCGCCACCGCCTCCCCCGAGCTGTATCTGGGCAAGGAGGGGGCGCTGATCTCCTCGGGCCCCATCAAGGGAACGGGCAGGACCGCCGCCGACCTCCTCCCCAAGGATCACGCGGAGAACGTGATGATCGTCGACCTGGTCCGCAACGACCTGGGACGCGTCAGCGAGACCGGCTCCGTCGCCGTCCCCGCCCTCTGCGCCGTCGAGGAGCACCCGGGCCTTGTCCACCTCGTCTCCACGGTCACCGGACTGCTGCGCGAGGACGCGGGCTGGCCCGGACTCCTCGCCGCCACCTTCCCGCCCGGCTCCGTCACCGGCGCGCCCAAGTCGAGCGCGCTGCGGATCATCGAAGCCCTGGAGACCGCCCCGCGCGGCCCCTACTGCGGCGGGATCGGCTGGGTGGACGCCGACGCGGGCACCGCCGAGCTGGCCGTCGGCATACGCACCTTCTGGATCGACCACCCGGAGGGCGTGCTGCGCTTCGGCACCGGCGCGGGGATCACCTGGGGCTCGGACCCCGAGCGCGAGTGGGAGGAGACCGAACTCAAGGCGGCCCGGCTCGTCGCGATAGCGTCGGGCGCCTACGAATCGGGCGCCCTCGGGGCGAGCGGAAAGGCCATCTCTCGATGAAACTCTGGGTCAACGGCGGACTGTACGACGAGGAGGCCGCCCGGGTCTCCGTACTGGACCACGGGCTGACCGTCGGCGACGGAATCTTCGAGACGGTCAAGGCCGAACGAGGAGAAACGTTTGCTCTCACCCTTCACCTGGAGCGCCTGACCCGCTCCGCACGCGGTCTCGGGCTGCCCGACCCCGACCTCGACGAGGTCCGCCGCGCCTGCGCCGCCGTCCTGGACGCCAACCCGATGCCCCTGGGGCGGCTCCGCATCACGTACACCGGCGGGCTCTCCCCGCTCGGCTCCGAGCGCGGCGAATCCGGCACCAGCCTCGTCGTCGCCCTCGGCGAGACCGCCCGCCGTCCCGACACCACGGCCGTGGTCACCGTCCCCTGGACGCGCAACGAGCGCGGCGCCCTCACCGGCCTCAAGACCACCTCGTACGCCGAGAACGTCGTCGCCCTGGCGAGGGCGCGGGAGGCGGGCGCGTCCGAGGCGCTCTTCGCCAACACGGTCGGGCGGCTCTGCGAGGGCACCGGATCCAATGTCTTCGTCGTGGTCGACGGGCGGATCCTCACCCCGCCGGTCTCCTCCGGCTGCCTCGCGGGCATCACCCGAGCCCTCGCCGTCGAGTGGACCGGCGCCGTGGAGACCGATCTGCCGCTGGAGGTCCTGGAGAGCGCCGAGGAGATCTTCCTCACCTCCACGCTCCGGGACGTCCAGGCGGTGCGCCGGGTCGACGGACGCGAACTGCCCGGGGCGCCGGGGCCCGTCACCGCCAAGGCCATGCGGACCTTCGAGGAGCGCGCGGCGGCGGACCGGGACCCGCGCCTCTGAGAGGACGGGACCCACGACCCCTAGGGGAGCCGGGGACCGCGCCCCTGAGAGGACCGGGACCGCGCCCCTGAAGGGACCCGGATCCGCCGTAAAACCGGATGACGGACCGGCCCGGGGTGGGTAGAACTCCTCTGATGACCACCACCCTGCGGCCGGCCGAGCCGCTTCAGCAGAGGCCCGACGGTGGCCGTTCCCGCACCTACGACGTGTGTGTGAACAGCCGCCGGGTCGGCTCCGTCCATCTCGCCACCGACCCCGGATTCGGCGCCGCCTCGGGGCTGATCGAGCGCCTCGCCATCGACGAGCCGGACCGGCGGCGGGGCCGGGGCACCGTCGCGGCGCTCGCCTCCGAGGAGGTGCTGCGCTCCTGGGGCTGCGTCGAGGTGCAGATATCGGTGCCCGCCGACGCCGAGGCCGGGCTGCGGACGGCCCGCTCCCTCGGCTACACCGAGCGCAGCCGGAACATGGTCAAGGAACTGCCCGCCGAGCCCCCGGCCCTGCCCGGGGGCGTCGAGGTCCGGCCGATGGACGCGGACGAGTTCGAGGTCTGGAAGGCGCGGGCCGGGGACGTCTTCGCGCAGAGCTGGATCGACCGGGGCGTCCCCGAGGACCAGGCACGCGCCAAGGCCGAGGACAGCCACCGCAAGTACCTCCCCGAGGGCCTGGCCACGCCCGGCGTCGCCATCCACGTGGTCGTCGCGGACGGGCGGTCCGCCGGCTTCCTGTGGACCGGACGGATCGAACTCGAACCGGGGCGGTGGGCGGCCTTCGTGTACGACATCGAGGTCGAGGAGGAGTACCGGGGGCGCGGCTACGGACGGGCGCTCATGCTCCTCGCCGAGCGCGTCGCCCGGGAGGCCGGGGACACCCGCCTCGGGCTGCACGTCTTCGCGGGCAACACCCCGGCGATCCGGCTCTACGAGTCCCTGGGCTACCGCACGACCTACGTCAACAGCGCGAAGGAATTGCTGTAGGGGGCGGTCCCGTCTCCGGGGCCTTGGCCAGGGGCCCCGGAGACCGGACCGGCGTCAGCTCTTCAGGAGGCGGTCGACGATCTCCTCGATGCGCTCCCGCAGCCCCTCCTGGCTCTGGCCGCCGTCCAGCCGCTCGCCGTCGACGACGTACGTCGGGGTGCCGGTGACCTTGATCGCCTTGCCCTCGGCCTCGTCGGCGTCGACGGTCAGGAGGTGCCGGCCGTCGATGAGGGCCGTGTCGAACTCCTCGGCGTCCAGGCCCAGTTCACCGGCGATCTCCAGGAGCACCGGCTCGCCCCGGTCGGCGAGGTCGTCGGTCCTGGCGAGCAGCGCCTCCGTGTACGGCCAGCCCTTGCCCTGCTCGAAGGCCTCCTCCGCCGCCTGTGCGGCGGCGTACGCGTGCTTGTGCTTCGCCAGCGGGAAGTGGCGCAGCTGTACGTCGAGCCGGTCGCCGTACTTCTCGCGGAGCGCGCGGACGTCGTCGAGCGCCCGGAAGCAGTCGGGGCACTGGAGGTCGAACCACGCCTCCAGGACGACGGGGGAGGGGGACGCGGTGGTGGTGTCACTCATGGGAGCAGTCTCCCTCACCGGGACCTGGGGAGGAGATCCGGAGGGGACGACCCGGAGATCTCCCTGAGACCGGCCGGGAGGCATGGCCTCGGACCGCCGGGTCGGTGCAGGATGGAAGGGACGTATCACCCGTGATCTGGAGGACCGCATGCTCGCCGAGACCCTTTGCGCCGCGGTTTCCGCGGCGGGCCTGGGCATTGCCGCCATCGCGGCGTACCGGAAGCGTTTCCTGTCCGCCGCCCGGACCGCGGCCTACGCCCTGGTGCCCCTCGGCCTCGTGATGACGGGCGCCGTGCGGTGGGCCACGCAGACGGCGTTCAGCCCGGTCGCCTGGGCGGGCTTCGGCGTGCTCGGCGCCTCGTGGCTGCTGTTCCTGGCCACCCGGGCCGTCGAGCGGCGCCGGGAGGGCCGCGCGGAGCCCGTCGAAGGGGCGACGAAGGGGAGAGCCGCGGCTCCGGCGGCTTCGGCGCCGCGTGCCGTGCAGGCCAAGCCCGCTGCGGGACAGAGCGCGGGCGACGACTTCAGCGATATCGAGGCGATTCTGAAGAAGCACGGAATCTGATCACTTCTGGCGGTTCCGGTGTCCGTCCCGGACTGGTGATCCACGGGAAGGAGTGAACAGCCCCTGACAGGGGGCGTATTGGGGAGGTCCCGCCCTCGGTGTGCGCGATCATCCCTCCGAGATGCTGGATACCTCGCGGGAGACCGCCCCCGCCGCCACCGATACCGTCGCCGACGCCCCTGTCGACGCCACCGTCGGCCTTCGTGCCGATGCCCCCGCCGAAGAGCCCCGGGGCTGTCTGTTCGCCCTCTCCCAGCCACCCCTCATGATCTTCCTCGGGGTGATCGGTTGTCTGCTCCTCGCGGCCGCCGTGCACGACCTCTTCATGCTGTGACCAGCGCTGAGGCGCCGCGCCATGCCGTGGTCCCGTGCCGCGCCCCGGTCCCGGCTCCGGTGTCGTGGTCCCGGTGCCGTGGTTCCGTAACGCGACCCGCGCGGAGGGGTCCGCCCGGCGGTCTCGTCTCGCGCCGCGCCCGTGCCGTGACCCCGTGTCCGGTGGGCGTCAGCCCGCCGCTTCCTTGCGGCGTGCGCGGTAGGCGGCCACATGCAGTCGGTTTCCACAGGTGCGGCTGTCGCAGTAGCGGCGGGAGCGGTTGCGGGAGAGGTCGACGAAGGCACGGCCGCAGTCCGGCGCCTCGCAGCGCCGCAGCCGCTCCTGCTCGCCCGCCACGACGATGAAGGCGAGGGCCATCCCGCAGTCCGCCGCGAGATGGTCCGCTACGGAGGCGCCGGGCGCGAAGTAGTGCACATGCCAGTCGTAGCCGTCGTGATCGGTGAGCTGGGGCGTGGTGCCCGCGCTCGCCACCAGCTGGTTGATCAGCGGCGCCGCGATCCGGGCCTCGGGCGCGGAGAAGACCGCCGCGAACTTCTCCCGCACCCGGCGGACGGCCCGCAGATCGTCGGGGCCCAGCTCGCCCACATCGCTGACCTTGTGGGCCCCCAGGAAGACGTACAGCCCCGCGAGATCGGCGAGCCCGTCGGCCCGGTCGCCCTGGGACGCGGTGTTCATCAGATCGACGACGGTGTCGAGGGCGATCCGGGTGTCGTGGGGGATCAGCACGTTTCGCTCCCTGGCCGGCCACGGGCGGGCGCCCGCGGAGTGGCGCTGACTTTAGCGCGACCGGGAAACGGACAACGGCGCTCTCCACCGCGCCGGCTGCGCGGTGGAGAGCGCCGTCGTCATGCCTCTGTGACTGCCCGTACGGTGCCGTCGCCCCGAGTCGGACGGCGCCGTGCGGCTCTCTGCCTGGCTCAGCTGTCGGCCAGGATGTGGGAGAGCTCCGTATCGAGGTCGAAGTGCCGGTGCTCGGTGCCCGGTGGCACGGCGGCGTCGGTCCGCTTCAGGAACGACTCCAGGGCCCTCGCCGGGGCCTCGAGCAGGGCCTCTCCCTCGGGAGAGCTGAGTGCGATGCAGACGACTCCCTGCCCGTGACTGCGGGAGGGCCAGACTCGGACGTCGCCCGTGCCGGTGGGCCGGTGCAGCCCCTCGGCGAGAAGGTCGCGGGCGAAGACCCACTCGACCGTCTCCTCGGCTCCGGTGTGGAAGGTGGCGTGCACGGCATAGGGATCGGCCGTGTCATACCGCAGGCCCGCGGGTACAGGCAGTGAGGACTCGCTCGACACAACGAGGCGCAGGTGCAGCTCGCAGCTGACCGTGGTGTTCATAAGCGCCAGGGCCTTTCGCTCAGTGTGCGCTCGGGGATTCGCACGTCGGCGAAATCGACATGCCACCTCTGGGGTCGTTGTAAACCCCTCTGTCGGTTTTGTGATCGTTCAGGTAGCTCGGATGGTGGCGTGTGACCTGGGGTAATAGCGCCCTCCCGGCGAGAGGTCGCCGTCCGGTAAGTTGGGGCCATGAATGCGGAGAGTGACGAGCGCAGGGGGGAATCCGCAGACGGCCAGGCAGCCGAACTGGGATCCCGCGCACCGGAGTTCATCAAGTCCCGGCGGACCCTGCACCTGAGCTGGCAGGTCGGTGTCTTCATCGTGGGACTCGCCGTGGTCGCCGCGGGGGTGGTCATGCTCCCACTCCCGGGCCCCGGCTGGCTGGTCATTTTCGCCGGCATGGCGATCTGGGCCACCGAGTTCGTCTGGGCACAACTCGTGCTCCGCTGGACCAAGCGCAAGGTGACCGAAGCCGCACAGCGCGCGCTCGACCCCCGGGTCCGGCGCCGCAACATCATCCTCACCGCCATCGGCCTGGTGATCATCGGCGTCCTGCTCGGCGTCTACCTCTGGAAGTTCGGCCTCGTCATGCCGTGGAAGATCGACGAGTGACCTGAAGGTGGTTCGGGAGCACCGCTGACATGCGGTAATGTTTGCGGTGCACCGGGGCGATTAGCTCAGCGGGAGAGCACTTCGTTCACACCGAAGGGGTCACTGGTTCGATCCCAGTATCGCCCACCCCGGACCGAAGGCCCGGAGACGGAAAACGTCTCCGGGCCTTCGGCGTTTCCCGGCATTTTCCAGTGTTGCCGGGTGCTGCCGGGTGGCACCGGGAAACCCCGGTGCCACCCGGTTCCCGCTCACCGCATCCGCGCCACCCGGTCCCGCAGCCTCCGTGCGTCCCGCAGCCGCTGCTCGTACGTGGCGCCCACCGCGAGCAGCAGCAGCCCGGCGAGGGCCGGCGGCAGCCAGCGGGGCAGCGCGCCCACCGCCTGCACCACGAACGGCGCCAGCTCGTGCAGCCCGTCAAGGACCAGCACCGCCCCGCCGATCAGCAGCGGCGCCTGGAGCCGGAACCGCGCCCCCAGCAGGGTCGCCACCAGCGCGGCCACCCCCAGGAGCAGCGGTCGCGGCCAGTCCGGATCCGCCCAGGCGGCGGCGAGACAGGGCAGCAGCGTCACCGCGAGCCCGGGGCCGTACGCCGTCCAGGAGGAGGCCTCCGGGTCCCGCCGCCGCCGCAGGAAGCCGACCGCGAGCGCGGGCACGGTCACCGGCAGCGTGTACGCCTCCGGGGCCGTCACCCCCCACACCCCGAGCCGGATCCACGCGGCGAGCAGGAACAGCGCCGCCGCCGTCCACGAGGCGAACCGCCGCCGCTCGGGCCGCAGCGCCGTCGCCGCCGCGATCACCCCGCCGAGCGCCAGGACGAGCGCGTGGAACGCGGGCCGGGACGCCGAGAGCCCCACCGCCACCAGACCCACCGCGCCACCGGTGATCTCCACCGGCAGTGCCACCGGCCGGGCCTTGGCGCCGACGTACGCCGTCGCCGCCGGGACCAGCAGCAGCGCGAGCGCCGTCCCCCGGGCCCCGACCCCGCATGCCGCCGCCCCCGCCCCCACCAGCCCGGCCGCCACGAGCACCGCGCCGCAGGCCGCGACCACCCGGCGCTCGTCCCCCGCGCGCACCGCCACGCCCACGAGCAGCGCGCACACCACACCGAGCACGGCGAACGTGGCCCCCCGGACGTCCAGCGAGAGCGCCATCGCCCCCACGGCGGACACCAGCCCCCCGGCGAACGCCGTCCACCCGAGAACCACGTCCGCCGCCGGGGCCCCGGCGCCCGGGGCCGCCCCCATCGGAGCCCCGCCGTGAGCCGCCGTGCCCGGAGCCGTGACCCCCGCGATCCCGTCCTGAGCCGCCGCCCCCGCGGTCCGTACGTCCGCCGCCGTCGTACCCGGCGA
Source organism: Streptomyces sp. CBMA291 (assembly GCF_014596525.1). Taxonomy (GTDB): domain Bacteria; phylum Actinomycetota; class Actinomycetes; order Streptomycetales; family Streptomycetaceae; genus Streptomyces. The sequence goes on from NZ_MSJP01000106.1 coordinate 17,638, forward strand.
CGCACCGTCCCCAACCGTCCCGTCCGGCGCCGCACCGTTGGTGGCCACCTCCGGCGCCGTCCCGTCGTCCGGTCGCGTGAGCCCCCGGGTCAGCGCCTCCGGCCACACGGCGCCGCACAGGGAGCCCGCCGCCGTCAGGAGCAGCAGGACGAGCGTCGGCGCGTACCCCCACCCCAGGGTGACCGGGACGGCCGTCAGCAGGCCCCAGGTCAGGACGAGGCCGCCGCGCCGGGCCCAGACCCGGGGGACCCACATCAGGGCCGCCGCGCTCACCGCCAGGACCAGGAGGGCCGTTCCCGGGTGCGCGGGGAGGAGCGGGGCGGAGTGCTCGCCCGACCAGACCTCCGTCCGCCGCCCCAGCGGCCCCAGCGCCCCCGTCACGACCGGCGGCAGCGCCCACAGCAGCCCGAGCGCGCCCACGGTGCCTCCCGCGTACGCGAGCCCCTCGCGTATCCCGTCCGGCAGCCGGGCACCGAAGACGCCCGCGCGCCACACCGACGCCAGCGCGAGACCGCACAGCACGTACCCCGGCACCGTCCAGTCGGAGGGGAGCCCGGCACGCAGCAGCCCGCCGAAGGCCGCCGCCACCGCCACTCCCGCGACAAGACCGCCCGCCAGGGTCAGCGAGGGCGTCCGCAGGACCGCGCGAAGCGCCACCGCCGTACAGGCGAGGAGCAGCGCCGCGCCGCTCCACGGAGCCGTGAGCGACAGCGAGCCGCCCATGAGCAGCGCCCAGCCGCCCAGCACCGTCGCCCCGGACACGGCCGTGATCCGTACCGAGTCCGCCGGACGGTTCCACGACGCCACCGCGCCGTCCGCCGCCGCCGTGACCAGGGCCGCCCACGCGAAGGCCGTCGGCCCGCCGCCCGCCGCCAGCACCCCGAGCGGCAGTGGCAGCTGCCCGGCGGCCATCGCTGCGGGCAACGGCCCCCGCAGCCGGGGGAGCCCCATCCCGTACGCAGCCCAGGCGCCCGCGAGGACGGCCGAGGCCGCCGCCGCGTACCCGAGACCGTCCGCGCCGGGCAGCGCCACCCGGTGCAGGGCGTACGCGTCGAGCACCGTCAGGGCGAGCCCGAGGGCCGCCACCGACTCGGCCGTCGACCCGAGCCCCTTGCGCGACAGCACCACCGGCGCCGCCAAGGCCGCCGCGGTCACCGCGGCGAGCACCGTCGCCCGGCCGCCGATCCCCATCGAACCCCAGCTCACCAGGGTGAAGGCGACCGCGGCGATGGTCAGCAGCGTGCCGCCGAGGGTCAGCAGCACGTTCTGCGTACCGCGCGGAGTGGAATCCGCCACCGGCGCGAACGGGAGAGGCGCCGCCGACGCGACCGGCGGGCGGAGGACCTGGAGGAGCCAGGCGCGCCGGGCCAGCAACTGGGAGCGGCGCGCGTCGAGTCGGGCCAGCTCGCGATCGACGAGCACCAGTTCGTCCGCGGGCGGCAGGGAAGTGTCCATGCGTCGGAGTGTGGCCCCCGCCATAGAAGAGGGGAATGCGTCCCGGTACTCATTTCCCCGGCCCGCGCCATCTGAGTACGTCCACACTGGGGGCATGGACTGGTGCCGGTACCGCTTCCGCAGCGTCTGGCGGCTCGCCGCCCCGCCCGAGGCGGTCTGGGCCGTCCTCGACCACGCCGAGGAGTACCCCCGTTGGTGGCCCCAGGTCCGCGAGGTCGTCCCCCTCGACGACACCACCGGCGCCGCCCGCTTCCGCTCCCTGCTTCCCTACGACCTCCACGTCACCGTCCGCGCCGTGCGCCGCGACCCCGGGGCGCGGGTCCTGGAAGCCGCCCTCGGCGGAGACCTGGAGGGCTGGGCCCGCTGGACCCTCGCCCCGGAGGGGACCGGCACCCGGGCGCTCTACGAGCAGGAGGTGGAGGTCCGCGCGCGCCTCCTGCGGGCCCTCGCCTTCCCCGGCAGGCCCTTCTTCCGCGCCAACCACGCCTGGATGATGCGCCGCGGGCGACGGGGACTCGCCGCCCGGCTGTCATCGGTTTGAACGGAGGGCGCGCGGGCCTGTATGGTTCAACCCGTTCCCGGGCGATTAGCTCAGCGGGAGAGCACTTCGTTCACACCGAAGGGGTCACTGGTTCGATCCCAGTATCGCCCACCGGGAGAGGCCGGTCCGTCGAAAGACGGACCGGCCTCTGTCATGTCGTCAGATCATCGTGCCGCCAGGCCGTCACGGCGCCGGGCCGTGCCGCCGCGACGGCCCCCTCGGCCCCTCACGCCGCCGTCCCCAGCTCCGGCCGCAGCGGCCACGACGGGTCCACCGTCTCCGGCGTCCCCTGGCGCGTGAACCACGCCTGGAGCCCGCGTGCCTGCGCCGCGTGCCACACCGCCTGAAGGGTGTGCAGCTCCGGCGGAGTCAGCCGCTCCAGACGGGAGGAGAAACGCCGCGCCACCGCCCGTACGACATCGAGCGCCGCCGTGGCGTCCGCCGCCGCGTCGTGGGCGCCCGCCAGCTCCACCTCGTAGTGGTCGCACAGGTCGGTCAGCGTCCGACGGCCCTTGCGGTACCGGTCCAGATGCTTGTCCAGGACCCTCGGGTCCAGCACGCACAGCGGGGCGCCCCCCAGATAGGCGCCGAGCGAGGACGCCCGGTGCCTGCGCAGCTCGCGGTCGAGGATCGTCAGATCGAACGGCGCGTTCATCACCACCAGCGGCCGACCCGCCGCCGACTGCTCGGCCAGCGCCCGGCCCAGCTCCTCCATCACCGGGGACGGCCAGCGCCCGTTCCGCTGGAGGTGATCGTCCGTCAGACCGTGGACGGCCGTGGCTCCCTCGGGTACCGGTATGCCCGGATTGACCAGCCAGCGCGTCACCCTCGGCCGCGCCCCCGCCGTGTCCTGCACGACGAGAGCGGCCGACACGATCCGGTCGCCCTCGACGTCGACTCCCGTGGTCTCCGTGTCGAAAGCGGCCAGGGGCCCCTCGAACCAGTGCAACGTCATCCCTGAACTCCCTGCACACGTGCGGCAGATGGCCAACCCCCTGCCCGAAAGGGTGATACCCGGACCGTTTGCGCCGTACGCGGACCGGTCACAACAGAAGGGACGGGGAAGGAAGAACACATGGCGCTCGCCCAGCCCGAGTCGGGAGGGCTGCCGTCCCAGCGGACCACTCCGACGCGCGGCTCACTCGCCACCACCGCCTGCATGGAGACCCTCCAAGTGGGATACCTGCACGCCGTCGCCGCCGCGGCCGGCTGCTCGCTCTCCCAGCCCTTTCCGGACAACGGCATCGACTGGCATGTGAGCCACAGCGCTCCCGGCCACACCGTCGACGACGAAGTGACCATCAAGGTGCAGCTCAAGTGCACCTACCAGATACCGCCGCGCACCCCGGGGAACGCGTCCGGGGCGTTCTCGTTCACCCTCGACAACGACCACCTGGTGAAGCTCGCCAGGACCCCGGTGGCCGTCCACAAGATCCTGGTCGTGATGCTCGTCCCCCGGAACCCCGAGGACTGGCTCAGGGCGGACCACGACCGGCTCGACCTGCGGCACTGCTGTTACTGGACCAATCTGGCCGGACACCCGGTCACGGGACGGCGCAGGACCACCGTCCGCGTCCCCACGACACGGATCTTCGACGACCGGGCACTCTGCGGGATCATGACCCGGGTCGGCGGGGGAGGGAGACCTTGATGCACCGGCCGATCGACGACCCGGACCCCGGACAGGACCCGTACGGGACCGACCGGGAGCCCGGACCCGACCCCCGCGCGACCAACCCGGACCCCGGACGGGACCCGTACGGGAGCGACCGGGCCTCCGGACGGGACCCCTACGGCACCCGCTCGGAACCCGGACGGGACCCGTACGGGACAGAACCGGGGCAGGAGCGGAGCCCGTACGGGACCGGGCGCGGACCCGTGCCCCCGTCCCATCGGCCCCATCCGCTGCCCGGCGTCTTCCCCGGGCCCAGGACCAGGGCCCCCGCCCCGCCCGGCGAACCCTGGGCCGCTCTCCGGGACACCCCCGACCCCGGCAGGGTCGACCCGTGCGTCCTCGGCGCGCTCCTCGCCCGCCACGGCTGGCGGCGGCGCGGCGGCGCACCCGGCCGCTTCGGCCGCTGGACCCCGCCCGGCGACGCCCCCGGCACCAGCCTCCTGGTCCCCGAGAACCGCGCCTTCCCGGACTGCGACGACCTGCTCGGCGAGGCGCTCGACGCCCTCGCCCGCAGCGCCGCGCCCTCCGCCCGCGAGGTCCTCACCGGCCTCGCTGTGCCCAGCGACGAGATCCGCTGGTGGCGCGAGGTGCCCCAGGGCCCCGCGGGCACGGTCTCCTGGGACGTGCGGGAACAGTTGGCGACCGCCGCCCGGCGCCTGCTGCTCGCCGGGGCGCTCGCGGTGCGCGGCCGGGCCGGCTACCACGGCGCCCGCCACCGGCGCCCCGCCCGCGCCTCCCTGGAACCGGTCGTCGTCGGCGCCGCCTCCGACGGGCACGGTCTCACCGCCTTCCTGCCGCTCGACCCCTGCCGGCCGGTCGCCGTACGGCTCCACCACGCCCTGCACGCGGCCCGCGAGGCCACCGACTACCAGCGGACCACCGGAGGCATGGAGGCCTTCGACGCGGCCGTCGCGGCGGGCGTCAGCCGTGAACTCACCGAGGCCCTCGTCGCCCTGGTCCGGGGCACCGAGGGCGCCCGCGTCGCCCTGGCGTGGGCACCGTCCGCCGGGACACCCGAGGGCTGCGCCGCCCGGCCCGAACCGGTCGAGTTCTCCCCGGGCGACCTGCCCGCCCTGCGCGAGGCGGGTGCCCGCTACCTCACCGACGAGCCCTCCGTCCCGGTCCGGCTCACCGGGGCCGTGGTCCGGATGCGCCGCTCGGGGCCGCGCGGCGAGGGCACCGTACGTCTGAGGGTGCTCGGCGGGGCGGAGGTCCCGCACGTCCGGGTCACCCTCGACGAGGAGGCCTACCGCACGGCGGGCCACGCCCATCTCGTCGGGCTCCCGGTCCGGGTCGAGGGCAGGCTGGAGAGCCGGGGCGGCTTCCGGCGGCTGAGCGATCCGACGGGGCTCGTCCCCGTCCAGGTCGACGAGACGGAGCGGGACCGGCTGATGAAGGCGCTCCAGGAGAACCCCGACTTCTTCGAGGAGCCCCCCGACCCGGACGAGGACGCCTCCTGAGGCCGGGACGGGGCCGGGGAAGCCGGACGGGGCGACCCGGACGAGGAGGACCCTTGAGCCCCGGCCGTCCCCGGGCCGGGACGGCACCGGCCCCCGTGCCGGGTGAAACCGTTTCGCGGGGCGGGCGGACCCCTCGGTAGGATCGGGCGTGCGCGGCACCTCGTCTCTGCCGCGCACCGCCGACGCCGGCACCTCGTGTCTGCCTGCGCCCCTATGTATGGAGTACCCGTGTCAGAAGTCCGTGTGACCGTCCAGTCCGCCTCGGAGTCCGAGGAGAGGACGGTGAGCGCGGGCACCACCGCCGGCGCCCTGTTCGCCGACGACCGCACCGTCATCGCCGCCCGCGTGGCCGGCGAGCTGAAGGACCTGTCGTACGCGCTCGCCGACGGCGATGTCGTCGAAGGCGTCGAGATCTCCTCCCCGGACGGTCTCGACATCCTGCGCCACTCGACCGCCCACGTCATGGCGCAGGCCGTGCAGGAACTGTTCCCCGAGGCCAAGCTGGGCATCGGCCCGCCGGTCCGGGACGGCTTCTACTACGACTTCGACGTCGAGAAGCCCTTCACTCCCGAGGACCTCAAGGTCATCGAGAAGAAGATGCAGGAGATCCAGAAGCGCGGCCAGCGCTTCGCCCGCCGCGTGGTGACCGACGAGGACGCCCGCGCGGAGCTGGCGGACGAGCCGTACAAGCTCGAACTCATCGGCATCAAGGGCTCCGCCTCCACCGACGACGGCGCCGACGTCGAGGTGGGCGGCGGCGAGCTGACCATCTACGACAACCTCGACGCCAAGACCGGCGAGCTGTGCTGGAAGGACCTCTGCCGCGGTCCCCACCTGCCCACCACCCGGAACATCCCGGCGTTCAAGCTGATGCGCAACGCGGCCGCCTACTGGCGCGGCAGCGAGAAGAACCCGATGCTCCAGCGCATCTACGGCACCGCCTGGCCGTCGAAGGACGAGCTGAAGGCGCACCTCGACTTCCTCGCCGAGGCCGAGAAGCGCGACCACCGCAAGCTCGGCAACGAGCTGGACCTCTTCTCCATCCCGGACGAGATCGGCTCCGGTCTCGCGGTCTTCCACCCCAAGGGCGGCATCATCCGCCGGACCATGGAGGACTACTCGCGCCGCCGGCACGAGGAGGAGGGCTACGAGTTCGTCTACTCGCCGCACGCCACCAAGGGCGCCCTCTTCGAGAAGAGCGGTCACCTGGACTGGTACGCGGAGGGCATGTACCCCCCCATGCAGCTCGACGGTGGTACGGACTACTACCTCAAGCCCATGAACTGCCCGATGCACAACCTGATCTTCGACGCGCGCGGCCGCTCGTACCGTGAACTGCCGCTGCGCCTGTTCGAGTTCGGCACGGTGTACCGGTACGAGAAGTCCGGCGTCGTCCACGGTCTGACCCGGGCCCGCGGCTTCACCCAGGACGACGCGCACATCTACTGCACCCGCGAGCAGATGGCGGAGGAGCTGGACCGGACCCTCACCTTCGTCCTCAACCTGCTCCGCGACTACGGTCTGACCGACTTCTACCTGGAGCTCTCCACCAAGGACCCGGAGAAGTTCGTCGGCTCCGACGAGGTCTGGGAGGAGGCCACCTCCGTCCTCCAGCAGGTCGCGGAGAAGCAGGGCCTCCCGCTGACCCCCGACCCGGGCGGCGCCGCGTTCTACGGCCCGAAGATCTCCGTGCAGGCGCGCGACGCCATCGGCCGTACCTGGCAGATGTCGACCGTGCAGCTCGACTTCAACCTGCCGGAGCGCTTCAACCTGGAGTACACCGCCCCGGACGGCACCAAGCAGCGCCCGGTCATGATCCACCGCGCCCTGTTCGGTTCGATCGAGCGCTTCTTCGCGGTGCTCCTTGAGCACTACGCGGGCGCCATGCCGCCGTGGCTCGCCCCGGTGCAGGCGGTCGGCATCCCGATCGGCGACTCGCACGTCGAGTACCTCCAGGAGTTCGCCGCCGACGCGAAGAAGAAGGGCCTGCGGGTCGAGGTGGACGCCTCCTCCGACCGCATGCAGAAGAAGATCCGCAACCAGCAGCGCCAGAAGGTGCCGTTCATGGTCATCGTCGGCGACGACGACATGAACGCGGGCACGGTCTCCTTCCGTTACCGCGACGGCTCGCAGGAGAACGGCATCCCGCGCGACGAGGCCATCGCCAAGCTCCTCGACGTGGTGGAGCGCCGCGTCCAGGTGTGACGGTGAACCCCGCGTGAGCGGATCAGGCCCCCGGGGGACTCCCCGGGGGCCTTTTCTCGTCCTCCCGGGTGAAGACCTGGATCAGCCAGGACGAGAAGGAGCCCGTCACCGCGCCGAGCAGCGCCAGACCGCAGGCCATCAGGCCCACGGCCGTCACCCTGCCGACCGGCGTCACCGGCGCCACGTCCCCGTACCCCACCGTCGCGAGCGTGGCGCAGGTCCACCACACCGCGTCGCCGAAGGTACGGATCGAGGCGCCGGGCGCGTCGACCTCGTGGCGGTAGACCGTGAGCGCCCCCGCGAAGCCGAGCAGGGCCACCGAGAGCCCGGAGTACACCATCACGCGCGCGTAGAGCCCGAGCCGGGGCCGGTCCCTGCGGCGCTGGATCCGCTCGTAGACGCTCACCATGCGCACCGGGCGCAGCAGCGGAAGCAGCATCACCACCGTGTCCAGGAGGTGGGCGCGCAGAAAGCGGAACGGGCCGAGCCCGCTGAGGCGGAGCCGTACCGCGTAGTCGACGACGAACAGCGCCCAGGCGGCGAGGGTGAGGGCCAGGCAGAGGTCCAGCCAGACCCGGGGGAGACCGTGGCGGGCGAGGACCCGGACCGCGTAGCCGGCGAGGAAGAGGAGGGACGCCACGGCGAGCGGCACCTCCATGCGGCGGTCCCAGCGCTCCTGGCGGGGCGGTTTCGGCGGCCTGTCGCTCATCGGATCAGGATGGCCGCCGCAAGGGTCTTCCGCCCCGGCGACACGTTCCGAACGGGCGAAGCAATATGCTGCACAGCATGACGACTGAGCCGGAACAGCAGATCGGAGTGGGGACGCCGGACGCGTTCCAGCGCCTGTGGACGCCTCATCGGATGGCGTATATCCAGGGCGAGAACAAGCCCACGGGACCGGGCGCCGAGGACGGCTGTCCGTTCTGCTCGATCCCGTCCAAGTCCGACGAGGACGGGCTGGTGATCGCACGCGGCCAGAGCGTGTACGCCGTCCTCAACCTGTATCCGTACAACGGCGGTCACCTGATGGTCGTCCCCTACCGGCACGTCGCCGACTACACGGACCTGGATCCGGCGGAGACGGCGGAACTGGCCGACTTCACCAAGCGCGCGATGGTCGCGCTGCGGGCGGCGTCCGGGGCCCATGGCTTCAACATCGGCATGAACCAGGGGGCCGTCGCGGGCGCCGGGATCGCCGCCCATCTGCACCAGCACGTGGTGCCGCGCTGGGGCGGGGACACCAACTTCATGCCGGTCGTCGGCCACACCAAGGTGCTGCCGCAGCTCCTCGCCGACACCCGGAAGATGCTGGCCGACTCCTGGCCCGCCGCGCTGTGAGCCCCATCCGCTGCCTGGGCCGTATCCGCCCCCTGGGACGCGCGGACCGGTGAGCCGTATCCGCTTCCCGGGCCGTACGGATCGGTGGACCGTACGGCCCGGGAAGCGGTGAGCGGTACGCCCGGGGAGCGGGGTCAGGCGTCGTAGACGTCGGCCCTCTTCGGGCCCGGCTCCTGGACGCTGCCGCTGAGCGAGAGCGAGCGGCTGGTGAAGCGGTCGGTGTCGACGTTGTGCTCGTCGAGCATCTTGAGCGTCGCGGAGTGCACCGCGCGCAGTACCGGCGTCGCCATGCGGATGGCGTCGTCCGCCATGAAGCGGTTGCGCCACAGCGGGCCCGCCCAGACGTGCCGCAGACCGAAGGGCTCGGGCAGGACCATCTTGCCGCCGAGGAACTCCAGGACCGGCGGATACCAGGTCAGCGGCGCGCGGACGGCGAGCCGGACGATGTCGTCGGGCCCGAGCAGCCGCTGCTCGATCTTCCGGGTCTCCCAGAAGCGGATGGTCTTGGCGACCTCCTTGGACTTGCCCGAGGGCTTGCTGCTGAACAGACCGTGCACCGGGCCCAGCGCGTGCCCGGTGACCTCGACCCGGAGCGTGTGGTGCAGCGAGGTCACCGTCACCATCATCGTCAGGACCAGGTTCCCGTCCCAGAGGGTGAACTGCACGCCGAGGTAGTGCCGGTTCCCCGCGCCGAACTGCTGGTCGTTGCAGATGCGCTGTATCTCGTGCGGCTTGACCTGGAAGTGCACGATGTTGTCGCCCTCGGGGCGGCTCACCGAGCCGGCGCCCTCGCCCACGGAGGAGACGATCCAGTGCTTGACCGTCGGCTTCGGGAAGCCGGTCTTGAGGGAGCCCCGCTCAAGGAGCGCCAGCTGGTCGTGGATCTTGCGGACCACGTCCCAGGCGCGGAAGTCGTGGATCTCCTTGCCCGGCTGCGGCACCAGCTCCTCGGCCAGGGTCCAGCTGCCCCAGCGGGTACCGAGCCCCAGGATGCCCTTGGGACCGGCGTAGAAGGCGATGTTGGACTCCTGCTCGGCGGAGAGCTTCTCCAGGTTCACCCGGAGGTCCTCGGCCGCCTTCTGCCCCGGGTCCTGGGGGACGGACTTGGGGATGTGCGCGGCGACACCGCCGCCGCCGAGCAGCCCGGACCAGCGCGCGCGCAGGTCCGCGGAGGCGTTGTCGCAGACCCGGCGGGCGAGGAACCAGCCGAGGACCGGGGCCACCACCATCGCGCGCACGTAGTTCGGCAGGAAGCCGTCGAAGGGCAGCTTGAGCAGTACGAGCGCCGCGAAGAGCCCCGCCGCCCACAGCAGGGCCGTGCCGATGGCGCTGGTCCGCTTGTTGTCCGAGCCCGCCGCGACCCGGCGCAGATGGATGACACCCAGCCAGAGCAGCAGACCGGGCAGGAAGAGGACCCCGCAGACGAGGGTGATCAGGGTCAGCCGGATGTCCCGCTGTCTGCGGATGTGGGTGGCGGCCAGACAGTGCTGCACGACCGGCTGCGGGTCGACGCCGAAGGACTGGATGAGGGCGCCCCGGCCACCGCCGAGCATCCGGAGCTGGACGGCGCGCGCGAAGGCCTCGCCGAAGTCGGGGCGGAAGAGCTTCTCCCACTTCCCGCCCTTGATCGTGGTCTTGTACAGGTCGTTGTCGGCGTCCTGGATCGCGGAGAGCGGGCTGTCCCGGTACGCGGCGGACGCCAGAGCGTTCGTCGCGCCCGTACCGCCGCCATTACCACTGAGCGGGATCTGCGCCCCGGGTCCGAAACCGTCCATCGCCACTGCCGCCCCCATCGCGCGAGTACCTGTGCGGGCTGTTCCCAACTGCCGCGCCCCGCACACCTTCCGAGCTGGGCACCCCAGCGTAGCCGGGGAGTGTCGCGCGCGTCACGGCCTGTGGATATCACGACCGAATGGCATGCCTCGCAGGCGTGTTGAGCGGGCGCCTTCCCTGGTGCCCCGTCAATTAGGCGTCATTTTCGGACTGTTCGCGTATCTTCTCGGCCAGATGGGGTGGCATCGGTTCATGTCGGACGTACGTACGGTCGAACCGGCCGGTGCCATGCGAAACGGACCGCAGATCGATCGCGTACCGCCCGATCTCCATCTCCGGCACCTCCGCCCGCACCACGGTCCGCCCCGCCCCGGCCTGGTCCGTGCCGACCACCCGGCCCCGCCGCCCCGACAGATCGCTCATCACCGGCCCGACGTACTCGTCCGGCACCAGGACCGCCACCTCGGCGACCGGTTCGAGGAGCCGCACCGGCACCTCCGCCGCCGCCTCCCGCAGCGCGAGGGCGCCGGCCGTCTGGAAGGCCGCGTCCGAGGAGTCCACCGAGTGGGCCTTGCCGTCCCGCAGCGTCACCCGCACGTCGACCAGCGGATACCCGGCACGGACCCCACGCGCGGCCTGCGCCCGCACCCCCTTCTCCACCGAGGAGACGAAGGGGCGCGGGACCGCCCCGCCGACCACCGCGTCGACGAACTCGACCCCGCTGCCGGGCGGGAGGGGCTCCACCTCGATCTCGCAGATCGCGTACTGCCCGTGGCCGCCGGACTGCTTCACCAGGCGTCCCCGCCCCGACGCGGGCGCGCCGAAGGTCTCCCGCAGTGCCACGCGGTACGGCTCGGGGTCCACCCGCACCCCGTACCGGCCCCCGAGACGTTCGAGGACGACGTCCCGGTGTGCCTCGCCCAGGCACCAGAGCACCACCTGACCGGTGTCCGGGTTCTGTTCGAGCCGCAGGGACGGGTCCTCCGCGACGAGCCGGGCGAGGCCCTGGGAGAGCCGGTCCTCGTCGGCCTGCCCGTGCGCCCGGACGGCCAGCGGAAGCAGCGGCTCCGGCATCGGCCACGGCTCCATCAGGAGCGGATCGTCCTTCGAGGAGATCGTGTCGCCCGTCTCCGCCCGACCCAGCCGCGCCACACAGACCAGGTCACCGGCGACACAGTGCGTCACCGACCGCTGCCGCTTGCCGAAGGGGGAGGTGAGGGCGCCGACCCGCTCGTCGGCCTCGTGCGCGTCGTACGTCTCGTGCGGGCGGTGTGCCTCACGTGTCTCATGTGCCTCGTACGTGTCCTGCGCGTCACGCGTGTCACGCGTCTTGTCTGTCTCCCGCGTCTCCTGCATCTCCGTCGTCTCCCGCGTCCGCCGGGCCGGGGCGTGTCCTGCGATGTGTACGGCCATGTCCGGGCGCAGGGTCCCGGAGAAGACCCTGACCAGGCAGACCCGGCCCACGTAGGGGTCGGAGGCGGTCTTGACCACCTCGGCGACCAGGGGTCCCTCGGGGTCGCAGGTCACCGGCGGGCGCGGTCGGCCGTCCGGCGTGGTGACGGCGCGCGGCGCGTGTTCGAGCGGCGAGGGGAAGCCGCCGGTGATCAGATCGAGCAGTTCGACGGTGCCGAGCCCCTGCGTCCCGCCCTCGGCGGCGGGCGCGGCGGCGAGCACCGGATGGAAGGCACCCCGGGCGACGGCCGACTCCAGATCCGCCACGAGACCGGCCGGCTCGACCTCCTCGCCGCCCAGATACCGGTCCATCAGCGTCTCGTCCTCGCTCTCGGCGATGATCCCCTCGATCAGCCGGGCACGGGCCCCGGCGATCAGCGACCGCGACTTCTCGTCGGGCGGCTCCTCCCGCCGGGCCCCCGTGGAGTAGTCGAAGACCCGCTCCGCCAGCAGGCCGACGAGCCCGGTGACGGGCGCCTGTCCCGCACCCGCCCCGGCGGCCCCCCGGCCGCGCACCGGCAGCTGGAGGGGGAGCACGGCGTCCGGGTCGTCGTGGCCGAAGAGACCGGCGCAGACGGCGGTCAGCTCGTCGAAGCCGGTGCGGGCCGTGTCCAGATGGGTGACGACGATGGCCCGGGGCATCCCGACGGCGGCGCACTCCTCCCAGGCCATCCGGCTGGAGGCGGCGACCGCTTCGGCCTCCTGCGCCGCCGAGACGACGAAGAAGGCCGCGTCCGCCGCGCGCAGACCGGCCCTCAGCTCCCCGAGGAAATCGACGTACCCCGGGGTGTCGAGCAGGTTGATCCGGTACCCCTCCCAGTCGACCGGCACCAGCGAGAGCTGTACGGAGCGGTGGGTGCGGTGCTCGATCTCGTCGTAGTCGGAGACCGTGCCGCCGTCCTCGACCCGGCCCGCCCGGACGACCGCCCCGGCCGTCTGCGCGAGCGCCTCGACGAGGGTCGTCTTGCCCGAGCCGCTGTGGCCGACCAGCACCACGTTCCGTATGTGCGCGGGCCGGTCGGCCGTCGGCGCCCGTCCGGCGGCCCCGGCGGCCGCGTTCCCCTTGTCACCCATGACGTGTCCTCCCGACTGCTCGGACCTGCGGCGGGAAGCGGGTGCGGGGGAGTGGTGTGACGCGGTACGGCTCCGGCGCTGCCCGCGGTGGTCCTTCGAGCTTTGCACCGACGCCGGGAGGCGGCCATCCGTGAAGAGGCCCGGCACGGGCCCGGAAGACGAGCGGCACAGGCCGGAAGACGAGCGGCGGAGGCTCCGGGCAGGGCCCGGGAAGCACCTCCGGAAGAGGTCCCGCGAGAGGTCCGGGAAGCCTTCCCGGAAGCGCTCCGGGAAGGAAGGCGACGCGGCCGGGCGGGTGCCCGCCGGTGTGCCGGGTCGCTCGTGGCTACGATGGGTGAGCCGGTGGTCATAGGGGCCGCGCGGCCCACCGAACCTCGGGAAGGCCATGCTGAACAAGTACGCGCGTGCATTCTTTACGCGTGTCCTCACACCGTTCGCCGCGTTTCTGCTCCGCCGGGGCGTCAGCCCCGACGCGGTCACGCTCATCGGCACGGCGGGGGTGATGGCCGGTGCGCTGGTCTTCTTCCCCCGCGGAGAATTCTTCTGGGGCACCATCGTCATCACCCTCTTCGTCTTCTCCGACCTCGTCGACGGCAACATGGCCCGGCAGGCCGGAACCTCCAGCCGCTGGGGCGCTTTCCTCGACTCCACGCTCGACCGGGTCGCCGACGGCGCGATCTTCGGCGGCTTCGCCCTCTGGTACGCGGGCAAGGGCGACGACAACGTGCTCTGCGCCGTGGCGATCTTCTGCCTGGCGAGCGGCCAGGTCGTCTCGTACACCAAGGCCAGGGGCGAGTCGATCGGCCTGCCCGTCGCCGTCAACGGTCTGGTCGAACGCGCCGAACGACTCGTGATCTCGCTGGTCGCCGCCGGTCTCTCGGGTCTGCACGCGTTCGGCGTGCCCGGCGTCCAGATCCTGCTCCCCATCGCCCTGTGGATCGTCGCGGCGGGCAGCGCCGTGACCCTGGGCCAGCGCGTCGTGACCGTCCGCAGGGAATCCGCGGAGGCGGACGCCGCCGCGGCCCCGGGCGGCGGTGCGACCAGGTGAGCACCCTGAAGGAACGGCTCAGCGACGGCCTGTACGGCGCCGGCTGGGCCACCGTCAAGAAGCTGCCCGAGCCGGTGGCCACGGGCCTCGGACGGCGGATCGCGGACCTCGCGTGGAAGCGGCGCGGCAAGAGCGTCCTGCGCCTTGAGGCCAACCTCGCGCGCGTGGTGCCCGACGCGGGCCCCGAACGGCTCGCCGAGCTGTCGAAGGCCGGCATGCGCTCGTACATGCGGTACTGGATGGAGTCCTTCCGGCTGCCCACCTGGAGCCGGGAACGCGTCGAACGCGGGATAGACATCAAGGACGTCCACTACCTGGAGGAGGGCCTCGCCGCCGGGCGGGGCGTCGTCCTGGCCCTGCCGCACCTGGCCAACTGGGACCTGGCGGGCGTCTGGGTGACCCGCTCCCTCGGCGTGCCGTTCACCACCGTCGCCGAGCGCCTCAAGCCCGAGAGCCTCTACGACCGCTTCGTCGCCTACCGCGAGTCCCTCGGCATGGAGGTCCTCCCGCACACGGGCGGCTCCGCCTTCGGCACGCTGGCCCGGCGCCTGCGGGCGGGCGGCCTGGTCTGCCTGGTCGCCGACCGCGATCTGTCCGCCTCCGGCACCGAGGTCACCTTCTTCGGCGACACGGCACGGATGCCCGCGGGACCCGCGATACTCGCCCAGCAGACCGGCGCGCTGCTCCTCCCGGTCACCCTCTGGTACGACGACACGCCGGTCATGAAGGGGCGGATCCACCCGCCCATCGAGGTCCCCGGCACGGGGACGCGCGCCGAGAAGAGTTCCGTGATGACCCAGGCACTGGCCGACGCCTTCGCCGAGGGCATCGCGGACCACCCGGAGGACTGGCACATGCTGCAACGACTGTGGCTCTCGGACCTGGAGGAGCGCCGGGAACCGGCCTCGGGGACCGGACGGGACGGGGAGCACGGCGCGTGAAGATCGGGATCGTCTGCCCGTACTCCTGGGACGTGCCGGGCGGCGTCCAGTTCCACATCCGCGACCTCGCCGAGCATCTGATCCGGCTCGGCCACGAGGTCTCCGTCCTCGCGCCCGCCGACGACGAGACCCCGCTGCCGCCGTACGTGGTCTCGGCGGGGCGCGCCGTGCCCGTCTCGTACAACGGCTCGGTGGCCCGGCTCAGCTTCGGCTTCCTCTCGGCCGCGCGGGTACGCCGCTGGCTGCACGACGGCACCTTCGACGTCGTCCACATCCACGAACCGACCTCGCCCTCCCTCGGACTGCTCACCTGCTGGGCGGCGCGGGGGCCCATCGTGGCGACCTTCCACACGTCGAACCCGCGCTCCCGGGCCATGATCGCCGCGTATCCGATCCTCCAGCCCGCCCTTGAGAAGATCAGCGCCCGCATCGCGGTCAGCGAGTACGCGCGCCGCACGCTCGTCGAGCACCTCGGCGGCGACGCCGTCGTCATCCCCAACGGCGTCGACGTGGACTTCTTCGCCCGCGCCGAGCCCCGCGAGGAGTGGCAGGGCGAGACCCTCGGCTTCATCGGCCGCATCGACGAACCGCGCAAGGGCCTGCCCGTCCTCATGCGGGCCCTGCCCAGGATCCTCGCGGAGCGGCCCGGCGCCCGGCTGCTCGTCGCCGGGCGCGGCGACGAGGAGGAGGCGGTGGCCTCGCTGCCGCCCGAGACGCGCTCCCGGGTGGAGTTCCTCGGCATGGTCAGCGACGAGGACAAGGCACGGCTGCTGCGCAGCGTCGACGTGTACGTGGCGCCCAACACCGGCGGGGAGAGCTTCGGCATCATCCTCGTCGAGGCGCTGTCGGCGGGTGCGCCGGTCCTCGCCTCCGACCTGGACGCCTTCGCCCAGGTCCTGGACCAGGGATCGGCGGGCGAACTGTTCGCCAACGAGGACTCGGACGCGCTCGCGGACGCGGCGATCCGCCTTCTGGGCGACGCCGAGCGGCGCGCGGAACTGAGCGCCCGGGGCTCGGCCCACGTCCGCCGCTTCGACTGGTCGACGGTCGGCGCGGACATCCTCGCGGTCTACGAGACGGTCACGGACGGAGCGGCGGCCGTCGACACCGACGAACGCACGGGCGGCCTGCGGGCCAGACTGGGGCTGTAGGGGCGGGCGGTACGCAGGGCTGGTCTCCGCACGGGAGGGCGGCGGGGGCCGGAGGTGCGGGCGAGGGCCGGAGAGGCCGCGGAGACCAGGAAGGACCCTGCCCCGGCCCCACCTTGACTCCGTCTCCGCCCCGACCCTGTCCCCGCCCCGACCCTGGCCCCGGCCCGGCCCGCCCCGACCCTGTCCCCGCCCCGACCCTGGCCCCGGCCCGGCCCGCCCCGACCCTGTCCCCGCCCCTACCCTGGCCCCGGCCCGGCCCGCCCCTACCCTGGCCCCGCCCCGGCTTCCCCCGCATACGGCCCCGCCACAGCCCAGGCCCCGCCCCCCCCATAAGGAACCGCCCACCCCCGGGCAGGCTCTTCGTAGGATCTCCGTCCGGCGGCCCGACCTCGGCCGTTTCACTCGTGCCGCCGAGGAGTGGGGCGGCCCCCACGCGCGCGTGGAGCCCGCCTACGGCTGACGGTCCTCGCGGGTCAGGCGTGCGACACGGCGGGGGAGTTCGCCGTCTCCCGCCCGCCCTGGCTCGGGCGCCTCGCGGAGCCGGCCGGCGGACGCCCGGCACATGTCCTCTTCGCCCATGACCACGACCTTTGGGAAGGTGTGCCGGGGCCGTCCCGGTAGCCTGTGCGCCCGTGACCCAAACCCTGATCTGGACCGTCGTCGCGCTGATCCTCATCGGCGTCTATCTCAGCTGGACCGCCGGACGGCTCGACCGGCTGCACACCCGTATCGACGCCGCCCGTGCCGCTCTGGACGCGCAACTCCTGCGCCGGGCCTCGGTCACCCAGGAGCTGGCCACCTCCGGTGTGCTCGACCCGGCCGCCTCGATCGTGCTCTACGAGGCCGCGCACGCCGCCCGGCAGGCCGAGGAGGAGCAGCGGGAGGTCGCCGAGAGCGAGCTGAGCCAGGCCCTGCGGGCGGTCTTCGGCGAGCCCGAGCAGGTCGACCTCGTACGGGAGGCACCGGGCGGCGAAGCTGCCGCGGGGGAGCTGGCGGCCGCCGTCCGACGGGTCCCGATGGCCCGCCGTTTCCACAACGACGCCGTACGGGCCGCCCGCGCCCTGCGCCGTCACCGCAAGGTCCGCTGGTTCCGGCTCGCGGGGCACGCGCCCTTTCCGCTCGCCTTCGAAATGGACGACGAACCGCCGGTGGCCCTTGCCGATCGCCCGGCTTGACGCTACCGGCCTGGGAAAATGATCCACCGGGTCCGTATTGGCCCTTGTTGTGGACCCCTTGTGGACTGTTTCCTCAATCCAGTCGTCAACCCCTGTTGTCACGAGTGAGGTATCCGTGTCCACCACGCCTTCCCCCTCCACCCAGTCTCCCGAGACCGGCACCGCCCGTGTGAAGCGCGGCATGGCCGAGCAGCTCAAGGGCGGCGTGATCATGGACGTGGTCAACGCCGAGCAGGCGAAGATCGCCGAGGACGCCGGCGCCGTGGCCGTCATGGCCCTGGAGCGGGTCCCCGCGGACATCCGCAAGGACGGCGGCGTGGCCCGTATGTCCGACCCGAACATGATCGAGGAGATCATCGGCGCGGTCTCCATCCCGGTGATGGCCAAGTCCCGCATCGGCCACTTCGTCGAGGCCCAGGTCCTCCAGTCGCTCGGCGTCGACTACATCGACGAGTCCGAGGTCCTCACCCCGGCCGACGAGGTCAACCACTCCGACAAGTGGGCCTTCACGACCCCCTTCGTCTGCGGCGCCACCAACCTGGGCGAGGCCCTGCGCCGCATCGCCGAGGGCGCGGCCATGATCCGCTCCAAGGGCGAGGCCGGCACCGGCAACGTCGTCGAGGCCGTCCGCCACCTGCGCCAGATCAAGAACGAGATCGCCCGGCTGCGCGGTTACGACAACAACGAGCTGTTCGCCGCCGCCAAGGAGCTGCGCGCCCCGTACGAGCTGGTCAAGGAGGTCGCCGAGCTGGGCAAGCTGCCCGTCGTGCTGTTCTCCGCGGGTGGTGTGGCCACCCCCGCCGACGCCGCGCTGATGCGCCAGCTCGGTGCCGAGGGCGTCTTCGTCGGCTCCGGCATCTTCAAGTCGGGCGACCCGGCCAAGCGCGCCGCCGCCATCGTGAAGGCCACCACCTTCTACGACGACCCGAAGGTCATCGCGGACGCCTCCCGCAACCTGGGCGAGGCCATGGTCGGCATCAACTGCGACACCCTCCCCGAGTCCGAGCGCTACGCCAACCGGGGCTGGTAACCAGCGATGAGCAGCACCCCCGTGATCGGTGTCCTGGCCCTCCAGGGCGATGTACGGGAGCATCTGATCGCCCTGGCCGCGGCGGACGCCGTGGCCAGGCCGGTGAGGCGCCCCGAGGAACTCGCCGAGGTCGACGGCCTGGTCATCCCCGGCGGCGAGTCCACCACCATCTCCAAGCTGGCCGTGCTCTTCGGTCTGATGGAGCCGATCCGCGAGCGGATCGCGGCCGGAATGCCGGTCTACGGCACCTGCGCCGGTCTGATCATGCTCGCGGACAAGATCCTCGACCCGCGTTCGGGCCAGGAAACCTTCGGCGGCATCGACATGATCGTCCGCCGCAACGCCTTCGGGCGCCAGAACGAGTCCTTCGAGGCGTCCGTCGCCGTCGAGGGAATAGACACCCCCGTCGAGGGCGTCTTCATCCGTGCCCCCTGGGTGGAGTCCGTCGGTGCCGGCACCGAGGTGCTCGCCGAGCACGAGGGCCACATCGTCGCCGTCCGGCAGGGCCGGATCCTCGCGACCTCGTTCCATCCCGAGCTGACCGGCGATCACCGCGTCCACGAACTCTTCGTGGACATGGTGAGCACGGAACGGTGACGCTATCCCGGTAGGATCTCTCCGTTCGTTCATGAAGTGGGTTACGCGAAGGAGACAGGCAGATGTCCGGCCACTCTAAATGGGCTACGACGAAGCACAAGAAGGCCGTGATCGACGCCAAGCGCGGCAAGCTCTTCGCGAAGCTGATCAAGAACATCGAGGTCGCGGCCCGCACCGGCGGCGCCGACCTGGACGGCAACCCGACGCTGTTCGACGCCGTCCAGAAGGCCAAGAAGCAGTCGGTCCCGAACAAGAACATCGACTCCGCGCTCAAGCGCGGTGCCGGTCTCGAAGCCGGTGGCGCCGACTACGAGACGATCATGTACGAGGGTTACGGTCCGAACGGTGTCGCGGTGCTCATCGAGTGCCTCACCGACAACCGCAACCGCGCCGCCTCCGACGTGCGCGTGGCCATGACCCGCAACGGCGGCTCCATGGCCGACCCGGGCTCGGTCTCGTACCTGTTCAACCGCAAGGGCGTCGTCGTGCTCCCCAAGGGCGAGCTGTCCGAGGACGACGTCCTGGAGTCGGTGCTTGAGGCGGGCGCCGAGGAGGTCAACGACCTCGGCGAGTCGTTCGAGATCATCAGCGAGGCCACCGACCTGGTCGCGGTGCGCACCGCGCTCCAGGAGGCCGGCATCGACTACGACTCGGCCGACTCCAGCTTCGTCCCGACCATGCAGGTCGAGCTGGACGAGGAGGGCGCGCGCAAGATCTTCAAGCTGATCGACGCGCTGGAGGACAGCGACGACGTGCAGAACGTCTTCGCCAACTTCGACGTCAGCGACGAGGTCATGGCCAAGGTCGACGCCTGATCACTCGCGATCGAGAGTGATTGCGACGATCATGTCTGGCTGTCATGTCTGGCTGTGCCTGATCACGTCTGATGGCGGCTGATCGCATCCGGTCAGGCCGTTTCGCAGCGGGCCGACGGGGACACACCCCCGTCGGCCCGCTGCGTTGTCGGTGCCACCCGATAGCCTGCAAACAGATGAGCGAAGAAAGGGGGGCGGCGTGCGCGTCCTCGGGGTGGACCCCGGACTGACCCGGTGCGGCGTCGGCGTGGTCGAAGGCGTCGCCGGACGCCCCCTCGCCATGCTCGGCGTGGGCGTGATCCGTACGGCGGCGGACGACGACATCGGCCCCCGGCTGGTCGGCATCGAACGCGGCATAGAAGAGTGGCTCGACCGCTTCTCGCCCGAACTCGTAGCCGTGGAGCGGGTGTTCAGCCAGCACAACGTACGGACGGTGATGGGCACCGCCCAGGCCAGCGCCGTCGCCATGCTCTGCGCCTCCCGCCGGGGCATCCCCGTAGCCCTGCACACCCCCAGCGAGGTCAAAGCCGCCGTCACCGGCAGCGGACGCGCCGACAAGGACCAGGTCGGCGCCATGGTCACCCGGCTCCTGCGACTCCCCGAGCCGCCCAAGCCCGCCGACGCCGCCGACGCCCTCGCCCTCGCCATCTGCCACATCTGGCGCGCCCCCGCCAAGAACCGCCTCCAGCAGGCCGTCGCCCAGAGCCGCCTCCAGCAGGCGGCCGCCCGGCAGCCCTCCGCCGTGAAAGGCCGGACCCGATGATCGCCTTCGTCAGCGGCCAGGTCGCCGCCCTCGCCCCCACCACGGCCGTGATCCAGGTCGGCGGCGTGGGCATGGCCGTCCAGTGCACCCCCGCCACCCTCGCCGGACTGCGGATCGGCGAGGAGGCCCGGCTCGCCACCTCCCTCGTCGTCCGCGAGGACTCCCTCACCCTGTACGGCTTCGCCGACGACGACGAGCGGCAGGTCTTCGAGCTGCTCCAGACCGCCAGCGGCGTCGGCCCCCGCCTCGCCCAGGCCATGCTCGGCGTGCACAGCCCCGACGCCCTGCGCCTCGCCGTCTCCACCGGAGACGAGAAGGCCCTCACCGCCGTCCCCGGCATCGGCAAGAAGGGAGCGCAGAAACTCCTCCTCGAACTGAAGGACAAACTCGGCTCCCCGCTCGGCAGCAGCGGCATGGTCGGCGCCCAGCGCGCCGCCGCCACCGGACCCGCCCCCTGGACCGAGCAGCTGGCCGCCGCCCTGATCGGCCTGGGCTACGCGAGCCGCGAGGCGGAGGAAGCCGTGAGCGCCGTCACCCCGCAGGCCGAGGCCGCCCTCGCCGAGACCGGCACCGCCCCCGTACCGCAGCTGCTCCGCGCCGCCCTTCAGACCCTCAACCGGACCCGCTGAGCCCCGGCCCCCACCGGGCCGTACGCATCGCACGAACGAGAAGGCATCCACCGTGAACTGGGACGACGACACCGCCGCCGAGGCCGCCGAAGCCGAGGCGCGACTCGTCGGCGCCGCCGCCGAAGGCGACGACCAGGCCGTCGAGGCGGCCCTGCGCCCCAAGGACCTCGGCGAGTTCATCGGCCAGGAGAAGGTCCGAGGCCAGCTCGACCTGGTCCTCAAGGCCGCCCGCCAGCGCGGTGCCACCGCCGACCACGTGCTGCTCTCCGGCGCCCCCGGCCTCGGCAAGACCACCCTCTCGATGATCATCGCCGCCGAGATGGGCGCCCCCATCCGCATCACCTCCGGCCCCGCCATCCAGCACGCCGGAGACCTCGCCGCGATCCTCTCCTCCCTCCAGGAAGGCGAGATCCTCTTCCTCGACGAGATCCACCGCATGTCCCGGCCCGCCGAGGAGATGCTCTACATGGCGATGGAGGACTTCCGCGTCGACGTCATCGTCGGCAAGGGCCCCGGCGCCACCGCCATCCCGCTCGAACTCCCGCCGTTCACCCTGGTCGGCGCCACCACCCGGGCCGGACTCCTGCCGCCCCCGCTGCGCGACCGCTTCGGCTTCACCGGCCACATGGAGTTCTACGCCCCCGAGGAACTCCGGCGCGTGGTCCACCGCTCCGCCGGACTCCTCGACGTCGCCATCGACACCGCGGGCGCCGCCGAGATCGCCGGCCGCTCCCGCGGCACCCCCCGGATCGCCAACCGCCTCCTGCGCAGGGTCCGCGACTACGCGCAGGTCAAGGCGGACGGCGTCATCACCCGGGAGATCTCCGAGGCCGCCCTCAGCGTCTACGAGGTCGACGGACGCGGCCTCGACCGGCTCGACCGGGCCGTCCTCGAAGCCCTCCTCAAGCTCTTCGGCGGCGGCCCCGTCGGACTCTCCACCCTCGCCGTCGCCGTGGGGGAGGAGCGCGAGACCGTCGAGGAGGTCGCCGAACCCTTCCTCGTACGGGAGGGCCTCCTCGCCCGTACGCCCCGTGGTCGGGTCGCCACTCCCGCGGCCTGGGCCCACCTCGGACTGGTTCCGCCGCAGGCAGCGGGCCCGGCGGGACCGGGAAGCGGACAACAAGGTCTCTTCGGGGCGTGACGGTGCGGACACTCGCCCGGACAGGAACCACGGTGCGATGCTGGACGTTGTTCCATCGATGCGGACTCGCCTAGACTCCGCCGATGCCGCCCTTTCCGGTCGGCGCGCCCACCCCCGAAGACCAGGCCGCGGGTTCTCCGTGACCGTGCGAAGGATTTCCGTCCCGTGAATAACATCGGCATGCTCCTCCCGTTCATCGTGCTCATCGGGGCGATGTTCCTGATGACCCGCTCCGCGAAGAAGAAGCAGCAGCAGGCCGCGCAGATGCGCAACGAGATGCAGCCTGGCACCGGCGTGCGGACGATCGGGGGAATGTACGCCACGGTCAAGGAGATCGGCGACGAGACCGTCCTCCTTGAGGTCGCGCCCGGCGTGCACGCCGTCTACGCGAAGAACTCGATCGGCGCGGTCCTCGAGGACTCCGAGTACAACCGGATCGTCCACGGCGACGACGACAGCGAAGAGGCGTCCGACGCCGACACCGTCGTCCCGGACGACGCCTCCTCGCTCACCGAGGCCGAGGACGCGGCGCCCAAGGCCGATCTGACGAAGAAGTCGGACGAGGCCGGCGCCGAGGGGCAGAAGGACGGCAAGACCGACGGCGAGGCCGACGCGAAGTAGTCGCGGTCGGGGGACGAACCGCGCGCGCCGATCGGCGCGCGCGGCCCCCGGGAACGGTTCCACGTCTGCGGGGGATGGTCCCCACACACACTTCGTGGCCGTCCCGCGCATACCCGGCGCGGGGCGGTTGGACAGGGAGATACGACAGGTGGCAGCACCGAAGAAGGGCCGAAGGCCGGCGGGGGGACAGAGCCGGCCGGGCCGCGCCCTGGCACTCATCCTGATCGCCATGGTCGCACTCACCGGCGGCATGTTCTGGTCGGGGCACACCACCCCGCGCCTGGGCATCGACCTCGCCGGTGGTACGTCGATCACGCTCAAGGCCAAGGCGGAGCCCGGCCAGGAGTCGGCGGTCAACGAGACCAACATGAACACCGCGGTCGACATCATCGAGCGCCGTGTCAACGGTCTGGGTGTCTCCGAGGCCGAGGTCCAGACGCAGGGCCGCGAGAACATCATCGTCAACATCCCTCGCGGGACGAACGAGAAGCAGGCCCGTGAGCAGGTCGGCACCACCGCCCAGCTCTACTTCCGGCCCGTTCTCGCGGTGACGAACGGCGGACCCGCTCCGGCGCCCGCCGCCTCCGGTTCCCCCACGACCGCTCCGGCCACGCCGAAGCCGTCCGCCTCCGCCACCGGCGCCGCCGCCGACGGCAAGACCCCGACGACCGGCGCCACCCAGGGCCGCGCGCTCACCGACGCCCTCAAGGCCCCGAGCCCCACCGGCACCCCCTCGGCCGCCGCGACCCCGGTCCCCACCGGCACCGCCCCGACGGCCCCGGCCCCGACGGCCGACCCGGCCACCGCGGCCCTGGAGAAGAAGTTCACCGAGCTGAACTGCCTCGACCCGAAGCAGCGCGCCGCCGTCGGCCAGGGCGTCAAGCCCGAGCAGCCCGCCGTCGCCTGCGGCGAGGACCAGCCCGGCGTCTGGTCGAAGTACCTCCTCGGCCCGGCCGAGGTCGAGGGCCGTGACGTCGACGACGCCAAGGGCGTCTTCGACCAGCAGCGCGGCATGTGGATCGTCACCATGGACTTCACGGGCGCCGGCTCCAAGAAGTTCCAGGCGATCACCAGCAAGCTGTCCGCCCAGGCCGACCCGCAGAACCGCTTCGCGATCGTCCTCGACGGCGAGGTCGTCTCGGCCCCCTCGGTGCGCCAGACGCTGAGCGCCAGCGCCGAGATCTCCGGCAGCTTCAACCAGCAGTCCGCCCAGGACCTCGGCAACATCCTGTCCTACGGCGCCCTGCCGCTCTCCTTCCAGACCCAGAGCGTCGACACCGTCACCGCCGCGCTCGGCGGCGACCAGCTCGAAGCCGGTCTCATCGCCGGTGCCATCGGCCTGGCGCTCGTCATCGTCTACCTGGTCGCCTACTACCGCGGCCTGTCGATGATCGCCATCCTCAGCCTCGGCGTCTCCGCGCTGCTCACCTACGTGATCATGGCCCTGCTCGGCCCGGCCATCGGCTTCGCGCTGAACCTGCCGGCCGTCTGCGGCGCCATCGTCGCCATCGGCATCACCGCGGACTCGTTCATCGTCTACTTCGAGCGCATCCGCGACGAACTCCGCGAGGGCCGCACGCTCCGCCCGGCCGTCGAGCGCGCCTGGCCGCGCGCCCGCCGCACCATCATGGTCTCCGACTTCGTGTCGTTCCTGGCCGCGGCCGTGCTCTTCATCGTCACCGTCGGCAAGGTCCAGGGCTTCGCGTTCACGCTCGGCCTGACCACCCTGCTCGACATCGTCGTGGTCTTCCTCTTCACCAAGCCGGTCATGACGCTCCTGGCCCGGACCAAGTTCTTCGGCAACGGCCACGCCTGGTCCGGTCTGGACCCGAAGCGCCTCGGCGCCAAGCCGCCGCTGCGCCGTACCCGCCGTGCCACCGCCTCTGGCCCTGTCGACCCGAAGGAGGCGTGAGATGTCGAAGCTCGGAGATCTCGGCGCCCGGCTCCACCGCGGTGAGGTCGGCTACGACTTCATCGGCAACCGCAAGATCTGGTATGGCCTGTCCATCCTGATCACCATCACCGCCATCGTCGCCCTGGCCGTCCGCGGCATCAACATGGGCATCGAGTTCCAGGGCGGCGCCGTCTTCACCACCCCGAAGTCGGAAGTCTCCGTCAGCCAGGCCCAGGAGTTCGCGGAAGAGGCCTCCGGCCACGACGCGATCGTCCAGAAGCTCGGCAACGGCTCCCTGCGCATCCAGGTCGGCGGCCTCGACACCGAGCAGTCCGACAAGGTCCGCGCCGATCTGGCCAAGGAACTCGGCGTCGCCGAGGACAAGATCGCGGCCGAGCTGGTCGGCCCCAGCTGGGGCGAGCAGATCGCCAACAAGGCCTGGACCGGCCTGGGGGTCTTCATGATCCTCGTGGTGATCTACCTGGCCATCGCCTTCGAGTGGCGGATGGCGATCGCGGCCCTCGTCGCCCTCATCCACGACCTCACGATCACCGTCGGCGTCTACTCGCTGGTCGGCTTCGAGGTCACCGTGGGTACGGTCATCGGTCTGCTGACGATCCTCGGCTACTCGCTCTACGACACCGTCGTGGTCTTCGACTCCCTCAAGGAGTCGACGAAGGACATCACCAAGCAGACCCGCTTCACCTACAGCGAGCTGGCCAACCGTTCGATCAACGGCACCCTGGTCCGTTCGATCAACACCACCGTCGTCGCGCTGCTCCCGGTCGCGGGACTGCTCTTCATCGGCGGCGGCGTCCTCGGCGCGGGCATGCTCAACGACATCTCGCTCTCGCTGTTCGTCGGCCTCGCCGCCGGTGCGTACTCCTCGATCTTCATCGCCACCCCGCTGGTCGCCGACCTCAAGGAGCGCGAACCGTCGATCAAGGCCCTGCGCAAGCGCATCCTCGCCAAGCGGGCGAGCGCCGCGGCCAAGGGCGAGTCCTTCGACGCCGCGGACGGCCCGCTCGACGAAGGGGCCGAAGCCGCCGTGGTCGGCCCCCAGCAGGGCCGCCGCAGCACCCAGGAGCGCCGAGGATGACCGCCGGGGCCCAGGACGTCACCCGGCTCCTGCTCAGCCGTATCCGTGACGTCCCCGACTATCCGAAGCCGGGCGTGCTGTTCAAGGACATCACGCCGCTGCTCGCGGACCCGGAGGCCTTCACGGCCCTCACCGACGTCCTCGCCGAGCTGTGCTCCGCGCACGGCGCCACGAAGATCGTCGGCCTGGAGGCCCGCGGCTTCATCCTGGCCGCCCCGGTGGCCGTCCGCGCGGGCCTGGGCTTCATCCCGGTCCGCAAGGCCGGCAAGCTCCCCGGGGCCACGCTCCGCCAGGCGTACGAGCTGGAGTACGGCACCGCCGAGATCGAGGTGCACGCCGAGGACCTGGACGCGGGCGACCGCGTGATGGTCATCGACGACGTCCTCGCCACCGGCGGGACGGCCGAGGCCTCGATCGAGCTGATCCGGCGCGCGGGCGCCGAGGTCGCGGGCGTCGCGGTCCTCATGGAGCTGGGCTTCCTGCCGGGCCGCGCCCGGCTCGAACCCGCCCTCAAGGGGGCTCCGCTCACCTCGCTGATCACCGTCTGACGGACGGACCGACACCCGTCGGTCACCGTCCGGCACACGGACCGAGGCCCGTACGAAGGGGCGCTCCGGGGAATCCCCAGAGCGCCCCCGTCGTTTTCCGGAATGCCCCGGTCCGGTACCCCGGAGCGGGCGCCCCCGGCCGCACCGGCCCGCTCACGCCCAGGCGCGTGAGCGGCGCACCCGGGGGCTCGATACGATGGGCTCTCCGGGCCTGACCGGGGGCCCCGGAACCGCACGAGGAGCGCTCTTGCCAGACGAGGCCCAGTCACTCTCCGCCGCGCAGCCCGACCCGAAGGCCGATCAGGCCGCGCAGGGGACGGGCACGCCCCAGAACAAGCCCGCGGAGACCGGGCCCCCGCCTGCCGCCCCCGCCCCCGAGGCCCCGGCGCCCCCGCCCGTACGGCACGCGCACACCCCCGCCCGCTCGGGCGGCTCCTCCAACCGCGTCCGGGCCCGCCTCGCCCGGCTCGGCGTCCAGCGCTCCTCCCCGTACAACCCGGTCCTCGAACCGCTGCTCCGGATCGTCCGCTCCAACGACCCCAAGATCGAGACGGCCACGCTCCGCCAGGTCGAACGGGCCTACCAGGTCGCCGAGCGCTGGCACCGCGGCCAGAAGCGCAAGAGCGGCGACCCCTACATCACCCACCCGCTCGCCGTCACCACGATCCTCGCCGAACTCGGCATGGACCCGGCGACCCTCATGGCGGGGCTGCTGCACGACACCGTCGAGGACACCGAGTACGGCCTCGACACCCTCCGCCGCGACTTCGGCGACCAGGTCGCCCTGCTCGTCGACGGCGTCACCAAGCTCGACAAGGTCAAGTTCGGCGAAGCCGCCCAGGCCGAGACCGTCCGCAAGATGGTCGTCGCCATGGCCAAGGACCCCCGTGTCCTGGTCATCAAGCTCGCCGACCGCCTGCACAACATGCGCACCATGCGCTACCTCAAGCGGGAGAAGCAGGAGAAGAAGGCCCGCGAGACCCTGGAGATCTACGCCCCGCTGGCCCACCGGCTGGGCATGAACACCATCAAGTGGGAGCTGGAGGACCTCGCCTTCGCGATCCTCTACCCCAAGATGTACGACGAGATCGTCCGGCTCGTCGCCGAGCGCGCCCCCAAGCGGGACGAGTACCTCGCGATAGTGACCGACGAGGTCCAGGCGGACCTGCGCGCCGCCCGGATCAAGGCCACCGTCACCGGCCGCCCCAAGCACTACTACAGCGTCTACCAGAAGATGATCGTCCGCGGCCGGGACTTCGCGGAGATCTACGACCTGGTCGGCATCCGCGTCCTCGTGGACACCGTCCGCGACTGCTACGCGGCGCTCGGCACCGTCCACGCGCGATGGAACCCGGTCCCCGGCCGGTTCAAGGACTACATCGCGATGCCGAAGTTCAACATGTACCAGTCGCTGCACACGACGGTCATCGGACCCAACGGCAAGCCCGTCGAACTCCAGATCCGCACCTTCGACATGCACCGGCGCGCCGAGTACGGCATCGCCGCGCACTGGAAGTACAAGCAGGAGGCCGTCGCCGGTGCCTCCAAGGTCCGCGCCGACGTGCCCAGGAGCGGCAAGGACGACCACCTCAACGACATGGCGTGGTTGCGCCAGCTCCTCGACTGGCAGAAGGAGACCGAGGACCCCGGCGAGTTCCTTGAGTCGCTCCGCTTCGACCTCTCCCGCAACGAGGTCTTCGTCTTCACCCCCAAGGGCGACGTCATAGCGCTGCCCGCCGGCGCCACCCCCGTCGACTTCTCGTACGCCGTCCACACCGAGGTCGGCCACCGCACGATAGGGGCACGGGTCAACGGACGGCTCGTGCCGCTCGAATCGACCCTCGACAACGGCGATCTGGTCGAGGTCTTCACCTCCAAGGCGGCCGGAGCCGGTCCCTCGCGCGACTGGCTGGGCTTCGTCAAGTCCCCCCGCGCCCGCAACAAGATCCGCGCCTGGTTCTCCAAGGAGCGCCGCGAGGAGGCCATCGAACAGGGCAAGGACGCCATCGCGCGGGCCATGCGCAAGCAGAACCTGCCGATCCAGCGCATCCTCACCGGCGACTCCCTCGTCACCCTCGCGCACGAGCTGCGCTACAGCGACATCTCCTCGCTCTACGCGGCGATCGGCGAGGGCCATGTCACCGCGCAGTCCATCGTGCAGAAGCTCGTCCAGGCACTCGGCGGCGAGGAGGCGGCCACCGAGGAGATCGACGAGGCCACCCCGCCCGCCCGGGGCCGCTCCAAGCGCCGCGCCAACTCCGACCCCGGAGTCGTCGTCAAGGGCGTCGACGACGTCTGGGTGAAGCTGGCCCGCTGCTGCACCCCCGTACCCGGCGATCCGATCATCGGCTTCGTCACCCGGGGCAGCGGCGTCTCGGTCCACCGCAGCGACTGCGTCAACGTGGACTCCCTCTCGCGGGAGCCCGAGCGCATCCTGGACGTCGAGTGGGCCCCCACCCAGTCCTCCGTCTTCCTGGTCGCCATCCAGGTCGAGGCCCTGGACCGGTCCCGGCTCCTCTCGGACGTCACCCGGGTCCTCTCGGACCAGCACGTCAACATCCTCTCGGCGGCCGTCCAGACCTCCCGCGACCGGGTGGCCACCTCCCGCTTCACCTTCGAGATGGGCGACCCGAAGCACCTGGGCCACGTCCTCAAGGCCGTACGGGGCGTCGAGGGCGTCTACGACGTGTACCGCGTCACCTCGGCCCGCAGACCGTAGAGCCGGTCACGGCGGTACGAGGAAGGCCCCCCGGCGCGAGCACCGGGGGGCCTTCCTCGTACGGTCACGGCCTCAGCCGCTCGCGCGCACGGTCGTCACGGCCTCAGCCGCCGAACTCCTCCAGGCCCTTCAGCGCCTGGTCGAGCAGGGCCTGACGGCCCTCCAGCTCACGGCCGAGCTTGTCGGCCTTGGAGTCGTTGCCCGCCGCACGGGCCGCGTCGATCTGCTTGCGCAGCTTCTCGACGGCGTCCTGGAGCTGACCGGTCAGACCCGCGGCACGCGCGCGCGCCTCCGGGTTCGTCCGGCGCCACTCGGCCTCCTCGGCCTCCTGGATCGCCCGCTCCACGGCGTGCATCCGGCCCTCGACCTTGGGACGCGCGTCGCGCGGCACGTGCCCGATGGCCTCCCAGCGCTCGTTGAGGGAACGGAAGGCCGCACGGGCCGCCTTCAGCTCCGTCACCGGCACCAGCTTCTCGGCCTCGGTGGCGAGGTCCTCCTTCAGCTTGAGGTTCTCCGTCTGCTCCGCGTCCCGCTCGGCGAAGACCTCGCCGCGCGCCGCGAAGAAGACGTCCTGGGCGCCGCGGAAACGGTTCCACAGGTCGTCCTCGTGCTCGCGCTGAGCCCGGCCCGCCGCCTTCCAGTCCGCCATCAGCTCGCGGTAGCGGGCCGCCGTGTTGCCCCAGTCGGCGGAGTTCGACAGCGACTCCGCCTCGGCGACCAGACGCTCCTTGACCTTGCGGGCGTCCTCGCGCTGCGCGTCCAGCGAGGCGAAGTGCGCCTTGCGCCGCTTCGAGAACGCCGAGCGGGCGTGCGAGAAGCGGTGCCACAGCTCGTCGTCGGACTTGCGGTCGAGCCGGGGCAGCCCCTTCCAGGTGTCCACCAGGGCCCGCAGCCGCTCGCCCGCCGAGCGCCACTGCTCGCTCTGGGCCAGCTCCTCGGCCTCCGTGACGAGCCGCTCCTTGGCGACACGCGCCTCGTCGGTCTGCTTGG
This sequence comes from Streptomyces sp. CBMA291, assembly GCF_014596525.1. Classification (GTDB taxonomy): domain Bacteria; phylum Actinomycetota; class Actinomycetes; order Streptomycetales; family Streptomycetaceae; genus Streptomyces. The sequence goes on from NZ_MSJP01000106.1 coordinate 47,772, forward strand.
CCTTCTGGGCCTTGCGCTCCTCGCGGCGCGAGTCGACCGTCCCGACCAGCTTGTCCAGCCGGGCGCCGAGCGCGGCCAGGTCGCCGACGGCGTGGTGCTCGTCGATCTGCTGCCGGATGTGCTCGATCGCCGTCGTGGCGTCCTTCGCCGAGAGGTCGGTGGTCCTCACCCGCTTCTCGAGGAGGCCGATCTCGACAACCAAGCCCTCGTACTTGCGCTCGAAGTAGGCCAGGGCCTCCTCAGGGGTGCCGGCCTGCCACGATCCGACGACCTTCTCACCCTCGGCCGTCCGCACGTACACGGTGCCCGTCTCGTCGACGCGGCCCCACGGGTCGCTGCTCACAGCGCCTCCTCACCATGATGCCGTCGTGGGGTGGTCCCCCCCGGGCATCGTCCACAGTTTCCCGGCGGGCCTCGCCCGCCTTCCGCAGCGCGGCCCGAGGGCGCGACGCTGCACAACGCCAATCTAGGCGAACCGCGCCCCGGCTGTCCGCTCCCAGCGCGACCGAGATTCGGCCGTGACGCGCGGCCGAGGACCCCCGGCCTACTTCTTCGTCACGGTCGCCTTCTCGATGGTGACCGGCGTCTTCGGGGCGCCGTCCGACGCACCGCCCTCGACGCCTGCCTTGGCCACGTCCTGCACGACCTTCAGGCTCTTCGCGTCGAACGTGCCGAAACGGGTGTACGTGGGGGGCAGCCTGGTGTCCTTGTAGACCAGGAAGAACTGCGAGCCGCCACTGCCCGGCTGCCCGGTGTTGGCCATGGCCACCGTGCCGGGCCGGTAGGTGACCGTGCCGTCCTTGCCCGGTGCGCCGAGGGCGGCGAGGTCCTCGTCCGGGATGTTGTAGCCGGGGCCGCCGGTGCCGTCGCCCTTGGGGTCGCCGCACTGGAGCACGTAGATGCCCTCGGTGGTGAGCCGGTGGCACTTGGTCCCGTCGAAGTACTTCTTGTCGGCGAGGTGCTTGAAGGAGTTCACCGTGTGCGGGGTCTTCGCCGCGTCCATGGTGATCGCGACGGTGCCCTGGTCCGTGGCGAGTTCCATGGTGTAGGCCGCCTTGGCGTCGATCGCCATCTTCGGCTCCGGGCTCGCCGACTCGCTCTGCGAGGGAGCCGCCGAGGTCGGCGTGTCGCCCACCGTGTCCGCCGCGGTGACGTCCTTGTTCCTGTCCTTGGCGTCGTCGCCCGTCAGCGCCACGGACGCGTACACCGCGCCGCCCGCCGCGACGACCACCGCGAGGACGGCCGCGACGACGGTGGTGCGCCGCTTCGCCTTGCGCTGGTCCTCCTCCCGTCGCTGCTGCTGCCGTGCGTACTTCTCCCTGGCGAGCTGCCGCCGACGCTGATCGCTGCTGACCACCGGATCCGCTCCTGTTCGTTCGTGTGTTCCTGGCCTGGCCGGATGTGCCCGTACCGTATACGGGTTGGCTGTGGAAGCGGCACCGCCGGTAGGCTCTGATCTGCTGGATCCCGTGATTTCCGGGGCCCGCTCACCCACCGCCGGACGACACTTAAGGACGAACGTGCTGATTGCCGGGTTCCCCGCCGGGGCCTGGGGGACCAACTGCTACGTGGTCGCCCCCGCCGCAGGCGAGGAGTGCGTGATCGTCGACCCGGGCCACCAGGCCGCCAGGGGAGTCGAGGAGACGCTGAAGAAGCATCGGCTCAAGCCCGTCGCCGTCGTCCTCACCCATGGACACATCGACCACGTCGCCTCCGTCGTCCCCGTGTGCGGCGCCCATGACGTCCCCGCGTGGATCCACCCCGCCGACCGCTACATGATGAGCGACCCGGAGAAGGGCATCGGCCGCTCCATCGGCATGCCCCTCATGGGCGAGCTGACCGTGGGGGAGCCCGACGACGTACGGGAACTCGCCGACGGCACCGCGCTGAACCTCGCGGGTCTGGAGTTCTCCGTCGCCCACGCGCCCGGCCATACCAAGGGGTCGGTGGCCTTCAGGATGCCGGAGACAGCGGAGATCCCCTCCGTGTTCTTCTCCGGGGACCTGCTGTTCGCCGGCTCCATCGGACGCACCGACCTGCCCGGCGGTGACATGGACGAGATGCTCGCTTCGCTGGCCCGTGTGTGCCTGCCGCTCGACGACTCGACCGTGGTGCTGTCGGGACACGGTCCCCAGACGACCATCGGCCAGGAGCGCGCCACCAACCCCTATCTGCGGGACGTGGCCTCCGGCCTCGGGAGCGCGAAGGCTCCCCGACGAGGAATGTGACGACCTACGTGAGCACCTTCAAGGCCCCCAAGGGCACGTACGACCTGATCCCGCCGAACTCGGCGAAGTACCTCGCGGTCCGCGAGGCCATCTCGGCGCCGCTGCGCCGCTCCGGCTACGGCTACGTCGAGACCCCCGGCTTCGAGGACGTGAACCTCTTCGCCCGCGGCGTCGGCGAGTCCACGGACATCGTGACCAAGGAGATGTACGCCTTCGAGACCAAGGGCGGCGACCGCCTCGCCCTGCGCCCCGAGGGCACCGCCTCCGTGCTCCGCGCCGCCCTGGAGGCCAACCTCCACAAGGCGGGCAACCTCCCGGTCAAGCTCTGGTACTCCGGTTCGTACTACCGCTACGAGCGCCCGCAGAAGGGCCGCTACCGCCACTTCTCGCAGGTCGGCGCCGAGGCGATCGGCGCGGAGGACCCGGCGCTCGACGCCGAGCTGATCATCCTGGCCGACGAGGCCTACCGCTCGCTCGGCCTGCGGAACTTCCGCATCCTGCTGAACTCCCTCGGCGACAAGGAGTGCCGCCCCGTCTACCGGGAGGCCCTCCAGACCTTCCTGCGCGGCCTCGACCTCGACGAGGACACCCTGCGCCGCGCCGACATCAACCCGCTGCGCGTCCTCGACGACAAGCGCGAGGCCGTCCAGAAGCAGCTGGCCGACGCCCCGCTCCTGCGCGACTACCTGTGCGACGCCTGCAAGGCGTACCACGAGGAGGTCCGCGCCCTGATCACCGCGGCGGGCGTGACCTTCGAGGACGACGCCAAGCTGGTGCGCGGCCTCGACTACTACACCCGGACCACCTTCGAGTTCGTCCACGACGGCCTCGGCTCGCAGTCCGCCGTCGGCGGCGGCGGCCGCTACGACGGCCTCTCCGAGATGATCGGCGGCCCCGCGCTGCCCTCGGTGGGCTGGGCGCTCGGCGTCGACCGCACGGTCCTCGCCCTGGAGGCCGAGGGCGTCACGCTCGACCTGCCCTCCGCCACCAGCGTCTTCGCCGTGGCCATCGGCGAGGAGGCGCGCCGGATCCTCTTCGGCAAGATCACCGAGCTGCGCCGGGCGGGCGTCGCCGCCGACTTCTCCTTCGGCGGCAAGGGCCTCAAGGGCGCCATGAAGGACGCCAACCGCTCGGGCGCCCGCCTCGCCCTCGTCGCCGGGGAACGCGACCTCGCCGAGGGCCTCGTCCAGCTCAAGGACATGGAGTCCGGCGAGCAGCAGGCGGTCCCGCTGGACGGCCTGCTCGACGCGGTCAAGGCCAAGCTGGCCTGACGGAGCCACCACCGTCGGAGAGGGCCGGTCCACGCGCGCGCGTGGACCGGCCCTCTCCACGTCTCCCTTACGCCGCCCACACTTATCCTCCGCGAACGGTGCCCGCTCGGCCCCGTACGGCACAATGACCCTGCCCCACAGGCCCGCGAGCGAGGGAAATGGCGACATGACGAAGGCAGCGGTGGATCCGGCCGCGACCGGCCGGAACGGCGAGGACGGCATCGGCGCGGGCAAGGGCCTCGCCTGGCTCCTCGTGATCACCGGAGCGGCCGGGGTGCTCGCCGCCTGGGTCATCACCATCGACAAGTTCAAGCTTCTCGAAGACCCGAACTTCACCCCCGGGTGCAGCCTCAACCCGATCGTCTCCTGCGGCAACATCATGAAGAGCGAGCAGGCCTCGGTCTTCGGCTTCCCCAACCCGATGCTCGGCCTCGTCACCTACGCCGCGGTCGTCGCGATCGGGGCGGGCCTGCTCGCCGGAGCCCGCTACCGCCGCTGGTACTGGCTCGGCCTCAACGCGGGCATGCTCTTCGGCGTCGGCTTCTGCACCTGGCTGATGTACCAGTCGCTGTACGAGATCAACTCGCTCTGCCTCTGGTGCTGCCTGGCCTGGGTCGCCACCATCGTCATGTTCTGGTTCGTGACCTCGCACAACGTGCGCCGGGGCGCGATCCCCGCCCCCTCGGGCCTGCGGACCTTCTTCGACGAGTTCACCTGGATCCTCCCCGTCCTGCACATCGGGATCATCGGCATGCTGATCCTGACCCGCTGGTGGGACTTCTGGACGAGCTGACGGACGCCCGCGTTGTCGGTGCCGTGACCTAGGCTTCATGAACGTGGAGCCCGACCTCTTTACCGCAGCAGCAGAAGAACGCCAGGAGAAGGATCCGGCCGGCAGCCCGCTGGCCGTCCGGATGCGCCCGCGCACCCTCGACGAGGTGGTGGGCCAGCAGCACCTGCTCAAGCCAGGCTCACCGCTGCGCCGACTCGTGGGAGACGGCGCCGGAGGCCCCGCAGGAGCCTCCTCCGTGATCCTCTGGGGCCCGCCCGGCATCGGCAAGACCACCCTCGCGTACGTGGTCTCCAAGGCCACCAACAAGCGCTTCGTCGAACTCTCCGCGATCACCGCGGGCGTCAAGGAGGTCCGCGCCGTCATCGACGGGGCCCGCCGCGCCGTCGGCGGCTACGGCAAGGAGACCGTCCTCTTCCTCGACGAGATCCACCGCTTCTCCAAGGCCCAGCAGGACTCGCTGCTGCCCGCCGTCGAGAACCGCTGGGTGACGCTGATCGCCGCCACCACGGAGAACCCGTACTTCTCGGTGATCTCCCCGCTCCTCTCCCGCTCCCTGCTCCTCACCCTGGAGCCGCTCACCGACGACGACCTGCGCGGTCTGCTCGGCCGCGCGCTCACCGACGAGCGGGGACTCGGCGGCGCCGTGACCCTCGCGGAGGACGCCGAGACCCACCTCCTGCGGGTCGCGGGCGGCGACGCCCGGCGCGCCCTGACCGCCCTGGAGGCGACGGCGGGCGCCGCCCTCGCCAAGGGTGAGCCGGAGATCACCCTCCAGACGGTCGAGGAGACCGTCGACCGGGCTGCCGTGAAGTACGACCGGGACGGCGACCAGCACTACGACGTGACCAGCGCCCTCATCAAGTCGATCCGGGGCTCCGACGTGGACGCGGCCCTGCACTATCTGGCGCGGATGATCGAGGCGGGGGAGGACCCCCGGTTCATCGCCCGGCGCCTGATGATCTCCGCGAGCGAGGACATCGGACTGGCCGATCCGCACGCCCTGCCGATCGCCGTCGCCGCCGCCCAGGCGGTCGCCCTGATCGGGTTCCCCGAGGCGGCGCTCACCCTGAGCCACGCGACCATCGCCCTGGCCCTGGCCCCGAAGTCGAACGCGGCGACGACCGCGATCGGCGCCGCCCTCGCGGACGTACGGGGTGGCCTCGCGGGCTCGGTGCCGCCGCATCTGCGCGACGGCCACTACAAGGGCGCGGCCAAGCTGGGCCACGCGCAGGGGTATGTGTTCCCGCACGACGTGCCGGGCGCCATCGCGGCCCAGCAGTACGCGCCGGACACCGTCCACGGCAAGCGGTACTACGAGCCCACCCGGTACGGGGCGGAGGCGCGGTACGCGGACGTGGTGGAGCGGGTCCGCGAGCGGCTGCGGGGCGAGGGCGGCTGACACCCGCCGCGCGAGAAGGGGGCCGACCCTCCGCGCGGGGAGAGGGGCCGACCCTCCGTGCGGAAGCCCCGGCCCGGCTCTCCGCGCGGGAGTGGGGCCGCCCCCGTGCGGGAGGGCGGTCGGCCCTCCGTGCGAGAGTGCCGACCGGACCCGGTACACTGGTCCGGATTGCTGCGTCCCGTGTCCGGCCCCGGTCGGCACACCAGAACGGGACAGTCAGCGGGAGACCCGGCCCTCGGGCGGGGTTTCCAGGAGCGTCGCGCACCTTCGAAGGTGTCGCGGGCCACCCATCATCCCCCGGATTCCCGGGAGCGACGGTGGGTCGTTCGCGTGCTGCACGTATGTGCCCAGACCTGGGAGCGGCTGCCCGACAGGTCCGTCCCGTACGGACCAGGCGGGTTTCCCGGCTGCGGATGCGACCTCCCCTAACCCTGGTGAAGCCGTTTTCGTATCAATGAGAGAGGTTGGTTCATGCCGAACCAGTCCCGTCCCAAGGTCAAGAAGTCGCGTGCCCTCGGCATCGCGCTGACCCCGAAGGCCGTCAAGTACTTCGAGGCCCGCCCCTACCCGCCGGGCGAGCACGGCCGTGGCCGCAAGCAGAACTCGGACTACAAGGTCCGTCTGCTGGAGAAGCAGCGTCTGCGCGCCCAGTACGACATCAGCGAGCGCCAGATGGCCCGCGCCTACGACCGCGCCAAGAAGGCCGAGGGCAAGACGGGCGAGGCGCTGGTCGTCGAGCTTGAGCGTCGCCTCGACGCCCTGGTCCTGCGTTCGGGCATCGCCCGCACCATCTACCAGGCCCGCCAGATGGTCGTCCACGGCCACATCCAGGTCAACGGTGGCAAGGTCGACAAGCCGTCGTTCCGCGTCCGTCCCGACGACGTCGTGATGGTCCGCGAGCGCAGCCGCACCAAGCCGCTGTTCGAGATGGCCCGCGAGGGTGGCTTCGCCGCCGACGGCGAGACCCCGCGCTACCTGCAGGTCAACCTGAAGGCCCTGGCCTTCCGCCTCGACCGCGACCCGAACCGCAAGGAAATCCCGGTCATCTGCGACGAGCAGCTGGTCGTCGAGTACTACGCCCGCTGATTCCAGCACGGCCGTAGTACCACCCTCGCGGTGTACGCCCGCCCCTTTCCCGCCCTCACCGGCGGGGGAGCGGCGGGCTTCCGCGTTCCCGGGGGCCCGGCGGGACACGCCGCGTGCCGGAACGATCGCGCTCCGTGGCGGCGGATTCCGTGACTCCCGCCGTACGCGCGGTAATGCGGTACGGCGGGACAGCGCGGGCGCGATAGGGTCGGAGGACGTATTTTCGCAAGGGCCCAACGACAGCAGAGAGCGGTGCAGAGTGACCGGTGGAGAGGTTGCCGGGATCCTGGTGGCCGTCTTCTGGGCGATCCTGGTCTCCTTCCTCGCCGTGGTGCTGGTGAGGCTGGCGCAGACGCTCAGGGCGACCACCCGACTCGTCGCGGACGTGACCGAACAGGCCGTCCCCCTGCTGGCGGACGCCTCCGCGACCGTGCGCTCGGCGCAGACCCAGCTCGACCGGGTCGACGCCATCGCCACGGACGTCCAGGAGGTCACCTCCAACGCCTCCGCGCTCTCCTCCACCGTCGCCTCCACCTTCGGCGGCCCGCTGGTCAAGGTCGCGGCCTTCGGCTACGGCGTCCGCAAGGCGCTGGGCCGGGACCGGGGCGAGGCCGCGCCGGCGCCGACCGGGCGCCGTCCTGTGATCGTCGGCCGTACCGTGCCGTCCTCGCGACGCCGGAAGCAGAGAGGCTGAGCCGCGATGTTCCGCCGCACGTTCTGGTTCACGGCCGGCGCAGCCGCCGGCGTGTGGGCCACCACCAAGGTCAACCGGAAGCTGAAGCAGCTGACCCCCGAGAGCCTCGCGTCCCAGGCGGCGAACAAGGCGCTCGAAACCGGCAACCGCCTCAAGGACTTCGCCCTCGACGTGAGGGCGGGCATGGTCCAGCGGGAGGCGGAGCTGGAGGAGGCGCTCGGTCTGGACGCACCCGCGGAGCCGGGCCCCGCCCGGGGCGGCGAGCTTCCGACGTCGCGTCGGCGGGCCGCCCTCGGCTCCACCACGCACCCCACCCCGCACGTAATTCCCACGATCCCGTACAACCGGAATGAGGACCACTGATGGAGTCGGCTGAAATCCGCCGCCGCTGGCTGAGCTTCTTCGAGGAGCGCGGTCACACCGTCGTCCCTTCGGCGTCGCTCATCGCGGACGACCCGACTCTGCTGCTCGTCCCCGCCGGCATGGTGCCGTTCAAGCCCTACTTCCTGGGTGAGGTCAAGCCGCCGTTCTCGCGCGCCTCCAGCGTGCAGAAGTGCGTGCGCACGCCGGACATCGAGGAGGTCGGCAAGACCACCCGGCACGGCACGTTCTTCCAGATGTGCGGCAACTTCTCCTTCGGCGACTACTTCAAGGAAGGCGCCATCAAGCTCGCCTGGGAGCTGCTGACCACCCCGGTGGAGCACGGCGGCTACGGGCTGGAGCCGGAGAAGCTCTGGATCACCGTCTACGAGGAGGACGACGAGGCCGAGCAGATCTGGCGTGACGTCGTCGGCGTCCCCGCCGAGCGCATCCAGCGCCTCGGCAAGAAGGACAACTACTGGTCGATGGGCGTCCCCGGCCCCTGCGGCCCGTGCTCCGAGATCAACTACGACCGCGGCCCGGAGTTCGGTGTCGAGGGCGGCCCGGCGGTCAACGACGAGCGGTACGTGGAGATCTGGAACCTGGTCTTCATGCAGTACGAGCGCGGCGAGGGCTCCGGCAAGGACGACTTCCCGATCCTCGGCGAGCTTCCCTCGAAGAACATCGACACGGGCCTCGGCCTCGAGCGTCTGGCGATGATCCTCCAGGGCGTCCAGAACATGTACGAGACGGACACCCTCAAGGTCGTCATCGACAAGGCCACCGAGCTGACCGGCGTCCGGTACGGCAAGGCGCATGAGAGCGACGTCTCGCTCCGTGTGGTCGCCGACCACATGCGTACGTCCGTCATGCTCATCGGCGACGGCGTCACCCCGGGCAACGAGGGGCGCGGCTATGTGCTGCGTCGCATCATGCGCCGCGCCGTCCGCAACATGCGTCTGCTCGGCGCCACCGGCCCGGTCGTCCAGGACCTCGTCGACACCGTCATCGAGACGATGGGCGAGCAGTACCCGGAGCTGGTCACCGACCGCAAGCGCATCGAGACCGTGGCGCTCGCCGAGGAGGCCGCGTTCCTCAAGGCCCTCAAGGGCGGCACCAACATCCTCGACACCGCCGTGACCGAGACCAAGGCCGCCGGCGGCACGGTCCTCTCCGGCGACAAGGCGTTCCTGCTCCACGACACCTGGGGCTTCCCGATCGACCTCACCCTGGAGATGGCCTCCGAGCAGGGCCTCTCCGTGGACGAGGCGGGCTTCCGCCGCCTGATGAAGGAGCAGCGGGACCGGGCCAAGGCCGACGCCAAGGCCAAGAAGACCGGCCACGCCGACATGACCGCGTACCGGGAGATCGCCGACAACTCGGGCGCCACCCGGTTCACCGGCTACACCAACACCGAGGGCGAGACCACGGTCGTCGGCCTCCTGGTCAACGGCGTCTCCTCGCCCGCCGCCTCCGAGGGCGACGAGGTCGAGGTCGTCCTGGACCGCACCCCCTTCTACGCCGAGGGCGGCGGCCAGATCGCCGACCAGGGCCGTATCAAGCTGCACTCCGGCGCCGTCATCGAGATCCGCGACGTGCAGCAGCCGGTCCCGGGCGTCTCGGTGCACAAGGGTTCCGTGCAGGTCGGCGAGGTGACCGTGGGCGCCACCGCCTACGCGTCCATCGACGTGCGCCGCCGCCGGGCCATCGCCCGCGCCCACTCGGCCACCCACCTCACCCACCAGGCGCTGCGCGACGCGCTCGGCCCGACGGCCGCCCAGGCCGGTTCGGAGAACCAGCCCGGCCGCTTCCGCTTCGACTTCGGCTCGCCGAACGCGGTGCCGGGCACGGTCCTCCGGGATGTCGAGCAGAAGATCAACGAGGTCCTCTCGCGCGAGCTGGAGGTGCACGCCGAGGTCATGCCGATCGACGAGGCCAAGCGCCAGGGCGCCATCGCCGAGTTCGGCGAGAAGTACGGCGAGCAGGTCCGGGTCGTCACCATCGGCGACTTCTCCAAGGAGCTGTGCGGCGGCACGCACGTGCACAACACCGCCCAGCTGGGTCTGGTGAAGCTGCTGGGCGAGTCCTCCATCGGCTCCGGCGTGCGCCGGATCGAGGCCCTCGTCGGTGTGGACGCGTACAACTTCCTCGCCCGTGAGCACACGGTCGTGGCCCAGCTCCAGGAGCTGGTCAAGGGCCGCTCGGAGGAGCTGCCGGAGAAGATCTCCGCGATGCTCGGCAAGCTGAAGGACGCCGAGAAGGAGATCGAGAAGTTCCGCGCGGAGAAGGTCCTCCAGGCCGCCGCCGGTCTGGTCGACTCCGCCCGGGACGTCCGGGGCGTCGCCCTGGTCACCGGTCAGGTCCCCGACGGCACCGGCGCCGACGACCTGCGCAGGCTCGTCCTCGACGTGCGGGGCCGGATTCCCGGCGACCGTCCGGCCGTCGTGGCCCTGTTCACCACCGTGGGCGGCAAGCCGCTGACGGTCATCGCCACCAACGAGGCCGCCCGCGAGCGGGGTCTCAAGGCCGGTGAGCTGGTCCGCACCGCCGCCAAGACCCTCGGCGGCGGAGGCGGCGGCAAGCCGGACGTCGCCCAGGGCGGCGGTCAGAACCCGGAGGCGATCGGCGAGGCCATGACGGCCGTCGAGCGTCTCGTGGCGGAGACGGCGTGACGATGCGCCGTGGCCGCCGTCTCGCGGTGGACGTCGGGGACGCCCGGATCGGGGTCGCCTCGTGCGACCCCGACGGGGTCCTCGCCACGCCGGTGGAGACCGTGCCGGGGCGTGACGTCCCGGCCGCCCACCGGCGGCTCCGCGCGATCGTCGAGGAGTACGAGCCGATCGAGGTCGTCATGGGTCTGCCCCGCTCGCTCAGCGGGCGGGAGGGCCCGGCCGCGACCAAGGTCCGGGCCTTCGCACGGGAGATGGCCAAGGGCATCGCCCCGGTGCCCGTGCGGCTGGTCGACGAGCGGATGACCACGGTCACCGCGACCCAGGGGCTCCGGGCCTCCGGGGTGAAGGCGAAGAAGGGGCGGTCCGTCATCGACCAGGCCGCCGCTGTGATCATCCTTCAGAACGCTCTTGAGTCCGAACGGGTATCAGGTAATCCTCCCGGTGAGAGCGTCGAAGTGGTCATCTGATCGCGATACGGTAACGTTCCGCGCGATGCGGTGGGTGTTCGAACACCCGCCGCACCACGTAGAGGCGGATCGTCCGGAAGCCTCGCGGCTGTTTTGGGGATCGATGACTGAGTATGGCCGGAGCCCCGGCTCCGAACCGTGGCACCCAGGGGACCCGCTCTACGGGGACCAGGGGTGGGAAGGCCAGCGGCAGTACCCGCAACAGGCGAGCCAGTACGGGCAGGACGCGCAGGCCGGACACGGCTACGACCCCGCGTACGGCCAGGGCGCTCCCGAAGGACAGGCCCCGGCGGCCGACCCCTACGGGCAGCAGGCCCCGCAGTACCCGCACCCGCAGCAGCCGCAGGGCTACGCCGATCCGCAGTACCAGCAGCAGACGCAGCAGTACCAGCAGGCGTACGAGCAGCAGCAGGCGTACGAACAACAGCAGGCGCAGCAGTACGCGACGGAGTACCCGGGCGGTTACGACACGCCCGGGAACCCCGGACAGCAGTACGACGGCAACTGGGAGACCGGCCAGGCCGCGATGGCCTACGGGACACCCCCGGCCGACCCCTACGGGGGCCAGAACCCCGACCTCTACGGCACTCCCGAGGCCTATCCGCCGCCCCAGCCGCCCGGCCGCAGGCAACAGCCGCCCGAGCCGGTGATCGACTGGGCCCCGGAGGAAGAGCAGCGCCCGGAGCCCGAGGAGGAGCGGCACCCCTTCTTCACCGGCGAGGACGAGGAGCCGGAGGACGGCCCCGACGAGGAGCCCGGCCGCGGCCGGGGCTCCCGCGGCGGCGACCGCGAGCGCCGGAGCAAGGCCAAGAAACGCAAGGGCAAGAACGGCGCGGCCTGTCTGGTCGTCGCCCTCGTCCTCGTCGGCGGCACCGGAGGCGCCGCCTACTTCGGCTACCAGTTCTGGAAGGACAACTACGGCGCCGTCCCCGACTTCGTGGGCACCGGCAGCGGAGACGTCCAGGTCGAGATCCCGAAGGCCGCACTCGGCTCCGAGATCGGCAACATCCTCAAGAAGGCGGGCGTCGTCAAGAGCGTCGACGCCTTCACCTCCGCCCAGCGGCGGAACCCCAAGGGCCTCTCCATCCAGGACGGCGTCTACACCCTGCGCAAGGGCATGTCGGCGGACAGCGCGGTCGCGCTCATGCTCGACCCGGCGAGCCAGACCAACCTCGTCATCCCCGAGGGCCGGCGGAACGTCTGGGTGTACGAGCAGATCGACACCCGGCTCGAACTCGCCCCCGGGACGACCCAGGGCATCGCGAAGGCCAAGGCGGACACCCTCGGCCTCCCCGACTGGGCGAAGAACCACAAGAACGTGAAGGACCCCCTGGAAGGCTTCCTCTTCCCGGCGAGCTACCCGGTGGGCAAGGGCAACAAGCCCGAGGACGTCCTGCGCAAGATGGTCAGCCGCTCGAACCAGGAGTACGGAAAGTTCGACCTGGAGGCCAAGGCGAAGGCCCTCGGCGTCGACAGCCCCTGGCAGCTCGTCACGATCGCGAGCCTCGTCCAGGCGGAGGGAACCTCGCACGACGACTTCCGCAAGATGGCCGAGGTCGTCTACAACCGGCTCAAGCCCACGAACCCGCAGACCTACGGCGGGCTCGAATTCGACTCGACGTACAACTACATCAAGAACCAGAGCAAGCTCGACCTCACCCTCGAAGAGCTGCGCAAGTTCGACAACCCCTACAACACCTACTTCGTCAAGGGGCTGCCGCCCGGTCCCATCGGCAACCCCGGTGCCGAGGCCATGCAGGGCACCGTCGACCCGACCGCCGACGGCTGGTACTACTTCATCTCCATCGACGGCAAGACCTCCCAGTTCACCAAGACCAACGCCGAGCACCAGAAGCTGGTCGAGAAGTTCAACGAGTCGAGGAAGAACTGATGGCGGCAGCACGCCGGGCGGCGGTCCTGGGATCGCCGATCGCCCACTCGCTCTCCCCGGTCCTGCACCGGGCCGCCTACACCGCGCTCGGCCTCGGCCACTGGACGTACGACCGCTTCGAGGTCGACGAGCCCGGACTGCCCGGCTTCGTGAGGGAACTCGACGACAGCTGGGCCGGGCTCTCCCTGACCATGCCGCTCAAGCGGGCGATCATCCCGCTGCTCGACGGGATCAGCGAGACGGCCGCCTCCGTGGAAGCCGTCAACACCGTCGTCCTCGCCGAGGACGGGAGCCTGACCGGCGACAACACCGACATCCCCGGCATGATCGCCGCCCTGCGCGAGCGAGGCGTCGAGAAGGTGGACTCCGCCGCCGTCCTCGGCGCCGGGGCCACCGCCTCCTCCGCCCTCGCCGCCCTCGCCCGGATCTGCGCCGGACCCGTCACCGCCTACGTACGCAGCGAGGCACGCGCCGAGGAGATGCGCGGCTGGGGCGACCGGCTCGGCGTGGAGGTGCGGACCGCCGCCTGGGAGGACGCGGCCGAGGCCTTCACCGCCCCGCTGGTCGTCGCGACCACCCCCGCCGGGACCACCAACGCCCTCGCGACCGGCGTCCCCGACACCGTCGGCACCCTCTTCGACGTGCTCTACGACCCCTGGCCGACCCCCCTCGCGGCGGCCTGGTCCGACCGGGGCGGCAAGGTCGTCGGCGGCCTCGACCTCCTCGTCCACCAGGCGGTCCTCCAGGTCGAGCAGATGACCGGCGTCCCCCGGGCACCCCTCGCCGCGATGCGCGCCGCAGGGGAGGAAGCCCTCGCGGCCCGCTAGAAACAGGCCAGCCGCCCCCGCCCGCCCGCCAGAAGGAGCCGTTCGGCGTCCGACAACTGGACCGGAGGGCGGATGCGTACCCCGAACGTGGGAGGATCGGGGACGGCGGGCCAGGGCCGCGCACCCGGGCGCGCCGTCGAAGAGCCCAGGCGCGAGCAAGAGGAGCATCGTTGAGCAGGTTGCGTTGGCTGACCGCTGGGGAGTCCCACGGACCCGCGCTGGTCGCGACACTTGAGGGCCTTCCCGCCGGCGTCCCGGTCACCACCGAACTCGTGGCCGACCACCTCGCACGCCGCCGCCTCGGCTACGGGCGCGGCGCCCGGATGAAGTTCGAACAGGACGAAGTCACCTTCCTCGGCGGGGTCCGGCACGGACTCTCCCTCGGTTCCCCGATCGCCGTCATGGTCGGCAACACCGAGTGGCCCAAGTGGGAGAAGGTCATGTCGGCCGACCCGGTCGACCCCGCGGAACTCAAGGAGACGGGCCGCAACGCCCCCCTGACCCGCCCCCGCCCCGGCCACGCCGACCTCGCGGGCATGCAGAAGTACGGCTTCGACGAGGCCCGGCCGATCCTGGAGCGCGCCAGCGCCCGGGAGACCGCCGCCAGGGTCGCCCTCGGCGCCGTCGCCCGCTCCTTCCTCAAGGAGGCCGCGGGCATCGAGATCGTCTCGCACGTCGTCGAACTGGCCGCCGCCAAGGCGCCCTACGGCGTCTACCCGGTCCCCGGCGACGTCGAGAAGCTCGACGCCGACCCGGTCCGCTGCCTCGACGCCGACGCCTCCAAGGCGATGGTCGCCGAGATCGACCAGGCCCACAAGGACGGCGACACCCTCGGTGGAGTCGTCGAGGTCCTCGCCTACGGCGTCCCCGTCGGCCTCGGCTCGCACGTCCACTGGGACCGGCGCCTCGACGCCCGGCTCGCCGCCGCCCTCATGGGCATCCAGGCCATCAAGGGCGTCGAGGTCGGCGACGGCTTCGACCTCGCCCGCGTCCCCGGCTCCCAGGCCCACGACGAGATCGTCCGCACCGAGGACGGCATCAAGCGCGCCACCGGCCGCTCCGGCGGCACCGAGGGCGGCCTCACCACCGGCGAGCTGCTCCGTGTCCGCGCCGCGATGAAGCCCATCGCGACTGTGCCGCGCGCCCTCGCCACCATCGACGTCGCCACCGGCGAGACCGCCGCCGCCCACCACCAGCGCTCCGACGTCTGCGCCGTGCCCGCCGCGGGCATCGTCGCCGAGGCCATGGTCGCGCTCGTCCTCGCGGACGCCGTCGTCGAGAAGTTCGGCGGCGACAGCGTCCCCGAGACCCGCCGCAACGTCCAGTCCTACCTCGACAACCTGCGCATCCGGTGACCGCCGGACCGCTGGTCGTCCTCGTCGGCCCGATGGGCTCAGGCAAGTCCACGGTGGGCGCGCTCCTCGCCGAACGGCTCGGCGCGCCCTACCGGGACACCGACGCCGACATCGTCGCCGCCGAGGGACGCGAGATCTCCGACATCTTCGTCGAGGACGGCGAGGAGCACTTCCGCGCCCTCGAACGGGCCGCCGTGGCGGCTGCCGTCGCCGGACACGAGGGCGTCCTCGCCCTCGGCGGCGGCGCGGTCCTCGACGCCGGGACCCGCGCCCTGCTCGCCGGACGGCCCGTCGCGTACCTCTCGATGGACGTCGACGAGGCGGTCCGGCGGGTCGGCCTCAACACCGCGCGACCGCTGCTCGCCGTCAACCCGCGCCGCCAGTGGCGCGAGCTGATGGAGGCGCGCCGCCATCTGTACACCGAAGTCGCCCGAGCCGTCGTCGCCACCGACGACCGAACCCCCGAAGAGGTCGCGGACGCGGTCCTCGCGGCGCTGGACCTGAAGAAGGACGCATGACCACGGACCAGGGAACGACCCGTATCCAGGTAGCCGGCAGCGCGGGCACCGATCCGTACGAGGTACTGGTCGGCCGGCAGCTGCTCGGCGAACTGTCCGGGATGATCGGCACCAAGGCCAAGCGGGTCGCCGTCATCCACCCCGAGGCGCTCGCCGGCACCGGCGAGGCACTCCGCGCCGACCTCGCCGAGCAGGGCTACGAGGCGGTCGCCATCCAGGTGCCGAACGCCGAGGAGGCGAAGACCGCCGAGGTCGCCGCCTACTGCTGGAAGGCCCTGGGCCAGACCGGCTTCACCCGCACCGACGTCATCGTGGGCGTCGGCGGCGGCGCCACCACCGACCTGGCCGGTTTCGTCGCCGCGACCTGGCTGCGGGGCGTGCGCTGGATCGCCGTACCGACCACGGTCCTGGCCATGGTCGACGCGGCCGTCGGCGGCAAGACCGGCATCAACACCGCCGAGGGCAAGAACCTCGTGGGCGCCTTCCACCCGCCCGCCGGAGTCCTCTGCGACCTCGCCGCCCTCGACTCGCTGCCGGTGCACGACTACGTCAGCGGCCTCGCCGAGATCATCAAGGCCGGATTCATCGTCGACCCGGTGATCCTGGACCTCATCGAGGAGGACCCGCAGGCGGCCCGCACCCCGGCCGGTCCGCACACCGCCGAACTGCTCGTCCGCTCGATCAGGGTGAAGGCGGAGGTCGTCTCCGGCGACCTCAAGGAGTCCGGCCGCCGCGAGATCCTCAACTACGGCCACACCCTGGCCCACGCCATCGAGAAGAACGAGCGGTACAAGTGGCGCCACGGCGCCGCCGTCTCCGTCGGCATGGTCTTCGCCGCCGAACTCGGCCGGCTCGCCGGACGCCTCGACGACGCCACCGCCGACCGGCACCGCGCCATCCTGGAGTCCGTCGGGCTGCCGCTCACCTACCGCGGCGACCAGTGGCCCAAGCTCCTGGAGACCATGCGGGTGGACAAGAAGTCCCGCGGCGACCTGCTGCGCTTCATCGTGCTCGACGGCCTCGGCAAGCCCACCGTCCTGGAGGGCCCCGACCCGGCCGTCCTGATCGCCGCCTACGGCGAGGTGTCCGCGTGAGCGAGCCCCGTCCGGTCCTGGTGCTCAACGGCCCCAACCTGGGCCGGCTCGGCTCCCGCGAGCCCGACATCTACGGCGCCACCTCGTACAGGGGCCTCGTCGAGAGCTGCCGGACACTCGGCGCGGAGCTGGGCTTCGCCGTCGACGTACGGGAGACCAACGACGAGGGCGAGATGATCCGCTGGCTCCACGAGGCGGCGGACGGCTCGGTCCCGGTGGTCATCAACCCCGGCGCGTTCACGCACTACTCCTACGGGATGCGGGACGCGGCCGCGCAGCGCACCGCCCCGCTCATCGAGGTGCACATCTCGAACCCGTACGCCCGGGAGGAGTTCCGGCACACCTCCGTCATCGCGGCGGTGGCCTCCGGCACGGTCGCCGGTTTCGGCATCGGCTCCTACCGGCTGGCCCTGCGGGCCCTCGCCGAGGAACTGACCGGCTGACAGCGGTACGGGGTGCCCCGGCGCACGGGGCACCCGGGGGCGCTCCCGGTCGTTCTCCCCAGGGGGGCCGGGAGCGGGAACGTTCCGGCGCACCGGAAACATCAGGCGTACGAGACGGAGTGGGACCGGATGCAGCACGCAGTGGGGGGCCCGCTGCCACCGCCCGAGCGATCGCCCAGGGGCCCGGAGCCCACGACCGCGCCGGGGACACCCGGGACGGCCGAGGGCGTGCCGGGCGCGCTTGGCACGGGCGGCGAGCGTGGTGCCGGGGGCCTGCCCGGGACGGGCCCGGCACCCGGCTTGTCCGGGCCGGGGACCTCCGTACCGCACATGCCCACCGGGGCCCCGGGAGGATCCGGAGTGAACGGTTCCGCACCGGGTGACCCCGGCACGGGGGGATCCGGCACGAGCGCTCCCGGCGGCGCGGGGGGGCCCGGTGTGGGAAGTCACGCCCTGGGCGGTCCCGGTGCGGGAGTGCCGCGGGGCGGGCATCCACCCGTCCCTTCGGGCCCGCCCTCGCCCGTGACACGGCCCACCGCGCCTTCTGCCGGGCGGCCCGCCGGGCCGCCCCTCGCCGGGCTGCCCACCACGCCCCCTGCTGGTTCGCCCACCGCCGCCCGGCCCGGCGCGTATCCCGCCGTGGGCGACGGATCCACCCGGCCGCCGTATCCGGCGCCGCCGTCCACCGGGCCGACGGCCCCGTATCCGGCCTCGCGGTCCACCGGGCCTGGCCCGCATGTGAGTGGGCCTGCCGTCGGGCCGGGCCCGCATGTGAGTGGGCCTGCCGTCGGACCGGGCCCGCACGCGACTGCGCCTGCCGTCGGACCGGCTCCGCACGCGAGTGCGCCTGCTGCCGGGCCGACCCCGCATGCGACTATGTCCGCTGCCGGACCGGCTCCGCATGCGACCGCGCCCCCCGCTGGACCGGCCCCGCGCTCGACCGTGCCCCCCGCCGGGCCCGTACCCCCCGGCTGGGGTGCCCCCGGGGCCGTACCGCAGCAGCCGGTGGGCGGCGCTTCGCCGTACCCGGCCGGGCCTGGGCCGTAC